>NZ_JAJNNZ010000005.1 GCF_022836845.1 Vibrio gelatinilyticus
GTTTAACGTTTTCAAAAACGTAACGTAATGGATGATATCTAAGCGAGTGCCAACTCTATAGCTGCTTGGGCATGCAGTTCTGTGGTATCAAACAAAGGCACAACTGTGTCTTGCGGCTGAACAAGCATTGCAATTTCCGTACAGCCTAATATCACAGCTTCTACACCCCGCTCTCTTAAATCATCAATTACGACCAAAAAATCACTTTTGGACACTGAATTGACTATACCATGGACCAACTCTTGATAGATCACATCATGGATTAGTTTGCGTTGGACGCCGTTGGGTACAACGACCTCTATACTAAAATCGTCTATCAATCGTTTTTTGTAAAAGTCTTGTTCCATCGTGAAAGCCGTGCCCAATAAACCCACTTTAGTAACGCCAGACTGAGCAAGTGCCTTTGCTGTCACATCTGCAATATGAAGGAGTGGGATATTCAAGGATTGCTCTATTTCTGGTGCAACTTTGTGCATTGTATTCGTGCAAATCAGGAGAAAGTCAGCCCCTCCGACCTCAAGCTTCTTAGCCTCTTTTGCAAGGGTTTCAGCTAACCCGAGCCAATCTCCTTGTTCTTGTTTTTCAGCGATAGATGAAAAATCAACACTTCGCATCAGAACCTCTGCCGAGTGATGGCCGCCAAGTCTCTTTTTGACTCCTTGATTAAGCGCTTGATAATAGTGGGCAGTTGATTCCCAACTCATACCCCCAAGCATACCAATAGTTTTCATTTAGCCTCCCGCATATTTTGAAAACACATTTAGACTTGATGGGTAACTTAAGCAGAGCAATGGAGGGAGCGCAAGTATTGCAGTATCTCAATACAGAGAAACGGAAGCTAACAAGCGTTCTCTGATGTTTAAGAGCACTGCTCGCTAAACACAGAAAAAGCGAAGCCGATTGGCTTCGCTTTAGTTAAGGCAGTGGTATTCGTGTTCTATACGACTATGCGCTTAGAAGAAGTATTTGAAACGTACACGTACGCCAGTGTCTTTATCTTCAGCAAAATTTTGTTGTACTGTCTTGTCGTCCACTTTCGTGTGGTATGCACCTAGGTAGATAGAGAAATCGTCCACAGCAAGTACATCAGCGAACTCATACGATGCGTAAAGCGTATCAACATTTACTTTACCGTCCGCGTATGTGCCAAGTTTGTTTGATTCATATTCGTTCTCTGCCCAAACATAACCAAGACCGAAACCTTTAAACAATGCGTTTACGCCTACAGACATGTTGTTCTCATCAACTGCGTCCATGTACGCAAAGTTAGCGATTAGATTCCAGTCACCAGCATTGTAGTTCGTTGTAACGCCATAACCTGTACGGTCTGCGATGTCGACAAGCTCACCGTTTGCACCTTTTACTGTAACAGCATCTTTAACAAGGCTTGTTTCTAAAGACGCTGCAATGCCAAAGTTACCCATTTGGTAACCCACTACTGGACGTAGCAAGATGTTGTCTTTGCTATCTTCGATTGTTTGCCCGTGGTATTTACCATCAGCAAACAGGTTCGAACGGTCACCAATCATAGAAGCTAGCTCTAGGTATAGGTTGTTAAACGATTGACTGTACATAATTTGACCATCTGCGCCACGACCACGCGCTTCTTTCATTTGGTAAACGTAAGCTTCACCAGATACAAGAAGATCATTCGAGGTATCACCAGAGTACTCTAGGAAAGTATCTTGACCCACAGGGAACATGTCGAACGCTTCAAAGCGACCCATACGTACGTTCCAACCATCTTGGGCGCCAAATGCAAACCACGCATCATCAAGATTAACGTTGCCGTCACTGCCCATTAGTGGCTGAGCTTTCAATTGGAATACGTGGCCGTTAGTGGTGTAACGCTCACCAGCAAACTCAAGTAAAATACGACCTGTTTGGTTGAATTCATTACTCTCTACAGACTCACGGTCTTGGAAGTTGAAATCAAATTCAACATCACCACCGATAGAGAAGTTGCCTTTTTCGTTGTCCGCAATGCTGATACCAGCGTTTGCACCCATAGCGACAGAGATCAGCGAAGCAGCTAGCGATAGCTTAAATACATTTTTCATTATTAACCCCAAGGATTGTTATTTAATTCTTATCTTTAATTTTCGATTTACAGTGAATGAAGCAATTAAATCATTCACTCGTCATATCAATCAAAAATTGGAAATCATGTTTTAGTGAACGAGACAAATTCTCGCCAATAAAACATTGTTCATCAATCCTAATAAATTGAAAATGCCTATCTAAATCACACTTTTATAAAAACCAAAAAACACAATAAAATCAATAACTAAAGCATAAATAAATATGTATTTATCTTTAAAAACCTTTTATTATATTTTTAGATTGAACTTTAAGGGAAATTGCTACCTTTTAGTGAGGTTTGTCACACAAACTAATGGTTACAATAATGCAAACTGGTGTGCGATTTATTAACAATTACGGAGGGTATACAACAATTATCTTCAATGGGGAGACTTGTTAGTGTGGCGTTAAAGTAAAGCGCGTTACCTTTCTTGCCTAAGTCGCATTCTTGTTGCGGTAACAAGATCAGTTTTAAGTAGGTCTGTAGTTTTTGGTGTAAAGGAGGCTGGCTAAAATAAAAACATAGCGTGGAAAATAGCTAGCGGAGTGCCTGGCAAAAAAAAAACCTAGTATCAACTAGGCTTTAAACGTTTATTTTGATCTACTAGCCGGTTACCACAAGATGATCGAGTAATTCATCAGGCGACTCCCAGCAATACACAAACTCGTCAATTCTTCGGCCACAAGGAGAGTCCCCTTTCTGAGCTCTTACTTTCACTCCACCAATAGACTCATAGAATCGAACGGCAGAAGTGTTCTTTTGCAAGACTTCTAAAAAAATGCCATTGTCTGGATAATAGTTCTGTACCCACTGCAAAGAGTGGGCCAGTAGCGCCTTTGCCAGGCCTTGCTGCTGTGCCGAGCGGCTAATATGTAGGTTGTCTATGATGGTGCCAAATTCGGCGCTGTGGTTGCCAAATAAACACACAAAACCAAGTAACTGTCCTTTATCCTCAGCGATCACACAATGTTGACTAAAAGGAGGGTTAAGTAGTCGTGTTTGCCAAATCACCGTCTTGTCATTAAGAACGTGCTCATCTAGGTAATTCTGCCTCATCATTCCCTGGTATGCGGCTTGCCAACTGACTGCATGCAACTCTGCAATGCGCTGGTAATCAGAATATTCTGCTAGTTTAAATTCCATTTAATAGTGCCTACTGCTTTATATTGCTTCCTTATTCAAATTCTATACTAATAAAATTAGGCAACTTTGCAAACTATGCTATTCAACAATGAGAGATAATAACCAATATCAGTGCATAATAACTCGAAAAAGGCCAGTCTCAGCATAAATACTTGTCGAACAAAGCACTTTTGCCCACGACTCGCCTTAACAAAGTTCGCTCTAGATCATCACGTTTTTTGTAGCATGAACTGCATTGAACGAAAAAGAGAGCCAATTGGCTCCCTTTTACGTTCAATGACTGAGTTAGCTAATACTATCACCAAAGTTTTCCAAATAGAGAACTGTCGCTGCCGTTCGAGACGGAACCTGTAGCTTTC
This sequence comes from Vibrio gelatinilyticus, assembly GCF_022836845.1. GTDB lineage: Bacteria > Pseudomonadota > Gammaproteobacteria > Enterobacterales > Vibrionaceae > Vibrio > Vibrio gelatinilyticus. The sequence goes on from NZ_JAJNNZ010000005.1 coordinate 3,586, forward strand.
TTAGCAAACTTTTCATGTGAACTTTTACCGTTGACTCCGAAATAAACAAACGGTCGGCGATCTGCCTGTTACGGAATCCTTTAGCGACTTCTTGAAGGATTTGCATTTCACGTTCTGTCAGGGTTGTAAATACATCATCTGCATTTGAACGCTGCTCTAAGTATTCCTTTACGGCATGACTAAACACTTTGTTGCCTTTATCTAAGCTCAGCAACAGGCCAACCAATTCATCAGGTTCAGTGTCTTTCAAAAGATAACCGTCGGCACCAGCCTTAATTAACGAGTCAATATCGGCAGGGCTATCAGAAACCGTTAGAATAACAATATAGCCTTGAAAATCATCTTCTCGTAATGCTTTTAGTGTATCGAGACCCGACATGCCTTTCATATTGAGATCAAGAAGAATTAAATCTGGCTCTTGCTCTTTGGCTATCGCGACTGCGTCCGCACCATTACTGGCCTCCCCTACGACTTCAAATTCCTCTTCGAAGCTCAATAACTGGCCAATTCCACGACGCATTAATGGGTGGTCATCAACGAGCATGACGCTAAATTTATTCACTTAAAAGCTCCTTACTTCTTTGAAAAGTCAAAATAACTTCACAACCAGAATCTACTGAGGTATTAACATTAAGCTTAGCATTTAGCCTAGCCGCACGTTCTTGCATGATACTCATGCCATAGTGGTCATGCTTTTGGATATCTTTATCAAAGCCCACCCCATCATCAATGACACTGACAGTAACCAGACCTTCTAAATTTTCACTACATCTAACCGCAATACTCGTCGCATTGGCATGTTTCATTGCATTAAGTACTGCTTCTCTAATTAGCTGTAATAAATGTACTTGGTGATTAGCACTCAACTCTAAAGATGAAAACTCATTTTCAACTTTTATTCGTGCATCTGTCTGTTGATTCAACTGACTAAGCATTTCTGTTAACGCTTCACCAAAGGTGCCCTCTTTGATCGAAAGCCTGAAGGTCGTCAGTAACTCTCGTAATTGCGTATAAGCATTGTCTAGGGCGTTTTTTATTTCCCCAACCACCTTTGATGAACGACTGTTGTTTGCATCTTCAATATCTTTAGAAAGTGAGCGATTAAGTAAGGTCACTTGTATTTTTAAATACGATAAAGATTGTGCCAACGAATCATGCAACTCTCGCGCTATGGTGGCTCTCTCTTCCATCAAAATGAGCTGCTCGCTTTGCATTTGAGCTTTATTATAATAAACAGCTCTAGACAGTATTCGAACAAAATTATCCATTAATTTATCATCTGGGCAGGGCAACGAATATTGGAACCTCAAATTGCCCAAACTTTGGCCAGCTAACTCTAGGGATTTATTTTTCTCGTTAGCATCGCACACAAAGTGACCTTCACTGGCAACCCAAGGCTTACCTTCTTCCTCATAAACCTTTAGTTCAACACATTCTATGCCTTCAATACTTATAATATAGCGTAATATTGCTTCAAAATTCTCTTTAGATATTCGTGTACCCGACAACTCTTGTGATGACTGATAAAGCACTTTCAGTGACTGGTGGGCATGCTGGAGTTTATGCGTTTTCTCATTTACGGCATCTTCTAGCCCTCGATAAAGTTTGCCTAAATCGGTTGCCATGTCTTGAAAAGCATCACCCAAAATGCCCATTTCATTTTCAGACTTGAAGTCCAAGTTGACATCAAAAGAGCGATTTTGAATTTGCTCACTAGCAGATACCAGCATATTAAGTGGTATTACGACTTCGCGACGTACAAAAAGCACCACATAAACGGCAACGAAAAGAATGCCACCAAGACCAAGACCACCAGCCCATGCCAAACGTATCTGTTTTTTCTCTGAATGTCTTTGGAGCTTAAATACGAAATGATCGATACGATCAACAAAATCAGCCACAAGCAATAGATACTGCTCTTTCTCATCACTGCTCAGTACTTTCTTTAACTGGTGCCAGCGAGTAATCAATTCATAGTAATCTTGAGTGATCTCTTTGGGAACATCCCAGGATTGGAGCGCTTTCATCGAAGGTGAATATAGCGAACGTTCAAACTGGTCCACATGAACCAAATACAAAGACGACTGAGACTGCATATCATGAGCCAATCGGTAACTTTGCATCCGCATCGAACCAGATACATTCACAGCTTCCGCATCCGTCAAACTAGAGGCTAATGTGAAAATCGCAAAGCTGGTTGTTGCAATTGAGAGGGTTAATATGAGCATCATCGCTTTCGCGATAGTCCCGGTTACCGATTTTGTGGCCCTGTTCATATGCTATTTATCTCGTAATCCCTTTTATTCTAATCATACCAGAAGGTTGCCAGTTCACACTATGGTGAAGTATCGCTGCTAATTTATTGATCCAAAACAATGTTGCACTTCAATTACCTACAAAGAGGTATTTATGGAATTGTTACCAAAATTACAATTTATGTATAGTAAAATTAAAGAATATTAACGGGGCAATTCTCGAATCAACGGTTATCGATGTTTCGCAGAATCAAATCATTGGCGCGATAAATGATAGATCAAAGTAGACGACGATTTTTTACACGCAAAGCACTCGACAAGGAAGTCGCTAGACTGCCCTGGGTTGCGAATCTCGCCACTTTTACTGAACTGTGCACTCGTTGCAATAAATGCATCGATTCATGCGAAAACAACATTATTGTTGCTGGGGATGGTGGTTTTCCTCTCGTTAACTTTAATATTGATGAATGTACTTTCTGTTATCGATGTGCAGAAATCTGTCCAGAGCCTATATTTAAAGGTATGGATGAAAAACCTTGGACAGCAAAAGCAAAGATAAATGACTCCTGTTTGGCATACAAAAATGTAGAGTGTCGAAGTTGTGGTGACCTATGTGAGCCTATGGCCATCACGTTCTCGCTACAAGCTGGCGGTGTTGCCAAACCAAAGATAAAGCTAAGCGATTGCACAGGGTGTGGCGCATGTGTTTCGGTCTGCCCTACTTCATCGATAAACGTAATAAATACCTGATACCACAATGAGAAAATCATATGGCACTAAATGAAGTGCATATTTCTAGCTTAGTCGTTCATTGCTTACCCGAGCACCTGACCGAAACTAAGACAGAAATTGAAAAGTTTGAAAATGCGGAAATTTATGGCGACAGCCCTGAGGGCAAGATCGTCGTCGTTCTTGAAACTGAAAACCAAGGTTTTGTGACCGACACCATTGATGCAATCAATAATCTACCGAAAGTCCTAAACGTAGCTCTCATTTTCCATCAAATTGAGAAAGATCTAGACGACATGGACGAAGACACTAGAACAGACCATTCCCATATTGAGGGTGAAGTATGAAAATGACAAGACGAGCGTTCGTAAAAGCGAACGCAGCGGCTTCAGCAGCAGCAGTAGCTGGAGTTACGCTTCCTGCTTCGGCAACCAATCTAATTGCGAGCTCTGATCAAACAAAAATCACATGGGACAAGGCACCTTGTCGTTTCTGTGGTACTGGTTGTTCGGTACTTGTAGGGACTCAAAACGGTAAAGTTGTGGCGACACAAGGCGACCCTGAAGCTCCTGTGAACAAAGGCCTAAACTGTATCAAAGGTTACTTCCTTTCAAAAATCATGTACGGGAAAGATCGTCTAGAGCAACCGCTTCTTCGTATGAAAGATGGTCAATATCATAAAGACGGTGAGTTCACTCCCGTTTCTTGGGACGTAGCGTTTGACGTGATGGCCGAGAAGTGGAAGAAAGCACTAGAGAAACACGGTCCTACAGGCGTTGGTATGTTCGGTTCTGGGCAATGGACGGTGATGGAAGGTTATGCCGCGGCTAAAATGATGAAAGCCGGTTTCCGTTCTAACAATATTGACCCGAATGCTCGTCACTGTATGGCTTCCGCCGTAGGTGCGTTCATGCGTACTTTTGGCATTGACGAACCGATGGGCTGTTATGACGATTTCGAAAATGCGGACTCTTTCGTTTTGTGGGGTTCGAACATGGCAGAGATGCACCCGGTGCTTTGGACCCGAATTACTGACCGCCGTTTAAGCCACCCGCATGTAAAAGTGAACGTTCTATCAACCTACTACCACCGTTCTTTTGAGCTTGCTGATGAAGGCTACATTTTTGCCCCTCAATCTGACCTTGCCATTGCAAACTTTGTCGCCAACTACATCATCGAAAATGACGCTGTAAACTGGGACTTCGTCAACAAGCACACCAACTTTAAGCAAGCCACCACCGACATTGGTTACGGCTTGCGTGATACTGACCCTCTACAAAAAGCGGCCGCCAATCCTAACTCAGGTAAGATGTCTTCGATTACTTTTGAAGAATACAAAGCCTCTGTAGCCCCTTACACCGTTGAGAAGGCCTCTGAGATTTCAGGTGTCGCACCAGAAAAACTTGTCCAATTAGCGAAACAATACGCCGATCCGAATACTAAAGTAATGTCGCTTTGGACTATGGGTATGAACCAACATACTCGTGGCGTATGGATGAATAGCCTAGTGTATAATATCCACTTGCTCACGGGTAAAATCTCAACCCCTGGTAACAGCCCATTCTCGCTAACCGGTCAGCCTTCCGCGTGTGGTACCGCTCGTGAAGTGGGCACGTTCTCGCACCGTCTACCTGCAGACATGGTTGTGGCTAATCCGAAACACCGTAAGATTGCAGAGAAAATTTGGCAATTACCTGACGGCACTATTCCTGCCAAACCGGGCGCCCACGCCGTTGCCCAAGACCGTCTTTTAAAAGATGGTAAGATCAACGCCTACTGGGTTATGTGTAACAACAACATGCAAGCTGGTCCAAACATTAACACTGAACGTCTTCCTGGTTACCGTAACCCAGAAAACTTTATCGTGTGTTCTGACCCATACCCAACCGCTACAGCGCAAGCTGCGGACCTGATTCTACCTACTGCAATGTGGATTGAGAAAGAAGGTGCTTATGGTAATGCCGAGCGTCGTACTCAAGCCTGGTACCAACAAGTTGAAACGGTCGGTGAAGCTAAGTCTGACTTATGGCAAATCATGGAATTCTCTAAGCGCTTCACTATTGAAGAAGTTTGGGGCGAAGAGCTGCTTGCTAAGGCTCCTCAATACCGTGGCAAAACCATGTACGACATGTTGTTCAAAAACGGTCAAGTCGACAAATTCCCGATCACTGAAGCTCGTGATCTTAACGATGATGCTAAAGCGCAAGGTTTCTATGTGCAAAAAGGCCTGTTCGAAGAATACGCTGAATTTGGTCGCGGTCACGGTCATGACCTAGCACCTTACGATGTTTACCACACAGTGCGCGGCCTGCGCTGGCCTGTTGTCGATGGTAAAGAGACCAAATGGCGTTTCAAAGAAGGCTCAGATCCTTATGCTAAAGCAGGTTCAGGTTGGGATTTCTACGGCAAACCTGATGGCAAAGCACTGATCATCTCTGCTCCATATGAAGCGCCACCAGAGTCTCCAGATGCGGAGTTTGACATGTGGCTATGTACAGGCCGTGTTCTTGAACACTGGCATACAGGTACAATGACACGCCGTGTTCCTGAACTGTATAAAGCAGTTCCAGATGCTGTGTGTTATATCCACCCAGAAGACGCTAAGAAGCGCGACCTTCGTCGTGGGGATGAGGTTCTTATCGCGAACAAACGTGGTGAAGTACGCGTTAGAGTAGAGACTAGAGGCCGTAACCGTCCACCTCAAGGCTTAGTATTCGTCCCTTTCTTTGATGCACGGATCCTAATCAACAAACTGATTCTTGACGCCACTGATCCGCTGTCTAAACAGACAGACTTTAAGAAGTGTCCGGTTAAGATCACAAAAGTTGCTTAATTGAAACAAGTGTAAGTCTTATGGCCGCCTGGTTCTCCAGGCAGCCTCTCAAAGAATTAGCCAAATGGCGGAGAATAAAAAATGAAAAAACTGTTAGTCGCTATTCTTTCTGTAAGTGCATTGCTTGCCAGCGTAGTACAAGCAGAATCGAATAACCCTGGTGGCATCGGCGGTGTAGAGTCACTGCGCGGATCTTCACAGCTTGAAGAAACACGCCCAGCAGATGCTTTCAAAAAGTACCCTCGTGAGCAAGTTTTAGAAAGTAGCTATGTTTATCAGCCACCATTGGTTCCTCACAATATTCGCAGCTATGAAGTCTCTCTGAATGCGAACAAGTGTCTTGCGTGCCACAGCTGGAAAAACGCCAAAGAAATGGGCGCAACCAAAATCAGCGTAACACACTATGTTAATCGTGAAGACGCCGTACTTGCTGATGTCTCACCACGTCGTTACTTCTGTTTGCAGTGTCACGTTCCACAAGCCAACGCTCAGCCACTTGTCGACAACAAGTTCAAAAGTGTTGACGCACTCAAGTAAGTGAATTGTCACAAATAAGAGGCTATTTATGAAATTATTGAAAGCGTTTTGGAAGAGACTAACAAGTCCAAGTAAAGCAGCAGCTGGTGTTGTGTTGTTCATGGGTTTTGCTGGTGGTCTTCTATTCTGGGGCGCATTTAACACCGGTATGGAAGCAACGAATACGGAAGAGTTTTGTTCCGGTTGTCACGCTCCAATCGTAGCTGAAATTCAAGAAACAATTCACTACTCTAACCGCTCTGGTGTACGAGCAATTTGTTCAGATTGTCACGTACCGCACGAATGGACTGATAAGATTGTGCGTAAAGTACAAGCATCGAAAGAGCTGTTCGCACATTTTGTCACCAAAACTATTGATACACCTGAGAAATTCCAAGAACGTCGAGCACACCTTGCTGAACGCGAATGGGCCCGCTTAAAAGGCAATGATTCACTAGAATGTCGTAATTGTCATGAGTTCGAATTCATGGACTTCTCAGAACAGGGATCTCGCAGTGTTAAACAGCACTCGACTGCACTGGCAAGTGGCGATAAAACCTGTGTTGACTGTCATAAAGGTATTGCTCACAAGCTACCTGACATGCACGGTGTTGAAGGCTGGCAATAAGGAGCAATAAATGAGTACATTAGAGTCTGTAATTTGGCATGTTCTTGGGTATGCAGCGATGCCAGTTATTATCCTTTCGGGTTTTGCCGCTGTTGCCATTGTATCGCTTTGGTTTTTATCATTAGGAAAAGACAAAGAAGTGTAACAGCTGTTCCATGCTACTTGAAAAAACAGACGCTTTTAGCGTCTGTTTTTTTGTCTACATTTGATGGCGTCATATCGACTTCTTCGGGTTATTAATGTTTCGCATCAAACTTTAACCATGCGAGAAACACCGTTCCATAATGAAGGTCAGACAATAAGGGTTAGCGAAATATTTTACCCGTTTTAACATCTAAGTAGATCTTATCACTCGTTTCTAAACCACCACAGTAAGTAAAATACACATCGTCTTCATAATTAATTGACTTGACCCACCCCCCGATCTCAACGAAGTCGTGCGCTCTGCATTGTTTTTCAGCAAGAAGCAATTGCGTGGCTTTGATAAAAGCTTCATCATGCTGTGAAAAATCATCGGACTTTTCGATATATGAGATAATCGCTTGTGCCCACTGCTCGCTCTTCATACTGACAGGCTCATCATCAACCACGTCTAATGGTAACCACTGAGAAGTCTGCTCTCCATCATCCTCAAGTTGATAAATAGGTGCTATGCGTATCCAATCATCTTGATGACCGAGCGCTTCAATATGCTCCCCCAAATAGGCTGTCCCTTCAGACGGTGCTGTTGGACTTGGCTGCACTCGTATTTCTGCAGAATCCACTGACACGTAATAATCTTTTGGTTGTGGGGTCGAGCTGGATGTGGGTTCAACAACTTCGCTCTCAAGCGCTAGATTCTCAGCTTCATTAGAATCATTAGCATTAAGTAAGGTCTGCTGCACCAAATCTTGTTCGGGTTTGTCGGCTTGCTTGAACCAATAGTAAGCTACAGCAAGCCCAGCACAAATAATGAACGCGGACAGCACAAAGATCTTTTTCAAACTCAAATACCCTTTTCCTTGAATTAGCCTTATTTACCGACTATACCGAGTGACGTCAGTTACGCTACTATAAGTTATGTTACTTTGAGCCAATTTGATATAGTTTATCAAAATTATCATTAACCAATCGGTGACGCTTTGGGGGATTATCTATCACAAACTATTCAATATGTGTGTGATTCATATTTAAATCAGTAGTAAGCCAGTAAATAATTTCGCATACTGTATTTGATTCGATAAATGCTGTCTTAGTATCAATGCCTAACTAGTATTAACATTCGCACCTAAAACTCTCGTACCGAGTTTCAATTAGCCTAAAAATATTAATCAATCAATGCAAAGGAAGCATACTCAATGCCGTTAGTTAGTAAGTTAATCATTAGTTTGTTGCTATTCATTCCATTCTCGATTCAGCTCACTTATGCAGGCAATGAGCAAGACATAGAGTTTAAAACTCTGACAATTGGTGTTCATACCAAAAAAGCGCGTAAACACATAGAGTTTACTAAGCCTCTAGCCCAGTACTTACAATCTAAACTCGTTCATTTGGGTTATCGTCACGCAAATGTGGTGGTTTCAAGCGATCTTCAAGAGTTGGGTGAGTGGCTTACAACCGGCGAGGTTGACCTTATATCAGAAACGCCTTTTTCAGCACTGGAATTAAGAGACAGGTACAATGGAGAGTTTCTACTTCGACGTTGGAAAAAAGGCCACGCTGATTATCATTCTGTCATTTTCGTTAGAAAAGATTCTGAAATTAACACGCTGCAAGATTTAAAGAATAAGAAACTTGTTTTGGAAAACAACAGTTCTACATCCGGTTTCTACCTCCCTGTTCACGCTATTCTTGATCAAGGCTTACAGTTAGAGAAACTCGACTCTTTATCGACATCAGTCTCTCAAGATCGTATTGGTTTTGTTCATGTCGACGATGTTTTAAAACGGGCGAATGAGATTTCTTTGACTATGTGGGTACACCGTAAGAAAGTCGATGCTGCAGCATTTTCTAATACCAATTGGAACGACGTTAAAGATATGCCTTTGCATATACAAGACGAAATGAAAATCATCCATTCGACTGAAAGCTACCCTCGTAGTATTGTAGTCGTTAGAGCAAATTTGCCCAATGAAGTTAAAGATGCTCTTAAGAAAGAACTATTGCACGCTCACAAGAGCACAAGGGGCATCTCCGTACTACAGAATTATCAAGCAACGACTCGTTTTGATAACTTACCTGAAGATCAGGAGTATAACTTGGAACAAGTAAATTACTTTAAACAACAAATACAGGCTAAATGGGCATCTCATTAATGCGTTGGAAATTACGCCTTCAAGGGCAATATATGTTGGTGACATTTATGCTCGCTGTCACTATGACGTTGATGGGAGCTGCCGCGCACTTATGGCTATCTAAAACGCAATCAGAACACCTTATTCAAGAATTAAGTTTTCAAAACCAAAAAACCTTTAAGCAAGAATTGAGTAAGCGCGCTGATCAGATCTCTTCATATTTAGCCAAAGCCCTGTTTAATCCTCTATACACATACAATATCGAAGAGGCACAGATCCTGGTAGAGCCAGTATTGCAATCTTCAGAAATCCTAGAGCTCACTGTTTTCGATATTCATGGTAATGTGTTTTATGACGGCAATGAAGCACTAACTCTCCTAGGAAGTTCATTCAAAAGTAACAAAAAGATACAGCCAACCCTGCAATATGGTGCCACCTTACATTCATTTTCAAACACCACGCTAACGGTAGTGAAACCCATTTCAGCAGCGGATCAAATCATTGGTGGCGTTTACCTGAAAACGTCATTAGCACGAGTCAATAAAGACATCGAAGATATGTCTCAGCTCATTCTAGAAATCGAAAATAAAACCACCAAAAGACTCCATCTCGGCGTCGCGATCGCAGCCGCAATTATGCTTTTATGTTCGGCTTTACTGGCATCGATTATTGCACGCTCATGGTCAAGACCATTGCAAAAGTTGACCATTCAGACCGACGCTATTGGTCGCGGTAATTTCAACGTTGCTAAGGACATTGCCGCAGAGGCAAGGAACGACGAAATCGGAGAACTGAGTGAGGCCGTACGCTCTATGGCAACAAAGCTTGAACAACGCACTAAGAAAATCACTCACCTCGCGTACCATGATGCTCTCACTGAGCTACCTAATCGAACACGTTTTATTCAACACTTACAAAATACAATTAAGTCTTACCCCGCCACTTCTTTTTCGGTGTTGTTTTTAGACTTAGATGAGTTCAAAGTCGTTAATGATAACTATGGACACAGCAGCGGTGACTTTCTACTCATTCGTCTTGCAGAAAGGCTCACTGACTGCGCCAACGAAATCACTAATGACCATCCACTCACCATGATATCTCGAATCGGCGGCGACGAGTTTTTGATGCTTATCCCACACCTCAAAGCCCTGCAAGACGTTGATAGTGTTGTGAAAAAAATCTTTTCTGGGATTCGCTCTCCGATACTCATGGAAAATGAAGAACTCGTCGTTGGGGGCAGTATCGGTGTTGCACGTTACCCCTATAATGGCAAAACAGCGGATGAGCTCATAAAGCATGCTGATATCGCCATGTATCGCGCAAAAGCTGATGGTAAAAACACCCACAAACTCTTTACACCAACCATGTTTAAATCCGTCGTAAAGAGAGCCAATATAGAGCGAGAGTTAAGGCGTTCTTTAACTGACTTATCACAATTTGAGCTATGGTTCCAACCGCTGATCGATCTGAAAACCAACCGCATCATTGGCGCAGAATCACTGGTCCGTTGGAGGCACCCTCGATTAGGGCTTGTACCACCGGGGGACTTTATATCTATTGCTGAAGAGACCGCAATGATCTTGCCTCTGGGACAATGGCTCATAGAAAAGTTGTGTCATCAGCTTCAACAATGGTCGCCCTATTTTGATGATGGCTTCCATGTTTCGATTAATATTTCTTCAAAACAACTCTACCGCCAAAACTTGGTAGAGATATTTTCATTTTACATGGAAAAGTTCCAGGTGCCGACTCGCTGTATCCGTATGGAAATCACCGAAAGCCTTCTGTTACAAGATGAAGAGGAAGCGGAGAAACAACTCAAACTTATTCGAAACGCCGGTATTCAGGTCTGGCTTGATGACTTCGGCACAGGTTATTCCTCATTAAGCTACTTGCGTCGCTTTACCGTTGATGGCATCAAGATCGACCGATCTTTCGTACGCGACATAACAAGTGACCCTAAAGATCAACAGTTGATCCAGGCAATGATTGCAATGGCCAATAACCTTGATTTACTGGTTGTGGCTGAAGGTATCGAAACCGCAGAACAAGCTGAGCTGGTGTCTTCTTTCGGATGCGACATTGGCCAAGGATTTTACTATGACAAACCCATGCCTGTTGATAAATTTGTGAGTCGCCTGATCGACAAGCAAAAACCCAAAAACGTTGTGCATATCGATAGCCGAATGTGATGCAAATTGGCACAATATTGACATGGCGTTTGAAAATATCGATAGTAAAATGTCAATGAATCGTTAATCTAAACGAGAAGCACCTCATATAAGTATGTATGTATGCGAAAACCCGTCAGATGCGGCATTGTGTAAAGCTTAAATGAACCATAAAATCGGGTTTTTACGTCACCATAATTGTTACCATATTCATTAGATGTGAGTTTCATACCCACCTCTAGCTGAAGGAGAAAGAATGTCAGTAGCCAATCCAGCCGCTATAGACTCCAGTCGAACTTGGAAAATATGTCTATTACTCGCAGTTCTTGCGGTTGTATTTAGCGGTCTTTTTGATCACGATGTATGGACCCCAGACGAACCTCGCGTAGCCGCCATCATTCACAATATGTATCTTACTGGGGACTATATTATTCCTCGCTTTGCTAACATTGCCTTTGTTGAAAAGCCACCAGTATTTTTTGTTGCTTCAGCTCTTACTATGCACACCACAGGCTTAGACGCTGTAATGGCAGGCCGCTTAGTACTCGCTCTATTTTGCCTAGGTTCGCTCGCAGCAACGTACAGAATTGCCTTTTTGCTCAAAGGGGAGCAATACGCCTGGCTCGCTTTAGCGGTCGTAGGAACACTAGAAGGGTTTGTACTTAATTTCCACTGGCTTCGCGTCGATGCAGCACTCATGTTTACAACCATAGCGGCAACTTGGGCATTTACCGAAGCCTATTTGAGACAAAAACTTGGCTATCTCATCATCGCAGGAGCCTTTACGGGTCTAGCATTTCTGAGCAAAGGTCCTGTTGCCATCATTCTTTGCATAGGCCTTTCATGGATCCCGTTAGTACTACGTGGCCTGTATCTGCGTAAACAGTTCCCTAACGAGGCGCAAAGTACTGGCAAATTCATTCTCATGCATTTAGTTGGCATTTCGGTAATGTGTCTAGTAGCTGCAAGCTGGATTTACCCGTTTTATCAAACTGCCGCGCCAGAACTGTGGAAAGCATGGTTTTGGGACAATCAAGTTGGTCGTTTAACGGGTGAAGCCACCAGTACTCTGGGTCATAACAATGCCGGCAAGCCATTTTACTATGTTAAAGGCATACTAGAGTACAGCTTACCCTGGACACCACTTATCGTTTTGTGGCTTGGGGCATTTGTCGTCAAACTCAAATCCCCTAGGAGCATTTCATGGACACAAGGCATGTTCGCTTTCTGGTTTACCCTGGCGATATTTATTCTTTCGTACTCAGCCACGAAACGCTCGATGTACCTCGCACCATTGATGCCATTATTTGCTCTTATGATAGCCGAAGCTGCGCAGCGATTTAGTGGCAAATGGTTCGACTGGTATCGACGTGGGTGGCTAACGCTAATGTCGTTTATACTGCTCGCTTTTGCCGTCGTTCCACTATGGGCAGACATGTTGCCAGGACACAAAATTCCTGATTCACTCATGGCATGGTTGAAAACCTGGCACCTTGTCGCCTTAATACCGATATTTGCTATCGTATTAATGATTATTGTCGAGAAAAAAATGTGGCCACAATGGGCTAAGATGGCGATTATCACAGGGCTATTTTTCTCTAGCGCATTTACCTATCTGTTCCCTGCTGTCGATATAGCAAAAGACATGAAGCCAGATTTAAATGCCTTCGTCGAACAGATCCCTGAACAAGAAAGAGGTAAAATTGCCAGCTTTAAGTTTTCAGAAACTATGTCATCCATATTCTTCCTTTATCACGACTGGGCCGTACCGCGAGTAAGTAAAGAGCGAGCACAGTTGATACTCGATGGTAAAGATCCTGAATTCAAGTACCTGTTACTCGACCGTAGTAATTCACAAACAGAGATAGTTCAGTTTGCTGGTTTAGCGCAAGGGACGACATATACTGTGCTTGCTAAAGGCACGCCTCGTAGCGACAAAGTGAATGACGCTGTTTTTTGGTTAGCCCCGGAATAACTTCATTTCATCTAGTTCGAATACAAAGGGCAACAATTGTTGCCCTTTTTCTTTTTGGCTTGTTCGCATGCTGCTTGGCAGACTTCCTGCCTGCACCAAATGCGGTGGAAATTTCAACCAGTACACTTCCAAATTCTCATCTGACACGCAAAAATGTTTCTCTTTCGCCTTAATCAAGTTACGCTATCAATTCTAATGGAAATATTGAGCGGCGTGTTAGATCTACTATTAACAACGTCCAATGCTCTCAATGAATTTGCTTCGTCAAAGTTCGCCAACGGAATTAGGACTTTTCATGATACAACCCCGCTTTTTTAGGATTGCCTGTATACTGCAGCTCGCTGTCACGTCTTTGAGTGTCTACGCCGTCCCTACTGGCGTCAAGTCACGAGTCGACAGGGTGGAAACACCAAACCAAGTACAGGAATCAATGATTCTGCCCTACTTATTTAGCACTGAAACAATGGGACTTAACGTTGGTGTTGGTGGTATGGTCAAAGGTTTATATCAAGATCAAATGACTATCGGTGGTACCGCCTTTGCCGGTGAGGTCAGTCAGGGGATCGCGGGGGGTGTTTGGAACTTTAAAATCCCCGGAACTGAGCGCCTTTTTTTTAGTGCCTACGGGATGTTGGGCTACTACCCTCAGCAACGAGCCTATGCAGGCGGCGGCTATGAACCTATCCCTCCTGGTGTTCCCCTTCCTGGCAGTAACGATTCTTTGAGCTCACAATTTTATCAAGGTGATGGTGCATCGAACTGGTTCGACTTCAAAATGGAATACGTTTTGCCTATTGGCGCAACACGTGACGCAGGTATGGTCGACTATACCATACGTAACGGCTTACTCGTGTCTGCACCCAGTGGTGGTAAAGAGTGGAATCCAGCGACAAGCGGCTCTACTATCTTTGTGATGCGGCAGTTTAATCGATATCAATCTTTTGATACTGGAGACCGAACTGGTGATGGTACGATTCACGCTGTTCAATTAGGGCTGAAATACGACAACACCGACTTTGCAATCAACCCCTCTTACGGTAGTCGACAGTTTATCGGCGTATCTCATGACTCTGCTTGGTTTGACTCTCAGGATAAGTGGTCTTTCTACGAATTCGATGCAAGTAAATTCTTATCATTTGGTGCATCTGATTGGGCCTCTCAACGCATCCTCGCCCTTAACATGTGGACAGGATACTCTCCAACCTGGAATGTCGTCACTGATAGTCAGGGAAACCGCATGGTAGAAGGTGGTGCTCCGTATAACGAAGGCGCTACGCTAGGTGGCTTCACTCGTCTGAGGGGCTACGATATGAGTCGTTTCCACGACAAAGCCGTATTATACGGCGCAGCGGAATATCGCTACACTCTTGATTACAACCCGATGAAGAGCCTGCCCTGGTTGGATTTTCTAAGAATTGACTGGATACAATTAGTCGGGTTTGCTGAAGTGGGACGTGTGGGGGAAGCTTATACCGCGAGTGAGTTACTCACAGATCTCAAATACGACTATGGTGTCTCGCTGCGCGCACTACTAGCCGGTTTGGTCGTCAGAACCGATTTAGCAAAATCGCCTGAGAGTACCAACTTCTGGATCATGGTTGATCATCCATTTTAATTTTAGTGATAGGTGCAAGGCTCTCCTCTTGCTCCTATCACTCACTCCTTTATACTGTTTTTTGTCGTCCGCCTTTTGATAACATCGCTAAAATTCTACTCACGACCCTTTTAATATCTTGTAATATCACATAAAGACAAGGCACCAATATCAATGTTATTACGGTCGCGTACATCACCGCAAAACCCAGCGCAACAGCCATCGGTTTAACAAAAGCAGCCTGTAGGCTTGTCTCAAACATAATTGGTAACACACCAAAAAACGTTGTGATTGACGTTAAAGTGATCGCCCTGAATCGCGCGCACCCTGCTTCAATCACGGCTTGTTTAACGTCATCACACCGTTCACGAATTTGATTGACATGGTCGGTCATAACAAGAGAGTCGTTGATCACCACTCCCGCAGCCGCAATCAGCCCAAAAGTCGACATCATACTCATATCAAGACCGAAGGCGAAATGCCCCCAAATAGCACCGGTTAAGCTGAATGGAATCACAGACATAATGATAAATGGCTGGGCGTAACTTTTTAGTGGCACTGCTAGTAGAATATACACGGTAATCATACCGGCAATGAAAAACACAATTTGTTCAGCCTTTTGTTTTTGCTGTTCTTCTATGGTGCCTCCTAGCTCTGTTTTAACATTGGGATATTCACTTTCAATTTCAGGCAATACCGTTTCTTCAATGTTCTTGACTGCCTGCTCAGGTTCTACTACCAATTCATCTATCGAACCATAGATATACACCGTTCTATATCCTCCTTCTCGACGAATTTGATTGATACCAGGCTGGTTGTCTATGTTCACCACATCGCCAAGCATCACTTTCTTGCCTGTTGGTGTGGTTATCAATGCGTACCGTAACGAAGAAAACGCTTCTCGTGTAAGCTTAGGGTAACGAACCATTACCCGGACTTCTTCGGTATTACGCACCAATCGCTGAGCTTCACCACCGTAAAAGCTCCCTCCCACTTGAGCGGCAATAGTGGCTAAGTCCAAGCCAAGATCATAGGCGACAGGCTTTAGAGTCAATCGAACCTCTTGAGTCGCTGCATCCATTGATGAACTAACATCATACAGTCCCGTCTGTTGTCGTAACTTCGCGATCAATGCCCTGCCCGCTTCATTGAGGGTATTAATGTCAGAACCATAGAGTAAATATCCAAACTCATCACCATCTTCACCCCCGGTCACATTATCAAGGATAACAATTGATTTTAATCCGGCTATTTCTGGTAATTCATTTCGCCACCGACGCGAGAGTTCAAATGCATTAACGGGCCTCACCGACTCTTCGACCAATGGGATGATCAATCGCCCTTCCGTTCTGCTAAAGTTCAAGGTCATCATATCGCGTACAGCAGGCATCCCAAACTCATCCGTAATATCGGCATCCACTTGCTTTACCACGGATTCCAACAGTAGTAGTGCATCGATCGTTTGGGAATCAGAAGCATTGCTGTTCATCACTATCTTGATGCTTGGAAAATCCGAAGGCACTTTAGGGCTAGGGATCATTCGTACATGCCCTGCCGTAACGATCGCCACACTCACGACAAGCAAAGTCAAAAAAGCCGCTAATACAGACCACCGCCAGTCAACACAAAAAGTTACCGTACGTTTATATGGTCCATGAACAAACTCGAAAAAGCGTTTATTAAAACGTGCTCGAAAACTATTAGGTTTGATCGGTGGAAACTTGGTGTGAGATAAGTGCGCAGGCAAAATCAGCTTTGACTCAACCAAACTAAAAATCAGACAAAAAATGACCACCAGCGACAATCCGAAGAAGAATGCTTTTTCTGGCCCCGAGGAGAACAAAAATGGCACAAACACAGCGATGGTGGTAAGTACACCAAAGGTAGCAGGGGTCGCCACTTTTTGAGCCCCTCGCACCACGTTTTCTATGCCATCGCCATTTTTTTCTATTTCAGTATAGGCGCTTTCACCAATGACGATAGCGTCGTCAACAACGATACCTAGCACCATAATAAACGCGAATAAGGTAATGATATTCACACTAACATCAAATAGTGGCATCATCATGACTGCGCCAAGAAAACATACTGGCAGCCCAATCATCACCCACATCGCTAACCTAAATCGCAAAAATACGCTTAGCAAGACAGCCACTAAAATCGCGCCCTGGAGCAGATTTTTAAGCATCATATCTAGCCGGGCATTAAGGTAGTACGTCATATCCATTAACGTATGCAGTTGAATTCCATGAGGCAATGTTTCATTTCTCGCCTCAATGTACTGATTGACCGTCTTGGCTACGGGCACCATATTTTGAGATTTTGTGGCTTTTACCGACAGATAGATGCCGTTTTCACCCGAGAACTTAAAGTAATGTTGCCCTTCCGTGAATTGGTCTTTAACCGTGGCAATGTCTCCAACCAACACTTTTGCACCATTGGCGCCAATTTTTACTGGGATCTGCCGAAATTCAAAACCATTGTAATACTGGTTTTCGATTCGAATCGATACCAAACCGGTGCTGGTGCGTACTTGCCCTGCCGAGAAGTTTGCAGAATAACGTTGAATCGCATTAACAATATCATTCAACGTCAGATCGTACTTGCGAAGATCGTCGGGATGAACTTCAATAGCAATTTCATCGGGTGGCGCACTCACTTCTACCAAAGACACATCACTAAGTTGAAGAAGTTCCCGCTCTATTTGCCTAGAAAGAACTTTCAATTCGTTAAGAGACGTATTGCCAGATAGCACCATTCCTATCACATTTTGCTTGAACTCTAATTGAGTTACTTTGATCGGCTCCATGGCCTTCGGGAAACTGGCAATTGAGTCGACCCGTTGCTTCACTTTGTCCAACACAGCAAGCAAATCGGCTTTGGTATCAATCTCCAGCATGATTTGCCCACCCCCCCGGTTGACCTCGGTGACGGCTTTTTCGATCTCAGTGACATCTTTTAAAGCTTCCTCGACCTTAATGAGAATACTCTCTTCAATTTCTTGGGCCGACACACCAGGGTGAGACGCGGAAACGCGAATGTAATTTATCTCGAAATTTGGGAACATTTGCCGTTGAATGAGAAAATAACTCACCGTACCCATAATCAAAATAAACGCCATGAGCAAATTTGCAGCCACCGAGTTATTAGCGAATAGAGCAATAATGCCTTTGGGCAAGGGCTTATTCATCATCAGGCTCCCCGATTGGTTGCCGTATTCCGGTAATGCTTACTTTCATTCCTACCTGGGGGAATTCTGGAGGTGTGAGCACCAATCTATCGCCACTTTCTACGCCACTATCAATGTAGAAGTAGGCCTGCTCTTGTCGTATTACATTGACTTGCTTAAAGTACAAAGTGTCATTTTCATCGACAAGCCAAACGCGATCTCCTTTGACGAGTTCTTGAGGAACTTTAAATACATTGGGAATGGTCGCGCCGTTAAATTGAACTTCAACATACGATCCAAACGGAAGGCCTGCCGCTTTAGTATCGACCGCGTAAGGATCGGCAACACGCACAACCATATTGACCATGCGAGTTGCGCTGTCGACGATACCTAGGTCTCTAACGATGACTCCGTCACGCATTACGTCGATGCGCCCCTTAGAAAGCACTTTGGCCCGCGTTCCAATGATATTTACAGGTAAAAAAGGACTATCAAAGCCCGCTATAGGCAACATGATCTCCGCGGACTCGATGCTATTGATCATCGCTACTTGGGTCCCGGACGTCACAAACTGACCGACGCCTATCGTTCTCGAGACAACCAAAGCATCATAGGGGGAGAGCACTTTACAATTATCCAAGTCTCGCTTGGCACGCTTTAGACCTGCTTGAGCAGATTTCACTCTGGCTTCGGCACTTAGAACTTGCGGCTTACGCAAATACAGCTCAGAGACTTGTCTATCTTTGATTTTCTTGGCTTGCTGCTCCGCCACTTTTGCTTTAGCACGTTCTTCGATTAATGCTGCTTTGGATTGAGCAAGTTCAGCTTGTGCTTGAAGGACAGCAGCCTGGTAATTGTCGTCTTCAATCGAAAATAGAATGTCTCCACGTTTGACGACACCACCGGGAACAAAGTTTGGATGCCAACTAAGCACTTCACCCGAGACTTGCGTCGATAATGCGGTGACTTCTAGAGGTGCGACTTCTCCAAAACCGGTTATGGCTACTTGATGGGTAATAGGTTCAAGCAGAGCAATATTTACGCTTGGTGCCGCATCCACCGCCTTAGTTTTGATTGTCTCAGGTTTGGTCATTTGAACTACACTGTACCCAATAGCACCTAGACCAATGATCCCTATAGGCAGAATCCATTTTAAATGTCGCTTCAACATCTCTTTTCCTTGCTGCTTTAATTTCTAACCCAGTGTTTGAATATTCGCTCAGCTGTAACCATTGTAACTATTTACGTGCTATCCGTATGTAAGGTTTTCTCACACATCCAATTTTTTCTTATCGCTTAATACGTTACTGGTGCTTATAGACGTACACCTTTGATAAAACACGCTACCCATATCGTTCTAGGATCACGCTGTACCCGAAGCAGTTACCGCTCGAGAAATTTCAAATACAGTCGCCAGACAAAGTATTGCTCATCATTGAGTAGCCCATATTCGTGTTAATCAATTGATTACTCATCATTGTCCCCCAGAACGCTCAAGTTATATCGAACTGGTGTGTAACTCTCGTAGCGACATAAACGATATAAAAAGAACTACGCTGGCTGCCTAGCGTTGCTGTTGCATGACCTCTGAGATCGAAAAGCCATTTTTCTGAAATAGATAGGTATAGCAAAGGTGGTGTGTTAGGCTGCGCGCAATCATTTCTACGTCAGTACTCACCATACTGATTGACCTAACACTAGGATTAATTTTGACTAACAACGATATTTTACGCCGTATTCGCTATACCTTTGATTTCAATGATGCCGCAATGATTGATATTTTTGCAGCAGCGGACCACACGGTAACTCGAGAACAAATCAGCTGTTGGTTAAAAAAAGAAGGCGATGAAGCCTATAGCGATCCTAGCGACACGGAGTTGGCGATCTTTTTAAATGGCTTGATCAATACCAAACGTGGTAAGCGTGACGGAGAGCAGCCTAAGCCAGAAAGTCGTTTGACCAACAATATGATCTTTATGAAACTGCGAATAGCACTTAACTTGAAAGCTGAAGATATTCTAGACATCCTAAAGCTCGTTGATTTCCGCCTTAGCAAACATGAACTGAGTGCGTTCTTCCGCAAACCAGACAACAAACATTACCGCGAGTGTAAAGACCAAATCTTGCGTAACTTTTTAATGGGTGTTCAACACCAACTTCGACCTGACGACCCAAACCTAGAAAGTGAATAACAGTAAGTCGCAAAACGCCTGGTCAAATATCAGGCGTTATTAGCACATAACTTTTCGTGGCTTTTTGAATCGCCCACACCTACTATTTTGTTTAATCACCGAAAATCATAAAACAAATCATGCCATTTAAAGATTTAGATCTGAGCACTGAGCTAACTGAAGCCATCACAAGCAAATTCAAGCAGCCGACAAAGATACAGGCTCAAACTGTGCCAATCGCACTTGCCAATAAGGATATTGTTGCCATTGCACAAACAGGCAGCGGTAAAACACTGGCATTCGGTTGGGCTCTCATAGAGCAGCTCTACCAGTCATCTTCAGCAAGACAGGCGGTGATTATCGCGCCTACCCGTGAACTGGCAACTCAGATACATCAATCAATCAAAGGCTTTTCTGACATCTATGGGCTGTCTCTATCGCTACTCACCGGCGGCGTGGACAAAGAGTCCCAGCTGTTAGAACTTAGTAAGCACCCTCAATTAATCGTTGCTACGCCGGGGCGGTTACTCGATCTTCTCAAAGGCGGCTTCATCCAAGCCGATCAAATCCAAACTGTGGTACTTGATGAAGCCGACCGCTTATTAGGAATGGGCTTTTGGCCAGACATTAAGAGTATTCTGTCGTTACTACCAACTAAGCGACAAACTTTAATGTTTTCCGCAACGCTACCCGACGAACTGGGATCACAGGTTTCTACCTTATTAACACAGCCCGTTGTGATTGAAACTAACAGCAAGAACACAGTTGTAGAACAGATCGAAGAGCGACTATATCTGGTAAACAAGGGCAGTAAAGTTAAAGCGTTAATACATCAGTTAGAGTTGAATCGTTGGCCACAAGCTTTAGTCTTTATCAGTGCGAAAGATAACGCTGATGCTTTGTGCAAAAAGCTCAATAAAGCGGGTATTGTTGCTGCGGCGCTTCATGGCAATAAACAGCAGGTAGAACGAACTCAGACCCTCGCCGATTTTCAACAAAACAAAGTTCGCGTTCTGGTGGCAACGGACGTATTAGCCAGGGGAGTTCACGTAGATAAGCTACCTGTGGTCATTAATATGGAACTGCCGTCGGATCCTTCCATCTATGTGCATCGTGTTGGCCGCACCGCTCGTGCTGGTGAAGAAGGCCTGGCAATTTCACTCGTATGCCATGGTGAAAGTGACTACTTACAAGCAATTAGAAACCTAACGCAACGAACTCTTTCTCTAAAGCAGCTTGAAGGTTTCCCTGTAACCGACCAACCATCAACAGGCCAGAGTAAGCGTCCAAAAAGAGACAAACAGGCAAACCGAAGAACAAGTAAGAAGAGCAGTATTAAGCAATTTAAGACGAAAGCCCCTCAGAGGTAACTTGGTCAGATTATGTCGGCGACAGATCTGACCTGGTGGGCCAAAGCACATTAGCCACGATGACTTTAACCGGGTCCTGGACACACCATCATTCAGAAGCTTAACTTAGTTCGCTCACGCATTTTGTTTAACCCGAGCAGTAATGAAATCAACTGCGGCCTTCACCTTAGGCGTTGAATAAGCCAGTTTTTGATAGAGCATGTATACACCAAGATCCTGATTCTGAGTAATACTTAATGGCTCATCAAAGTGGAGGATCTGCAGGTCTCCACTCTCAAAATAAGGCTGTAGTGCCCAGCGAGGCATCATGACAATACCATGCCCCTCAACCGCTTTACGTGCTAGCCATTTCCCGTTATTGCTCGTTAGTACACTTGGGCCTGATACTTCCTGCCACTGTCCTTGTATCTCACTTAGCCAAGGCGTGGGCCCAACAGGCGTTTTAAAATACAGTCCTTGATGATTAACGAGCTCTCTGGTGCTTGTTGGCCGCCCTTGCCTTTGCAAATATCCGGCGGATGCTGCCGCTACAAACCGATTGTCCATTAGATGAATGGCTACCACTCTCTCATCAGGAGCAAATCCACCACGAATTGCAATATCTACGTCGTCTCGCCCCAATTTAGAAAGCTCATCACTTAAAGAAACATCCAGCAAAATATCGGGGTATACTGTGGAAAACTCATCCAATATCGGGATCAGAATCTGTTCACCGAACCCCACCATCGAGCTTATTTTCAGGCGCCCAGTTGGCACGGTTTGGTAGTCCCTAACTGATTGATTATACTGTTCTAACTGATCTAACAACCCTGCTACCTGCTGCAAGTATTGTTGGCCGACTTCTGTTAGCGATACCGTTCGGGTGGTTCTAGTAAGCAGTTGTGCCCCAAGGCTTGCTTCAAGATCGGCGATCCTTCTCGAAATTGAAGACGCAGGCACGCCAAACTGCTTGGCAGCTACCGAAAAATTCCCGGCTTCAGCCGTGGCTACAAAGTACTTAAGCGCTCTTAATTGATCCATACACACCTAATTATTGTCAAAAAGACAATAGAGATTACCATTTAACTGTCTATATCTTACTAAATAAATAGGTAATATTGGAGACATCATTTAGATACACACATAACAAAACCAAGATTAAGGAAGTAAAGATGGCGCTCTACACTGAAGTTCTACTAGACCAACGCCCAGAGAATGGCGTAATTGGTGCTCACCTATTTAAAGCCGTACAAAAAGAGATCCCAGCCGCAGGCCCTGGGCAAATTTTGGTAAAACAAACGCACATGTCTCTTGATCCAGCGATGATTGGCTGGATGAGCCCGGACACCAACAGCTACATTCCTCGTGTCGAACTAGGCCAAACTATGCGCTCTAGTGGATTTGGCGAAATTATCGAATCTAATCACCCTGATTTTTCCGTGGGCGACAACGTTATGGGAATGATGGGCTGGACCGAGTACCTTGTCAGCAATGGCCAGGGATTGAACAAAGTACAACCTGGTGTAGACGCTGAAACGGCTCTAGCAGTATTTGCGCTTCCAGGATTGACCGCCACGCAAGGGCTGTACAATATCGGCAAACCGAAAGCAGGCGAAACGATCGTAGTGACTGGCGCAGCGGGATCTGTTGGGTCTATCGTTGGTCAATTAGCAAAGGCCGATGGTCTTCGCGTCATTGGGATTGTGGGCAGTGACGAGAAAGCCGATTGGATTGTCAATGAATTGGGCTTTGACGGCGCCATCAACTATAAATCAGACAACCTTGAACAACAACTTGCCGAATTAACACCAGATGGCATTGATGTGTTCTTTGAAAACACGGGCGGTCCGATACAGCATCATATCTTTAATCGCATGAACACCTTCGGCAGAATTGCGGTTTGTGGCATGATCGCTGATTACACAGCAGAAACACCAGCGCTTGGCCCAAACTGGATCAGACTGATCACTAAACGTATTACCGTTCAGGGCTTTGCAATGCCTGACCATTTTGGTGATGTACCTGCATTACTCGGTAAACTGACACCTTACGTTATGCAAGGAAAAATCCAATACCGTACACATATATTGAGCGGTTTGGAAAGCGCGATGACTGGCTTAAATTTGTTTTTGACTGGCGATAACAAAGGTAAGTTGATCGTCAAACTGTAAGACGTACAATTCTGGGTAGCAGAACCTTCCACTTTGCTACCCAGGCTCGAAGCCTACTATCTGTAAGAATCGCTTCGCACACATTCCAAATCACGTTAGACTTAGCCGCTCTTTATCGACTAAAGCTGGAAACTCTACGTGTCTTCAAACCTCACTGCCCGCTCTGTAATTGTTCTCGACTTCGAAACTACAGGTCTATCTCCTAATCAAGGCGACCGCGCCATTGAAATTGGTGCTGTTAAACTTGAAAACGGTATTGTCGTGGATCGTTTCCAACGCCTGATGAATCCAGGTTTTCGTGTTAGCGGCTTCATTGAAAGCTACACCGGAATATCTAATTCAATGCTAGCTGACGCTGATGATTGCGAAACGGTAATGTCCGAATTTTCAGACTTTATCCAGGGCAGTAACCTGGTCGCTCATAATGCGTCTTTCGATCAACGCTTCCTTGACGCAGAACTCGAAAAGATTAGTCGCAATTATGATGGCAGCTTCGCCTGTTCTTTGTTAGTTTCACGCCGCCTAACCCAAGACGCTCCCTCTCACAAGCTTGGTGAATTAGTGCAATACCATAACATCGATAACGACGGTGTTTTTCACCGTGCGTTAGCCGATGCTGAAGTCACCGCTTCTTTATGGCTTGTGTTACTAAATACGCTAGCGCGAGATTTTGGTATTACTGAACCCGATTTTGCACTTATGAAAAAAATCGCCAAGACGCCTAAAGCTTCGGTCGCTGCGACATTAAGAAAATTCTCTGATAAAACGTGTTAACAAGTAAAAAACACACAATATCCACCTTTCCAAGATACAGCTTCAGTCAAAGTTGAACGTTTTATCGATGGTCTACGTAAGCACTAAGTAACTCCTACAAGCATGGTGCATTACTTTTATGTCGGGAACGAAAACAGGCCTTTTGTGGTTTACCTGTGACTTACGCGTACAGGATAATCCGCTACTTGCTAAAGCGTCGCTTGAAGTCGATGCTTTGCTGTGTGTTTATGTTGTGCCTTCATTCAGTCGCTATCTAAAACACTACTCCCAGGAAAGTCAATTTAGTCAGGCTAGAATTCAATTTCTACAACAATCACTAGCAGATGTCTCCAACTCTCTTGCTAAGTTTGGACAACGTCTTTTTGTTATCGAAGGAACGCCTTTTGAGGTTTTGAAAGAGCTAATATCTCGTCAAAATATCACTCATTTGTACTGTGATGCGTTTGCCGGTTACGACGAACAATCAACTGTAGAGTGTCTCACCAAACGCTACAGTGAACTACATGTGATACAAATGAATACGCGAATGCTGTTTAACGAAGAACAGCTTCCCTTTGATATTCACCAGCTGCCTGCGACATTTACCCAGTTCAGAAAAAAAGTTGAAGAATTGAAGCTTGAGCATCAGTTTGCCTTAGTAAACCAACTCCCTCCAACACCCTCTATCGCTCGTATTCACGCACCTTTTCATGGCGCGACATCTTCTGGAAGCAACGTCTTTGTAGGCGGTGAGCATTCTGGTAATGCACACTGTAAGGACTATTTTTCCCATCGTTTTGCCAGTCATTACAAACAGACACGCAATGCTCTCGATGATCTCAGCGCCACAACCAGATTTTCTCCCTGGCTGGCATTGGGCTCGGTTTCGCCACAGCGCATTCTCTCACTACTCAAAAACTATGAAAATCAACATGGTGCCAACGACTCTACCTATTGGATTTATTTTGAACTCTTATGGCGCGAATATTTTTACTGGTATGCAAGAAAAGTTGGTTACAAACTTTTCCAATTGCGTGGCGTTAATCACTCACCACCTTTAACCAGTTTTTATGCGCAACATTTTAAGCAATGGGTTCACGGTACAACTGCTTATCCGATTGTTAACGCCTGCATGAAACAGTTGAGACAAACGGGTTACATCAGCAACCGAGGCAGACAACTGGTCGCCAGCTGCCTTGTCAACGAACTCTCTACAGATTGGCTATGGTGCGGCATATTTTGAATCTCAACTCATCGACTACGACACTGCCTCAAACTGGGGAAACTGGCAGTACATCGCCGGTGTTGGCCCTGATCCCAGAGGTGGACGACAATTCGATTTGGCTAAACAAACGCAACTCTATGATCCGGATTTGACCTTTATCACCAAGTGGCAAGGAAACGGCGGAGCACTTAACGAAGGTCATCACAATTTGTCTCGCTCGTCGGAATGCGTAACTCGCTCGCCTAAATCTATAAATAGTAATGACACACAAGGTGGACAGTCATGAAGTACACCACCATTCGGCTCATTTTAGGAGACCAACTTGATGGCAATCATTCTTGGTTTCAACAACCTGACAAATCGGTTCTCTATGTCATTGCGGAGTTACAACAAGAATCAACGTACGTTCGTCATCACATCCAAAAAATCTGTGCCTTTTTCGCAGCGATGAAAGCATTTGCTGACACACTAACAAGTCAGGGGCATCAGGTTCTTCACCTGACACTCAACGAGACCGAGCCATTTTCTGAGCTCTCCGAGCTTATTCAGCACCTAATAAACGCCCATCAAGCATCGCACTTCGAATATCAAAGGCCAGATGAATTTAGACTCGCTCAACAGCTGGCAGACTTAGAGCTGACCAACGCAACAACGAGCATGGCAGAAACAGAGCACTTTCTTCTCCCCTTTCAAGACATCCCTGACTATTTCGTCGCCAAGAAACACGTTGTTATGGAGCATTTCTATCGTAAGATGCGCCGCTTACACAACATATTGATGCAAGGAGACAAACCTGAAGGAGGGAAATGGAACTTCGACAAAAATAACCGACAGAAACTGAAACCTGACGACATTGAGCAGTTGCCCTCACCCTTACTGTTTTCTTTCGATACTTCAGAGATCTGTGCTCGTCTTGAGCGACATAACATAAAGACCATTGGTCATCTTAACGAGCCTCTTATTTGGCCTACTAACCGCTCTCAGAGTCTGGCTCTGCTTGCCCATTTTTGCCAAGTTTGTTTACCCAATTTCGGTCGTTTTCAAGATGCTATGACTAAAGAGCATCTAGCCAAGTGGAGCTTATACCATTGCAGGCTTTCCTTTTCGCTCAACACCAAGATGCTGCATCCACGAGAAGTTATCGACGCAGCAATTGCTGCCTTTAAGTCAAACTCAAGCATCGATATTGCGCAGTTAGAGGGCTTTGTCAGGCAACTACTTGGTTGGCGCGAGTATATTCGTGGTGTTTATTGGGCGAACATGCCCCATTATCAAGATCTCAACGTACTGAAGGCGAACCAAAACATGCCCGACTTTTTCTGGACTGGTAAGTCCAAGATGACATGTTTAAATCAGGCCATCTCCCAATCCCTCGATCATGCTTATGCCCACCACATACAACGCTTAATGATAACCGGGAACTTCAGCTTGCTTACCGAGTTAGACCCTCAACAGGTGGAACAGTGGTACTTGGGTATCTATATCGACGCCATTGAATGGGTAGAAATGCCAAACACACGAGGAATGGCGCTTTTCGCAGATGGCGGTATTGTCGGCACAAAACCGTATGCGGCCAGCGCTTCTTATGTGAACAAAATGAGCGACTATTGTAAGGGTTGCCACTACGACCACAAGAAAAGAACAGGCGAAAATGCGTGCCCCTTTAATAGTTTATATTGGCGTTTCATGGTTAAACATAGAGAAAGGCTATGGCAAAACCCTCGCGTGAGAATGATCTACGGTTCATGGGATAATATGGATGAAGCAGAGCAGCATTCCATACTCGAGACTGCCAATCATTATTTCAGGCACGTCAATTCATTATGATTTGAATAAAAAACAAACCTTGTCCGATCCAGCGAACGACTCGGTGCTACAGTTAATAACACATTCATTGCATGAAATGGTCGTGCTATGCTGGATTGAGCCTACTTACCTTATTAGATGATATCACTACAGTGATAGATGACGTCGCTATACTGTCGAAAGTCGCTGGCATTGTTAAACTTGATGATCTTGGTTTTTTCCTTGAAAAACGATCCATTGGAAAAGGTGTACTATTTACATTAGTGGTAGGCTTCAATTGAATGAGACCTTATGCCGTAACTATACTGATTCTGCAGGTTTCTTCTTTCTTGTTATCTGATACCACATGGGGATCATGAATATCGAATTGCTCAACGCATTTGTCACGCTAGCAAAATATCAAAACTACCGAGAAGCCGCTGATGCTCTCGCGGTCACTCAATCAACGCTGACAGAGCAAATTTATCGATTAGAAAGCGATGTCGGAGCAACACTATTTGATCGCAATCGTACTGGTGCAAAACTGTCGATCGTCGGTGAGTGTTTATTGCCCGAAGCCAAACGGGTTCTAGAAAGTTCCCAGCAATTCCATCAATTGTCCGAACAGGTCGCCGCTGGTCTATCCGGTTATCTACATATCGGATTTGGGGTATCTACCTTCGGGGTTGCCCCAAGCCACATTGCAAGGTTTAAACAAAGCACCGAAGACGTCCACATCACTCTCAACGATCTTCCTACACAGACCCAAATAGAGCAACTTGTGTCCGGAGATTTGCACCTCGCTTACATACCCCTACCTGTACCACCACCATTGACTTCTATACCCATTAAAGAAGAAACCTTATGTATCGCCGTACACAAGGAGCATTTAGGTAAGTCGCCAGATATTATTGTACGCTCATTGCCATATTTGGCTCTGAACCCTGACAGAGGGCAAGGTTTCCAACGTCAAATCGACAAAGCCGCACTCGAACTCAAATTGCAACCAAAAGCAAGCCAGTATGCCGATGACCTTTTGACCTTGCTGTCACAGGTAAGAGCAAATATGGGGTTCACCATTGTACCATTAAGCGCTCGCAGCCTTGGTGACGAAAATACGCTTTTCCTCCCTCTAGAGGGAAAACACTGTCATTGGCAAGTTGGTTTGACTTGGAATCCTAAAATTAAAAACCCAGCAAGGGAGCGTTATCTTGCCATGCTGAGACATCAAACTTAATTTGCCAATAAGTTCACTAATACCACTGACATATAAGCTCATATTCCCTTTTCATTGCTGACTCTAGTGCATCAAAAAATTGTCCTATCTTCGCCTTAAATCATCACTCCCCCTTGCCTACCAATTTGGTTGCTATTCAATAAAAATTCTTTGTCATTAGGACAATTATTTTTCATTTTACTCTTTGGTGGCCAAGCCTCATATTTGCGCCGAAATTTGCATACTCACTTGTTTTGCTTTTCCTTTCACAACCGGAGGCTTCGTCGTGGAAAACGCTATTCAACACCCAACTCAAGCTGGTTTTAAAGTGCCTGTTGTGGCTTTGGCACTCTATGCTATAGCATCCGGCTATTTAATGAGCCTAATTCCCTTAGTGCTTAGTGAGTATGGGATTGAAAGTCGCTATGCTAGCTGGTTAGCAAGCGCGTTTTATGCCGGACTTTTGTTTGGGGCGTTTTTTATTGAATCACTAGTCAAACATATTGGTCATCGTTTCGCGTTTATCCTTTGTCTTTCGCTATTTGTTGTTACCATCGTTGTACTTCCACTTTTCACCCATGCATGGTTTTGGTTAGTGGCACGTTTCATAGCAGGTATTGCTGTTGCGGGCGTTTTTGTCATCGTTGAATCCTGGCTGATGACCGGCGACGAGAAGGGCCGTGCAAAAAGACTAGGTCTATATATGGGTGCACTGTATGGCGGGGCTGCGCTTGGGCAACTTTTTATTGGGGTTGTCGGTACAGAAGGTCACCTACCATTTTTGACGATTTTATTGATGCTATTTTCAGCCATAGCGGTGTTGGCCTTTATTCCGACTCGTCAACCTGAAAGTGCGCACTCACAGGCATTGTCACTAAAGCAAATTTCTAAGCTCAGTCACGCTGCGATCATCGGCTGCATCGTTTCGGGTCTAACATTGGGTGCTATATATGGCCTGCTGCCAGTTGAACTGCAAAACCGAAACATTTCCCAATCGCAGTTAAGCGCGTTGATGGCGTTAGTTATTTTGGGTGGTATGGCGGTTCAACCCATAGTGCCGGTTTTCGCCAAGTATGCCGGCAGAACACTACTAATGGGGCTCTTTTGTTTGCTGGGTGTCTTTGCCATTGGTTTGATTATTCTGAGCAACGAATTAACCGTTCTCGCTGGGAGTTTATTTCTGATTGGAATGGCGACATTTGCCTTATACCCGATTGCGATTAATTTGGGATGTGAAAAACTCGACGAAAGTTACATCATTTCTGCAACTCAAGTGATGTTACTTTGCTACAGCCTAGGTTCAGTCTCTGGTCCGATCCTAGCTGATAACTTCATGACTGATAGTCAGGGCCTTATGAGCTACTTATTTGCGACTTTAATGGCAACGGCAATCTACATGTTGCTATCTAGCATTAAAGGTCATAAACAGCTTATGGCTGGTGAATGATCAACCAAGTCAAAACATACTAATGAGGCCGTGACTTGAGTGGTACTGCCTCATTGCACCTGGAATCACCGTTTCGCTTCACTTTAATCGTTTCTGGTGGTTCTATAGGGCTTTTCGCGTATAGCGCGACGTCTTTCGTCTGCTTGTCGTAAAGACATACGAGCGCGACCGATGAACCGGAATCGTTGGATTCACCGAAAACAATCGCTACGCCATACTTCTCACTGCCAAAAGGATCGACAGTCACATTTGCAGCGCGCACGTAGCTTTCAGCCGCTGTTAGGCACTTACTTTCCACATCATTGCGAAACTCCTCCCATGCTTCAGGTGATGATGCATGAGCGCAAGCAACCACCAGCAACATCAGTGCAAAAATGACGTGTTTCATGGCAAATATACCCACTTCTCAAACATCGCCGCTTGCCCCTGATATTGCCCTTGCTCGTCAAATAGATCCCAAATTATCGCATTGTCAATGCGAAAGCGGCGGCCCGTGGATGAAATCCTGACACCAGAATAGTTATCGATATACCCGTGTTCACTGACTTGCTTTAACAACTGCTCACGTTGTAGTTGTTCAGCTGGTTCAGCCGACAATTTGGAAGGTAGTCTTAATAATTCATCGATAGGGAATTCAAAGAGTGTGATTGCATTCTGGTTGGCAAAGTTAAATATTGGCTCCTGTTCATTGCCGTGAGACAGCAATACAAATGGCGCATGCCACAGTTTCTCTACGAGTGTTTCATCGCCCTGGGTGTTTTCCACCAACTTACGATCAAAAAGGCGTGCGTAATTATTACAGATGAGTTTGGCTTGCTCTAATGTTAATGATGACAGTGGTGTTGACAGTGGTGTTGACATGATTACACCACTCCGGCTAAAGGTTTCAAATCCACACTATCGGGGAATACGGCTTCGACCTGTGGCTGGGTCGCGCCCATATGCTCAATAAGGACACCTTTCAATATCGACCTAATATCCATCGTTGCGGCGAGATCTCGCTCTTGATACAAGGACTCTTTAGACAAGCCGGGCCAATTTGCTGTGACTTTCGACTGATTGAGTGCACCGCCAAACAATAAAAGCGCATTGCCCGTGCCGTGGTCGGTTCCTTTTGTGCCATTTTCTTTTGCCGTTCGACCAAACTCACTGGCAGCAATCACTATAGTCTCGCTCCAGCGCTCACCAAGAGATTGTTGCAAAGCTAACAGGCCCTTGTCTAACTGGCGCAATTTACTGGCTAAACGCCCCTGCACACTGCCTTGCCCCGAGTGAGTATCGAAGCCACTTAACTCTAGAACCGCCACATTTGGTCCCTCTGGGGTACTGAGAAACTTCCCGGCCTGCGACATTAGATTATTAAAATGTTTGCTTTGGGAGGATGAACTCGCCATCGCATCGACTGCCATGGCGGAGTCAAAATTTTCGCCCAATTCAGCATCCGACTGAAACAACTCGCGAAGTAACTCCGCTTGTTTTTGCTTAGCTCTCAACTTGTGAGGATACCAACTGCTCACACCTTGCTGCCCTCTCACAATTAACGGGATCCCTGAATCTATTGCTATTGCCTGGTTGTGTTGACTCAGTGACAGATAGCGATTTAGCCAACCTTCCATTGCCATGGGATCCAGCGTCCCATTCTCTAATACTTTTTGCCCATCAAAATGAGACCTTTCTCGATAGCCGGTCGCGCAAGCGTGAATAAAGCTGGCCTGGCCTTTTTTATAGAGTTCATAGCCATGTTGTAACGCGGGGTGAAGTCCAAAGAACTCGTCCAGTTGATTCACCTCAGCCAAAGATAAACCTATATTTGGCCGCAAACCGGCATAATCTTTGTCCCCATAAGGAACCACGACATTCAATCCATCCATCGCGCCTCTTAAAGTGATCCAGACCAGAGGCTTGCTTGATAACGAGGAGCGAGCCAGTGACAACGATGGGAAAACTGAAATTAAAGATCCAAAAGCCAGACCTTGTAAAACTTCTCTTCTGGTAATCATTAGTCCCACCTGTTAACGATACTGAAACTGAGGACTCATCCAAAGTAAAACAAATTTTGAAAGAGGATCAGGTGCATTTTCAATAGCAACCTGCGTGTGTTGTTCAAGAGTGCTGCCGTAGAGCATCTCTATCATAGCTGTCAGTTTGTCGCTTGCACTTATTTCACCCGCTTTCAATGAATTCATTAGAAGCTGAGCCACCTGGTTTGCCACTTGCCAGCGCTGTGTTAATGCCGAAGGGCTGTTGAAATCGGCATCGCTATCAGGCCAACCTGCGGGAGACAAGGCCATAAAAGGTTCTTGACCGAGCTGACGCAACATCCCCTGCATTTGCTTTGCGCTTGGTTCAATCGCCGCACTTCTTAACACGGCAAAAAACCATTCATTTGGGGTACGAAACCTTCGCTTAAATGGCTCATAGGCAGAAGGATGAGTCAGTAAGGCTTGGTAGACGGCCAGTAACGAACCTTCGCTCTCTAACCAAGCTGATAACATAGATTGCGCCACCTTTTCACTCTCAGTGCCCAGAAAATGGTACGCCAGCTTGTCGACGATGTGTTTAGCGGTATTCGGATTATTCGCTAAATCAGAGATTACCGTTTCACCCTGAATCAATCCCGGCTGGGTGTACTCCTTACCAAGGATATTCACACCGCCCGGTTCGTGGAGCTGATCTTTAAATTGAAACTCAAAGGTTTTGTTACTCAGGCTCCACCCTGTAATGGCCTTAGCGAGCGCCAACACATCCTCTTGAGTATACCCCCCATTCACACCCAGAGTATGAAGCTCTAATATCTCTCTTGCGAGATTTTCATTCAGCCCCTTATTTCTCTTTTTTCCAGTTTTCGAATTCGGTCCAATTGATTGATGGTTATCCAGATAAAGTAACATCGCAGGATGCTGATTGACGGCCAATAACATCGATAGAAAGTCACGATCCCAATGAGCACGTATCACTTCGTTCTCGAGCGATGAAGCGATAGGCTTAACTCGACGAACGTCTGCTGAGATCGCGAAATGATTGCTCCAAAATTGCACTATGCGCTCTTGAAAGCCATAGGGTGTGTATAAGGTTTGCAAATTTCGAGCATGAATTAAATTGCGGAAGTGGCCTTGAATTTGTTGGTTAATCGATTTGCTGATCGCGCGTTTTTCACTGTCTGACGTTGCTTGCTTACGTTTTTCAGTCAGTTCAAAAAAAACGGCTAGCACTGCAGCACTCGAGGGTAGATGAGCGATGGAAGAGTGAACAAAATGTGACAGCTTTAGCTGCTGTAGAGGCTCCGCAACCTGGGTTGTAGAATCCGTGCGAGCCCCCAAACCAAACCGTTGCTGGTTGACTGTTTGCCTGCTCTGGTACCAAGCGCTCTCCATGGGATCACCTCTAGGTCAGTTAAATTGCCTTACCATATGCTAATCAGCGTCATTTGTAAGTTTAACAGATAGGGGCAAACCGCGAAGTTTGAAAGCAAGAAGCTTGACGCAAAGACAGTGTTTTATTGGTATTTTTATGTATTTACTTTATCGCATTAACCACGACATTGACTGAAAAATCCCAAAGCCCCAAATCCAGCTTTGCTCTATCGTTTGGTGACAAGACAAACACTGGCGCATAATCAACGTTATTGGCCTCAAGTTCGGTTTCTAGCTGAATCGTTCTGTTAGACAACTCGGTTAACAACACAGAAAGTGTATGTTGTGGATCGATGCGAACGGTACGCCTGATCCCTGGGGTTAAGTTCCAGATAGGTTCAACGAATAGCCGCTCTTTATAGAAAAGCCGGGTCTGCACCGTATAACTCAGCTCGGCCTTGGCAAATGATGCATAAAAAATGCTGACAAAAATCGTCCATATAATTCCCAATCGGATGACTGCTGATTTTCGCATTATGCTCCCTTAAACCGTAAACTTGATAGTGAATTTCGCTGCGGTACTTTATCTGTATCATCATCACGCAGTTAATATTCTTAGCACATACGTGCTTACCTTGAAGTCGGCAAGATCACGTTATTACACAAAACGAGTTCCTTTTGCCTTAATACGGGCGCTAGAGTCAAAAATGCGAATTCATATCTTCGTCACAAACTGGTGTTGCTTTCGTGACGGCACCACTCTCTTTTCCTACAAAAATTCCAAAATGGAATACACCATATTCCAGACCTTCCAAGCGTTTATCCTTATACTCCACCCCGTCAATACTTTGACTTGCACTTATCACTAAAAGTGTGGTTTTTCTGTCGTTTTTAAATGCTATTTAAGCAACTGTCTATCCATTAGAGATATAGGCATAGCTCAACAAAGTGAAATCATCATGTCGTATATAAATGATATAGATTGTTTGGTCGTAGACCGTTTCCCACTCATACGAGAATGTCTTTCTCGTATACTGTCAGATCTTGGCAACTACAACCTTGTACACCAGACTGGTCGAGTCGAAACAGCTCTAAAGCTCATTGAAACCAATAATATTGGTCTCATTGTTCTTGATGTTAACC
Source organism: Vibrio gelatinilyticus (assembly GCF_022836845.1). Classification (GTDB taxonomy): domain Bacteria; phylum Pseudomonadota; class Gammaproteobacteria; order Enterobacterales; family Vibrionaceae; genus Vibrio; species Vibrio gelatinilyticus. The sequence goes on from NZ_JAJNNZ010000005.1 coordinate 38,342, forward strand.
TTGATCAGGCCGATGGATATGAACTGTTGCGTAAAGCCTACGCAATGGGGTATTCAGGTAAAGCTATTTACGTTTCTAGCTATGGCTACCCAATCTACTCCGAAACCGCCTACAAGCTCGGAGCTAATGGCTATATTAGTAAATCGGAAGAGCCATCTCTCATCAAAGATGCCATTTGTGGTGTATCACGTGGTCATAATCTATTTAAAACAGACTATCGATGCTCAAAACGTAATCTCGTCTTATCACAAAGAGAAACTGTAGTTTATAACTATTTGAAAAAAGGCTACAGCAACAAGCAAATCTCAGAGTTTCTCGGATTGAGTGCCAAAACCATAAGCACATACAAATCACGCATACTCGATAAATATCAGGTCGGATCCATCGTCGAACTTCTTAGTAGTCATGAGGTTGTCGGTTCAGAAGTCCAACTTGCCAGTTAATAGATCGTATAGGCTTAGCTATATCAGTACATCTCAAAGAAGATTCATCTAAGCTCGGTGCAATAGTTAATCTTTATGCTGGTTAGCTATGTTTTTAAAATCCTCGGCGATAGTGAGAAATGTATCAACTAAGAGTGGTTCGAAATGAGAGCCGCGACCTTCACATATGATATTCTTAGCCTTCTCATGGCTAAATGCGGGCTTATAAACACGTTTCGAAATCAGCGCATCATATACATCAGAAAGCGCCATAATACGCGCTGACAAAGGGATGTCTTCCCCTGATAGTCCTAATGGATAACCAGAACCATCCCATTTTTCTTGATGAGAATAAGCAATCTCTTTTGCAAAAATCAGAAAGTTATCCGCAACCCCCAACGCTCTTTCTGCTGCAGCTATTGCATCGCGGCCATAAACCGTGTGCTTTTTCATCTCTTCAAACTCTTCTTCCGTCAGGCGCCCCGGTTTAAATAATATGTCATCACTAATACCTACTTTGCCAATATCATGCAACGGTGCAGACTTATACATAGCAGTAATGATATCGGGTTGAAGAACAGCTTGATACTTCGGTGTTTTGGCCAGCGCTTTCGCAAGGGTCTTCACATAGGCTTGTGTTCTACGGATATGGTTGCCGGTTTCGGGATCCCTTGATTCAGCTAGAGCTCCCATGGCCACTATCGTCACATCCTGAAGATTATTGAGTTGCTTAGTTCGGTCTTGAATTTTCTCTTCAAGTATTTCATTTTGTCTAGCAAGTTGGTCACGAAAGCTTTTCAGCAGTAGATGGGTCTTAACTCTTGCTTTAAGGATAGGAGGACTGATTGGCTTAATAATATAGTCTACCGCCCCTAGTGACAGCCCCTTAGTTTCATCTTCTTCTTGAGATTTTGCAGTTAAAAAGATAATAGGTATATCTTTAGTATGCTCGGAGGTTTTGAGGATACGACAAACATCATAGCCATCGAGGCCTGGCATCATAATATCCAACAAAATCAGATCCGGTTTCTTTTTTTCAATAATTTTCAAAGCGGTTTCGCCGTTAAGAGCAGCTTGAACCAAATACTCACCCGATAGGACACCTTTTACCACTTCGATATTGGTAACAGTGTCATCCACTGCTAAAACTATTGCTTTTTCCTCTTTGCCCATCATCCCCCCTCTAGCTTTCCAAATTACCTGTAGTCTAACCAAGTACATCCCATATCTCTGAGGTACTCCTAAAGCAATCGGTTTAACTGACGTTTAAAAATGGCTTCGCTTTATTCTAGTATGACAACCTTCCATTCGTATATTTTGTTTAGAAAAAGCTTTTTCACTGCGCGTATTGATCAATAAATTTTTGTACTAGAGGCTGTGCTCCTTCAAAGTCAAAATTCGATAGTTTACCTAGTATCTCCTTCGCTAAACACTCCTCTTCATTTGCACCAATCGCAATAATCAAGGCATCAAATGTGTCAACGGCGGAACTATCGAAGTTATCTAATTGCTCAAGAATTTTCGCGGACAGTTTTAAAAACAAGTTTCTATCAATAGCATTACTCTCCGTAACAGGGGCATTATGTGCCAGCGCCTTTTCAATCGCTACTACCATTCTATCGACTAAGAGCGAAAGATCCTCGAGCACCGTTCGCAGACTGATAAGGTCGCACGCCCCACTTTGTTGTTGTTTGATAAGTGTACTTTCTAGCAACGCCAAGGGCTTTACTAAGTACGTAGCGCCTATATTGCCTGCAATCCCCTTTAAGCTATGTGCTGCTATAATGGCACTCTTAATATCGTTTTCGTTCATTGCTCTTTGAATACGCTCCACAACATCATATTCCGAATCAATAACATGTGAGAGTGTTTTTTTGTAGGCCTTGAGGTTACCAGCCATGCGCAAAACCGCGGCTTCAGTTTCGAAGCCTTCCACATGAAATGGCTGGTTATCTGGTAACGGTGCCATTTCCACCGTAGTCACGTTCTCTTTTGGATTAATCCAGTGAGCAATCGTCTTAAAGACAAGCTCTGGATTGATAGGCTTTGCCAAATGGTCATTCATTCCAACTGACAGGCACCGTTCTTTATCGGCAGCCATTGCGTTAGCGCTCATTGCAATGATTGGCAAATCGTCATGTAAACCAGTCGACCGAATTTCTTGAGTCGCTTCATAACCATCTTTCACTGGCATTTGAATATCCATCAATACTAGTTCAAAATCCATACTATTTATTTTTTCAACCGCTTCTTGCCCATTACTTGCAGTAGACACATCAAAGCCTGCAAAGGTAAGGAGTTCAACTGCTATTTCCTGGTTGATTTTATTGTCTTCTACAACAAGGATTCGGGTACCTTTAAGAATGGAAAGTTCAGAAATGTCTAATTGCCCTTTATTTTCGGATAGAGTAGCCGGTCCCATCTTGTTCATAGCGGCGAATATCGCATCGAGTAGTGTTGATGCACTTACGGGTTTAGTTAAAAATTGATCTATCCTGACATCTTTGGTCTCCGCTAACACCTCGCCCTTTTCATAAGCAGAAACTATAATGTACTTAGGATTTGACACTACCTTATCATTTTTTTCTATTTCTACAGCTAATTGAATGCCATCCATATTCGGCATTTTCCAATCGGCTAAAACGACTTCGTACGGCTTATTAAAGCTTTCGGCAAGAGCCATTTTTTCCAATGCTTCAGGACCAGAAGGTGCGATGTCTGCTTCAAAATCAAAACTCCGACACAAATTGAACAGGATTTGTCGCGCTGACTCACTATCATCAACAATAAGTACCCGTAACCCTGCCAGGTTTAATCCCGAATTTTTTTCATCCTCAATTATTTCCTTTGCAATGCCAAACCAAGCTGTAAAATAAAAAGTACTTCCAACATCTGGTTCGCTTTCCACCCAAATATCACCTCCCATCATCTTACTTAGTGTTTTACTAATGGTCAGGCCCAAACCCGTTCCACCATATTTTCGAGTTGTTGATGGGTCAGCTTGACTAAATGAACGAAATAGCTTTGCAACTTGTTCTTTACTCATACCAATACCCGTATCTTTTACCGAGAATTCAATTTTGACCTGATTACTTTTGGATTCTACCAAGCTGACCCTTACTACGATTTCTCCTGTATCGGTAAACTTCAACGCATTATTTGTTAGGTTCAGCAAGACTTGACTGAGTCTCAAAGGATCACCCACTAATCTACTTGGTAGGTTCTGATCAACATCTAAAAGTAACTCGACCCCTTTTTCCCGGCTTTTGTGAGCAATGATATGTAGCAAGCTGCCCAAGGTATCATCTAATAGGAATTCAGTATTTTCTAAATCCATTTTTCCCGCTTCTATTTTCGAGAAATCCAATATGTCATTAATAATACGGAGCAAAGACTCCGCTGAACTTTGAATTTTAGAGATATAGTCAGATTGTCTCCGGTTCAGGTCGGTTTGTAAGGCTAAGTAACTCATGCCAATTATCCCATTCATCGGTGTTCGTATTTCATGGCTCATGTTAGCCAAAAAATCACTTTTGGCTTTCGTTGCTTCCTCTGCTTTCTGCTTTGCAATCCGGAGCTCTCGTTCAGCTTCTTTTCTTTCTGTCGTATCACGAAAAACGCCTGTGAACAGCGTTTCTCCAGAAACGACCATTTTATTAATGGCGACCTCAAGGTCTATTGTTTCGCCACTTCGTTTGTACCCTTTTAATTCAATTAACGAACGGTTTTGTGCTTTTTTCTGAATATAACTTGTGTGAAATTCTGAAAACGGTTGATGAATGAGTCGAGGGAACGCATTTTTCTTGTCAATAACTTCATCTGCCTTATATCCAAATATGCGTTGTGCTGATGGGCTAAATTCCAAAATCAACCCTTGCTCATTAACAACGACGATACCATCCGAAGCATTTTCAATAATCGTACGCGTTCTTTCTGTGTTAACCTGAAGTTCCGCTGTACGCTGTAACACCAGTGTTTCTAATTCTTCTTGTGTTCTCGATAAGGCTCGCGTCGCACGTGAACCAATCTTTAGCGTGAAAATACTCGAACCTAACATTAACGTGAGAGAAATAACAAGTAACGACCATATTGTGAATTTAAAGGTATTAAGCAGATCAAATGCCTCTGCAACGTCGACTTCTGCTGTAATACCTATATTAAGAAGATCATCCCAAATCCACGTCCCGACAACAGGGATACCTCGATAGTCGTTGTACCCAGCAATGTTACTACTTGATTGTCCATTGCTTATACTTTGCGCCATGACAGTTAAAGGCCAACTAGATTGGGCATTGCGTGGCTTGGCAACTAAACTTTCCCCAGGGTTCGCTACTCGTACATTTAAAGAGGAGTGCTGACCCGAATCTAACAATCCAATCGATTGCAACTGACTCTCAAAGCGAACATTTGACAATAACAAACCCGAACGGTCTACAGCATACGTTTCACCCGTTTTACCAATAAAACCAGACGACAATATCGTTGAAAATTCTCCTTCAAAATCAAGACGCTTTGTCAGTATTGCTATAACATCTTGATTTTGATTAAACACAGGAGCCGCAAAAAACATTGTTGGCTTCATATCGTTGGCTGATAAAACTATATCTGATCGGATTGGTGGAACAAAGACACTTCGACCATTCAAGACTTGCTCTAATAAATCTGGTCGCTGCTGTTGAATATAGTTTAACGTACCAACATTGGAATCGCGTTTGGATGCTAAACTTATCCTGTCGGGTGAAATGACAAAAAAGCCAAAAGAATCAGATACCCCTTTGTTGTCTTCTATAAAATTTCTCAGTTGTTGTTGTACAGGAGAGGTTAGGAGGTCAGCTTGTGTCCGTTCAACGATAAGCAGTTCTTCAACTAAACTCACGAGCTCAGGGTCCTTTCCCAATTTGGCTAAGGTGTGGAGCTCGAGATTCACCCATCCAATCAAGCGTTTATGTGTCGAATTTAACAACATATCCAAGCTATAGCTGATAGATGCCATACTCTGTTGCTCCGCATACCTAATCACCATCGTAACTCCCGATAGTATAGCGAAGGAGAGCATAAACTGAGTCAATATTATTGAACGCCTAAATCTCCTATTTCCAAGCTTGATGGCTAGTTCACCATCGCTAATCCCAAAAACTCGTGACACAATAACGATAAGGATAAGGAATACTAACCCAGAAAAAGTAACCACATATTTAAAAGTACTTGAAATCGCTGTATCAAACGACTCCTCTACTTTATTGTCCTGTTCTTGATGCCACTCATTTTTTGTTAGAACCAAATCTCTGAGTTTTAAAGAATCCAACCCCTTCTGTAGAATCGAATGCAATATTGGCTTACTCGAAGTCGACCAGAAATGAATAGTGGTAGATGATACAACATCTTCGATGGCCCGCAGACTGTCGATCTCTTTAAGTGATAACCGATGACGAACCACGCTGCCTGCATCTACTAGCGCATCCGCCTTTCCACTAAGCACCGCTTCTATAGACTGTTCTATTCCTGTTACTTCGAGTATGCGTATCTCAGGGTAAAGATTTTTAAGTCTATTGATTGTGCTGTAACCCTTTGTCACAGCGACTGTTGCGTTTGCTAAATCGGCAGCCACCGCAAATCTAAAGTCATCTTCCCTTACAAAAAACATCTCTCTTACTAAAAAGTATGGAGTAGTAAAGCTTCCATACGCTTTCCTTTCTTGGGTCATATGTGCATTTGGCATTACGTCAAGCGCTCCATCTTTGAACTTAACTAGCAAGTCATCCCACTTGCCACCAACAAGCTCGACTTTGAGTCCCGTCCTATCAACAATTTGACTCACAATTTCGCCAGTAATGCCGCCAATTTGATTGTCTTGCTTTTGAAACAATATAGGTGGCCAGTTTTCAATACCAAAAGTAACTGTATTATCTTGAATCCACTTTTGCTCTTGGGCGGTGAGTCCTAATTGTCCCTGCTGTTCAAAGCTGTCAACTCTATTTTCAACCTGGCTAGTAAATTCCAACAGCACACTATTGTATTCACTCTTATAAGCTTGATATTTATTACCAGTTATTAAATCTCGAGCAGTATTAATATTCCCCTCGCTGACTAATTGGAAGGTATTCATCTCCAACTTAAAGTTTTGATGGTATAAATATTCTAGCTTCGATGCTAACTCACGTTCGCTTTCAACCTCACTTGTTAGTAATACCTTAACTAGCTCTGTTCGCTTGGATTCAGATTCGTTATATCGTTGCAACCATTTCGTATCCTGTGACAAAACGTAATTAGATACTGAAGACGTTAACACTGCTTCTACATACTTAAGCTCGGTGATGATACTTTTCAACTGAGAGGTGGAGTGTTCTCTTCCATAGCTATTATTTATGATCGAATTATCAGATGCTTCTATGGTCTGAAATGCCAATGAGGCGATTGTTATTAAGCCGAATAAATACGAAAAAAAACCATTAGATTTCGTTTTTTTTATTACCCACCTAGCGAAAAACAGCATAAAACACGTCCCTAGCTACATCACACTAAAAATAAAACAATATCACTACCTAGCTTAAACTGCCTGTTTCAGTCTAGGAAAACAATTACGTTTAAGCCAGAATAGTTAACACAAACTACGATAAAACAATGATTTATTCACGGTTTTTGCAACATACTTTCGCTTCCTATTTGTATGCCAAGAATGCACAAAATCATACTTTAAAACAGGCTGTTGACCGATATTACAAATCTATACTCGCATTGAATTAACTAAAAACTCAATGCACTCTCGTAACCTTCTTGGTTGGTATCGGTCTTTGTGATATATCACGGACAAGGGCACTGAAGGCACATGCCAATTAGACATCACTGAGCAAAGCGTTCCTGATTCCAGTTCTTTAACACAATACATCGTAGGCACTCTAATTATCCCTATGCCTTTTTTTGCTCCCTCAACAAGGACACGACCATTCTTACATTTTAGTCCGCCCAAAATACTCACCTCATATTCTTCATCACTCTTTGAGCGTTTAAATTTCCACTTTGAAACCGAACCAGTTAAGCAGCGATGATTCAGCAAATCTCTTGGGTGATTGATCTTGGGGTTATTCATTAGATAATCATTACTGGCTAATGTTGCCATATCGACATCACGTAAATGTCGCGCCACATAACTGGCATCGGGCAAAGATCCCATTCTGATCGCTAGGTCAAAATCATCTTCTAGTAAATCAACACGGTGACTCGAGAAATCCAATTCAATCGTTACGTCTGGATGTTGCTGTAGGAATTGTACCAGTTTCCCTGCGATAAGCTCCTCACCGATAACGCCACCCACGCAATTCACCTTGATATTTCCTTGCACGGCTTCAACCTCATTGACGGCTTTGGTCACAGCCAAATCAATCGAATAAAGTGCTCCATCGCAGGCGGACAAGAACCGCCGTCCCGTTTCGGTGAGTTTCATTGTTCGTGTTGAACGCACGATTAGGCTAACTTTCATCGATTTTTCAAGCGACTGAATTTGTCGAGATACGTGGGAGCGAGATACGTTTAACGCTTGTGCTGCTTTAGTAAAACTGCCTAAGTTAGCAACAAACACAAACGCACGAACATCAGCAAGGTTAATATCTTGATTCATAGCGGTTCCAGCCCAAAAAGATAATTAGATTGTTGGATTTAATAGGCAAAATAGCAACAACAACACATCGTAAATGAGATTGAAAAGACTTCTCATAAGTAAGAGTGGTGGCAAACACACGGCATCGAATTCATAATCACATAGGCATAAACAACATGAACATTTGCTGGCTGAAACATCCCGAGGCGGACGATGATGACGTCTTTAAGGACCTTCATAAGTTCCATCTTATTTCGGGTTGTCTCTTAATCCCGGCTCAATAAATCGCAAAACCAGATAAAAACGTAAACTCAAAGACTCGAGGAAACACAGTAAAAGGCCTGGTTACATGCCGATTTTGAGCGTCATACTCGTGATGCAATAGTGCTCACTAATAATGAAGGATTAATTGAGTTTGAGTCTGCTCCTTTTCTATCGATCAAATGATCACACCTCTAGATTCCACCTACGCCCCTATTTGCAGAGAAAAAGGAATATCTTTAACTATAAACAACCCATTCCATAGAAATAGTTATTTTATCGGTGATCAGAAATGAGTACGGCAAATACTCTATAACCTGATAAATAATGCTATTAAGTTTACCCATAAAGGGGAAATTTCAGTGTCTATTTATCCTTATTCGTATCAGACTAATACTGTTACTTTTACTCTTTCTGACAGTGGGATAGGAATAGCTCCTGAAAAGTTAGATAAAATCTTTGACCCATTTGTTCAGGCAGATGCATCGACAACCCGCAAATTTTGCGGAACAGGTCTTGGCCTGGCTATCGTAAAACAGTTTGTTGTAAAAATGGGAGGCGAACTTACGGTTAAAAGTGAGGAAAATAAGGGCATAAGGTACAAATTTAACATGGTGGTTCTCAAGCTATCGACTTGTTAGATAATGATAACTTTGACCTTATTTTAATGGACAATCACATGCCAATTATGGATTGCATAGAAGCTAGCCAGATGATACGCAGAATCTTAAAACTCAAGACCGTTTTATTCGGCTGGACCGCTGATGTGTTCGCTGAGTCTAAAAAGGCATTTATCGACGCTGGAGCAGATCAAGTTTTGAACAAACCATTACAGAAGCAATTTCAAGATTTGCTGAAAGATTTAAGGCACGATCAAATAGAAGAGCAAGCTAGATATTAACTTTACCTATATTTAGATATCGATATAAACGGAAAATACCCCGTCTGGGTGACATATTATCATCTCTTTTCATTATTGTTCATATAATAAACAGGTTCTCTCTTTGTACATCTAATTTCCCATCATATTACTATATACAAACGGAGATAAATATATTACTTTCTTTTCCTGTAAATCTAATGAATATAACTATTAATTATACATACAGTGAATACATTGCGCTTTATTAATTAAAATCAGAATGGCATAGGAATACATCGTGACATTAAGTAACTTGTCGATTAAAACCAAAATTCAACTAATAGTAGCCGTGGCAACATTACTACTATTTAGTCTGGGTATAATGACATTGTTCATTCAAAAGGAATCGAGCTATCAACAAAGGCAAGAGCGAGTTCGCTCTGCCGTCGAACTCGCCGAAACATTGGCGCGGCATTATATAAGCCAAGAGAAAAAATTGGGCCGAGAAGCCGCAATAGAACACGCTAAAGCCTCTATCGCTGAGTTGCGTTATGACAATGGCAATTACTTCTGGATAGCGAGCTCAACAAATGATGTAATTATGCATCCAATGGTGCCTTCTCTAAATGGAACCAACGCAGACCACCTCACCGATGCTCGTGGCAACCTGTTTTGGCGTGAAATGTCCGACGTTGCTGTCAAAGATGGCAGTGGCTTCGTTACCTATTACTGGGTAGGTAATGACAATATAGAGTCTGAAAAAATCTCCTATGTGGTATACATCCCTAAGTGGAACTGGATCATTGGTTCTGGCGTTCAGGTTTCCGATATTGACAAAGCGTTTAAAGAACAACTGATCGAAGAAATTGTCTTGGACTCCATCGCTGCACTCATTCTCATCACTGTATGCATTGTTATCGCGCGTAATATCGTAAAACCACTAGAAACTCTGGTCTCAAAAATACATCATGTCGCAGATGGCGACCTCACTATCGATATGCAGCAATCTCGACAAGATGAGATTGGTGTTTTGAGCAATGAAGTTGATCGTATGCTCACCGTAATGCGCCAAACACTTTCCACAGCGAAAACCTCTTCTCAGCAATCTAGCCAACTATCCAATAGTATTGCTGTATCTAGTGAAGAAACCTCCTCCAGCATTGAATCTCAAAATGGTCAGCTAGAACAACTTTCCACGGCGATGAGCGAGATGTCGAGCACCATCAGAGATATCGCCTCTAGTTCTGAACGTACCGCTCAAGCAGCCTCGCAAGTCAGCGAGTTGGCACAAGCAGGCAGTGTCAGCATGGACACAACAGCATCGGACATCTCATCAATTTCTGACGATATTACCCAAACCCATCATTCACTTGAAGAGCTCAAGCAAGGCGTCAGTGATATCAGTAACGTAGTGACTGTGATTCACGAAGTATCGGAGCAAACCAATTTGTTGGCGCTCAATGCTGCTATTGAAGCCGCGCGTGCTGGCGAACAAGGCCGAGGCTTTGCCGTGGTTGCCGATGAAGTCAGAAACCTCGCAAGCCGCACTCAGGAGTCAACCGCTCAGGTACAAATCACCATCGATAAACTCACAGAGAAAACCAATAACGTGCTCTCGATGATGAGTAACAACCAGCAAAAAATCATCGTCAGCTCCGAGGTGGCAAGTGAGGCTAAGCAACAATTGGACTCAATCGTTGAGAACCTATTGAGAGCCAACGACATGATAGCCGAAATAGCGGCAGCCGCAGACCAACAAGGTGTTGTATCCAACGAAGTTAACGAGAACGTTACCACCATACATTCGTCCGCGGGTGAAATTCGTCAGGCAAGTCAATACTTGGCGAAACAGTCTCAAGTCATGGCAACAGCGTCTGATGAGCTAAACCAAATGCTAGCCTACTTTAAAGTGTGATCGAACTTAGCCCGGCGATAATCCGGGCTAATCGATTGTCCTACTTATTTTTTTTACGACAAACTTCGAACTCAATCACCAATTCAGTCATTGCCTCTTTATTGACAGAATTACCTCTACAAATACACCGTCAGAATCGATACTATTGTTATTTGAAGTGATCATTGTGTTGGCGGAGATAACGGCATGACATCCTTAATAAAAGCGATCAAGTTACTCAGTGGTCTTGGGTTAATTGCACTGGCGATTGCGCTGACTTTATTTACATTAGAACTCAAACAACTGCGTACTGAGTTGCCTCAGCTGCTTGCTCAAGTTGACCAAACGGCACAAAGAGTCGCGCCCGTCATTGACGAAATTAATAAAATTCAACAGCTCATTCCACCCATCCTGGAACAAAGTAAGGGCTATCAGGATTTGGTTCCGCAAGTACTAAGCCGAGTCGATGATATAAATACTCAGATCCCAACATTGCTTGCCGAAATAGAACAGGTTCGCAATGCTCTCCCGCCACTTGTTCACCAATCTGAAGAGTGGCGAAAAACCGTACCGACACTACTCAAACGCATTGACTCGACTAACAAAACAGTGAGAGAGAGTAACCAGAACATCGCGCAAATATCTGCTCAGGTGCCGAGTATTCTCAAGGAAAGTGAAAATTTGAGAAAAGACGTACCTATCATCATTTCTCAGGCAGAAGAACTTGTTTTAAAAGCAGAGCAAGCTGGACGTGAAGCCAGCAAAGGAGCAGTGACTGGCGTTATTAGTGGTATTTTTACTTCACCAATACAATTGATCGATCGCATTGGTGATGCTACAGCAGAAACCCTTGGCCTTAGTGAATCTAAGAGCTTCACAAAAGAAGACCAGCAACTGCACAAAAATGCCATTACGGCACTTATGAAACGCCCAAAAAAAGGCAATGTTGAAGAGTGGACCAACTCACGTTCCAGTAATAAAGGAACGGTTACGATTCAATCTATGAGTAACAAAGATAACTCAACTTGCTACTCGATTCGCAGTCAAATTGAGATCGCAAAAGGGCCAGATAAGGGCCTGCACAATGTGGTCACTGAAAAGTGCATTCGTAATTAGTCAAAGGAAATTTATGAGCGTTAAATACATCAAAGATTCAGACGTTGACGAGACCCTCGATAGCCAGTTAAAAGCCTTACTAAGTCAATGCTTTACTAAACCTGAAGAAGCTCGCTTTAAGACTCAGCGCTACTACAATGAGATGCCGAAACATCGATGGTTTATTGAAGACATTGAGCAAGGCATTTTAGTGGCGCATCTCGCTATACATGAAAAAATCGTAATAGAAGGTGACACCGCTTATCCAATTGGTGGTGTCGCTGAAGTCTGTGTTCACCCTGACTATCGCGGGCTCGGTTATGTTAATCAATTAGTTGAAAGTGCTCATAAATGGATGAAGCAACAACGGTTTGAATTCTCAATGCTGTTTGGGAGTGACGAAATATACCGCTCTAGCGGCTATGTGCGCGTTGCCAATGTGTCGCTCTGCCCCGATTATCATCAGGGCTCACAGCAATATACACCAATATCAGTTATGGTCGCCCCTCTTCAAAACCAACGTTGGCCTGAAACCGCTATCATACTGCCGAGTATACCTTTTTAAATATGTGAAATAGTATGGTGCGATATTCAATCAAGGTAGAACTATCGTGCTCGAGTTATTGGTTGGGATTGGTCTTAACATCGAAGATATGATCTGCTGTAACTCCTTTTTATCCTCTGGCCTTGACAAGTTATCACTCTCCGTTGGCCCTTGTGCTAGCACTCGCCAACGGGGAAGCTCATAAATTGGATCAAAAACTGCGACGTAGAGAGTTCCCTTTTCCCCTCGCTCCCCGGGTTCAGCTGAGACCTGAATACCCGTTGAGATCTGTGTTTTATCAAATATCTCTTGGTCAGTCATACCCGATTCTGTTGCGATGCCAAAATCAATTAGCATTGCAGGGCCAGTCTCCCAATGAGTCAATGAATAGCCTTTGACACGCATCACTTCGTCTATGGCTTGGCGAATCGCAGCGCGATAGACATCCGCATCAATAGTGTCCGGGACCTTAGCAACAGCTTCACCTGGCTGCCAAGCGTATGTGTAATTATGGTTTCGGGCCAGAAATGAAAAATCCCCCGTTGTCACCACGCCATATGAGTATGAGGGTGCTGTGGTTTGTGTTGTACAGCCTGCCAATATCGCTAGTAAAAATATCCATAAAGATTTTTGCATAATGTCACCCATTCCTTGGGACAATCAGTTTCGCCTCGTTAAGCTTCAATTTACTCAGCACACAAGGTCAAGTTAGCCGATGTCTAATGATATATCGCGCGAAAGCCAATGCCTTCAAGCCTTCTTCTTAAGTTCGCAGCCACACCGTGATTTTCATCGAATTGCATGAGAGTTTGTTGCGGATCAAAGACATCACCGTATACGGCCTGATTCATCTTCTGGTCGAGACGAAGTTGGAACGCATCGATACTGCCACCAAAATACAGCCCTCGATTTTCCGAAACCATCATAGTCGAAATGCCCGACGGTCCGCCAACCACTTTACCACTGATCCCTTTTCCAATCGTCGTGTCTGCGGTTCCGCCCACTAAAATGGAAGCGGCAACCAGTTGTTCCAACGCATCATCAGATAAGATCACACCAATACCACCCGAGAATTGAGCACCCGCTAATAAGCCAAACATGACGCTATTAAAACGGATGAATACTGGTTGGCTCCATTGGTGCTTATCTCTCATCATCAATATGCCATTGCCCCATTGGAAACCGAACAGAAATCCCGCCTGGCCGCCTTCAGGGAAAATGACGATGGCTTTGGCAACGCCAGTGAGACGTTTAACCGAATTCCAATGTGGGGTCGAATCAAACTGCTCGATTTTCATCGCTGAATCTTTGAGGATCTGAGCGGCTTGGTCACACGATTTTAAGTCGTCTGAAGCGCACTCGATTTTTAGGTCGCCAGCGATCACTCCCCAGCTCAAAACCAGCAATAGTGTAGCGGTCATAGAGCGCTTAAATAAAAACACGTGGGTTTCCTTATAATAACGGTATGTTGCAGGAAAAACGAACATGAGAAAATAGGCTAGGTGCGTTTAGCCTATTTCTCTGAAGAATACTCACTGGAAGGGCAATAGAGACGTCAAAGACTACTAGGATTACTTTCGGCCAACTCCCATCAAAACAGGTTGCATACCATGTTTTGTCTCAATCTCAAAAGGAACAGAAACATCAACCTGTTGGAAACCAGCATTAAGCAGAATCTGCTCTGCTTTTTCTCGTGTCATGCCATAATCTGATGAATCAGAATCCACCAACCAATCCCAATGTACAAAAAGCCCGTATTCATCGAGTAAAGTATAGATAATATTGACCGTTTCTTGTTGATTTGTAAGAAACCCGCATACAGACGAGGCCACGACCAAATCAAATTGACTGCGAAACGCTGGGTGCTGGGCGACCAAGCCTCGAGTTAAAAGATCGACAACAGGCTCAACATTCGGTAGCGCCTTTTTGTCTAGCTCTTCAATCATGGCCTCAGAGCCGTCTAATGCCACAATTTCTTTGGTGACCGGTGACATTAGCTGAGCCAATAACCCTGTCCCACACCCAAAGTCGAGTACGGATTTTCGTTTTAGTGATGTAATTTCGCTGAGCTGTTCAAATACTGATTGCGCGAATACTGCTGTGGTGTCATCTTGCTCCCACTTAGCCGCGTAATCATCCCACTCGTTTGACATAGTTAACTCCATTCACAAAAAACCACTCACCTGCTTGTGTCTATCACGGTAAAGGGTAATGTTTAATCCTTAATGACAGCCATAAGATTAACCAGAACCTTCTTAGATTCCTAGTGTTATCTTGCAAATCTACCCAGGTTTTTGACTTTACTGTACCATGGTCGTCATTCTTGAAATGGCTAGTGAAACAAAAGCGAATAATCACATATGAATTTCTCTCAGGTAGAAGCTTTTTGCGCCGTTGCTGATAGCGGTTCAGTGTCGGAAGCTGCCCGTGTGCTTGGTTGCAACCGAACCAAGCTCAGCATGGCCATTAAGGCCCTTGAAAAAGATCTTGTCACAGATCTGTTTGTCAGAACCGGAAATAACCTCGAACTGTCTGAGGCTGGAAAGGCAATCTACAAGGATTGTGAGAATGTTCTAGTAACAATTGAACGTATAAGGCGAACCTGCACCCAAGTGACTGGTGACTATAAAACTGAAGTGTGGATCGCTCATGACGACGCACTGCCTGACGATCTGTGGCAGAACTTCACTTTCGAGCTTAACAATCGTTTTGCCGCTATCTCGTTCAATGTCGTGCTCGCCTCAAGTGGTGATCTCTCTAATCTAGTTGAAAAAGGGCAAGTCGACTTCGCTTTTGGTGTCGACTACGAACGAGTTGAAGATCCGCGAGTACGGTATCAGCCACTGGGTAAAATGCGCATGATGTCGGTGTGTCGCGCTGATCATAAACTCAGTAAGCTGCAAAGAGTGTCTGACGACGTACTGCGCAATGCAATGCAAGTATCGCTCGCTTACCTAAACGAAAAGAATAACCCCGAATTACAGCCTTTTTCATTAAAATACATTGGCTTCTCAAGTTTTGACTACATGCTCAGAACCATATTAACCGAAGGCGCTTGGGGCGTGTTACCTGAGCCATTAATTCGCCAACTCCTAAGAAGCCAGGAGCTATCTGTCATTAAACACACATACGGCCTTACTCAAGAAGACTATTGTATGTTTACCTCTGCCGGCATGGCTGAACATCCAGCCATGGCTTGGATTGCCGATCAAATCAGCGACTATTTGTTCGAGTTTTAGGCGTCGATATTTCAACTCTCGATAATGGGTTCATTATGAAACCTTGTCAGTCTAAGATCGCGGCAGATTGCATCATCCTCACAATTAGTTAAACACTTTAACGATATTAGGAAACCTCCCTCCTTGGCTGTCCTAGTCGATAGACACTGGCTGTAGTTGATTGCAAGAATCATCGTTTCATTCATGCCTAACAAGAATGAGAACCTCAAAATAAACGTAAGTTCAATCAGCCGCTGCCAAATTTACTGACAGCAGGAATAAGACGTAATCCATTGATAAGTAACAAATAACTTCACGAGTAATGTTTTTCCCCTGTAACGTCCTATTTTATTGTTTGAAAACCAAGCAGCCAAATTGAACAATGATCATAGGAAATGAAAACAGGTAAGCATCATGTCTCTACAAACAAGCCAAAGAGAAACGCGAGTTCTCACAATATCAGCCCTTATTGCTACTGCGTTTGCAGTTGGCGGCCTTCTGGTAGGCCTATTAATGGGCTCGATTGTGATTGCTTTCGACGGCGTCTATTCTTTGGTTAGCTTGCTGTTAACTTTGTTGTCACTGGTTGCAGCGAAGCATTTACACAAACCCGAAAGTTATCTTTCCCAGTACGGTAGAGAAATCGTCGAACCTATTGTGATTGCAATTAAAGCTAGCGTTATTCTCATTATTGTCGGGTTTTCATTATACTCGGCGATCATGTCACTGCTCGAAGGCGGTAGGCCCGTTAGTACATCCATTGCGACCGTCTTTGGTATCGTCAATGTTGTGGGATGTGGTTTCGCCTGGTGGTATATGCAAACGCATACCAAAACGTTAGGCTCTCCGCTAGCAAAGGCAGAGTGTAAACAATGGCAAATGGATACCATGTTAAGTGTTGCGGTGACAGTAGGATTCATCACGGCTTGGGGGCTGGAGATCACGCCTTGGGCACAGTACAGTCGCTACGCCGATCCGGTTATGATGATCATTATGTCTGGGTACTTTATCAAAGTGCCGCTGGTGATGTTAAAGGAAGCGCTCAGCGATTTTCCGTCGATGCCCATCCGTAAAGTCGCTAATAACTCCCTCTAGTTGGCCTAGTGATTAATAATAGGATGTTTAAGAGATTGGTAATGACCAATCTCTTTTTTTAGGCCCTGAAATGTTTTTATCGCCCCATCTCGTGCAAGATCATTTACCAACCATGTCGGTAGCGCACCGTTTGGGTTTGCAAAAGCGGTATACACAATCAACGTCTCATTGCCACTAAGCTTGGTGAGTACCCACTTAGAGCGAACGTTTGTAATTCGTATGTAACCCGGTTGAGTGGGCAAATAAGTCGACGCATCTTGGATGTCCAATATTAATTGGGCGTCATTACTACGATAACTCGAATAGGTGACCATATCTCGATTGGTAGCGGGCCATGGTGCAAAGAAGGTGGTATAAACGATGTTTTCCGTGGGTGATAATTGTGCCAACACCTGCGTGCTGTTAACGTTATGAAGCCAGCGCGGTACACGTTTGGTATCTTCTAACATCAACATAAAAGCACTGAAACTGGTCCTAATCCGGGCGTCCACTCTTATTTCTACCAAGCCATCTTGGTGTTCTCGCTGATAAAGAGTTATCCCTTCGATACTGTCAACAACCAACCAGTCTTTCGGATCAATATTGTGACCAGCAAAAGACACCAAACTAACGGAAAGTAAGCAGAAACTCATCAAAATAAGCCGAATCATTTATCTTATTCTCCTTTCGCGCATACACAGTTAGCCTTGTGCTGAATTCAACGCGCTAGTTTCGCTCTCTTTTTTGTTTTTTGTTGCCCAGTAGCAAACTAACGAACCAAGGGTGACCAAAACGACCCCTTGCCAAAAAGACCACCCCAGCACCACCGACAAATACACTGAAGAAAACAAGGTTGAAAATATCGGTGTAAAATAGGATATCGTAGCCAATAGCATCATGTTGCCACCAATAAGCGCTTGATTCCAAAGAGCATAGCCCGCACCCATAATAACTCCAGCTATAAGTAGCGTGCTCGTGGAAGAAGATGTGAACACCATTTGTGACTCACCACTGAATGCGTATTGCACCCAAAGCGTAATGGCCGTTGCGATGAAAAACAACGTTATTGCATTTTTGCCGCCACTCATTTTTTGAGTGACATTGCAATATATGGCCCAAATAAACGCGGCCGAAAGTGCCATGAAGTACGAAATGGGGTTGGAGTGAACATTGCTCGCTAACTCTACCAACGAAAGTGAATTATCTCCCGAGATGCACCAGGCCACACCAATAAAAGCAACCAATACACTCGGGTAAACCAACATATGGACTTTACGTTTAGCCAGAATCACGGTCAAAAGCACTGTAAGAGCTGGCCACAAGTAGTTAATCACCGCCATTTCCATGGCCTGATGTCGACTGTTTGCAAGTCCTAAAGATAATGCCAGGAAGATCTCGTAGCAAACAAACAAGGCTCCGCCAATCACTAAGTAACGTTTGCTAAACAGTGACACTTTCGGTATTCCCATCACTATCACCAGCGCGACTGAACTGACGGTATACATGAGGGCAGCGCCGCCTATGGGGCCGAATAGTTCAGAAACATTGCGCGTTAACGCCATTAAACAGCTCCACAATAAAATCGCTGCGATGCCAAACATTGTGTATCGACTGGGCATAAATCCTCTTGCCACTTAATGCAATTCATCAACCTTTAAGTTGAAAACATTGTTACGTGGGTTATTATAAATAATTGATATAAAGAAAATAATTTTTCAATATCTTGACTTAGTTTGCGCTAAAGTTGGTTTTTGTGGCTTACCTATCAATGTAAATTGCCTTAGACTTCGCGCTGCCGTTAATTCTTAGAAGAATGCATATAGATTACTTATGAGACTGCCAGGAACAATTAGAACACTCACCCTACTCTTGTTTGCGTCATTACTCACAGGTTGCGTAAGTTCAAGCATTGATGCAACTCGTTATGAGAAGACGAAATCCTATACCATTATTAACGAGGAACCAACCAAGCTTAGTGAGTATTTCCAACCTCAGTTCGCAGCGCAAGCTACTGGCTACAAAACTGGCTTTCGTCCTTTATCCAAAGGACACGACGCTCTTCTTGCGCGCTTAGCTATCATAGAATCAGCTCAGTCCAGCATTGATGTACAATATTATATTTTTCGAGATGACGAAGCAGGGAACTTATTAACTTGGCGACTTTTTGAAGCGGCAGAGCGTGGAGTCCGTGTACGAGTACTTCTCGACGACATGCAAAAGTACGACGACAACGACTTAGTTCGTTTTAGCAGCCACCCCAATATTCAAGTTCGCATGTTCAACCCCCATCATTTTAGAGTGGCTCGCGGCCTTGCCATGATGAGCGACTTTGAGCGATTGAATCATAGAATGCATAATAAGTCGCTGACGGTTGACGGTGTTGCCTCCATTATAGGTGGACGAAACATTGGGAACGAATATTTTTCTATCCAATCCAATGTAGAGTTCGCCGATCTAGACTTATTACTTCTTGGCAACACTGTCGACGAAATTAGCACTCAGTTCGATCTTTATTGGAATAGTATTTACGCCGTACCTGCAGAGTGGCTGACTGAAATTAAAGAGTCTTATACTGAATACGATGTCGATGCTTGGATACAACGTTTTGATTTGGAAGCTAAATTTAACGGTGGTATTTACGATTTTTCCCAGCTTCCACTGTACAAAAAGTTCGTGGCTGGCGAATTGACGTTCTATTGGAGCGAGGCAACCCTACTCTATGATCTCCCAGATAAACTCGACAGTAAGGCCACGACACTTATCGACGACTTAGGGGCCATCATCCAAGAAACTGAAAAGTCGCTCGTCATCATATCGCCGTACTTTGTACCAACAAAAGAAGGAACTAAGCAACTGGTTGATGCGGTCAAGTCTGGAATCGAGGTCATTATCGTTACCAACTCCCTAGCCTCGAATGATGTTTTCGCGGTTCATGGTTGGTACGCCAAATACCGCACAGATTTGGTTCGCGGCGGCGTAAAACTTTGGGAAGTAAAACACCACGCTGAAATCAAGCGGAACTGGAGCTGGACAGGCAGCAGCCGCTCAAGTCTGCATACCAAGGCCTTGATCATTGATAAGCGAAAAGTTTTTGTCGGATCTATGAATTGGGATCCTCGATCAGCTTATCTCAATACAGAACTTGGAGTGTTAGTCAGACACCCTGAGTTTGCAAAAGAGTCTCATATTGGTGTCCTCGAGGAAGTCCGAAAAAACTCTTACGAATTGAAACTTGAAAATGACAAGCTCGTTTGGTTTGATCACGTGAACCAAGAAACGCTCACCTCTGAACCCGACGCCAGTATCTGGCGTCGAATGGGCGCATGGTTTAGCGGCATATTGCCCATAGAAGACCATCTATAGTGTGTCACCTGCCGTTAAGAGCCTTGTCTTTGCTGTGACAAGGTTTTTTTATATCGATTGATTACTTCCCAACGAAAAGAAGCAGTAACACACCATCAACATCACTATACTGACTAGCATGCAAACTCATAAAATTACTTGGAGAAGCGACGACTCATGATCAATATGAACTTCGTGCAAAGGGTCGTTATTGAGACTCATAAACAACCATGGCTACCAAGCCCCGCCGCTGGGGTTGAGCGTAAACCCTTAGAGCGTCAGGAAGCAGAATCTGGCCATACCACCAGTATCGTTAAATATCAGTCCGGTAGCGCCTTTAAATCCCACAACCACCCATTTGGTGAGGAAATTTTCGTATTGGAGGGCGTTTTTTCTGACGAAGCTGGTGACTACCCAGCGGGAACTTATATTCGTAACCCCCCAGGCAGCTCTCATACACCTTTTAGCCAGCAAGGTTGTACCCTTTTTGTAAAGCTCAACCAATTTGCTCAAGACGATTTGGCCACAGTACGTGTTAACACCCATTCAGAGCCATGGCAGTCCGGCATTGGTGGTTTAATGGTCATGCCACTGCATCAATTTGAACATGAGCATATAGCTTTAGTGAAGTGGCCGGCTGGGGAGCGGTTTAAGCCTCACAGCCATTTCGGTGGCGAGGAAATACTGGTTATCTCCGGAGAGTTTCGCGATGAATACGGCACTTATCCAAAAGGGACCTGGCTTCGCAGTCCTCATTTAAGCGAGCACCACCCTTACGTAGAGAAAGAAACCATCATCTGGGTGAAAACGGGCCATCTCTTAGTACCATAGCAAAACAGTCCCATAGCAAAACAGTACCATAGCAAAGCCGCTGACGACTTCACTACTGGTTACGTTGAGCCATGGATTCTATGCTGATAGCATCGTGACGCCAGTATTCAAAATGGCAGTCAACTAAGTCACCTTGTGCATTGCGATGAACACGCTCTACTAAAATAGCGGGCACACCAGAGGTTGTCCTTAAGGCCTGAGACACTTCCCCAATTAAAGATGTTGTCACGATTCGATATTGTACATTTGCATATCGCGTCGCGTAGTTCGTTCGTAAAATGCTCGTTAAAGACGAAGAAAGGTCATGACTTAGCAGTTCAGGAAACATGTCTGTTTTGATATAACTGGTTACATAGGCGATCGGACGCTGCTCAAGGTAACGCACTCTATTTAAACAATGCACATCGCTAAAAGGGGCAAGTTTCAATGACGATGTCGCTTGCTTACTCGCCATCGCTGTCGTTGCGCTTAACACCTCAACTGTTGGCTTTCGATTTTGACTCAATGCGAGTTCATTAAACGGCAATGGTTGGGCTGGATCATACTTTAGCCTAGGCGGTGAGATAAACCACCCTCGTCGGTCCTCGCGAAAGATCACACCTTGCGCTTCGAGTATTGATAGCGCTTCTCGTAAAGTGACTCTCGTCGTATCAAAAGCCTCGGCCAACTTACGTTCAGGCGGAAGTTTTTTCCCTGGTAACAGTAACCCTGATTCGATTTGTTCTACCAAAGCATCTTTAATCTTAACGTAATGCACGCTGTTTCCTTTTATTAGCCATAAAAATCACACTCCTCTTTATCGATAACGGGAATGAAACCGCTACCATTAAAACAGCATAATAGCCTGCGATCATCATATCAGTACTTGTCTAAAATCACACTTCGTCAATAGTAGAAATACGGTAAATCATCACTAATCAACACTGAATACCCTATTTCCCATATCAAGTTTTCATAATTATGAAATATTTCAAAATCGTGCCAAATATATGCCTAAAAACGCACCAACAATTTGTGATTAGATGCTTCTATAACCATGAAACGAAAGCGCATTCATAAACTTTTCAAGTGCAACTGGGCCACAAAAAATCCTTTAAAAACAGAAATATACTTAGCAAGCGATAAGTTTAATTTGTTTCATGAACATTTGACCCGTTTTCGTTTGTGAGTGGAATCTAAATTTTCATTTATTTCATTACTTATTATTTATCTCGAAAGCAAAAAATCAAAAATATATAAGGAAATAACATGAAAACATTCAAGTACCTTCCTCTTAGTTTAGCGGTGGCTGCCACACTAAGTTCTGTATCTGTTTTTGCTGAAACAGAATCATTGGAAGAGTTGAGTAAGCGACTTCAAGAGTTAGAAACTAAAGTTCAAGAAGCTGATTATATCTACGACCAACAACCCGCCGTTTTGACACCAGACTTTGAGCCGCCTGCAGGCATCATTTTCTCGGGCTATGCTCGTTACGGCGCACACTACTCTGACAGCGACAACCAATACGTTGATGTGGGTAGTACTGGTCGTGCAGTTGGTCGCCTAGGTAACGAAGTTAACGGTGGTGAAATCCAATTTGCCCGCGCTGCAAAAGCAGACAACGGCGCAGTTTGGGATGTGGTTGTAATGCTAGATAACTGGAACCACGCTAACTGGGGTTCAGAGAGTGGTATCAACCTTAAGAAAATGTACGCTGGCGTAACCAATGTATTTGAAAGCCAGCCTGAACTATACATGTGGGCGGGTCGTGATTTCCACCAACGCCCACAACAAGGTCTAAACGACTATTTCTGGATGATGCACGATGGTCAAGGTGGCGGTTTCAATAACTTAAATCTTGGTGGCGTGAAACTGGATATGGGTTTTGTCGGTCAGGTAGATTCAGCTGCAGGCAACTCTCTTGGTAACGATAGCGGCAAGTACGCACTCACATCAAAACTGCACGCGATTGATTTAGGTATTGGTAACTTAGACCTCTATGCAAACTATGGTTTCGCGAATGAAGATGTGAGCGAAGAAAAAGCATGGCAAGTTGGCGCGGTTCTTGGGTTAGGAGCATCTAACAAACTTGTCGCGAAATACGGTGACGGTGCGGATACGACGGTCTTCGACCTAGCAGCTGACAAGAAGATCACTTACGTGAGCTTGGAAGGTGGTATTAAACCAACTGACAACCTATTTATTGATTACCTAGCGTCTTTTTACAATGCTAAAGGTGAAGACACAACCGATAGAAACGAGTATTCAGCTATCGTGCGCCCTATGTACAACTGGGATGACACGCACTCTACATGGTTAGAAGCGGGTTACGCGATGGAAGACTATTCTGATGGTGGCGACAAGCAGGGCTGGAAAGTTACGCTATCTCAAAACATCTCTCTAGGTGGTCTACCTTGGAGCCGTCCAATGCTACGTGCATACGTCACTGCGGGTGATGTGAAAACAACGGGTGATGTTGAAACAACTAACGTCGATACTCTAGCTGGTGGTTTAATGTTTGAGGCGTGGTGGTAATAAGTCACTAAATTACTGCCTTTGGGCCTGAACATTCAGGCCCTTTTTTAACAACGCCTCTCCCTCTCTGTATATCAGTCTTACTCAGCCTTTGCTGAGCAGCTCAAATAAAACAACAATCATATTGGAGCTAATATGCCGCTATCGTCCATCGTATCTAGAGTTTATTTAGGTTTTTTCGCTCTCATTTGCATTATGCTCGGTTCTGCATGGTATTCCATACAAGCAACCACTCAAATGACCACTCGCATTGAGTCTATTACCTCTGAATCCACACCACTAATGACAGGCTCGTCTGAGCTCACTATTGCTTTTCTTGACATCAATCGCAGCCTAAGCCCTTACTTTGCGGCTCAATATGTTGATGAGTTAGAGCCACTGCAAACAAACATCGATGAAAACATTGCACATTATCAACAGCAACTTCATTTACTCAGTCAACTCGCAAAAGGTAATATCCAGCTCTCTGAAAGCTTAAATCGAATTGAAGCGGTCAGTAATCAGGTACTAGAAAAAATTCAGGCGGTCACTCAACTTCAATATGATTTTCTTGATGCCAAGGACTCCGATGCTTATTTTCAAGCAAAACTGCAGCCCCTTATCACTCAACTAAACAGCAACCTAGTCACCGGTTTATCTAAAGCGACCAGCGAACACCAGCAAACGACGATAGAAACCCTTTTATCCCAAATCACCGTATTGGGATCAGATGCAAACAAAGCGTTCTCTATGCAAGACATGGCTGAGCTTCGTGCGGTAAAAAGAAGCTATTTTTCAAGAAAAGAACGCTTTGATGAAGCGGTCACGGCACTGCAAAGCGACGCGCAAAAGATATTTAGTCGCAGTAAGCAAGCCATAGAACTGTTTTCCACGCACGTTTTCACGGACGAAGGAGCCATTGCCAAACACATTAACGCGTATGCGATTTACGAAAAACTCATAGACCAACAAACATCACTGGACGCACTGATTGACGAAGAACTTATTTATATCAATGAGCTATCTTCTTACGCTGACAGTCTTGCGAGTGATATGCATAACCAGGCAGCGGCCAGCTCAGAAAATACCATCATTGCGCTTGCTGCTATCTCTGCTCTGTCAATTCTCATTGCGACTATTATCGGTATCAGCATCGCACACCTAATCAAGCGCCCGAGTAAGCAAGTTCAGCGGTCACTCGAGCGACTGGCCGACAAAGACCTCACTTCCAAAGTCGCATATAAAGCAGACAATGAATTTGGTTATGTGGCCTCAAAAGTCAATCTGGTGTTGGAGCACCTTTCGAAAGTCATCTTGAAGATGCGTTCATCGGCGAGAGAGCTAAACCAGGCTTCAATCGAAAATCAGCAAACAAGTGAGGGCCTAAAAGCAAGCATCACAGAGCAAACTGCGCAAACAACACAAGTAGCAACGGCGATGAAGCAAATCGAATGCTCTGTGAATGAAATAGCGCAAAGCTCGAATGAGACGTTAACCATTGTGACTGATGCTGTAACCATATCGAATAACGGTCAAACAATGATGCAGGACAATGTCACGCTGTTGGATACCCTATCTGGAAGGCTAGAGCAGTCAACAGAAACCATTCAAGTTCTTGAACAAGACGTCACGAGCATAGAATCAATTCTCGACGTCATTTCAAGCATATCTGAACAAACTAACTTACTCGCGTTAAACGCTGCCATTGAGGCGGCTCGAGCTGGAGAGCAAGGAAGAGGATTTTCGGTTGTCGCCGATGAAGTAAGAGTACTCGCGGCTAAAACCACCCAGTCTACAACACAAATCCAATCCAAAATTGAACAATTGCAAAGCAGCACTAGCTTTGCAGTATCACAAATAAACCAGTGCGTCGGAGACATGGGGCAATGCGTAACCCAGGCCGATAGCGTTAACCAAAACCTCCAGGAAATGCATCGCCTTTTAAACCAAATAGAAGATCGCAGCACACAAATTGCTTCTGCGACCACTGAGCATCAAACCGTTGCTTCTGAAGTTACGAAGCACGTTAGTCATATACATACTCTTGCAGAAAATAGTGCCAAGCGATTTGATATATTAACCAAACAGGGGCAACAACTTGAAATAATGGCCGAGCAACAACTGGAATTAACTGCAGGTTTTAAATTAAGCTCACAGCATAACCAAAAAGAAGTTTTCTAGCATATTTATGAATATAATTAATGTGGGATTAGTACCTACTTCCACTATAGTAAAATGAATATCAACCCCTCTCAACAGTAGGATTTATTGTTCATTTTATGGCTAAGGGTAATAAAAATCTGTCACCTTTAGTTACATTAAAAACAACTTAATGGTTGTGACAGAACTATGATTTATATTGTTTTTGTTGTCATGCTAAGTTAATCAAAGCATAATTACATATAAACAATATAATCATTAGTTACTCCTTTACTTGTAGTCGAGATGCATAGTATGAATAAGAAGAAAAAATCAGCGACGGTCTACGATGTTGCAAAGTTAGCCGGTGTATCACCTAGTACCGTTTCTCGTTTCCTCAATCGTACTACCTTTGTATCAAACAGCAAAAGTAAAAGCATAGAAAGTGCCATAAAAACAACAGGATATAAGCCAAACTTCCAAATGCAACAAGGCGATAATCGCCGTTCAATGACCATTGGTGTTTTAGTGCAACACCCCGATAGTCCGTATACAAGTACTATCCTCAATGACATGGAAAAGACACTCATGGCCAAAGGGTATTCATTGGTCATGGCGTCTGGCCATTGGCAAAGCAAACTAGAAATGCATGCTCTTGAATACCTACTAAAAAGTAAGGTAGACGGAATCATTATTATCACCGGTAATTTGGACATTGAACTCATACGCAATGCGGCAAAAAGTGTGCCGATTGTGACCGTCGGTTGCTACGATATCCAAGATGAAAACATTTGCTCATTACAACTCGATAACGTAATGGGAGGTTATATAGCCACGCTCCACCTATTGCAGCAAGGCCATAAAAACATCGCCCATATCAAGGGATTATCAACCCAGCCTGACGCGGGTTCGCGTTATGAAGGCTACAAAAAAGCACTGTTAGAGGCCAATATTAAAGTCAATCGAAAGCTCATCAAGCAAGGCGACTTCGGTATGGAAAAGGGCTACCAACAGACAATCGAACTCATTGACTCTAACATCTATTTTTCGGCAATATTCGCTGCCAATGATCTGACCGCTTACGGTGCGATAAAAGCTCTACATGACCGTGGGCTTAGAGTGCCAGAAGACGTTTCTGTCGTAGGTTTTGATGATATTGCCACGTCTCTTTATTTTACCCCTGCCCTTACAACCCTTCGTCAACCCATCGGTGAAATTGGTACCGTCTGTGCCAATTCGATTCTTAACCTGGTAGTAAAGGGGGATTACGAGGCTCGAATGCCCCCTATTGACCTTGTCATCAGGCAGTCAACGAGTTCGATATACGGAAAGGACCATTGATCTCAGAATAACACTAATTCTAGACGTGCTATTTCTGGAAACCACATCTCATTAATCAAAGGCCTCTCTGAGGCCCTTTCTTTTCTTCACGCAGTAAATATAAACATTATTAACAGTTGTGATATCGATCAAAGTTGCGTTATTAGACTATTCATATAAACATTCATGGATAATTTATATCTACCCGATAGATCACGAACTGTAAAACTATAAATAAAAACCACAACATTTTATATTGGAAGCCATGATTTCAGTTGCTATTTTTATATTGAAATTCATTAGAACATCATTATAAGGATATTGAGAATATGGCAATTAGAAGTAACCAAAAGAGTCTTCTTAAACCTCTTTTGACATCGTTGAGCCTGTTAGCCGCTTCAACTCAACTTGCGTATGCCGTAGAGCCTCTAACGGTTTCCGGCAATAAAGTCCATGCCGGAGGCGTACCAGCAAGCTTTGCCGGCCCTAGTCTGTTCTGGAGTAATACCAACTGGGGTGCAGAGCGATTCTACACAGCCGCTGACGTCAAAGCGGCTAAAAGCGAACTTGGTGCCACCTTGATTCGAGCCGCTATTGGACACGGAGCAACAGGCGGACTAGAGGATGACTGGCAGGGTAACATGGGGCGTCTTGAAACCGTCATTGAAGCGGCCATTGCCGAAGATATGTATGTCATCGTCGATTTCCATAGCCACTACGCGCATACCGATTGGGCAACAGCAGAAGCCTTCTTTACCCATGTTGCTACTAAATATGGTCACCACGATAACATTATTTACGAAGTCTACAACGAGCCTTTGCAAGTCAGTTGGAGCCACGATATCAAACCCTATGCCGAGTTCATTATCGACAAAATTCGCGCCATTGACCCAACGGGTATCATCGTTGTCGGTACACCAAACTGGTCACAAGACGTTGATATTGCTTCGTTTGATCCAATCAATCGCCCTAACATTGCCTATACCATTCATTTTTATGCCGGGACCCATGGTCAATCACTACGTGACAAAGTGGGAACGGCTCTAAATAACGGTATCGCACTATTTGCAACAGAATGGGGAACTGTTAATGCCGACGGTGATGGCCCGGTTAATCGCGCCGAAACTGATGCCTGGATGACCCTTTTTAAAGAAAATCACATCAGCCATGCAAACTGGTCTGTTAATGATAAGGCAGAAGGCGCATCGATGTTCACTCCGGGGGGGAGCTGGGGTAGTTATACTGAGTCAGGCAGCTATGTGAAAGACATTATTCAAAACTGGGGAGGCGGAGGCAATAACGACGAACTCACCTTTGGACCTTGCGCCGTGGCGACACTGCCTGCGCGCATTGAAGCTGAAAATTACTGTGTCGCATCGGGGATTCAATTTGAAGACACAACCGATACTGGTGGTGGTCAAAACCTTGGTTGGACAGACGATGGCGACTGGATAACCTTTGACGTAGTTGTGCCAACTGCCGGTGAGTACGATGTCACATATCGAGTTTCATCTGGGTATCAAAATGGCGGTACGATCCAGATCGAGCAAGGTGGCGGTGCTAATAGCTTCGGCGAAATTGACGTTTTGGGTACGGGTGGCTGGCAAAATTGGCAAGATATCACTCACACCATCACGTTACCCAACGCAGGTGCACAGACTATAGCGCTTGCTGTGAAAACGGGCGGTTGGAACCTTAACTGGCTAGAGCTGAAACCAAAAGGTGACGTGATTGATCCACCGCAAGGCAACTGTGATGGCGTGACTGAATATCCAAATTGGCTGCATGCTGATTATGAAGGCGGTCCAAATACTCACTTACTCGGTGGGGATGAGATGCAATACCAAGGGAACAAGTATCGCGCCAACTGGTACACCAACTCTGTGCCTGGCAGTGACGAAACTTGGACATTAGTCGGTAGCTGCTCTTAACATCGAATATCCGTTTTTCGAATCGCCAACATCAAGGTCATTACCATCCGTGGTATTGACCTTTTAACACCACACCACCATCCAACCATTCGCTCAAGATGTGAGCTCTAACTTATTAACAAGCCATTAACAGTGCTATCATTCCTTTAATAAACAACTGGTTATCTTAGAGTCTCTTTATGAACACGAATAAATCTACACTAGAAGATATTGCTAAAGCCGCCACTGTTTCAATTTCCACACTCAGTCGCTATCTCAATAGGCGGGGCTATGTCAGTAAAGACAAACAAAAACGAATTCAGGAGGCAATGAAGTCGTTAAACTATCAGCCTCGTTATAAAGCATCGTCGCAGAAAAAAGAACGCAGTTCTCTGATTGGCATCATCATTCCTTATGCTTTGTGTCCCCATAGCAACGCTATCCTTGCCGGGCTTGAGAGCGAACTTAGTCAGTTCAATCTCGTTCCTCTTGTGACTATTGGCAATTGGAACAACCTTACCGAAAACTCTCGTTTTGAAACGCTTCAAAAACAAAATGTTGCCGCAATGGTTATCATCGGTGGCAGTCTAACGCCCATTCAGTTGCAAAGCTTAGCCGTTGATATCCCCATCGTAACCATCGGAAATTATGATATTGAACATGCCAACATCATTAACATTAAAACCAATAATTTCGTCGGTGGTTACATGGCGACAAACCACTTGTTGCGCCTAGGCCATAGCCAGATTGCCCACATTACCGGGATCAGTTTTCAATCCGATAGCAAACAGCGACAGCTAGGATTTCAAGAAGCCATGAAAAAAGCGGGTCTAACCATTTCACCCGACTTAATCGCTTCTGGTCAATTTGATGTCGCTGGTGGCGAAAGAGCCATGGAAAAACTGCTTTCCAGCAAAATACATTTCACGGCGGTGTTTGTTGCCAACGACCAAATGGCCTTTGGGGCAATTACAGCACTGAGTAAAGCCGGTATTGACGTACCGGAACAAGTCTCCGTTGTTGGCTTTGACGACCATGAAGTGTCCAATGCTTTTTCACCAGCACTCACCACTATAAAGCAGCCCTCTGAATCAATTGGCCGAGCAGCGGCATTGAAGGTTGCCAATCAACTTAATATCTACTGCGATAAGCTTGGTCAAGAATGCGGTTCAGAAAGTGTGAGTCTCATTGTGAGGGAATCTTGTCTTGCGATTGGGCAAGAATCGCTGGAAAGCCTGTGATGCTTCCCAGCGACTGTTAACGATCACTAACTTAGCCTATGATGTCTCTATTAGATTGATACATATAGGCAAATATCATTCCTGGTCTGAAGTAACGTCCCGCCGTATATTTAAGTCCAGTCGTTAACAACCACGAATGCAAACTGCTGCGCTGTGATTCATCAACAAAGCCTTTAACTTGAGATTCAAACTCAGCAAACTGCTTGGTCAAATTCGGATTTACGCGCCCATCGGCCAACAAACACTGTTGCTCTTTAAGCATATCCAACCATTGACGCGCTCCTTCACTGTCGAGTTTGAATTCCTTAGCGAGTTCCTCTACTGTCACTTCCACTGAACAGTTAAAACCTTCCGGCGCGGCAAATGGGATCTTAGCGTAATGGTATAGAGCATTATAAACCGTCGCGATTAACTGCTCGCTTTGCGCGGTTTTTCCAGCCAAACGAAGCGCTGTCGCCACACTAAACTGAACACCGATCCATACATCCTGAGCCTGAAAAGCCTCATGCGGTTTACCATCTGCCAATGTCATATTTGCCACACCAAGCTTAGGACTGTTTTCAACAAAGTTCGTCTGGTAGATATAATCTAATGAGCGAGCGATGCGTTCATCAGTAAACAGACCTTCCAGACCGATCAACTTCAAGTAACTGTCTGCAAGAAGTGCATCACCAAAGCTGTTATCAGAGTCGAGCACCATCTCTGAGTATGCGGCTGTAAACGCTTGTGGCGCAGTTTCAACCAGTAGCTTCTTCTTCGCGATGCGCTGCTCTAGCTTACTCAATTTGCTCGACCGCTCAACATCATCCAGGTAAGCATTTAAGATTACTTTGTCTTTCAGTGGTTCGCCTGAAAGCTCGACACCAAGTGAAGCAAGTTTCTCGAAGCCCTGTCCTGTCAGGTGTTTTTGTTGAATAGGCGTTACAAAGAAGTGGTAGTAGCCTTTCTCCTCGTCCCATAAGCCCTTCTCTAACGTCTGCAGTGCCTCGTCAGAACGAACTTTGTAGCTCTCGGACAATTCATTTTCGCCCATCAACTTAGCCAACTGTGCCGCGGCTTTTAAGCCTGCCGACCACAAACTTGCACAGTAGATCGATATGCCATGAGAAGAAAGGTTATCAAAGGTATCATCAGTGCCGCGCGTCAACGGTAAAGTATCGCCCTCTTCAATCAGTGACGATAAGAACTCGATGCTTTCCTCTATGGCTGGCCAACACTCTTTGACCACCGAGGCATCACCTGAATGTTGGTAGTGACGATAAACCATCAAGATGTACTTAGGCGCGAGATCTTTCCACTCTTTTACATTGTGCCAGCTGTACGCATCTGGCTGAATGTCGTATGGGCTACCCAAGTCATGAATTACCGCACCACGCACGGCTCTTATTCCCTCGAATTTTTTGTCTACAAGTTCAGCGTATGGCTTATCTTCGTATTCCCAGTAACGTCGCTTAGTATCGTCAGACGCCAATATCGCCTTAGAAAACTCTTTCATGACGCAGCCATCAAGTTCAGGCAACAGATACAATAAAGAGAATGAGCCGTAGAAATACACATCTAGTGAGTTGAAGAATGGATAGTCTACGCACTCTTTAACAAGGAATTTGTCCTTGTAGTCCCAAACGGTGGATTCCGCCAGAAAAGACAGTGTATTCATTGCCATCGTCGAGAACTGTAATGCCGTATTAGCGTCACCGAATTGCTGATTCGCTTGAGCATAAAACTCGTCTTGTTGAGATACTATCTTTTGCTCTATTTGAGCAAGTTGAGGTAGTACCTCAGCTAAGATCGTTTGGCTGCGATTGCTCTTTGAGTAAAACTGCGCATAAGCTTTGTGACTGTGCCAACCATTTAATGCGATCTTACTATGGTCCATGATCTGAGCGACGCGAAACTCTACCTGTTCATTAGGAGCAAGTTCGACCTGCACACACACCAGACCTTTTAAGCTTTCACGGCCACTGTAAATGCCTTTGTCAAAGTGCTTACTGGTTCTACCCGTATTAAGTGCATTGATCAGTTGCTCTTCTGTATCTGTACTGTAGACTGATGGCTTAACGGAAACACAAACCTGGCCAGAGGTAACAAGTGATTTCTCAACCTGAGCGCCAAAATTGACCTCGCCTTTAATATCAGAAGCATAAGGGGTTGCGCTGCTTAATCTGATCCCTTTAAAGACCGAATTCGCTTGCGATAGCAGTACACTTTCGTGATGCTGATCAATTGGGTTTTGTGTTAGCGTACAAAAAGAATCCTGAATGCCATCGCGCCCTTTACGATAAGTAGAACCAATCAAGTTCTCCAATGGCTGGACGAGTGTCACTATCTTTACTTTATCGCTGGTATTTTTGAACTCAAAGTGGTTCCAATGCATCGGCAATGAGCATAATTTTTTATCGTCTTTAACGATAGGTGAGATGACCTTTCTCTCTACCTGAACATCATCAATTCCTGAGTACTGGTAGTGAGCAATCGGGTACAACGCTTGATATTGGATGTTTTCGCTGTTAATCGAGGCAACTTCGCCCTGACGATTAGCCGTTAGCGAGCATGCGATGGCCGAGCCATTGATCAACAAGCCATCAAAAAAGTCTATAGCCACAAGAAGTTGGGTAAACACTGCTTTTGGCGCTTGTTCTAAATGGAACTTAGTTTTGTCCGATAGATCGATATTCCAACGCTGGAAGTTTTCTTTATTTTCTTCGTAGAAATTTAAGCTCTCAATCGCTAACTTTATATTATCTAACAAGTTACACGTATCATTGAGATCAAGTGTCTTACCACAAAATAGTGCAGGGTAATAATTTAAATGATTGCAAGTATCAGTAATGCACTTTAATTGAATATTGTCTAACGTTGGCAAATCCATTGAAGATATAAAAAAGTCATTGAAGTTTATATCTTGATGAGAACAATCAATAAAAATGCCCGGAATAAAACTAAAGTTAGGCGTGTGACCTTCTGGGGTTAGAGTGAAGGTACTACCGACACCACCCACTGCCATTCCCGTATTTTCTGGGGTTGTTGAGATCGGCGTGTACCACGGCTGAATGAACTCTGCCGCGTCGCCCTTAGTACAAAGCTTACTAGCCTGGCCAGTGTAGCTTGTGTAATTCATAATATTTTCCATCTCTAAATCCTCTATTGAAAATAGTTATATCCCTGTTAAAGTAAATAAAAAAGGAGATATAAATGTTTCACATAAATAAAGAAAAACTCGGAAACTTGGATGCTATAGAAATAAAAAATGACATTTTAGGAATAGAAGTTCAAATAATACAAAGTTTTGGTGCATTAATAAACAAACTATCCGTTAACCACAGTCCTT
The DNA here is from genome assembly GCF_022836845.1 of Vibrio gelatinilyticus. Classification (GTDB taxonomy): domain Bacteria; phylum Pseudomonadota; class Gammaproteobacteria; order Enterobacterales; family Vibrionaceae; genus Vibrio; species Vibrio gelatinilyticus. Next base: position 71,910 of record NZ_JAJNNZ010000005.1, read on the forward strand.
TTTCATTCATATCTGGATACAAAGATTATAACGATCTTATTGAACAGCATCCTTTTTTCTCTCGCAGCGCTAAATTGTTTCCTTTCCCTAACCGTTTAGAGCAAGGGCAGTACTCATTTTTGGGCACAGACTACCAACTACCCGCCAATTTCCCCTGGTCTGAACACGCTGTGCATGGATTACTCTACAATCAAGCGTTTGATGTCATCAGTACTCAAGTAAATGACGATTCGGCAGGTGTGACACTGCGATTTTCGACCGAGTCATTACATTCTGGTTATCCTTTCGCTTTTCAAATCGATGTTGCTTATCTGATCGACCTAAAGGGTGTTTTAAGCTGTTCTACTACGTTAACCAACTTGGGTTCTCACCCATTACCCTTTGGTGATGCCTGGCACCCCTACTTCACATTGGGCTGCCCGTTAGAAGACATGTTCATCACCATGCCACGCTGTCAACAGCTTGAGCTTGTCAATGACTTTCCTACCGGTCAATCTCATGCGTTTGATGAATTTGCAAAGCCGACTTCACTTGCTTACCAAACTCTAAATCATTGCTTTGAGTTTAACTCTAAAGAACCCATTCGATTATTGTTAGAGCGAAGCGATCGAACTGCGACACTTGAGTATCAGCAAGATCCTAGCTATCGATTTATGCAGCTTTATACTCCACCATCGGAGCCCAGCCTCGCTGTCGAGCCCATGACCTGCCCGACTGACGCCTTTAACAACCAAATTGGCCTGCTGACTCTTCAACCAACCCAAAGTTCTACATTCAGTTGGGAGTGTCATGCAAAGTATACTGCGCAATAAAAAAGAAAAGGGCGCTAAGCGCCCTTATTTGCTTATCCTAGTACCACTTCAACCGTATGTTCGCCTGAAGTAAATACCGGCGCTTTATTGGCGTCGATCAAATCACCGTTGACCGTCATGCTAACGACACCTTTGCTCACACCCTTAGGATTGCGAACATGAATGTGGTAAACCGCGCCACGGAACTTGCGTCGAACTTTAAACTCAGGCCATGAGGTCGGGATACAAGGATCTACAATGAGGCCGTCGACTTCTGGGCGAACACCTAGGATCCACTGTGTACCAGCAACGTAAGTCCAAGAAGAAGTACCAGACAACCATGCATTTCGACCTAAACCAAACTGTTGATGCTCATCACCCAAAATGTTTTGAGGGTAACAGTAAGGTTCAGATTCGAACGTATCAATGTCATCATTCTTAGACGCTGGGTTGATTTGACGGTAGTACTCGTAAGCACGATCACCGTTCCCTTGCTTCGCTTCCGCAATCATCACCCACGGGTTTGAATGCAAGAAGATACCGCCATTTTCTTTCGCACCTGGTGGGTAAGTTGATACACCACCCAGGTTTGGATCAAATCCGTTGTATCCTGGCGTCGAAAGCTTAATACCGTTCGCCGTATTTAACTTGTCATACACTGAGTTAAGCGCGCAGTTTGCTCGCTCTTCTGTCGCAAATCCAGAAATCACCGGCCAGCTTTGACCGTTAGTGTAGATTTGTCCCTGTTCATTGGTGTGTGAACCGATAGGCTGGCCTTGCTCATCAAAGTAACGAATGAACCAGTCACCATCCCAACCACACGCATTTACAACGTCTTTCATTTCGTTGTATTGACTCTGAAACTGCTCGGCCAACGTAGACTCTCGACGCAATTCACACAGATCAAGCATGTCGAGTAGAGCTTTACCGTACATATTGGCAACCATCAGCGACTCAGCACCGGTTGGCAGGTTGACCGTATCATTCCAGTCTGCAAAGCCTAATAGTGGCAGGCCATGTGCGCCTGTGTTGCCATGAGTAAACGCTATCGCACGACACAAGTGCTCCCACACGCTTCCTGACTCAACTGGGTTACCATCTTTATCTTTTTGATAAAATGGGATGGTCTTATCCAAGAAAGCTGCGTTACCTGTTTCTTTCACATATTGAGTAACAGCGTAAATGATCCATAGATGATCGTCACCGTAGTAGTCCGGGCGGTCTTCTTCTTCGCGTGAATCACCTGCATTAGCTTCCATTGTTGAAGGGAAGAACTGGTGCATCGCAGAGCCATTGGTATTTTGAACCGACAGTAAGCGCTCGATAAATTCTCTCGCTTCTTCAGGCATATGAGTAATAACGCCCAATGTGTCCTGAGAAGAGTCACGGAAACCGATACCGCGAGCGCCGAAACCTAGCTGGTAAAGAGACAGGTAACGAGACCAGTTTTTGGTGGTGTGGCATTGGCGCGGGTTATGAACGTTTAACATTGAGTTCATAGCAGCATCAGGCGTTTCGACCTGAACAGTGTCTAGGTACTCATCCCACTGATTTGCAAGTTGTGCAAATGCTTCATCTACCACGGCGTGATCGCGGTATTTGTTTAGCATTGCCTCAGCTTGAGTTAGGCTTTCCATTTGCGTCAACTGCACGACAGTACGCTCGGCCTTTGAAGGTGCAATCCAACCTAAACGTAAGTTTAACGCGCCAATGTTATCACCACGCACACATTCACTGTTACCCAGTTCGTCATTGTTCAGCGCTTCGGGTGCTGCCCAGCTTCCGTAGCCCATGTTACCCAAAAATGTTTGGCGGTCACCTTCGAACGATGTCGCTGGTCGGTCCGCCGTCATTAAGTTCACCGCGTTGTCGCGCTTCATAAAGGCATACTGTTCTAAAACCGTATGACCTGATGGCTGTTGATGCGCTTTTAGAGTCATCGTTTGAGGTACCCAGTCAGCGTTAAGAAGCTGTTTGAGCGCATCAAAGTGAGTAAACTCGTAAACTGGAACCACATCAACATGAAGTTCTTTTCCGGAGATGTTTGTGACGGTAATATCTTGCAGTAATACAGCGTCATTTTTTGGTACAAAAAAGGTCGCTTCACAACGAACACCAAATGCTTCCGATACAATTTTGGTATAAGAAAGACCAGTGTGATTCTCAAACTTGTCTAACGGTTTCAGTGTCGGAGTATAAAACGGCGAAAACACCTCAACATTTCCGTCAGCGTCCTGAACTTTCAAGTACGTTGTAGAGCCCTTAAAGTCAGCATTCGGCAATTGTGCAATGTACTTGGTAATACGGTTTAGTGCCGGGTCACCTTTACAAATCAGGACACCACCATTGCTGTCAACGAGGCCACCAAATTCCAGTGTGCCAACATAGTTACACCATTTAATCGGTGTGCATGGCGTGGTCGTTACGTATTCCTTATTTTGGTCGTCAAAATATCCAAATTTCATCATTAGTTCCCCTCGCTCCTACCTCACGATAGGAGCGTAATTCAAAAATAATTCTTATGCGTTGTCGTAGCTTGCTAGTGTTTTTTCACTCAGCGCATCAAATAAGTGGATGGCATCTAGATCCAGATACAGCGTCACTTCATCAACATCGAGCTCAGCAGCTTGCGTCTCTACCATCAATGGCTGACCAGCAATTTCTGTTTTGAGAAGGATGCTTGCGCCTAACAATTCCTTATCTTTGATTTTTACTGGAACTGGAAGTACACGATCATGATCAACTTGCTCTGCACGCAAGTGGATGTCGGTTGGTCTTACACCAAAGTGAAGTGCAACATTTTTCGACGCGTGAGCTTTAAAACGCTCTGGTAGCGGAATCAAAGTTTCGCCCAATTGCACAAAGAACTCACCGTTTTGCTCTACCAATTGTGCATCAAGCATATTCATTGATGGGTTACCGATAAACTGAGCAACGAATTTGTTCGCAGGACGCTGGAACACATCTGTTGGCGTTCCTACCTGAGCCACATATCCATCTTTTAGGATTACGATGCGGTCAGCAAGCGTCATCGCTTCGATCTGGTCATGCGTTACATAGATTGTCGTCGTGCTCAAGTTTCTGTGCAGCTGTTTGATTTCTTCACGCATCGTGCCACGCAGTTTAGCGTCCAGGTTCGATAGTGGTTCATCAAATAAGAACACCTTAGGAGTACGGACCATCGCGCGTCCCATCGCCACACGTTGTCTTTGACCACCTGATAGCTCTTTAGGTTTACGGTCAAGCAAAGGCATTAGCTCTAGCATGGTTGCTGCTTTGCGCACTTCTTCGTCAATCTCTTTCTTTGGCAAGCCTTTCAGTTTCAGAGCAAATGCGATGTTTTCGTAAACTGACATATGCGGGTAAAGCGCGTAACTTTGGAACACCATCGCCAAGTCACGATCTTTTGCGTCGATGTTATTCATTAGCTTGTCGCCAACGTATATATCACCAGCACTGATGCTTTCCAGCCCTGCTAGCATACGAAGTGTGGTCGACTTACCACAGCCAGATGGACCAAGAAATACAACAAATTCACCGTCGTTAACCGTAAAGTCAAACTGCTTTACAACGTCCACATCACCGAAAGACTTTTTAATATTGCGAAATTCTACTTTAGCCATTTTTCTTCTCCTCAGAGCGCGTCACTAACATATTGCGGTAGGCAATGGCACTCTGCTTTAATGTTCTTTTTTGAGTCTGATAATCGACATGTACCATGCCGAAGCGTTGGGCATAACCGAATGCCCATTCGAAGTTGTCCATTAAACTCCAGGCAAAATATCCATTTACTTGAACGCCCGCTCTCATTGCGGTGTCCACAGCATTAAGGTGCTCCTGGAAGTAGTTCACTCGTTGTTCATCTAAGACTTCGCCATCGACACAGTGGTCGTCACCGGCGGCGCCATTTTCTGTAATGTAAAGAGGTGGAAAATTGCTATAACGTGCTTTAAGACGCACGAGTAAGTCAGTAAGCCCTTGCGGATAGATTTCCCAACCTATGTGCGTGTGGTCGGCACCCTCTTGTTTAACGGTTTTGATGTCACCATTTTCGTCATAGCTCACCACATTGCGTGAGTAATAGTTAATGCCTATGTAGTCCACTGGTGCGCTGATAATGTCCAGATCACCTTGCAACACCATTGGCCTGTTACTCACCTGGTGCTCCCACACCAAAGATGGATACTCACCCTTTAGCACAGGATCAATAAACCATTGATAATTTTCGGCTTCGCTGTAATTTGCCGCGCTCTGGTCTTGGTCCGTATTTGGATAAGCAGGAGAGGCGTTAAACACGATACCGTGCTTCGATTGTGGTGCATTCTGGCGAAGAATTGGCATTGCCAATCCATGTCCAAGCATCAAATGGTGCGCCGCCAAAAAGCCCTCGGCGTCCCCTTCAACACCCGGTGCATGATAGCCCCAGCGATAACCTAAAAATGCAGAAACAAACGGTTCGTTCAATGTGGTATACACATCGATCTTGTCACCAAAGTAATCACTGACTACATCAGCGTAATTCGCAAACTTGTAGGCAGTTTCTCGATTTAGCCAGCCACCACGATCTTCCAGGTATTGAGGGAGATCCCAATGATAGAGAGTCACGTAGACTTTCATGCCCAATTCATGGCACTTGTCGATAAGCTTGTCGTAAAACGCCAAGCCTTCAGGGTTAACACAATCTTCTTTAGGAAAGATCCGTGGCCAGGCAATAGACAAGCGATACGCATCGACACCAAGAGAGTGAATCATCTCGATGTCCTGCTCCCACAAATGATAGTGGTCACAGGCAATATCACCGTTGTCGCCGTTATCTACCTTTCCTTCGACTTTACAGAACGTGTCCCAAATAGAAGGAGTTCGGCCACCCTCAGTGACCGCCCCTTCAATTTGATAAGAAGACGTGGCAACACCGAACACAAAATCGCTATCAAGCATTTTCGAATCACTTGGTAATCGGTATTGATTCAATATCATCGTCTTAACCCTTAACCGCACCAGAAGTCAGACCGCTAATCATCTGTTTAGATGCGAACAGATAAGTTACAACGAGCGGTAAGATAGAGATAGTCGTACCCAGCATTACCGCGCCCCATGGGGTATTTGGAATGCCTTGTACACTTCTCAATGCTTGTGTGATCACGTAGTTATCTGGCGTTGTTAATACAACGAGCGGTTGCATGAACATATTCCAGAAAAAGACAAATTGAACGATCGCGAGTGTTGCTAGTGCTGGCTTCATCAACGGCAGTACGACGCTCCAGTATGTTCTCAGCTCACCGGCACCATCAAGTTTTGCCGCTTCTAGCAGCTCTTTAGGTATCGATGCCACCACGTGCTGGCGCATTAAGAAGATGCCAAACGGTGTCGTCGTAAACGGTAGCCATACCGCCATATGATTGTCCATCAGCCCTAGGAACTTAACGATCATGAAGTACGGGATCAAGCTAAGTACCGGAGGGATCATCATTGAGCCTACCAACATACCAAATAGAATGTTTTTGCCCTTGAACTTAAAAACAGCGAACGCATAGCCACCCATGCTGCAGAACAGCAGTGAAATCGTCGTACCCAGAAAAGCGACATAAATTGAATTAAACATCGCCTGCCAGAAAGGCATGATTTCTTGCAGTTTGGCATAGTTGATCGCGAGGCTATCACCTATTGCAAAGCTGATACCCGTACCAAAGATCTCACTGCGGTCACGAGTTGAAAGTAACGCTGACCAGAAAAATGGGAAGATCGTAATGATGGCTGAGATTATAAGTATCGCCGCCAATAAGACCATTAACACTTTAACAGTGAGCTCTACTGCTCTATCACTAGGCTTAAAACGTGCCATAGGAGAGTTTTGGGGGATTGATTGAATCGACATATTAATGCTCTCCCAGTCCTTTTTTACCAAAGAATAAGAATTGAATCGTTGTACAACCAGCAATCAGAGCGAATAATAACCAAGAGATAGCGGATGCTGTACCCATTTCTAGCCATTCCCAACCGACTTTGTAGAGGTACATTGAAATAGTAAGACCAGCTTGGCCAGTCCCACCTCCACCACGTGTCAGTACGAACGGTTCTTCAAATAACTGTAAGTTACCGATGATGGTCATCGTTACCGCGAAGAAGATGAATGGACGAATCATTGGCAGAGAGATGTTCCAGAAACGGCGGAAAGCATTGGCACCATCCATACGCGCAGCTTCTAAGATGTCTTTAGGAATCGTCATCAATCCAGTGGTATACAAAACGATGTTAAAACCGGTGTATTTCCAAAACACCATGATGGCAATAGACGGTTTAATCAAAGTCGCATCGTCTAACCAACGGATAGGTTGATACTCATTAACCCAGGCAAAAGCCCAACCCAGTACCTTAGTGTCAGCCAGGTACATTAAAGTTTGGTTAATAATGCCCGAGCTTGGCGAGTACATGTTGAAGAAAATCAGTGATGCTGCAACCGTTGATGTGATGAACGGTAGAAAGTATGCCGATGTCAACCAGTGACGCAATCTGTCACCCTGGGAAACAAGAATATAAGCAACTGGAATAGCCACTAAGTGTTGAGCAACACCTGATGTAATCGCTAGCCAGAATGTATTTTTTAACGAGCGCCACAACCACGGGTCAGTTAGGGCGATTTCGTAGTTTTCAAAAGCAACGAATCTCATCGCCGCCAAACCTTCCACAGGATTCCACTCGTGGAAAGACAAATATACCGAAAATAATAAAGGGAAAATCCCAAAAACAGAGAAAATAATCAAAAAAGGCAAAAGAAACCCATAAGGAGCCAGCCCCTTAAAGTTGACACGAGCAAAAATACTCTGTCTTGATGATGTTTCCATGACGTTGCTCGCTGATTGGCTCATAGTAACGACCTCTTACAAAGGAGGCGTGAAAACACGCCTCCAAATACTTCAAAAAATAGAAAATTAAAGGTTGCGAGTTCTACGCTTAATCAAACGCTCAGCTTCTGCTAGAGCCGTTTTGATGTCTTTACCTTCGTCTAGAACTTCCATTAATGCGTTCTCGAGAATGATAGAGCGAGCTACGTGGTCGCCTTTAGCTGGAGCAACAGGTTTGATGTTTTTTGCAACTTCAGCGAACAGTTGACGAGCTTTTTGACCGCCAAGGAATTCAACGCCTTCGTTAAACAACTCATCATCATAAGTCGTAACGTTGGCTGGGAATGCCGCGATAGTTTCAAAGTGTTGTAGCTGGTTTTCACGGTCAGTTGTCATGAACTCGATTAGCTTCCAAGCTTCATCTTGGTTCTCAGACTGAGTTGGGATTGATAGGAATGAACCACCCCAGCTCCCGTAGATACCATCAGGAAGGTTAGATACCGCCCACTTACCTTTCGTTTCTGGAGCAATCCAGTTGTTTAGGTGACCAAGTAGCCATGCACCCGATTGTTGAGTTGCAAACGTACCGTTACGGAAACCTTCATACCATTCGTTAGACCAAGCCAAAATGCGGCCATCAAGACCTTTTTCACGAATTTCTTTCGCAACTTCAAAGGCATGAACAAAACGCTCAGAAGTGACTACAGGGTTACCATCTTTGTCAAAGTAAAGACCTTCACCTTCAGGAACCGTTGTGAAAATGATCGCTTGCGCTACGTCAGCTGCTGAAGCGATAAGCTGAACGTTTTGCTTCTTAAGTTTTTCACCTGCAGCGATGTAAGAATCCCAGTCTTTGATTGCGTCGTTTACATCGATGCCTGCTTTTTCAAAGATATCGGTTCTGTAGTACATAACACCTGGACCTAGATCCACAGGGATACCGTACATGTTACCGTCACCGCCCTTACCTTGAGTCCAAGCATAAGGAGCGAAGCGATCTGCGTACTTGTCAGCGCCATATTTTTCAGAGAGGTTTACTAGGCCGCCAGAAGCGACAAAAGGACCAATTTTTTCAACGTCAACTACGATAACGTCACCCGCACCAGAACCCGTTGCAAGGTTAGTCGTTAGCTTAGTGTGGTGATCACCGTGGTTGTTCATCAAGTAATCAACTTTGATGTTACTTTCTTTTTCAAACTCAGGCAGCAATACCTTTAAACTACTATCAAAGTCTGGGAAGCCGTCGAAACGGATTTCAGACTGTGCAGCGTTAGCTGAAGCAGCAACCCCAAGCGCAAGTGCGCTATAAAATACAATGTTTTTCAATTTCATTTTTTATCCTTAATATACTTATAGGGTAGTGAGTAGATCCTTGACTGAATTTCTAACCACTAGTGAAGGTAACAACTTAAAATTTACATCACATTTGTTTTTACCTAGCTTTTGAATAATGAGCTGAACAGCTTCCAAGCTCATCTGCTCAATTGGAAAATTCATTGTTGTTAATTTTGGTGTTAAATAACGTGCGAAAATAATATCGTCGAAACCTATTAACGAAATTTCATCAGGGACAGAATATCCCTCATCAGTTAACACCTCACAGGCACCCAGTGCCATGTGATCATTCGACGCAAATACCGCTGTAAACTTGCACTTGCGTCTCAATATTTTTTGCATGGCAGATGCACCACTTTCTTCAGTGAAACCTGCTTCAGATACCAACACCTCATCATAGTGCAGTCCAGCATCAATCAGTGCGTTGCGATAGCCTTGCAACCTGCCCCGTGCGTCTGCTTTATCTAACGGTCCGGTAATACAGGCAACGTGTTTGTGCCCCAACTTTAAAAGATACTGTGTCGCGATCTTGCCACCGAGTTCATTGTCGATGGTGATACAACTGTCGCTCATTTCTGGAATGAAACGATTGAGCAGAACAATTGGAATACCTGAGTCTTCAAGAGCAATCAGGTAATCATCTGACAACTGCTGTGCATGCATGATCAACGCATCCACTCTGCGACTTAGTAGAAACTCAATCGACTCTCTTTGGCTTGATTCAGATAGCGAGCCAGCACTCACAACTACGTGATAGCCAAAGCGACGAAGTTGTTCTTCTACACTATGTAAAATCCCCGAGTAGAATGGACCGCCGAGTTCTGGCACCATGATTCCTACACTACCAGTGCGACTAAACGCCAAGGCTTGAGCAATAGAATTAGGGCGATAACCCAGTTCCTTGATTGCTTTTTCTACCTTAAGTTTTTTATCGTGGCTAACGCGGCTGGTTCCATTAATAACTCTGGAAACTGTTGCCTGCGATACGCCAGCTAGCTCTGATACATCCTTAATCGTTGCCAAAAGGAACCCCGTTTAACTTGTTGATACTTGAAACCGCTTACAGACTGAGTATTTAGGATATGGGGCCGCAATTTAGTGAGTCACTTCACACTAAATTGGATATTTTTTTTTAAGATCAGCAAAAATTGAGAGGTTTTGCAATTTAATAAGCTCTCATGAAACAATTTCATGAAATAATAATTTCTGTCTCTTTCTCGCGGTGAATCTGAGACATTCCTTCATTAAGCATGCTTATTTTTTCAATGTTATGAAACAAATTCATTGGTTTCTAGCCGACCGATATTACGCTCACAAATTGATACTAATTATTATTTTCCCTCACAATTTTATTTAATTACATTTCAAATTTTCCTTCGATATCTTTAGTTTTTCAATTAACACAAGGAGGAATTATGATTAACCGAAATATAAAGATCGCTTTATTAGCGGGCTTATTAACCCAATCTCCAGCTATTGTTGCAGATGAAATGATTCGTAACGGAAACTTTGCCAGCGGCATTGACGGTTGGTGGACGGCTGGTGGCTCGATAAAGGCGGAAGACAATAACGCCTGTATGAATATCTCAAACCCTGGTGCTAATCCATGGAGTGTGATCTTTGGCCATGCCGGTGTTGGGTTAGAGCAAGGCGAAAGCTACATTATCTCCTTTGACGCCTACTCCGACGTTGATACTCAGGTCAAAACACTCATTCAACACGAAGGTCCCCCTTATACTCATTATTTTGCCTCTGAGACTAAGCTTACACCGAAAAAACAATCTTTTACCTACGAATTTACCCAAACTGAAGCTAGTGACGCAGGTGGTGAGTTTCAATTTCAAATGGGCGCACAAAAGAAATCAACCATATGCGTGAGCAATGTTTCAATTGAAGGCAAACCTTATATTGAAGTGTTGGAGAACTCACCTGTTCGCCTTAACCAACTGGGTTTTCTACCCGCTGCCGATAAGTTTGTATTTGTCGCGTCAGAATCAGAAACACCACTGCGCTGGACCTTGCAAAACAGTCAGGGGATCAATGTTGATCTTGGCCGAACCACAGTATTTGGTTTGAATAAAGCATCTGGAGAACACTTACATCGAATCGATTTATCAGGTTTGACGGCAGAGCAAAAAGGCCTAACCGTTATCGTCGATGGCGAGAAAAGTACTCCGTTTGAAATCAGCTCATCTTTATATAGCACGCTGAAATACGACGCCTTCTCTTACTTCTACCAAAATAGAAGTGGTATAGAAATCGAAGAGAAATTCGTACAAAGGCCGGATCTTGCCCGCCCTGCGGGCCACACCAATGATGTAGTCACTTGCTTTGATAAAGTAGATGCCTGGGGTAACCAATGGCCTGGATGTGACTTTAGTGTCGATGTCACTGGTGGTTGGTACGATGCCGGAGATCATGGTAAGTACACAGTAAACAGTGGTATTACGACATGGACGCTTCTTAATCTTTATGAACGAGGGAAATGGTTAGACGGAGCCAGTAAGCCCTTTAACGAAGGAAAAACGATCATTCCCGAATCAGCGTCTAAGGTCAATCCTGTTCTATCCGAAGCACGTTGGAATGTCGAGTTCATGCTGTCTATGCAAATCCCTTCAGGTAAGAAAGTCCATGCTCCTATCGGTGATCAATCCTCAAGCAAGTCACTGCAACTTATTCAAATCGATGGTTCACATTTAGCATTCCACAAAATCGCTGATGAAGTTTGGACTGGAATGCCTCTCCCGCCACACATGGATGACAAAAAGCGCTACGTAGGTCAGCCAAGTACAGCAGCAACGCTAAACCTTGCCGCTGTTGGCGCACAATGTGCTCGTATATGGAAAGGAATAGACGCAGAGTTCTCACAACGCTGCCTAACAGCTGCAGAGAACGCGTGGCAGGCGGCCAATGTTCATCCCGAAATCTACGCCTACGATAACTTCGTCGGTTCAGGTCCCTATGACGATGTATCGCTTAGTGATGACTTCTATTGGGCTGCCGCTGAATTATTTGTCACAACAGGCAAGAAACAATATCGAAGTTTCATTGAATCGTCACAACACCACCTTGAAACACCTGTTGGCAATATCGCATCCGATGGCGACATTTTTTGGCAATATACTGCACCTTTAGGCACAATCAGTATTGCAGTGGTTCCTAATGATTTGGGTAATAATCCTGTCGATAAGGCTCGACAAGAGATCATCAAAACAGCGACCAAATACCAACAACAAATGAGCAATGAAGGCTATCACATCCCGTACACGGTAGAAGAGTATCCGTGGGGTTCAAATTCAAACCTAGTTAATCGTAGCCTGTTTCTCATCTACGCAAATGACTTTAGCGGTGAGATTGGCTTTCTGAAATCGGCCGCAAGTGCCATGGACTACATTCTTGGTGCCAACCCAATGAGTATTTCTTACATTACAGGCTATGGCACTCGAGCTGCAGAAAACCCTCACCATCGCTTCTGGGCGAAGGCAGCAGACGATAAATCACCAGCACCAGCACCAGGCGCTCTAATTGGTGGGCCAAACTCTATTAGCTTCTCGGACCCAGTTGCGGCAACGATGAAAGGCAATTGTATCGGACAGACATGTTATCGAGACCATATTGGAGCCTGGTCTCTCAACGAAATCACTATTAACTGGAATGCCCCCCTTGTCTGGGTAACCTCGGCGCTAGACGAAGGTAAGCTTAACTAACCTAAGACAAGATATGATGAAAAGAGGAACCACTGTTCCTCTTTTTTTATGCTAATAACTTGGTTTGCAGCTCATACAGAGAAGCAACTTCGTAATGAGGTTCAATGTTGTCCGGTTTGTCTTTGCCCTTCGGATTTAACCAACAGGTCTCAATACCGAAATTTAGGCCCCCTAAAACATCTGAGTGGGGATTATCACCCACCATCAGGACTTTTGACTTACATGGGTGTCCCATCAACTCTAGAGCATGATCAAAAATACCCAAATCTGGCTTAGCAATACCCACTTCTTCAGAAATGACCACATGTTCAAAGTACTCGCTCATTCCCGTTCGTTCTAAACGAATAGCTTGTAATTCAGTAAAGCCATTAGTGATGATGCCAAGCTTTGCCTTACCGGAAAGCGATTGAATCAGCTCTTTTGCACCCGGTAGCAATGTACAGATGTCTGCCATAGCTTCTAAAAAAGCACTGTTGAGAGTCAGTGGTGTGGTATCAAGCTTTTTAGCCCAACCTTCAAAACGAATATGCTTAAGTTGATCAGCACTGATCTTGCCCTCTTGATAATCAACCCAAAGGGGCAAATTTACCTGTTGATACTCTCGGTAGTCATCGCGAGTAAAATCTACGCCAAAACGCTCGAACATCAACTTCATTCCTGTGTAAGCGTCGAAATGAAATAAGGTTTCATCCGCGTCAAATAGTATCCAGTCGTACTTCATTATTCATCCCTTGTTAGTATCGCGACTAGTATATCCCTTAGGTAACAAAATCTACATCACTACTTTCTAACAAGTCTTGTTGTTTGGAAAAGAATCAATTACTGCTGCCTGTGATGTTGGTCAATGAGTTATTCGTGTATCTGAACTAGTTTTATTTAATGCAATGTAAACAAGGAACAACCTATGAAAAAGATTGCGGTTATCTTAAGCGGCTGCGGTGTTTATGACGGCGCTGAAATACATGAAACAGTCTTGGCACTTTATGCCATAGAAAAGGAAGGCGCCGCGTGGCATTGCTTCGCACCCGATATAGAACAGATGCACGTCATCAATCACTTGACCGGCGAAGAAACCGACGACAAGCGTAATGTGTTAGTTGAAGCCGCCAGAATTGCCAGGGGTAACATCGAAGACGTTGCCAAACTGCATGTTGAAGATTACGACGCACTACTTTTACCCGGTGGCTTTGGGGCAGCAAAAAACCTCACCGATTTTGCAATTCAGGGAGCTGACTGCTCAATCAATACTCACGTTGCTGCCGCGTGTCGTGCATTTGCCCGTGCTGGTAAACCTGCTGGCTATCTCTGCATCGCCCCAACAATTATGCCAATGATCTATGAAAAAGATGTTAAGGGCACTATTGGAGACGATCAGGATACGGCTAACGGATTTAACGCCCTAGGTGGTAAACATATTTCTTGTTCTGTCGACGATATTGTCTTTGACGAAAAGAATAAAGTACTGTCAACGCCTGCGTATATGCTTGCGCAGAGTATCATTGACGCAGCGTCAGGCATCGAAAAATTGGTGAAAAAGCTCGTCGAGATTGCTTAAAAGATACGCTCTCAGGCAGCGAGGTTAAGGCTCCCTCAACACAATGTCATTCTTCGACACTCGCTGTCTTTTGCCTGAACTACCATTGTGAGATTTACGTACTACTATTTCTATTAATCCTGGGCAAATGTTCAAAGGTGAAAGAATGAAAATGTCAGTACTTGGGTTAGCGTTAATTGCACCGCTATCAATGGCTGGGCAACACATAATCTACAAAGTCGACGGTCAAGATTATGAGGGTTATTGGTCTAAAATCAACAACACTGCACCTATGGTGCTTTTAGTCCATGATTGGGACGGCCTAACAGAATACGAAGAGCGCCGATCGGAAATGCTAAACCAGATGGGTTACAACGTGTTTGCCGTCGATTTGTTTGGCCAGAACGTCAGACCAACTAAAATTGAAGACAAAAAGCAACACACAGGCGAACTGTATAAAAACCGTGAAAAGCTAAGGACGTTGATGCAAGGTGGTCTGGACAAAGCGGGGATGCTTGGCGGAAATCTAGATAATATGGTCGTAATGGGCTACTGCTTTGGCGGAGCGGCTGTTTTGGAGTCAGCACGCGCAGGTATGAACGCTCGCGGTTTCGTCACCTTTCATGGCGGTTTACAAACGCCAAAAGGGCAAGACTATAGCCAAACAATAGCTCCGATTTTAGTGTTACATGGGACTGCCGATTCTGCGATACCTATGAGTCAATTTGCACAGCTTGCCAGTGAACTGGAAGAGAACAAAGTGCCTCATCAAATGGTGACTTACAGTGGCGCTCCTCATGCATTCACTGTTTTTGGCTCAAAAAATTATCGCGAGGATGCCGATCAAAAATCTTGGCTTGCTTTCTCCGAATTTCTTGTCGCAACCACTGGTAAGTAGTGACTAAAAGCTTCCTCTTTATACGGGAGACATAAAAAAGCCAAGTTCAAGGAACTTGGCTTTTTTGAATGTCAGTTAACCGAACTATGTCGTCAAGCTGGATTTTTCGCTTTAAACAAGACAGCATACATAACCGGGATAAACACCAAAGTCAGTATGGTTGCAAAACCTAAACCAAACATTACTGTAATAGACATGTTCACAAAGAACACATCACCTAGCAACGGGATCATACCTAATATGGTGGTACACGCTGCCAACATAACCGGTCTCATACGAGAAATTGACGAGTCGATAATAGCGTCATAAAGAGGTTTTTCTTCTGCTTGCATATCAATTTCTTCGAGTAACACTATGGCATTTTTGATAAGCAAACCAATCAGGCTCAGTGCGCCCAACAATGCCATAAAGTCAAATGCGCCATCGAATAGAAGAAGACCAGCTGTAATACCAATAATTGCCAACGGTACGGTAATCCAAATAATTAACGGCTGTCTTACTTTACCAAACAGCAATACCACCACAATAATCATCATGATAAAAGAGACTGGGATTGCGCTAAACAATGCACCTTGTGCCTCTGCTGAATCTTCGTACTCGCCACCCCAGTCCATTGAATAGCCAGGCGGAAGATCAATAGCTTCGATCTTAGGCTTTAATCTATCGAATAGTGGTGCAGCCAGTTCGCCAGTCGGGTTGGCAGAGGCAATAATAGTCGTCAAACGATCTCGACCACGTATCATGGCATCTTCCCAGACAGTTTCAAATCCTACAACCACCTGAGCGATTGGAATTGTTTTACCAAGAACCGGGCTATAAACCTGCGCATCCATTAGCTGAGCAACATCTTGACGTTCTGATGCATCGCTTCTAAAGGAAATAGGCAATAAGCGCACACCATCGCGATAAATACCCACTTGCTTACCTTCACTCGCCGCTCGCAAAGATGCCGTTAGCTCTTGACGAGTAACACCAAGTTGACGCCCTACCTGCTCGTTAAAAATAGGCTTGATTAATTTTACAGGCTGACGCCAGTCGTTACGAACCTCTTTAGTTTCAGGGTCAGCGTGCATGATGGCTTCAGCTTGTGAAGCAAGATCCCTTAGAACTTTAGGATCCGGTCCAGCAAAACGGGCTTCAATTTTCGAGTCACGTCCTGGGCCGATACGAAGGCTCTTAATCTTAGGCTCAATGTTGTCGATATTCTCGCGCATGAATTGGTCTATCTTGACCTGCAATGCGGCAATCATTTCACGATTTTCTGTACGAACAATTACTTGTCCATACGCCTTGGTACTATCTTGTGGCGTATACACCAATGAGAAACGTGAAGCGCCACCGCCAATAAAGCTCGCCGTCCACTCCACACCTTCTTGTTCACGAATGAACTCCGCAATCTTCAACGTGTCATCTCGAGTTTGACGTATGTCAGTTCCTTCCACTTCCCAAACGTCAACGAAGAACATAGGGGTATTTGCATTTGGGAAGAAGGCATTTTTCACAAAGCCAAAGCCCCAAACCGATGCTAGGAACATCGATACGATAACAGCGATCGTTAACATTCGTTGCTTAAGAGCAAATTTAAGGACATTCTTGTAAAGAACAAAACCGGCACCCGCATACGGGTCAGCCTCTGCTTCACCTTCCTTGCGGTCTTCTTTCTTTAGTAAAAGTGCGCACAATAGCGGCGTGGTAGATACCGCTGTAATCCAACTTAATGACAGTGAAATTAGAATTACATAGAACAGTGAACGGGTGAACTCACCAGTATTGCTTTGCGACATACCGATAGCCGCAAATGCCAAGATACCCACAGCCGTACCACCTAAAAGAGCCCAACCATTGGCACCAACCACTTCTCCAGCCGCCTTCATGGCAGGCATACCCCGCTTAATACGGATCATCATACCTTCAGCGACTACGATGGCGTTGTCCACCAGCATTCCGAGTGCGATGATAAGTGCCCCTAACGAGATACGCTGCAGTTCGATGCCATATAGGTGCATTAATGCCAATGTACCCGCTACCGTAATCAATAGAACGGCACCGATGATTAGTCCCACGCGCAGCCCCATAAAGGCTAACAATACAACGACTACGATAATAAGTGCTTCAACCGTATTAGTGACAAATCCTGCAACGGACTGATCAACCTCGGTAGGTTGGTCATAAATGATATCGATATTCATCCCTAGAGGGATCTGATTTTGCAAGCTCATGATTTTGTCGCTGATAAGCTCACCGACTTCTACCACGTTTTTCCCGCTGAGCATCGAGATCCCCACCGTCAAGGATGGTTTTCCGTTGAAGTAGATCAGTTTGTTTGGCTCATCTACGTACTCACGAGTTACGTTTGCAATGTCTCCTAATCGAATCAGCTTCTTATCGTCGCTTGAAATCAGCAGCTCTTCAATTTCGCTGACGCGTTTGAAGTTCCCAGTGGGTTCAATTCGGATGTACTCTGGTCCAACCCGAACACGACCAGAATCGGCGACCAGGTTTTGTGATGCAAGCAGATTGGAAATCGTCGCCATATCGATGCCTAATTCAGCCATCTTAGTACGTGACATCTGAACATATACGATTTCTTTTTGATCACCATCAATGGCCACTTTTCGAACACCAGGAACCAGCACTAGCTGCTTCTTTAGGTTGTCGGCGACATCTTTCAACTCGCGATAGGTATAGCCTTCACCATTGAGTGCTAGAAATCCACCATAAAC
Organism: Vibrio gelatinilyticus; assembly: GCF_022836845.1. Taxonomy (GTDB): domain Bacteria; phylum Pseudomonadota; class Gammaproteobacteria; order Enterobacterales; family Vibrionaceae; genus Vibrio; species Vibrio gelatinilyticus. The sequence continues at coordinate 89,740 of NZ_JAJNNZ010000005.1, forward strand.
ATCGGCAAAATCATCGATGATTTGCGGTTCACCTGCGCCCGGAGGTAGCTTATGTTTATTGTCAGCTATTTTACGGCGAAGCTCGTCGTAAATTCCCGGCATTTCGGCTGAGGTGTACTCATCTTTAAACTCGATGGTAATGTCAGACAAGCCCTCACGTGTGACCGAGCGTTTGATACGCTTCACCTGACCGAGTAGTCGGACAGCGTCCTCTATGTGGTAGGTCACCTCATCATAGACTTCCTGAGGTGACGCGCCTGGATACTGAGTGATGATTTTTGCTTCTTTAATCGTAAAAGCGGGATCCTCTAACTTACCCATTTCAAAATAAGCTAGCACACCACCAATAGACATAAGCAAGACCAACAACCAACTGTTGACCTTATTTTTTACTGAATACTCACCTAAATTCATAAAACATCTCTTCTCGCTGAGCCAACAGTTATTGAGCTTGGTCTATTTCTGGCATCAAGCTCACTTCCATTCCCTCAATCAGGAAAGGTACACCGACGGTTACAATCCGTTCCCCCATTTCTAAACCGGACAATATCGTGATTTTATCGCCAGACATCGTAGAGACTTCAACTTGCTTGGGAGACACTGTCTTATCATCAGCTACGACCCAAACAGTAGATTTAAGCGAATTGTCGCTTACCACCGCTGTCGTTGGTACTAATATGGCAGTACGCTCGCCCTCGATTTTCGAGAAATCGGCGCTCACGTAGCCAGTCATACCCGGTAAGATATTTTGATCCGTTGGCGCATCCATCTGCATTGTGACTTCGAAGGTCTGTGTATCAGAATCAGCTTTAGATGAAATCTCGCTCACAACCACTGGGTAAGGCTTTTCGCGTGCTGTATCGAAGTACGCAAAAACCGGAATATCCGTCTCTTCGCCGTCACTATCCTCACGGATCTGACGAACCAATTTCTCTGGGATATTTATCTTAAGCTCAAGCTGGCTTAAATTTTGGAAAGAAAAGACGACTTGTTTTTCTTGCACCTCTTCAAAATTTTGGATGTTACGTTGAGCGATGTACCCATCAAACGGCGCTAACAGCTTGGTATAGCTCAAATCAGCTTTAGCACTGTCGTAATTCGCTTTAGCTCGTGTTAAGTCTGCGCGAATTTGTTCATAATCTTTTTTAGAGATGAAATTGTCTTTAATCAGCTCTTTCGCTCGTTTAAAGTCAGCTTGTAAACGATTGTAAGTTGCTTTGTTTTCCTGAACGGCAAGTTTAAACTGAGTATCGTCTAAAGTTGCTAAGACTGCTCCTTGTTTAATTTCCTCACCTTCTTTCACTTGGATACTGTTCACTTTTCCTGGAACTCTAAACGCCATTTCAGCACGTTTTGAGGCAAGCACTCGTGCCGGAAATTCACGAATTGAATTTTGATTTTCTAGGCCAATGACCATGGTTTTAACAGGCCGAACTGTTGGCGCTTCAGCTTTTTGCTCAGGTTCGGGGCTACAACCGACCAAAGCAACGCCAATTAACGCTGTCAAACTGAGAACGCGAAATTGAGATTTCATAACAACCACCCAACAAAAATATTTATAAATACAAGACCAATTATAGGTTAACAAAGCAAACACAACACATAAGACATAAATTACATTAAGCTTAGTAAAAAGCAACAAATACGATACAAATTAACGATTTCTAAGTCGTTACTGCGAACGTGTAAACAAGGAAAGAATCGACAATAAGGTTTATAGAACAATATTGTGTTAATAAGTTCACTGTTTTTCGACAAATTTATTTGAAGCATTGCAGAGAAAAATAAGTTCAACAAAAAGCATAGCCAATGTAGGCTTTAAGATACATGGCATTTACAATTTAAGCAGATAAAATAGTCTTGAAATATTGGTTTTCTTGATAGCTCTACAACGGAGGTAGGCGGCATGACCGAATTGGTAGTTTCACGAAAGTTGGTGAAACAGCTCACTCAAGTTAAGGCTGTAGCATTTGATCTTGACAATACGTTGGTTTCTTCCGATCTCGACTTTGTCGCTCTACGCGCGGAGCTGTATTGTCCTGCTGATCAAGATTTGCTTTTGTACGTCGAAAACCAGTCATGTGATACGATAAAAAGTGATATGGAAAAAACCATCCTTGAGCATGAAATGAGAGATGCACAACGCAGTGCTCCAATGCTAGGCGCTCTTGATTTACTATCAAGGCTAAGAGAAGCAGAGTTTCACCTAGCTATTGTCACGCGTAATTGCCGCAAAGCTACCTTAAAGAAAACATCGGTAAACAATATTCGAGTTGACAGGATCATTTCTCGAGAAGACTATCCAGCGAAACCGAATCCTGCATCACTCATGTCACTGTGCCAGCAATGGAATCTAAGGCCAGATCAACTGCTCTATGTTGGTGATCACCTTTATGATATCAAGACCGCACATAATGCCGGTTCATTGAGTTGCTACATCGCTCATGCCAATGCAACTGAGCCACAAGTCAAACCGTCACTTTACTTTGATGAATTAACAGATCTTCATAGCTTGTTCGATCAAATTATCGCGAGCCGCTAGAGTCCGTTATGCTTTTTGCAAAGCACGATTGCGGTACATCGCTTGGTCAGCAAGATCCAGCAATTCCTCGAAGCAAAACTTAGACGTTGGCTTACAAACCACCACTCCAGCAGTCATACTCAGCGTAAATTCGTATGCAGTTTGTTTATTGTAATCGCTCAGAGTCTGGTTAAAACGCTCAACGGCTAATTCTGCCTCCCGCTGATTACAATCAGACATCAACACGACAAACTCGTCGCCACCAACTCTGGCGACGACGTCTGACTCCCGAAAACTGTGCCTTAAAAGTTCTGCAAAATCTCTTAGCGCCTGATCACCTGTACTATGCCCTAGCCTGTCATTAATCTCTTTAAATTGATTGAGATCTAGATAGATCAAGGCGTAATCGACATTTGCAAAGCTGCAATGCCTGACGGATTGCGCTGCGAATTCTTTAAAGCCACGTCGGTTAGATATGGACGTCAATTCATCTAACGTCGCTTGGTAAGTCGTTACAAGCTCTCTTTCTGCGAGCTTAGCCAGATCTATCAAGTCATTGATCTCTTCTTTGGTCAAATGTCTTGGTTTATCATCGATAATGCACAAGGTTCCCAGCCTAAACTCACTGTCCAACATAAGAGGGACACCTGCATAGAAACGGATATTGGGTGAACTGGTCACCAGTGGGTTATCGTTAAATCTTTGGTCTGTCGAGGCATCTGGAATAATAAAGGGCTCTTCACCGAGTATGGTATGGGCACAAAAAGAGATATCTCTTGGCGTTTCGGTTAATGTAGTACCAGCGCAAGATTTAAACCATTGCCTATTTTCATCAATTAGACTTATCAAGGCCATCTCGACACCAAAGATTCTTTTGGCAAGACGTGTAACCCGGTCAAAGCGCTCCTCACCTACAGTATCGAGTAACTTTGTAGTGTGAAGTTTTATCAAACGGGATTTTTCGTTACTTGGCCAGCCAGGAGACTGCATCACTTACCTTTTACTATTTCGTTTACCTTATGCTAAGGAAAGGAAATTTAATCGACCATGTCAATTTATGAGGCATACAAATTCACAGTGGTTACGCACTAACACTCTTATTGACCACAAAAATAATTGCAAAAAGCAATTGGGTTGCAATTTGCAACCCATAATACAACAAAAGAGACGAGAGATAGAAGAAAGGTGGGCCGTATTCACATAAATGTCATTCAAATTATTGGCACATTTAATGCTTTATCTAGAGTGACTCCTAGTTCGGAGTCACCTAGCCAACTGACGTTGTTAGTGAACCTACTTGTTCACACTGTTTTTAGGCCGATTGATTCTTCAGTCGGCTTTTTTCTTTGCTGCGTGTGTCAATTTATTAGGCTGCTAAGTCGTTAACTGTCTTCGCTCTTAGACTCAGTTTTTTCGTTTTCCATATCCGCTATCTTTTGTTCTAGTTCACGGATACGGATTTCCGCTTCTAACTCTGCCACGCGCTTTTCTGAATCACTGCGATGATCTTGAGAAATACCATCAGCCAAGATTTTCGTCCTGTCATTTTCACGTGAGTCATCGAGATCTTTCATAGAACCAGATACGCCCCCGGCAACACCACCAGCAACGGCCCCCTTGGCTGCAAGGCTTGCGTCACCAGTGAGTGCACCCAGTGTTACACCAACTAACGCTCCTCCTGCTGCACCTCGATTGCGGGCAGCATTCTCATTGTCGGCATCAAAAGCTGGCGACGCGCATCCTGCGAGAACAACAAGTGTTGATGCTGCCAATAGTGCTTTTAAGTTATTACGTTGATTTGTCATTTGGTTGCTCTCTATGTTTTGTAAAGACATCCGTAGATTAAGTAAAGAACAGAGGATACGGAATTGATTTGACGTTATAGCGGTAATAACCAATAGTTATCACAGTGCTTTCCTTTGTGTTATTTGGGCTTACCTCCCTATCCTCTTTGTTCATCTTCTATTCATGCTCAGTGCTATAAATTGCATTGTCCGCTTCCAACAAAGAGAGTCACAATGAAAAGAGCACTACTCACCGTCGCCGCATTATTTACCGGTATGTTTGCTTTGATGTTCAGCCTGGTATTAGCTATCCCTTTAACGTTAATCGCGCTGTTTAAGGGTAAGCAGCTACAAAAGAAAATGGCATCTGGTGATTTTCACCAAAGTGATTGTAGTCACGGTAAAATTATTGAAGGTGAATTTCAACGCGTGCCTCCCAAGCATTCATCATAGTCACGTGCAAAGCGCCTATTTCGTCACTTTTAAATAGCAGACCTAAGTAGCACACCACTAGTAATCCTGTTTATATCAACAATTAAGTTAAACGTGTTACATACAAATTGATCGGTTCGGGATAACCTATAGCCAAATCATGAAAGCAACGGAATGCGAAATGAATCGGCTGAAGAAAGAAATTACCCTTTCCTACGGGATTGCCCAAATGTCCACGACCCTTTTGGGCACTGGATTATTCATGGTACCCGCTATCGCAGCAGGCATAGCGGGACAGTCTCTTCCATGGGCTTGGTTAATTCTCTTGGTGGCCGTTAGTCCCATCGCGCTCACCTTTGCCACGCTAGGTAAACACTTTCCCAGTGCTGGGGGCACTTCCTACTTTGTAAAGAAAGCTTTTGGTCGCCGCTTAGAGAAAGCCGTTGCGTGGTTATTTTTAAGCGTCATACCCGTAGGCGTGCCCGCTGCGATCGCATTAGCGGGAGGGTTTGCACAACAAATCTTACCTGCCCCTCTTAGTGGTAGCATTGCCTCGCAACTCTTTGTCGTTGTCATGTTGATGGCGGTCAACCTGATCGGCAGTAAATCATCTGGGCGATTGCAGTCCGCTATTGCCGTGGGCATTGTAGTGCTAGTTATTTGCTGTTGGTATGAGGCAAACATTGCATTATCAGACATGTCTTTACCACCGCTGACCCAAGAGAGTGCAATACCTATTTCTTCCGCTTTAGCGGTGATGTTCTGGTGCTTTGTCGGTATTGAAGCATTTGCCCACATGGGCGAAGAATTTAAGAATCCACAGCGTGATTTCCCTATCGCCATCATTGTGGGTTGCATCATTGCAGGGATGGTCTATTGGGCATTTTCGATTGTCGTACTTAAGTTAGGCGCCTACGGAACGCCCGCGATGGATAAATCATCTGTCCCGTACATTACAACTGCGTTATTTGGAAGTAGTGTCAATTGGCTGATCAGCTTAATGGGATTGCTCGCCTGTTTTGCCAGTATCAATTTATACACCCAAGGATTATCACGGATGTTATGGGCGCAAGCGCAGCAATATTATCCAAATGGTAAACTAGCCACTTTATCTGCTCGTGGTGTTCCTGCTTATGCGACTCTTCTCATTGGGGTTGTTCTAGTTATCTCTTCTGTGATTGGCGAACTATCGGGTATCGATCTTGAAGAGTTTTTGAAACTTGCCAATGGCGTATTTGTACTGGTCTACTTACTTGCCATGTGGGCAGGATGTCACTTACTCGACGGGCTAAGTAAAGGACTTGCGATTGTCTCATTAATGTTGTGCGTTATTGTCCTTCTATTTCTAAAGTGGTCCATGCTTTACGCTATCATTATCTTCTTGCTGTTTTTGTTACCCAAAGGCTCAAGATCTACTAGTGCCAATTGTGAGACTAACAAAGGGGTTTGATGATGACGTATTCGACGCTTGGTAGCTTTAATCACAGCCAGTATGTTGCAAGTTTTTTACATCGGGTTGCATACCTTTCAGTTCACAGAATATGCGCAGCTCAATTTGTTACTCATATTGAGCTACCAAAACTCAGAAAAAGCACGCAAATGAGATCGGATTGCGTCGATAGTGGGAGTTTCAAACGCTAAGCAAGCTCTTCAAATAATAATGAGCGAAGATACATAACTAACTCTTTTTTATTTATAAATTTCTAGTCATCTAACTAACAGAAAGATTCCACACACATCCGACCGGTTAAAAAATAACCTAAAAGTTACAGGTATTCGTTTACAAAGGCTGTAACTATGCTAGACTTCTTTTCGCTCTGTTGTTCAGAGTTATTTAACGTAAAGAGTAAGAGTAAAATTGACAATTATCTCGTGTGCGAGTATTTGCCAATAGTTTTTCCCTGTTTACCACTTGATTAAATAATCGAACTGCTCAGCAAGTTGCCTTAGGGTAATAAATTTTAACCAATTGATATTAAGGGACATACTATGTCTAACACAAATACTGGTACAGTAAAATGGTTTAACGAAGAGAAAGGCTTCGGCTTCATTTCTCAAGACAACGGCCAAGCAGACGTATTCGTACACTTCCGTGCGATCTCTGGTGACGGTTTCAAAACGCTGAAAGAAGGCCAAAAGGTTTCTTACAACGTTGAAGAAGGTCAAAAAGGTCTTCAAGCTGCGAACGTTGTTCCACAATAATCACAGCTAACTGAATCGATAGAGCCCCGCTTACTAAGCGGGGCTTTTTTTTGTCTTAATTTCCAATAAGAATCATGTCTAGCCCGCTCTTCACTCGTTTACACCAAAGTTTCGCTAAAAATGCAGACAAAAGTTACGGTTTTTGTATACAAAAGATAGCTTTATTGCATGGGCATAAAGTAAACTGAGGCCATCGGTAGCATGCATGCACAAAAAATAAGCCATATAGATAAGGAGCAGTAGCCTGATATGACCAATTTAAAACACTCTGTAGGTAAGGCCAATAAAGCGAAGTCAACAGGTCAAACCCAGGACGAACAGGTCTATTGCCATATCTTTGACGCGATATTGGAGCAGCGCCTGCCACCAGCAACCAAGCTCAGTGAAGAAGCGCTGGCTGACATTTTTGATGTAAGCCGAACCATCATCCGACGCGCTTTGCTCCGCCTATCTTTAGAGCAAGTCGTTGTCATTAGGCCGAATCGAGGCGCCGTCGTCGCAGCACCGACCGTTGAAGAAGCTCAACAGATTTTCAAAGCTCGTGAGGTGTTAGAGCTTGCAATTACCGAACTGGCTGTAGAAAACGCCAGCGCCGAGCAAATCGCCCAATGCCGTGAGATGGTATCAAAAGAGAATACAGCCTTTGACCAAGGCGATTACGGTAGTGGATTGAGACTCTCTGGCGAATTCCATATTAAGCTTGCCGAAATGGCCAACAATGCTCCGCTACTTGCGTTTCAACGTAGCTTAGTGTCGCAAACCTCATTGCTTATTGCTCAATATGAAACTCGCGGCCAGTCCAACTGTTCTTTAGATGAACATAGCGCGCTACTCGATGCCCTTGAAGCGCAGAACAAGGAGCAAGCGTTGCAACTCATGAAAGAGCACTTGCAGCACATTCGTGCCAAACTCAACCTAACGGAAGACGGGGTGTCTCAGGATCTTCATGTTGTTTTTTCGGATATTATAAAAAAGCGCTCGGCAAACTGATCGTCATTTTCTCGCTTAAATCCGTTTCTCATACCATTGAGATGGGATGGGCGTTCGATCGAGAAAAATATCTGGGTTTCTCTTTAAAAAAGACTCGGTCAGGTCGGCCATTCCTTTTGCACTGGCAATAAAGGAAGGCGCCTGAGCGACCATTCCCCAATGGCCTACTCCCGTTTTCAAAAACGGCTGTTCCAACTTATCATAGTTTTTGTGAATACTACGGTTTGGGCTTTGGTGACGATGTAGCTCGCTTTCAATAATCTGATGGCCTTTCTTAATTCGAATAACTTGTGATTTACGTGCAATACGATTCTTTACAGGGTGCCACTCCTCCACCCCGTGTATAAACGTATTGCTTGTTAGATCGCACCCCAAAAGTAAAATTTGAGCATCCACGTCATATAATCTTCCCCAGACACCATCTCGGGGGCATGGTGTTGTGCAAGTCTCTTCCCCTTCAATAAACTCTGCAGCATTGCGCCCTAAAGCCGCTACCGAATGTGTTGGGTGCAGCGATCTGACAACACCAGTTCTTTGACGAAACAAATTAGTGAGGACACCAACACACGAAGGTTCCTTATCGGGATCAAAGACGCCGCTAGTAAGGTTGTCATCAGCCCAACTATGGGTCGGTAAAAGCAGCAAACCGTCCTGCATAACGTCAGACAATGCGTCAAGTACAGTGTCAGCCCGACCTTCAACATCCCCTATCGCTTTCATTGATGAATGCACCAACAAAGTCCCTGTTGGCTCGATCCCGAGTGCAAAAAGATCATCAATCAATGCCTGCTTGTCTGTCATGCTCATTCACCCATCTATTAGTAAGAGCAGTGATTATCTCATTAATCCCCAGCAAAGCCGTTTAGTCACATCTCAAAACAACGTACTAAACTTAAAAGAGGTCTCTTCCAACGACAAAAAAGGTTGCGAAATTGTGAAAAACAAGTTGACCATTTGGTCAAGATCGCTAATTATTGACCCTCAGGTCAGCTTTTGGGCGACCACATACACAATTTGGTAGCTGTGCAGTACTACCGACAAGGATATAGAGACAAGGAGGGAGCGCTTGATTACGTTTCTACTCAATCAGAAAGTGATGCAAGTCGATAATGTTTCACCGAACACCACGGTGTTGCAGTATCTACGTAACCATACTCATAAAACCGGAACTAAAGAAGGCTGTGGCTCCGGTGACTGCGGTGCGTGTACCGTGGTTTTGGGGGAGTTAAACAAAGGGCAACTTCAGTACCGCTCGGTGAATTCTTGCCTTACATTTTTGTCATCACTGCACGGCAAACAGCTGATAACTGTTGAAGATTTACAAGCAAAAGATCAAAGCCTGCACCCAGTGCAGCAAGCCATCGTTGATTTTCATGGCTCTCAATGCGGGTATTGCACACCTGGGTTTATCATGTCGATGTTCTCCCTAAGCAAAAATGAACCACAGGCGAATAAACAACAGATCCTTGAATCTTTGGCCGGAAATCTGTGTCGCTGTACAGGCTATCGCCCCATTATAGATGCCGCACTTTCAATTGCAGCTTCACAGCCAATACTCGATCAATTCAGTCAATTAGAATCAAAAACGATTGAGACGTTACGCCAAATTGAACACCTGCCGGCCTCTTTGACACACGGGCATTTAACCGCTCACTCACCACGCACCATTGAGGAGCTCGCCTCTATCTTTGAGTCAAATCCCCAAGCAAAACTGGTCGCCGGTGGCACAGACTTAGCCTTGGAAGTCACTCAACTTCACAGAGAAGTCGACACACTCATTAGTGTTAATCTCGTCGATGATATGAAGAGCATTGTGGAAACAAAGCATCACATCACCATTGGGGCAAACGTTGTACTTAGCGATGCGTATTCCATCCTTGCTGAAAACTATGCTGATTTTGGTGAGCTACTTCATCGCTTCGCTTCACTTCAGGTTCGCAACCAAGGCACTATCGGCGGCAACATTGCCAACGCGTCTCCCATTGGCGATACGCCTCCACTTTTAATTGCCCTAGGTGCTCAAATAAAGCTACGTCAGGGCAAGCAATCACGAATCATTGCACTAAAAGATTACTTCATTAGCTACAAAGTCACGGCTCAAAAGGACGCGGAATTTATTGAACAAATCATTATTCCAAAGCTTAAGCCTGAGCAGACTTTTAAAGCCTACAAAGTGTCAAAACGCTTGGATGACGATATCTCTGCCGTGTGCGGCGCGTTCAGCATTACTTTAAACAACAATCATGTGAGTGATGCAAAAATCGCGTTTGGCGGTATGGCTGCTGTGCCTAAGCGGGCAAGCACCTGTGAACACGCTTTACTTGGCCAGGAATGGAACTTAAACACTATAGAACAAGCCATGATTGCCCTAGAAGAGGACTTTGAGCCCCTGAGTGACTTCAGAGCGAGTAAGGAGTACCGCTCATCAATCGCTACCAATATGCTTCGCCGTTTTTTTATCGAACAACAGAATCAATCAAATAAAATCGAAACGAGGGTGACCAGCTATGTCTAACGCAAGCCACCACAATACGAAAAGTCACGAGGAGATGGTGGCCATCGTTAAGCACGATCTTACTACAGGCGTTGGCAAAAGCGTCAAACATGACAGTGCGGCAAAGCAAGTCACCGGAGAAGCGATCTACATTGATGATCGCCTGGAGTTTCCAAATCAGCTGCACGTCTATGCTCGCCTGAGCACCCACGCCCATGCAAAAATCACGAAGATAGATGTGACGCCTTGCTATGAATTCGAGGGTGTAGCCATTGCAATTACCAGTGAAGATGTGCCAGGTCAGCTCGACATTGGGGCGATCTTACCTGGTGATCCTCTACTTGCTGATGGTGTCGTTGAATATCATGGCCAGCCCGTCATCGCTGTTGCTGCGGATGATCTCGAAACCGCTCGTAAGGCCGCAATGGCCGCAATCATAGAGTACGAAGCACTGACACCAGTGTTAGATGTCAAAGAAGCATTACGAAAAAAACATTTCGTGACCGAAAGCCATCGGCAAAAACGTGGTGATTCAAACAAAGCGCTACAGGCCGCCACGCACATTCTTGAGGGTGAGCTAGAAATCGGCGGGCAAGAGCACTTTTACCTTGAAACACAAGTTAGCAGCGTCATGCCAACTGAAGATGGTGGCATGATTGTCTACACCTCAACTCAAAACCCAACGGAAGTTCAAAAGCTGGTGTCTGAAGTTCTCGGCGTTGCCATGCACAAGGTCGTTATAGATATGCGACGCATGGGCGGAGGATTCGGCGGTAAAGAAACTCAGGCGGCTGGGCCTGCATGTATGGCTGCAGTGATTGCACACCTGACTAAGCGCCCGACCAAAATGCGTCTATATCGAAATGAGGATATGTGTACGACGGGCAAAAGGCACCCTTTTTATAACCAGTATAAAGTCGGATTCGACGATAACGGGGTCATTCAGGGAATCGACATTACGGTAGCGGGCAATTGCGGTTACTCTCCAGACTTGTCCAGCTCCATCGTCGACAGAGCGATGTTCCACTCTGACAACGCATATTACCTTGGCGACGCTACCGTTACCGGTCACCGATGCAAAACCAACACCGCGTCAAACACCGCCTATCGAGGCTTTGGTGGCCCACAGGGCATGATGACTATTGAACATATTGTCGACGAAATTGCGCGTTACCTAAATAAAGATCCACTCGAAGTGCGTAAAGCAAATTACTACGGAGAGGAGGGTCGCAATGTCACTCATTACTACCAGACCGTTGAAGATAATTTCCTTCCTGAGATAACAGAGAGGCTTGAACAAAGTAGTAACTATCACCAGCGCCAAGCCGAAATCACCGCGTTTAATGAAAAGAGCCCTATTCTGAAAAAAGGCATCGCCATTACTCCAGTTAAGTTTGGCATATCGTTTACAGCGACCTTTTTGAATCAAGCGGGTGCTTTGGTTCATATTTATACCGACGGTAGTATTCACCTAAATCACGGTGGTACCGAAATGGGACAAGGGCTCAATATCAAGGTTGCCCAGATTGTAGCAGAGGAGTTTCAAGTCGATGTCGAGCGTATACAAATCACCGCAACCAACACAGACAAGGTGCCGAATACATCACCAACGGCAGCCTCATCGGGGGCCGACCTCAATGGTAAAGCCGCGCAAAACGCCGCCATCACAATAAAGCAGCGCTTAATCGAATTTGCGGTGGCCCATTTTAAGGTCTCTCCAGAAGAAGTGGTTTTCAAAAACGGCGTGGTACAGATCCGAGAACAATTGATGTGCTTTGATGAGTTCATTCAATTGGCGTACGTCAACCAAATCTCTCTTTCGAGCACGGGTTTTTACCGCACTCCGAAGATCTTTTACGATCACGAAAAAGCAAGAGGTCGACCGTTTTATTATTACGCTTACGGTGCTTCCTGCTCGGAAGTCATCATCGACACACTCACCGGGGAATACAAGATCCTTCGCGTGGATATTCTCCATGACGTTGGTGCATCTCTTAACCCAGCCATCGATATTGGCCAGATTGAAGGTGGTTTTGTACAGGGCGCTGGCTGGCTCACCACCGAAGAACTGGTATGGAACGAACAAGGCCGCTTACTAACCAATGGCCCAGCCAGTTACAAGATCCCTGCCATTGCGGATATGCCTATCGATTTTCGGGTTGAATTGCTTCAAAACCGTAGCAACCCTGAAGATACGGTGTTTAATTCCAAGGCCGTTGGTGAGCCGCCATTTATGCTCGGCATGTCGGTGTGGAGCGCCCTTAAAGACGCGATTTCCTATGTCGCCATCAAGGGAGCAATTCCAAAACTCGACACTCCAGCTACGCCAGAGCGAGTACTCAAAGAGATTGAGCGTGTCACAGCGCCGAGCACCACTCATAAAACGCCAACCGATGCAGGTAAGCAGCAGGCCAACTAGGCCATAGCGCTAAGGAGCAAACATGTTTAAAGATAACTGGATACATGAACTTGCCAGGCTGGAACAAACGGGTGAGCCTTGCGTGATGGTGACGGTGCTTGAAGATAGGGGCTCCGTGCCCCGCGATGCCGGCACCAAAATGCTCGTCACTCGTGAGCGATTAGTCGCCACGATTGGCGGCGGCCATCTGGAACATATTGCGGCCAAAATGGCCAGAGAAATGCTACTCGCCGGAGAGCAACAATTGAAAGTTGAACGCTTCAATCTTGGCCCGCGCCTGGGCCAGTGTTGTGGCGGTATGGCGACGCTAAGTTTCGAACCCATTGGCGCAGCACAAAACCACTTGGTGCTATTTGGCGCAGGCCATGTCGCAAAGGCCTTAGTCAACATCGTGGCAACGCTTCCGTTTCGCATAACATGGATCGATGAACGTGAAAACGAATTTCCCGATCACTTACCCGCTGGCGTCACCAAGTTAGTCAGCGATGATCCGTTAGGTGAAGTGCGATCTTTGCCACCAAATAGCTATATTTTGGTCATGACACACAATCATCAGTTGGATTTTGAACTCGCAAAAGCCATCATAAAGCGTGGCGACAGTCGCTATTTTGGCTTAATTGGCTCTCTGACTAAGCGAAAAAAATTCGACCGTAGGCTCGAACAAAGAGGCTTTTCTCAGACTCAAATCAACACCATGATCTGCCCAATAGGGCTTGCCTGTGTAACAGGTAAGCACCCTGCTGAAATCGCTGTTTCAGTTGCGGGAGAATTGATTTCTCTTTACCAAGGCCACCCACTAGAACAAAAGAGGCCTTTGGATGAAAGCAACACAACACTAAGCGGTATTGAACATAAAATGGCTTAGTAAAAGGAAGACTTACATTATGACTGCTCAACGAAAAGCATTTCGTGCTTCAATCTTACACAGTATTGCAGATCCAAAAGATGTCAGCCTCGAAGACTCTTATCAATATTATGAAGATGGCCTTTTGGTCATCGAAAATGGCTTGGTTCAAGATATTGGTGCAGCAAAAGAGGTCTTTGCCCGTCAACCTAAGGGGCTGCCCGTTACCGTTTACAAGGACAAGCTCATCACGGCGGGCTTTATTGACACTCACATTCACTACCCACAAACCGGCATGATTGCCTCCTACGGTGAACAACTGCTCGATTGGCTCGAAAATTATACATTCCCCGAAGAGCTAAGATTCAAGAACCCTACCTACGCGCTTCAAGTTGCCAAACTCTTTCTCGATGAATTAGCCAGTAACGGTACGACGACGGCTCTGGTATTCGGTACCGTTCATAAAGAGTCTGTAGATGTATTTTTCTCGGAAGCGGAGAAACGGAATTTGCGCATGATCGCGGGCAAAGTATTAATGGATAGGAATGCGCCAGACTATCTCACTGACACTCCGCAATCAGGGTACTCCGCATCGAAAGAACTCATTGAACGCTGGCATGGGAAAGATCGACTGCTTTATGCCGTAACCCCCAGATTTGCACCTACTAGTACACCTGAGCAACTCGCTATGGTTGGAAAGCTTCTAGAGGAATACCCAGATGTTTACCTGCATACGCACCTGTCAGAAAATAAAAAAGAAATTGAATGGGTGCTCGACCTCTTTCCCGAGCGCGCCAGTTATTTAGATGTATATGACCACTATGGCTTGCTGCATAAACGTTCGGTGTTTGCACACGGGATCCATCTTTCTGACTGTGAATGCCAGCGCTTGTCAGATACGAACTCCTCCATCGCATTTTGCCCGACATCCAATCTGTTTTTAGGCTCCGGATTGTTCAACCTTCCTCGCCTTGAGAGTTTTGGGGTCAAAGTGGGAATGGGCACCGATGTCGGTGCGGGCACAAGCTTTTCCATCTTACAGACCATGAGCGAAGCCTACAAAGTTCAGCAGTTACAGCAACTAAAACTGCATCCTCTCAAATCTTTGTACTTAGCCACACTAGGTGGCGCCAAAGCACTGGATCTCGATGACAAAATAGGAAACTTGGAAGTAGGAAAAGAAGCCGATTTTGTTGTGATCGACTTGCACGCAACACAGCTAATGCGGTTTAGAATGAACCAAGCCAGAACGCTTGAAGAAAAGCTGTTTGTTTTGATGAGTTTAGGAGATGATAGAACCGTCACCCAGACCTTCATCATGGGCGAAAAACAGTACGATAGCCATCAAGCGCACCTCAAAGCTCAGCTCGTCAGCTAGTTAAAAATGTGATTCGCTCAAAATCACCCAGTCACCACATGTTGTTGGCTGGGTGAATAGATTCGATGTTGTCGCGAAAGGTCAACAGCGCCTAGTCAAACAGTTCGATCACCAGTTTGTTGTCTTTGATAACCAGATTAGGCTCCGCCGATTTTAACAAGGCTTGTTGAACCTTGGCACTGTCTAGCTTATAGACGGGTTGCTGTGATAGCGCATAACCTATCATGGACACGGCAGGCTTGATGAGCTGCTTAACTTCGGGCGTTAGTTGATAACCCTGTTCATCAAATCGCTCTAATCTTAGTGATTTTAGAAATATCTCTCCACTTTCCGGATCATAAGAGGGAATAGCACTAAACTCCAGATCGAGCTCGACGCCCATCTTATCAAGCGTAGCGACTTTAACCTCAGCTTGTGTATTGGCAAACACCGACACTCTGTCTTGCTCTGTACGCCCTATTTTTACACTGAGATCGTCAACAGACACTCTTGCATACATCACGTCTTCAATGCCAACAGACTGATCAAGTTCAACCGTTTCTTGCAGATAATCCGTCATGTCTTTCTCTGTAATGCTATAACTTGCGCATCCTGAAAATAGCGAAGCAACAGTAATAACCATCAGAATATTTGCAGCTCTTATCAACATTTCCATCGCCTGTCTTCCGTTTATTTTTCGCAAAGTCAGACAGTTAGAGATGATCGAACATATCCTTCTCAATCCGCTTCGCAAGCTTAAAACACATACCGACATTTACTATGAGCAAAGTCTCAAAAGCTTGCTGTGTCAAGTCGAAGCCTGCGAACTGACACCAACTTAACAGTCAGAAAATGGCTAAAGTTGCGATGAAAACTCTATCGTTGTTAGGTTTATGGGAAACAGTTCACTTTGGGCAATTATTCACACATGTAGAGATAACATTTCAGTGTAAAATTATGTAACATATCTTCGACCGGTTAGTATTCGATATAGAACTAACCATGCTGGCCAGAGACACGAGTAACTACAGAGGACCGTATGAAGAGAATTGCATTAGTAGTATTTTTAGCCACCCAATTGATGGCATGTGCTGAAGTGGGTAGCGAGAAATGGTGCAAAAACATGGAAGAAACGCCTAAAGGCGATTGGACGGCAAACGAAGCGAGCGATTACGCCAAACATTGTATTTTTTAAGTATTCCTACGCATTCAGTGAACCACTCAGCAACAAGCTTTACATGTAATAAAGGCACTCGATTTTCCCATAGTGCCTTTTATTATAAGAAAGCTCCAGAAAACGCAAAGTTTAACTGGGGCTTTTAGTAAACACTGGCAGAGGTCAATCTATACTCGCGCCTTGTTTAACCCAATCTCCAATCAATACCCTTTCATCATCGGTCATCTGGGTAAGGTTCCCTAAAGGCATCACCTTAGTAGTCACCGTTTGTGCTACGATGCGAGGAGCATTTATCTTGATCTCTTGTGGCGTATCAAGCACCACACCACCCGGAGCGGTCTGAAAAGCCGCGTGAGTTGGTGTAGCCGAGTGACAAACAACACAGCGCTCTTTAATAACGGCGTTTACCGCTTCAAATGCAACCCCGGTGTTAGTTGCTTTTTCAGAATGTACCGACTCCACTTGCGCCACTAAATCATCGGGAGCAATAGAAACATTGGTTGTATTGGCTTGTGTTGCTGGACTGGCCGTAGACCTTGAAGTAGCGTATGGCGATGTCACAAATGCCAATGTCATCATACCCAATGCTGCAATAGGAATTGTCCAGGCAAACTTCTGACTGCCATGACGGGTATTAAAGTAGTGTCTGACCAATATGCTAAAGATGGCTAATCCCGCCAATATTAACCAGTTGTACTCTGAGCCGTAAGTGCTAGGAAAGTGATTACTGATCATGATGAACAGAACGGGAAGGGTCAGGTAGTTATTGTGTCTTGAACGCAAAAGTCCTTTTGCTGGCAAGCTTGGATCGGGCTCTCGATTCTCCTCGATGGCCTTTACCAGATTACGCTGAGCAGGCATGATCACCCTAAAGACATTACCAACCATGATGGTGCCAATAATGGCCCCGACATGGATATAAGCGCCACGTCCACTAAACACCTGCGATAGCCCATACGCCGCTGCCACTAATGCTGCAAACAGCACCACCCCAAGCAGTAAAGGTGCTTTGCCTAACGGCGAGTCGCACAATAGATCATAAATAAACCAACCAGCGATCAGTGAGGCAATACCGATTCCAATCGCCGCTTCTGCGCTGATACCCGAACCAGGTGCGATCAAATAGATTTCTGCGTTTAGGTAATAAACGACGGCCAGTAAGCACACCCCTGTTATCCACGTAAAGTACGCTTCCCACTTAAACCAGTGTAAGTTTTCGGGCATCTGTGGTGGCGCTAGTGTGTATTTCTCCAAATGGTAAATACCACCACCGTGTATAGCCCATAGATCGCCCGACAGGCCCGTTTTGGGATTGACACGATTTAAGTTATTCTCTAACCAAACAAAATAGAATGACGCACCAATCCATGCGATACCCACAATCATGTGAACCCAGCGAATTACCAAGTTCAACCATTCCGTCATATGTGGATCCATAATAAACTCCTTTCAAATGCATGTAATACACGCACTACTTTTTAGCAAAGCTGTAATATCGCCTCTGGTAACGTCTCAAGAGATAGCATCATCTGTTGATCGTTAAAAAAGTACTCGTCACAATTTTGGCCTTCACCAGCTCTGTCCACGACCAGAAACCTGTCTTGATCCGTTAGAGCTAAAACGGGGTGATGCCAAACGCCTTTGTGATAATTAACGCCTTGCTTACCAGTGGCGTAGAACACTCTGATTTGAGCGCTATCGGGGCTATCCCCAATCGGTGCTACAACCACTAAATACGGATTTCCGAGCAGCGGAACAAACGCTTGTGAACCCAAAGGATGACGTTCAAGCATGGTAATCATCAGTGGATAAACTAAAGGCGTTGCTTGAAAGATACTGATGATTGCCTGGCCACCTTGCTGTGCAACATCAGTTTGAGCCAACTGGTGGTAGCGGCGCGTCGATCCATTGTTGATCATGAAGTAGTCACTATCCTCTACTTCGATTACATCACCAAATGGTGCGAACGAATCTTTTGTCAGGGGTTCAATTTTCAAATGCTTCATGTTCCGTTACTCCCTGATTTACGCTTTCGTACCGATCACGCGAAGGCGACTAACCCCGCCATCAGGAAAGATGTTTAGACGAACATGAGTAATGGCACCCAGCTGCTCGACCTCACGAGTAAACTCATGAAGGGCATGAGCTTGTAGTTTTTGTGATGGAAGAAGCTCACGCCAGTATAAACTTTGCGTCGCAACCTGGTTGTCGGTGCCACCTTTAACGAAAGCCGCTTGTACTGAGCAGCTATCGGGATAGTTCCCTTTAAAATGGGCGGTGTCTATGATGATTTTTTCAATCTCAGCTGCGTTGCCTAGCGCGACAATAACCCAATCGTTTCCTGGGGTTCGACGTCGAGCGGTTTCCCAGCCATCGCCCATGTTTTCCCCTCGGCCGGGACCAAGAATATTGGCCATTTTTCCGTAGTGTTCATCACTGCAGGCTAACGCGCGACCACCAAATTCAACGGCAGCAAAGTCCAGCGGCTGATTCGCGGCGACGCTGTCCCAGTCAACTTCCGGTCTGCCATAAATACGCAGCCTGGCGACGCCGCCGTCAGGGTAAATATTGAGACGAACATGGGTATAAACTGCACCAAAAGCGACACTGACCTTATGATGCTGGTCTCCACCCAACGCCATAGATGGCACTATTTCTTGCCACGCTGTGTCGCTACCAGGTTCACCATCTGGAGAGTAACAAGCATCGATTGAAGCTGAAGGCGGAAAATTGCCAGTAAAAAAGGACGTATCAATATCGACACCATAAATAGTACCGGGATAAGCCAATCGCACCACGCAATAGTCGTAGCCTTCTCCTCGTTTACGTCGGCTTTCCCAGCCATCCATCCACTTACCATTGTCGTCGTACAAATCGTCTTTCCATACTGGATCTTCACGACGTAACAAGCGGCTCTTGTCTGCAAAAAAGTCATCGGTGGCATATATTGCCTCTGCTCCAAGTTTTTCATCCGCTAGGTTAATGTATTGTTCAAAATCTAAGGACATGTTGATTTACTTCCAATTAGTCAATTAATAAAAGAATGAGTGGTGTACTAAACACCCAAGAAACAGTTGTCATTTCGTGACTTACATGTCTCTTAAGCGAAACAAGGCGATCTTGTTGATCTCCTCGATCGCTGTAGCAAACTCAGTCTCACTATCATTGCCTAATCGCATCTCGAAGGACTCGAGAATTTGAAAACGATTGGCCCCTTTTACCGCCATAATAAAAGGGAAATTGAAGCGACTTTTGTAGCTATTATTATAGTTGGTGAATGTTTCGAACTCTTCACTGGTGCACTGGTCAATCCCCGCACCTGCTTGCTCAGCAGTCGATGCTGCCGTGAGTTCGCCGTTTACTGCTGCTCTTCCGGCTAAATCCGGGTGAGCATTGATCAGAGCCAACTGCTGCTCTTTCGAAGCCTTTAACAAGACCGTCTGCATCTTATGATGTAGATGCTCAACTTGATTGTCTTGTTCATCTAACCCTAATTCGTACGTCCGCTCTGCTACCCAAGGACTGTGCTCATAAACATCAGCAAACGTCGCAACAAAATCACGTTTCGTCATATTTAAGGGAGTACAAGATTTGAACGTTGTCATTATGATTCCTTTCTATGTATTTTGATTATCGCTTGGGTCTTTATACGGGTGGTGCTCATGCCAGTGTTTTGCGATATCAATTCGTCGGCAACACCAAACATCATCAAACTGATTAATGTATTCTAAAAACCGTTTCAGTGATGCGATACGGCCAGGGCGACCTATCAGGCGACAATGTAAGCCAACTGACATCATCTTAGGTGCCTGTTGCCCTTCTTCGTAGAGCGTATCGAATGTATCTTTTAGGTACTGGTAGAATTGCTCTCCACTGTTGAACCCCTGAGCAGTAGAAAAGCGCATATCGTTTACGTCCAGGGTATAGGGGATCACCAACTGCGGCTTGCCCGCTTCCGTGTGCCAATAAGGCAGATCATCATCGTAAGCATCGGAGTCATAGAGAAAGCCCCCCTCTTGTGCGACTAATCGGCGAGTGTTTGGTCCAGTTCGCCCAGTGTACCAACCTAAAGGCCGCTCACCGGTTATCTCTTCGATGATCTCAATCGCTTTGATCATATGATCTCGTTCTTGCGATTCATCCATATACTGATAATCAATCCATCGATAACCGTGACTGCAGATTTCATGTCCCGCTTCTTTCATCGCCAGAGCCACTTCAGGGTAGCGCTCTACAGCCATCGCAACAGCGAAAACAGTCAATGGAATGTCATACTTCTCAAACAATCTCAGAATACGCCAAACGCCAGCGCGACTTCCATATTCGTAAATGGACTCCATACTCATGTGCCGCTCACCTTGTATGGGTTGCGCCGCTGGTATTTCAGACAGGAAAGCCTCTGATTCGCCATCACCATGCAACAGGCAGCGCTCACCACCCTCTTCATAGTTGAGGACAAAAGAGACGGCAATCCTCGCATTTTTCGGCCACTTAGCATGAGGAGGCTGGCTGCCATAACCGACTAAGTTCCTAGCATATTCCTTACGCATTACCACACTCCTTTACAATACTATTTTATAATTCGCTCTTGGTACTTTGAGTCGCGGCAACAGCAGTTAATAGCCAGGACGCCACTCATTTCTCTTTCAAGTATAGCTGACTCATTACCTACCACTTATTTTGTTAAAATTATTGTATACAATCATTGTGAGCAATGTAAATAGTTTGTTTTCAAAAAACTGACAAAATATTTTTTACTATTAAAACAATTAGTTGCAACACCCACTAGCGATAGCGCTCACTTAAAATCGGTCAACTCACAAGCAATTTAGCACAACCTTAGATAACAAAAGCGTAACAACTTGCTTTACTATTTGGCTATATTGTGTACATATGATAGAGAACAGATATTCAAAAAAGGTTTAGGAGGGGTGTGTTACACCAATAATCTATGGGCAAACTAACAACACACGTGCTCGACACTGTACGGGGCACACCGGGAAAAAATATCAGGGTAGAGCTCTATCGCATTAATGATACGGGCGAAACCTTGATAAAAACGGTGACGACCAATCACGATGGCAGAACAGACTCACCCATTCTTAATGACGAAGAATTTGAATCCGGGAAGTACCAACTGGTATTCCATACTGCTGAGTATTTTAAAGCACATAATGTACAACTTGATGACACGCCGTTCCTGGATGACGTGGTGATCCGCTTTGGTCTTTCCGAAGCTCGCGAACACTACCACGTACCACTACTGGTATCGCCCTACAGTTTCTCGACCTACAGAGGAAGTTAATACACAAAAAGAGCCCCATAGGCTCTAACCGTTAGCGTTTACAGGCAAATTGCCGTTGCGCTATTTTTTTAACTCACTATTAATTGTATACAAAAACAAAAACACAACAGTGTTTATTTTTGTATTCTTTGAAAGCTGTTTATACCAATGCAATCTACTTTACAGACCGTGAAGCCATAGATTACTCACAAGGACACACAGACAGGTAAGGACTTGCTCAACATGAATGAAAGTAAAACAGAAGTGCTCAATGAAGCGCAAAATGACTCATTCCTTGAACGCCTTTTTAAAATTAAGGCCCATGGCAGCAGTATCAAAAATGAAATGCTAGGTGGTGTTACCACCTTTGCAACAATGGCGTACATTATCTTCGTCAACCCAAACATCATGGCAGCATCAGGCATGGATGCGGGAGCGGTTTTTGTCGCGACCTGTATTGGGGCGGCCATTGGGTGTTTGTTGATGGGACTGTTCGCAAACTGGCCTGTCGGGTTGGCACCGGGCATGGGGTTGAACGCGTTTTTCTCGTTTACTGTTGTCAGCGAGATGGGTTACAGCTGGGAAGTCGCCCTTGGTGCTGTGTTTATTTCTGGTGTCCTGTTTGTTGGAATGAGTTTTTACAAAATCCGACAGTGGATCATTGAAAGCATTCCCGAAAGTTTACGTTTTGCGATGACCGCTGGTGTCGGGCTTTTTCTTGGTCTTATTGGTCTCAAAACCGCGGGTATCGTCGTCGAAAACCCAGCAACATTGGTGTCACTTGGTGATTTCACTAAACCAGATGCATTACTTGCTGCCGTCGCGTTTTTAATTATTGCTGTGCTGAGTGAAAGGCGCGTGTTTGGTGCGGTCTTAATTGGCATCCTAAGCGTAACGGTGATCGGTATGATGCTTGGTTTAGTGCAATACAACGGCTTTTTTGCCCCACCACCTAGCATCGCCCCAACCTTCCTCGCTATGGATATCGCTGGTGCTTTTAACATCTCGATGGTAAGCGTTATTCTCGCATTCCTGTTTGTGAACATGTTCGATACCGCAGGAACGCTCATGGGGGTTGCCGAACGAGCGCACCTCATTAATAAAGACACCGGCCGCATCGAAGGCCTTAGCAAAGCACTCAAGGCTGACAGTATTTCTAGTGTTGCTGGCGCTTGTATCGGTTGTCCACCAGTCACCAGTTACGTTGAAAGTGCAGCAGGTGTGGCAGCTGGTGCCAGAACCGGACTTTCTGCCATTGTCGTCGCCTTGCTGTTTTTAGCGGCTATTTTCCTCTCACCTCTTGCTGGAATGATCCCAGCTTATGCCACAGCAGGTGCTCTCATTTACGTTGCTTTTGTCATGATGAGTAGTATGCAGCATGTTGATTGGAAAGACTTTACTAACGCTGCACCTGCGGCCATAACCGCGCTAATGATGCCACTCACATTTTCAATCGCAAACGGAATAGCCCTTGGGTTCATCACCTATACTGTACTCAAAGTATGCACAGGCAAGTCAAAAGATGTCTCCTTGTCAATGTACGTTCTAACCGCCATCTTTGTGGGCAAACTGATTTATATTTAGTAGTGATATCCACTAGCAAATCTGCACTATTAACTCCTCGATTTGCTAGTGGTTCGATTCATCGGTTTTCACAGTGGGGTACAGGACGCCGTGATTAATATCATAGGATAAGCCGATGAAACTGCTATACACACTGAACGAGTTACCATCAACCAGCATCACTTTTTTCCTCGCGCTACAACATATGCTTGCCTCCATTAGCGGAATCGTCGCCGTCCCTTTGATTGTCGGCTCTTCAATCGGGCTTCCAGCTCAAGATATCGTTGGTCTTATTAATGCTGCACTTTTCGTATCCGGTGTGGTGACCATTGTGCAATGCATTGGTTTTGGCCCCGTCGGTATCCGGCTTCCCGTCGTAATGGGATCAAGCTTCGCATTTATTGGCATTGCCATCGCTTTTGGCAAGCAAGGGGGGATGGCCACTATATTGGGTGCGTCACTTGTCAGTTCATTTGTTGTCGTGTTCGCCAGTTTTTTCATGGATCGAGTCCGTAAACTGTTTCCACCTCTTGTCAGTGGTGTGGTGGTTACCCTCATAGGATTAACCATTTTACCTGTCGCCTTTCATTGGATTGGCGGTGCTCCTGCTGGCAGTGAGCAGTTTGCCAGCTTACCGAAATTATTTCTCGCCCTCAGCTCGTTAGCCATCGTCATTGTTGTGAGTGTTTTTTGTCGAGGCGCGATCGCCGCATCTGCAATCGTTATTGGACTCATTGGTGGTTATGCGTTGGCCCTTCTTATGGGCAGTGTTGACCTCAGTCAACTCACTAGCGCCAGTTGGCTTAGTGGGCCCGAGCCCTTCAAATACGGGTTTTCATTCTCCCCTGGTGCCATCATCAGCATGAGTCTGGTTTATATCGTTGTCATCGCAGAAGCAACGGGCGACTTTATGGCGCTCGGTGAAAATTGTCACAAGTCCGTTTCTGGAAAAGATCTTCAAAAAGGATTGCTTGCAGATGGTCTTGGCAGCACATTTGCGGCTTGCATGACCGCCATGCCCTTGGCCTCGTTCAGTCAAAACGTCGGTATCGTCGGAATTACCGGTGTCGCCAGTCGATATGTTGTTGCTGTTACGGGAGGCTTGTTGATTTTGGGAGGGTCCTTTCCAAAGCTTGCTGCCCTAGCAGTCACTATTCCGAAACCAGTATTGGGTGGGGTGGGCATTGTAATGTTCGGTATGATTGCCTATACCGGTGTTCGAATGTTAATTAAAGCTGCCGATACAAAGCGCAATGCGCTAATCGTTTGTGTTGGCCTTGGTCTAGGACTGGCAGTAACCTTTGAGCCCGCATTATTACAACACCTACCGCATGAGCTTGCGAACTTTTTCCATTCGGGGATCACAACGGGAACCGTCGCAACGGTATTGCTTAATCAATGGCTTCCCAAATCTGCTACAAAAGAGACGCTTGATGCATTCACCGAGAGTGCAAGCCAACTCCAGAAAGAGTGTGAGCGATATCAAGGGGTACAACACAGCAACAATGCTAAAAACAAACGAGAAGATGCATCACACGATTAAGATCAGCGTTGATTTTTCCCATTGAAGCCATCAATTTGTCACAGATTACCATACAAAACACTCATACCAAATCTTATTGATAACCATTCGCAATTAACTTATCATGCGAAAAATGCCAATTATAAATCTGATCAGAATGATGTCATTACAAAGTTTCACTCGCGCTATCACCCTAACAGTGACGTGTTTTTCGGTACTTCTTTCCACCTACAGTTTTGCTCAAGCATCTCAGACTCGTGTTATCAAAGATGAGCAGGGGCTTTTTCATATTGATACAACACCAAAACGCATTGTTGCCTTAGAATATTCATTTGTTGACGCCCTCGCCGCGGTGGGTGTTTCGCCCGTGGGCGTGGCAGACGACAAAGATATTGAAAGGGTTATTCCCCAAGTTCGAGCTCTTATCAAACCGTGGCAGTCTGTCGGAATGCGCTCTCAACCTAGTTTAGAAGCTATCGCCGAGCTCAAGCCTGATCTTATTATTGCCGATGCTGAGAGACACGCAACGGTTTATCAAGATCTCAGCAGTATTGCACCAACCTTGCTACTTATGAGCCGTGGAGAAAGCTACCAGGAAAACCTCGAGTCTAGCCAGAAAATTGGTGTTGCTGTCAATAGGTCTGAAGCTATGGCAGCACGAATTCAACAACATAAGGAAATCATGGCTGCTCACAGCAAGTCATTCAAGCAAACGGATACCGTCCAATTTGCAGTAGTGACTGACAAGGGAATGTGGCTACATGGCCCTAACTCCTACGCCGGTGGTGTACTGACAACCTTAGGCCTCAATGGCCCTGCGTTACCAAAACACGACAAAGCCTATCTTGAAGTTAGCTTTGAACAACTACTGAAGATAAACCCTGACTGGTTATTGCTTGGGCCATACAAACCACACACCGTTTTCGATGATTGGCAATCAAAGCCATTGAGTAAGATGCTTACTGTGTCGAAACAGCAACAAGCCATCAAAGTCTCACCGCAGCTTTGGTCTTTGAATCGTGGAATGCTCGCAGCCGAAGGTATCGCGCAAAATCTCTCTACCATTTTGCTGGATAAATAGGTTTCAATGAGCTCAACAATCTCGTGCAAGCTATGGCTTGCAACTCTTTCGTTTGTATTGATTATTTTCAATACCGCGCTTATCTCATGGTCTAGTTTCGATCTGAACCTCAATGTACTGTCGTCATTTTGGCTGTCATTTAATACCGATAGTATGGAACACCAGATCATCGCTACACTGCGCATGCCCCGAGTACTTGGTGGTGCTTTGATTGGTGCCAACCTCGCCATTGCAGGGGCACTTATGCAGGGTTTGACTCGCAACCCCCTCGCAGCTCCATCTGTTTTGGCCATAAACTCAGGGGCGGCATTTGTCATCGTACTTGGCAGTATTGGCTTTCTTTCGTTACCGTTGCCCAGTGTCGCGTTAGGCGCAATTGGCAGCGCATTAAGCGGATTGCTTGTTATCTATCTTGGCGGTTTTTTTTCCAACCGACCTCACCCACTAAAGCTTGTGTTAGCGGGGATCGCTGTAAATGCTCTCTTACTTGGCCTAACACGCGCCAGTGTCATTTTGGCTGATGACATGGCCTACAGCGTACAATCTTGGCTTATTGGCTCGATAAGTAATCTCGATTGGAATCAATTCTATGTTCTGTTGCCAGTGAGCATTGTGGCCATTTCCCTTGCCTGGGGATTATCGCATCAAATGAATTTGCTCACGCTTGGTCAGGATGTTGCGACAGGGCTTGGTGTCAATACAACTCGAATTAGACTACTTGCTTGCTGCGCAATCGTGCTGCTAACAAGCGTTAGCGTTGCTACCACTGGCCCTATAGGGTTCGTTGGGCTAATAATCCCTCATATCGCCCGTGCGTTTTTTGGCCAAAACTATTTTGCCTTGGTTCCCGCCAGCGCCCTGCTTGGCGCTGCTCTGATCATGCTCGCTGACACCATGGCACGAGGCATTGCCTTTCCAACGGAAACCCCTGTTGGCATTGTCACGGCTCTACTCGGTACGCCGTTTTTCATCGCATTATCTATACGGAGCCGACTAAACCCATGAGAACTTCCTGGATCATTCTGAGTGGAATGGTTATCTCTATTTCCGTCATCAGCCTATTAATTGGCGCCACGAGCCTAGGGCTGAGCGACATCATCAACGCCCTGCGTTTTGGCGGAGAACATGATTTTATTGTCAATCAGTACCGGTTACCACGCATATTCCTCGCTCTAGGAGTTGGAGCTGGATTAGGTATTTCAGGCACCCTGGTTCAAGGCGTTATTCGAAACCCTCTTGCTTCTCCGGATCTCATCGGGATAAGCGCAGGCGCGGGTTTCATGGCTACTCTGGTATTAACCATCTACCCGAGTGCCCCTCTTTGGGCACTGCCTATCGCGGCGGTTGTTGGAGGACTCACAACCGGGATCAGTTTGCTAGCCGTGGCTCGCGCAGCCCACTTGACTCCCGCAAGGATGGCGCTGACTGGCATTGCCATCAGTGCTTTTCTTGCCAGTGGTATCGACTATCTATTGGTTGTGCACCCCATAGAAATCAACACAGCAATGGTGTGGTTGACTGGAAGCCTATGGGGCAGAGACTGGGAGCAAGTGCCTTACATATGGGTAGCACTTGCGCTACTCATTCCACTGTCACTTTGGCTTGCTTGGCGCTTGGACTTGATTGGTCTGGGCGACGATACCGCGGTTTCATTGGGAGTCGAGATCCAAAAGGTTCAGTTTACTGCTCTGTTGTGTGCTATTGCGCTCGCCAGTATTAGCGTAGCGATTTGCGGAACTATCAGCTTTGTCGGCCTGCTCGCTCCGCATTTAGCGCGCCTGGTTTTTGGCCACCGCCATCAGGCTCTACTGATCGCTTCAGGGTTAATTGGCGGCCTTTTAGTGCTTGTTGCTGATACTTTGGCACGAGGGATACAACCGCCAATCGAGCTTCCTGCGGGTGTCCTGACTTCCATTATCGGCGCTCCTTATTTTATTTTCTTATTACAACGCTACAAAGGCTGGTCATGATTTCTGTTCAACATCTTCAAGTGGCCTATGGCAATAACACCATCATTAAAGATCTATCCGTTACGTTGCCAAAAGGAAAAATTACCGCCTTAATCGGCCCTAATGGGTGTGGAAAATCTACGCTTCTCAAAGCGCTTGCACGCATTAACAAAGCCAAATCAGGGCATGTGCTGTTGGATGAAACACCACTTTCCGAGATCCCAACTAAAAAGCTTGCCCAGCGCCTTTCTTTATTGCCGCAAACTCACACCTCACCAGAGGGGATTAGCGTCAGAAAACTCGTTGAATATGGCCGTTCACCTTACACCTCTAACTGGGGAAAGCTGACTGATCATGATCATCAAATGGTCACGCGCGCGATGCAAGCAACGGGAGTCGAATCTCTTGCTGATCAATCTGTAGAGTCCCTATCGGGTGGACAAAGGCAGCGAGCGTGGATAGCGATGGTAATGGCGCAAGATACCGATATAGTAATGCTCGACGAGCCCACTACCTATCTAGATATTGCCCATCAAGTTGAGTTAATGAATCTGATGAGAGAATTGAACCAACAAGGAAAAACCGTCATTGTCGTACTGCACGACCTCAATCAGGCCTGCCGCTACTGCGATAACCTAGTGGTTTTAAACAAAGGACAATTGGTTACTCAGGGTTCTCCAAACGAAGTATTTACAGAAAATCTGCTAGAGAATGTCTTTGATTTTAAATCCAAAGTCATCCAAGACCCTGTTGCAAAAACCCCTATGGCTGTGGCTTTGTAAACAAATTGCATCGCAAAGGTATCGGCTTATTTGCGGTGCAATTCCTTCAACGCTGAAACATATAATATCTAAATGCGAATATTATTGATAATCATTCTCAACTGATCTACTATCTGCGCCGTTACATTCAGTAGTGGTAAATAATAGGAAATATTTTGAGAATGACTTCACCTTTGGGAGGCTACTTTTTCTCCCTCTCTCTCCTTGCGTCGTCTATTGGCAGTGCACTTGCACAGGACACACAAGCAGCTCCGGCAAACCAAGAAAAAAAATCCGATGAAACGATGGTAGTGACAGCAACGCGCTACAGTCAGGACACGGATAAGATCCCAGGCTCCATCAATGTCATCAGTAACGAAGAAATCAAACAACAAACCACCGTTTCTGATGATTTGACCAGCGTCATCGCGAACCTGGTACCAGGCATGACGCCTAGCCGCCAAAAACTGTCTAATCAAGGTGAGAACCTACGTGGTCGTACAGCTCTTATCATGGTAGATGGTGTTCCTCAAAACAACCCATTGCGTAACGGAAACCGCTACGGCTACACCGTTGATCCTTCAATGGTTGAACGCATAGAAGTGGTACAAGGTGCGAGCGCTGTTCAAGGCATGGGCGCAACAGGTGGCATCATTAACTACGTGACCAAAAGTGCTAAACCCGGCGATCATTGGAAGCAAACAATCGGCACACGTGTCACCTCTAATCTCAAAGAAGACGGTACTGGCGGAAAAGTTTACTACAACCTAAGCCAGTATGATGAAAACTACGACTTATTCATTGGTGGTTCGTGGGAGCAGCAAGGCCTGTATTACGATGGCAACGGAAATCCTATCGGCATGAACCCAATTCAGGGCGAAACCCAGGACTCCAACGCCTCAAATTTCCTCGCGAAAGGTGGATACAACTTCGATGAAGGGCGTCAACGCGTCAGCTTCAGTGCAAGTCGCTACAAACTGACAGGCAACAACAATTATGTTGCGGTGAAAGGCGATCATGTCAATGGGATCCCAGGCACAGTTGTGCCTGGCACTCCAACGGGGGCACCTGTCTCAAACTATGTTGAAGCGTATAACTTCCAGTACGACAATTACGACTTCCTTGGCGGCGAATTAGCGTTCCAGATGTTCATGCAAGACTATCAAGCCGTCTTTGGGGAAGCGAATTGGTGGGCCACGCCTGATCAGCAAAAAGATCAAGGTGCTATCGATTCAAGTAAAAAAGGCTTCAAGCTTAGTTACGTTCGTACTGATGTCCTTGGATCGGATGACAGCTGGGTTGTGGGGCTAGATGGCATCGAAGACTCCACTCAGCAAGCGCTAATTCAATCGGGCCGAGGCGTAACGCCTCCGATGCAATACCAAAGTCTATCTCCTTTCCTGCAAGGAGACTTTCTAATTACCGATGCTCTTCGCCTATCTGGTGGTGTGAGACTCGAGAACACTAAAGTGAAAGTAGCAGACGGACAGACACTGTGGGGTTACGGCAACGCAGGGCACCGCCAGGTCGATATTATCGGTGGCGAACAAAACTTCACTCAAGATGTCTACAACTTGGGTGCCGTTTATGACTTCACCCCTTCTATTAGCTCTTTTGTTGGCTTTAGCCAAGGCTTTGGTTTACCAGACATTGGCCGTGTTTTGCGTGGTAACTGGATTGGGGGGCCATCGGATGCTCCGGTCGGTGGGGCTCCGATCGACTTCAATACGATGCCTGCGGTAAAACCAGTGGTAACGGATAACTACGAAGTGGGTTTAAGTTACAAAGACGAAAAATGGTACGTCGGTGGTAGCACCTATACGTCCATTGCAAAAGACGGCGCAAACCTAAGCCTAAACAGTGGTGGCACATATGATGTGACTCGTCAGCGCACAGATATCAAAGGTTATGAGTTAACAGCCTCATACAGCCTTACGCAAAGTATACAGTTACAGTCAATGTACTCTCATGTAGAAGGTCAGGTAGACACCACAGGGAACGGCGCTGTCGATAGCGATATGGATCTTAAGAACCTTTCTCCAGACAGATTGTTCCTTGCGATTAACCAAACGGTAAGTGATGCGCTAAGTTTCCGCGTTCAGTACAATCACATGTTCTCTCGTATTAAAGAGAAAAATGGTGCTGGAGCCGAACAAAAATTTGATGGTTACGGACTGCTCGATATCGCCGTTCACTACGATATCGGCCGCTATGGTCGCGTCAATGCAGGTATAGAAAACCTGATGAACGAACAATACATCAACTACTTCAGTCAGATCCGCAACCACTCTGCGTATTACTTCTCAGGCCGTGGACGTACCTTCAGCCTGAACTATGAAGTCGACTTTTAACGAGACTATAATGGTTTTATCCAACAGTTATCGTTAAAACGATAAAGAGCGCTCATATGGCGCTCTTTATTATTTACAAAAAGGCTTTACGCAAAGCTCAGCAGGTAGTCTCGCGTGGCACTATCGACAAAGGCTGCATTAACACTAGTGCGATAGATACCCATGTAGTCTTGCTGAGACAGGCCGAACTGCTCTATCACTTTTTGAACTTCTTTAGTCATTGTGGTGTTTGAAACCGTTCTATTGTCCGTATTAATCGTCACTGGAACGCCTTGCTGTCGGAATGACTCGACTGGGTGGGTCGCTAAACTCTGAACAGCTTTCGTTTGAACGTTACTGCTTGGGCAGGTTTCCAGAGCAACATTCTCCCTTAATACCAAATCATAAGCGAGCTGATGCGTCGCGATATGAATACCATGGCCAACACGTTCTGCATTGAGCATGCTGATAGCATCGAAGACGTTTTGCCCTTCACCTTGCTCTCCTGCATGGATCGTCACGTGATACCCCTTGTCACGGGCATATGCAGCAAACGGGATGAATTTTTCACAAAACCCTAGCTCTTCGCCACCAGCCAGATCAAAAGCTGCGACACCTGTACCAAGAAACGCGGAACCAGCATCAAGTACTTCTTTAATGCGATCCGTTGGCATATGGCGCATGATAGAAAGTACAAGATTACCTTTAATCCCGTGCACTTGTTCTGCTCTTTTCATCCCGGCGACAACACTACCGATAATGTCGTCAAGCGAAAGACCTTTGTCAATGTGCAGTAAGGGTGCGTAACGTACTTCCATGTATTTAACGTTCTCAAGCGCAGCGTCTTCGTACACTTCAAAAGCAATTCGCTCAAGCGCGTCTTTTGTTTGCATAACAGATAATGGCAATTCAAAGCGCTGCAAATACTCGATAAGGTTTTGACACGTTTCAGGAGCAATCATTAAATCGCGAATGACATCAACATCTTGACTGGCCAACTTGATGCCCTGAGCATTCGCCAGTTCAATAATAGTTTCGGGACGTACGCTGCCGTCCAGATGACAATGGAGATCAATTTTTGGTAGTGCTTGAAAGTTCATTCTGATTCTCGCCTTCGCTTTTTAATTACCACTTTCCAGTCGTAATGATAGTTGTTTCGCTAGAACATACACTATCCAAACTCAGCTTGCATAATGATTTCTTTACGCAAACGTATTCGCTCTCAGAACTACTATTTTTTTGGTGGTTATGCCTTCTTAACGCCACACCCCTGGATCACCAGCTTAGTTAAAAACTTCGCGGCCAAGTGAAAATCCTCCTCAGACAAAGCGTCTTTTCCAAGCACACCACATATTTGCCAGCCAAAGTCGGCGTATGTTTGAGTGGAAGCCCAAATCATAAACATTAGGTGCTGCGGCGGGACGTTGTCCATCAACTCGTTATCAATCCACTTTTGAAATTTGTCGATGATCATTTGCGACTGTTGATGCAGTAGCAAGGCGATATTCTCCGGGAGCGACTCCCCTCCAGACATCACCTCATTGGCAAACACTTTTGACGCATTTGGATGCTCTTGGGAGATTCGCAGCTTGGCATGGATATACTGTGTGAGCGCCTCAACAGGATTGTCTAACTCTTCTATCGGCTTAGAAGCCTCTAGCAAAGGTTGGGTCACCGTTTCCAATACCGCGTAATAGAGTTTTTCCTTAGAACTGAAATAATAGAAAACGTTGGCCTTTGCCACTTCTGCAGCATTGGCAATATCAACCATCTTTGTCGCCGCAAAACCCTTGTGGGCAAAAAGGTCGCCAGCCACTTCTATTATGAGATCTTGATTTTTACGGCGGATCCGTGACATTCCAATATCCTTTTGTTTTTACTTTCATTTCGATACTAAACAAAAACGTGGGGCTTACCAAGTATTGGTTATTGTATCGAGTCATTAATTGATGTTAATGTTACAGGTAACATCTCGTTAACTGTACCCTTATGCCTAAAACATCAGCTTCTAGTCGACCGACCTTACAAGATATCGCCAACCGTATTGGCGTAACTAAAATGACTGTGTCGCGTTATTTAAGAAATCCAGATTCTGTCGCAGAAAAGACCCGCGAGAAAATTGCGGCTGTGATTGAAGAAATTGGCTATATCGAAAATCGTGCGCCAGCAATGCTGTCTAAGTCATCAAGCAAAGCGATTGGCATATTGTTACCATCACTGTCCAACCAAATTTTCGCCTCGTTCGTGCAGGGTATTGAAGCTGTAACTAAAGCGAATGGCTATGAAACATTGATCGCTCACTTCGGCTATGACGAATCAGAAGAAGAGCGAAAGATCGCCTCCTTACTTGCCTATCAGGTTGACGGCCTGATCCTCACCGAGAGTCATCACACCAAACGTACCTTGCAAATGATAAAAACCGCAGGTGTACCCGTTGTTGAAACCATGGAACTGCCCGAGTCGCCTATCGATATGGCGGTTGGTCTGGATCACGTCGAAGCCTCATACGCTGTGGTTAAAAAGATGTTGGACTCAGGAAAGCGTTCTATTGCCTATTTTGGCGCTCGAATGGATACACGAACCAAACTTCGTCTACAAGGCTACGATCGAGCAATCCTTGAAGCCGGTCTTGAGCCCAAACACGTGCTGACCGAATCGCACTCTAGTTTCTCGTTGGCCACCGAGCTTATGCAAACCGCCCTAGAGCGCTACCCTGATTTAGATGGTGTATTTTGTACCAATGACGATATTGCCATTGGTACTCTTCTCAATGCCCAGCAAAGAAAAATCCCTGTACCACAGAAGCTTGCAATTGTCGGCTACAATGCCCTGGATATTGGCCAAGCAATTTCACCTAAGCTCACTAGCATCGACACCCCGAGATACGAAATTGGCGAAAAAAGTGCACAGCTGGTGATTGACGCTCTAAGAGGCAACACCCACAAACAAAAACATTACGACATGGGTTATCGCATCACGCAAGGTGAAAGCCTGTAACGATCACAACGTAAACGTGTCATTAGAGTAATTCTGTGGCAGTACCATACTGTACTTCCCATCCCTTTTAGTAACACTTGCAACTAGTGACAACGTCACCTTCCCTGCCTGGCGATGTATTACCTTATCTAGCTCATTGCTGAGTTAGAACTTGCTGAGTTAGAACTTGCTCGCTGCCCTATCCAACGTTCATACCCCAGTACTAAAAAAGCACCAATTGGCTACCCTTTTCATTCAATCATTCGAAATCCCTATAGTACCTACTTCGAAACATTCGCTTCTTTTATTTACCCTTTACTCATGCGAACAAACCAATCCTCTCCTTTTCGGATGTTTCGAACCACCTAGGATGGGGGTAAAGCCACAAGAAGCGATGATTGTCGCTCTAAGGATGCAGCATTATGTTTAAAATGTTCATAGAAAGACCCAAATTTGCCATTGTCCTTGCGCTGTTAATATCGATTATCGGTACGGTTACCGCGATCACTTCTCCCGTTGGTCGATATCCAGACGTTGCTCCCGTCACTGTGGAAGTAACAACCTATATGGACGGTGCCAGTGCCGATGTCATCGTAAAATCCGTCGCGCCAGAAATTGAAAAACAAGTCAACGGCGTAGCGGGTATGGCGTATATGAAGTCGACCTCGGGAGCCGACGGCACTTATACTCTAGAGATCGTCTTTGAAGCCAATACCGATGCCGATAAGGCCGTGAATCTCGTTCAAAACCGCGTCAATTTGGCGTTACCTGAATTACCGCCAGATGTTGCTCGAAATGGTGTTAAGGTCGAAAAGCTCTCCAATGGCCTTTTGCTCGGCATCTCACTTACTGACCCAAACAATACCGCCAGCGCGATCGAAATCAATGCTTATGCCGGTGGCGATCTCAAAGAACAAATTCAACGAGTAAAAGGCGTTTCAAAAGTCGATGTCATTGGAGAGAAAAAGTACTCCATTCGTGTCTGGTTAGACCCAGTTAAATCGGCAAAATACGCCGTTAATGCTGTCGATGTCACCAATGCGATTAGCGAGCAAAATAAAATTGCCTCAGCTGGCAGTGTCGTTGACCTAAATAATACCTATCCGATCACGGTAGAGGGCGGTTTATCGAATCCAAAAGAGTTTGAAAACATCATTGTTCGTCATGAACTTGGCGGGCGCGCCGTTAAACTAAAAGACGTCGCCCGTGTCGAACTTGGTTCTGAAATTTACAGCGCAAATGCCTACTCTGGCTCACAAAACAGCGCCGTTCTCTTTATTTACAAAACTCCGGACTCCAACGCCCTTGACGTATCAAAAGGGATTCAAGAAATCCTGAATGCAGACCAGCCTTACGATGTTCACGTCGTCTATGACACAACCAGTTTCATCGAAGGTGCAGTTTACAGCGTGGTTGAGACCCTAGTTCTCGCGATTGTGATTGTCTCACTCGTGACGCTGTTGTTTATGCAGTCGATTCGCTTAACCCTTATCACCATTACGGCAATCCCTGTCTCGCTAATCGGTACCTTTGCCGTTATGGCCGCTCTGGGGTTGGATATCAATATCATCACCATGTTTGGTTTGGTTATGGCGATCGGTATCGTAGTGGATGCAGCCATAATCGTGATTGAAAATGCCGAGCATCAGTTGGCCCACGACGATACCGTCACAGTCAAGCAGGCTGTGGCAAAATCCCTTGAAGTCACCCTTTCTCCAATCGTCGCGTCTGCACTGGTACTGCTTGCCGTGTTCACTCCAAGTTTGTTCATCTCAGGTATGGCCGGAACCATCTATAGTGAATTTGGCATCGTACTTTGCGCAGCCGTTGGTGTGTCAACCTTCGTCGCTCTGACACTAACGCCGGCATTGTGTTCGCTGTTTATGAAACGCCCTGAAAAAGGCGTGCTAGCTCGCTCAACCGAATGGGTAATCACCAAGAAAATTAACGCATTTACTAAACTCACCTGGCTTGCGACCCGTGCCCCACTGATGACGATTGCTCTTCTTATCGGTGGCCTGTATGTCACTATGGAGCGCTCTGCAGAGCTCGCGACCGGGCTACTACCTGAAGAAGATACGAGCGCGGTCTTCGTCGTTGGTAGTTACCCTCAAGGCACCGCATTAGCAACAACAGACAAAACGACCAAAGACATTATTGCCAAAATTAATACTATCGAAGGTGTCTCGGCCAGTGTCGAAGCATCTGGCGTTAACCTTTTAACAAATACAGCAGACATGAGTAGCTTCTTGATGTTGGTTGGCCTTGACGATATGGACAGTCGCGCGCTCAGTGATGCCCAAATCGAAGCAAAGATCAACGAGCTACTTACAGAGTTTGAAGGGATCGATGCCTTTGCCTTCAAGCCACCCGTTATTCCAGAGTTGGGAATGGTCAATGGCGTTAACTTATTTCTAAAAGCACCAACCGCAACGCCGAATGAATTAAGCAAAATTGCCGCTGAATTTAACCAACGACTAATGAAAGACGATAGCATTGGTCTGTCTATGGTGATGTACGATGTTGATAAGCCAAGTATCAAACTTAACATCAAACGTGATGACCTGGTTAAATACGGTTTGAGCTTTGCCGATGTCGTGGACGGTCTACAAATTCACTATGGTGGACAATACGTCAACACCTTCAATATGGAAGGCCGTAACTACAAAGTGATGGTTCAAAACGAGAACGACTATCGCAAAAACATCGACTCTCTAAAACTGCTTAGTGTTAACTACCGAAACGGTCGTAAACTCACCTACGACAAACTGTTTTCTATTGAAGACACGAATGTGCCAAACTTCCTGCAGCGCTACAACGGTGAATTAGGAGTCTTTGTTGATGTGATTCCAACAGCATCGTCCGGTGCGGCTATCGCCACTATCCAGAGAGTCGCGCAAGAAATGGGGTATTCGGTCGAATTTACCGGTACGGCCAAAGAAGAGATCAGTGCGGGCAATACCTTATCCATCGTGCTAGGCCTGGCCATGCTTGTCACCTTCCTGGTTTTGGTTGCTCAGTATGAAAGCTGGTTGATTCCACTGGCTATCATGCTTACCGTACCCACCGCGCTTATTGGCATCGTCGAAGCCGTGCTTTACATTGGTGGCACGATCAACATCTTAACTCAGCTGGCTGCCATCCTTCTTATTGGCATGACAGTACGTAACGCTATCCTCATTGTTGAATTTGCAAAAGTGCTGCGTGAGGAACAAGGAATGAGCATTAAAGAAGCTGCGGTAGAAGCGCTTCGCCTGCGTGCTAGAGCCGTATTTATGACTGCCTTTAGTTTTGGTATGGGTTTGATTCCATTGATGCTTGCTGATTCAATTGGTAGCGGTGGTCAACAAGCCATTGGTTGGGCTTCATTTGGTGGTATTGTTTCCGCGACGTTCATTGGCTGTATTATGGCAAGCGTGTTTTTTGTCACTATTCAATCGATTAGAGAGAAAGCAAAAGGTAAAGCAAAACAATTGGAAGACCGCATCACGGTTTCTCCAGAGCAGCAACCAGCATAAAGAATTATAACGCTTAGTTGGAAAATCAAAAGCAGAGCATCGCGCTCTGCTTTTTATATTTCATACCTAGCCTTGATTCCGATATCAAAATGCAAAGGCATTCGCCACTTCACAATCGACAAATAGCCAAGAATGAAACCCGACACGCCTAACAAGGCAGCGCAAGCCAGCCATAACTCTAGCATGATTAAAGGCACCGAAATCGCCAATAGTACCGGGACGATTTTTAGGCCAACCACTTTAAAACAGAACGACTCTTTAAGGGCAATGCCTGAAAATGTCACAAAAACAAATCCCAAAGACAACCAGACTCTAACCATGTCAATGTCGCTCAATAATAGAACCAGTCCAAGCCACCCTGTATACGTTATGGCGGCGCGTACCCACTTGCTATAGACGTGCACGTTGGCAGCACTGAGCGCCGTACTCACCCCAACAGCCAGTAATGTATAGTACTCAAACTGATTTGGCAGGGAGAACAACATCGCTTTGTCTAACAACACAAAGACATAGCTTAATAAGGCGAGGGAAAACACACTGATCCCCAGTCGATACATGCAAACACTGACTTTATCGAGTCTATCTAATGCCTCTTTGTGTTCTGGATTTGCCATAATTTACTACTTTTCCTCAAGCACATTTGAAAACATGAACGGCCATTTCAAGCACGTCTGCACTTTGCTTTATACATACTTACATTTTAGATAAATCTATCGGGCATTTTTGTCAAAAGATCACGAACCGCAAGGAACCTATCCGCAATCTCAAAATTAGCATTGAAACTTGATATTGTAAGAGTAAAGTAGCGCAAAAGACTCAAGGTGGTGTATACCGTGTTATCCAAAAAACTCATTTCATTGCTGTTGTTTAGTGCGAGCACTCATGCTCAACCTTTGAATATTTTGCTCTACCATCATGTTGCTGAGCAAACACCGCATTCAACCTCAACAAGATTGGTTCACTTTCAAAACCAGCTCGATCACTTCATCGAACAAGGCTATCAGATTGTTGACTTGGAACACGCAACTCGCCAAATACAACAAGGAAACGTTCTTACGCGAAAAAGCCTCGCACTTACATTCGATGATGGCTTTTCATCCGTATGCGACATTGCTTACCCTGAATTAAAAAAACGTGGATTACCGTTTACCGTTTTTGTCACGACCGATCCTATCGACAAAGGTTACCCTGGCTATTGCAGTTGGTCCCAACTTAAAGAGATGTCAGAGAACGGCGCCACAATTGCTAACCACACCACCGACCATGCTCACCTGGTAAGCGAAGCGTTCACCAATACGGAATGGTTTGACGACGCAAAAACCAATATTATCCAGGCTCAAAACACCATCGAAAGGCGCATAGGAAAAGCCCCGATGTTGTTTGCTTATCCATATGGAGAATACAATAAGGCATTAAAACAATGGCTTAATGAACAAGGGTATGTTTCGTTTGGTCAGCAGTCTGGGTCTGTTGGCTCAACCAGTGATTTTCAGGCGCTGCCGCGTTTTAATGCTGCCGGGCACTATGCCAGCCTCACCTCTCTGCGTAACAAGATAACCGCTTCACCATTGCTGTTTGATTACTCTGAGCTGCCAGATCCACTCACAACAAATAACCGACCAAGTGTCACCGTGACCTTACAGCCATCAAACGAAGCCTACTACCCCCATTTACAGTGCTTCTTTAATGGCAAGCCAATAGAGGTAGAATGGCTGTCGACGACAAAATTTAGCGCGATGCCACCAACACCGCAATCAAATGGCCGTCATCGACTTAATTGCACCGCGCCACACCGAAATGGCTCACCTTATTATTGGATGTCTCAACAGTGGTTAATCATTCCCTCCAATTAATTGGAAACAAGCATGATAATGGATAGTGATTGGTACAAACGCACTCTCAGTTAGGATCCAACATGATGCCTAGACAGCGCTGGCTTCATCTTTCAAGAGCGGATAACTTTGAATTTGGTTGCGCCCATGTGCTTTAGCACGATAAAGGGCTTGATCGGCATGTTCGATTAAAGATTCAAAGTAATCATGACTATCCATGGCTGCAACACCACCACTTACCGTAAAACTGACCGTAGCTTGATTAACAAGCAGCGGTTGCTTGACTAGGAGTAATCGTATCCGCTCAGCGATTTCGAACGCAGCTTGGCAGGACGTATCAGGAAGCAAAATAGCAAACTCTTCCCCGCCGATTCTTCCCAGAATGTCGGATTCTCTGATCCCCATACTGGTGATGTTGACAAAATGCCTCAGTGCACTGTCACCAATACGATGACCATGTGAATCGTTGATCTGCTTGAAGTGGTCAATATCAAACACAATGACTGACACAAACCTGTGTCTTTGCTGGTGACTGTGAAGTAGCTGCCTTCCTTCTTCAAAAAAGTGGCGGCGATTATAAATATTTGTGAGCGAGTCGTACGTTGCTTCCAAGTACAATTGGTGCTCGTATAGATTTCGATCTGCCATGTCCTTCTTAAGAACCAGCCTTGTGATAGCAATCGCCACAAAGAAAAATATCGTTGTTA
The DNA here is from genome assembly GCF_022836845.1 of Vibrio gelatinilyticus. Taxonomy (GTDB): domain Bacteria; phylum Pseudomonadota; class Gammaproteobacteria; order Enterobacterales; family Vibrionaceae; genus Vibrio; species Vibrio gelatinilyticus. Next base: position 129,483 of record NZ_JAJNNZ010000005.1, read on the forward strand.
ACACGACAATACTAGGCAATACCTCTTGACTTGGCCGAGGGGCAGTCCAAGTCAACACTCCTAAATGCTGACCAGAAGGAGAACGCATTGGCTCACCAAAAGCCCCCCCTTTTAAACTGTCTCCAATTTTCAAATCAGGTATCTGGTAACGGCTAGAAATGTTGGCAAGGTAGGCGTCATCCCAACGTCGACCAAAGAGTAAATAGGTTCCTGCTCTAGCGCTTATTGAACTCTCATCAATAAAAGGTCCACCAACCACAAAATAAACACTATCCTTAATACGAACATAACCTGTGGTGGTTTGGGTTTGTGTATCAAGGCGGTCTGACTCGTCGATCAGAAAAGACAATTCGCTTTTAACGTCTTCATCGTAGACAACATCTTTAGCCTTATCACTTGTCTCAAGGTAAACCAAATTATCCGACTGCTTAATAGCAATAACAAAATCAAATTCATGGTTGGCAATGACATAGCCTTTAATATTGAAATCTGCCCATTCTTCGCTTTGAAAAAGCACAAGGTTTTCGTAGGAATCATCCCAGTACGAATACTCGCTGAGCAGCTGCTGTTTGTGATCACTTTCAATGCGATTAGCAAGCGAAACTCTTTGAGTAAGTTCAATCGCGGCTTGTTTATCTAAAGAGGTGAGAAAATAGTATAAGCAACCCTGCACTGCGATGGCTGTCAGTAGAAATAACAACGAAACCAAAGTAATGACCGATTTGGTTGAAACAAATGTTTTGGTTAATTGACTTTCCGTACGCGGCCTAAACATACACACTTTGCATAATTGTTAGTTGAGTAAATTATAATTTAGTACATGCTTATCAAATTATCTCCATTAACAATAAATATTGGTGATCCGTATCATTAATATATTGAAAATAGTGAGTTAGCTGACTACTTATTCTCCAACAAAAGCCCAAAAAACCGAATTCAGACGTTCAAGTTTACCAGCCACTGCAGGGTAATACTGTCAAATCAACCCATTGATACGATCAATCAATTTCTCGGTAATTGCCCTTTTAACATAGTGAGAAATTCCATTTTTGTGCCGTTTCGTCGAAATTCTGAAATTGCTTGATATTCAGGGTCGGCCCACCACCCTTTTGCCGCATCTTCACAAGGAAAGCTAAACAAAATCATCCGGCCTTCTCTTGGAGATTCACCTTCAAGGGTAGTAGCCTGATCATCATAGGTAATAAACGATCCTTTATGTTTCTTCAGCAAGCCAAAGAAATTCTTTTCGTAGTGACGATATTCTTGTGGATCGGTAATGCTTAGATTGACCACCATGTATACAGGTACCTGTGTCATATTCCCTTATCTCATCTGCTTCTCAACTAGAAATACACGTTACCGTTTACTGCAAATTTTTGTCTATTGCCCAAAGTTGGTATTGATTATTAATTCATCAGCTCAACCTGACTTCACTCTTTTCTAAAAAACGCATACAATGCGACGCCCACATTAACACACCGATTCTCGAGATATTCTTTTGAAACTAAGTAAACGGCTACAATACATTGATTCTATGGTGAAAAGCGATTACTCCCACATCTGGGACTGTTGCTGCGATCATGGATTCCTCGGCGCTCGTTTACTGGATCGTGAGGCCGCACCTCATGTCCATTTTGTCGACATAGTGCCCGAACTAATGGACAACCTGAGAACTCGATTAGGACATTTCTATCTTGAGTCAACATCAAGTTGGAGCACCCATTGCCTCGATGTCGCGCAGTTACCGTTGCAACAGTATCAAGGAAAGCACCTGGTCATCATCGCAGGAGTTGGCGGTGATCTTATGACGCAATTTGTCCGCGATATCCACAATCACCACCCCGAACTAGACATTGATTTTTTACTGTGTCCAGTTTACCAACAGTACGCATTACGCCAACAACTTATAGATTTCAACTTTAGTGTCATACAAGAAAAAGTTGTCGAGGACAATCAACGCTACTATGAAATCCTTTACATCTCGCGAACGTCATGTCAGGCAAATCCAGTAGGCCCGGTCGGTCGCCAGATGTGGCAAGAACACAATGAGGAGCAACAAAGAGTATTAATACGCTATCGCGACAAGGTACTTAATCACTATCAACGTATCCACTCTGGTGGCAAAGAGAACGTGCAACACATTATCGATGCCTACCTGGCCATTCAAATTCATATGGAAGAGCTTGCCTGAACCTATTCAAGGAAAACGATTCTTCTAAACAGGCAGGATACCAATCGGTGTTTTGTGCACCAATTGCTGGAGCTTACTTCTTAGCCATCGATGCGCTGGATTGCTCTGATTTCGCTTGTGCCACATGATATTGTAAGTCACAGGGTTTGTTTCAAATGGTATATCGAATACTTGCAAGCCAAACGCTCTGGCATGATTACACGTTAAACTCGTACTGGATATCCCAACACTATCGCTGTTTGCCACCAACCCCATTATCGTCATTGCCGAGTCGCAAACGCTGCTGATTTGACGATCTGGCATATGCATATCAGTAAAATAGTCAATGGTGGTTTGCTGCGCTCGGCGAAGGCGAAGAGTAATGTGTTTTTCTTGAAAATACTGTTCTGCAGTAATGCTCCCTTGTATCCGAGGATGATTTTCACTGCAGATTATCAACAACTCTTCGCGCGCCAAAGGTTCGACTTTGTAAGAAGGGCTATTTAATGTGCCAATATCGATCACCAAATCGGCTTTCTGTAAGCTCATCGCGTTGAGCATTTTCTCTTCATCACTGGGGGTGATCGTAAATTGAATGCGACAATTACCCATCTCCTCGTCGGTTTCAACTAATGGCTGCAATAACAACATCATTGTTTCACAAATATACACATTAAACGTGCGTGATTGCATCACATCAAACGCCGTCAGGTTAGCCAATGCATTGTTTACTTGTGTATATGCTGGCCGTAACTGATTGGCTAACTCTGTTGCGGCATAAGTCGGTGAGATTCCTCGCCCTTCCCTGACAAATAGCTCACACCCTAGTTGCTGCTGCAATCGTTTTAGCGCTCCGCTAATGCCTGGCTGAGTAAAGTTAAGACTCTCTGCTGCTAGAGTAATTGAACGAAGTCGATACACTTCCAGAAAAATAGTCAGTAAATTGAGGTCCAGTTTTCCTGTCACTATACATAGCCTCTAATTATGCTTTATTTCAATAATACTTCATTTTTGGGTATGTATCTAACGCCACTTCGATGACTTAGGGCTTGTTTTACTGCCAATATCGTCTCAAACAACAACGAAAAGGCCACCCCAAAATGGAGTGGCCTTACCGCGTATAACCCGGCTTAAAAGGCAAGTATCGTTACCTATTAGCCAATAGATTCAGTGGACTAGAATGTCCAAGAGACACCGAGATCAACCCCAACCCCTAAGTCAGCGCCATCTCTAAATTTTACTTCAGGCGTAGCAAATAAGTCCACGTCTAGGTTTTTAACCGGTTCCCAACGCAAACCCACTGGGGCATGAACATCAATGGCTTCACTATTCCAGTTGTAACCCACACCACCTTCAACAAACCAACTAAGATTGTTCTCTGGAGAAATTGGCTGCTGAATGATTGCCATACCACCATTTACATAATTATCTTTAACACCAAAAATTAAATTATCGAACTGGAAAGTAACGCCTCTTTTGGTATCAGCGCCAAGCTCAAAAGCATGGGCTGCTGAACCTAACATCGCCAATGACGCTGTTGTTGTTAGAAGTGCCGTTTTGCCAAAGATATTTTTCAATGTAGTAACCTCGTAAGTAAGGCATCCAATGCGATATAGTCCATAACAAATCAACATTTCACCATTAATCTCTGGCTCAAATGTCTCGATGGCGTGCATTATAGAGGGGTAAAAAAAATCGACTTACCATTTTGCGCCACAAAAGTTTACGATTAAGTTTGCCTTTTAAAAATAGGGCATTGCATGCTTGTATCCTCATAGGATAACGACCAAAAAAATGCCCAAGCAATTTTGCTTGGGCATTTTTATCATCGGCGACGGTAGCATAGGCACCGCTGCACATTATTTTTTAAGGCGTGTCGTTTTACTCGACTTATTTTTAATCGCACGCATCAGGCGTAAGCGGCGCTCTGCGTTGCCCTGATCGTCTGCATTATTGGTTCGACCTTGGCGATCTTTATAAGCTGGTTTACTTTGCATCTTAACAAGCAAAGCGTCACGATTGGCAGGTTCATACCCGGCCAGTTGCACACGTTTGATTCGCTGCTGTATCAGGTTTTCTATCTGAACCAAAGTCAGCTCTTCCTCTCGGCTAACAAAAGACACAGCGTGACCCTGCTGACCAGCACGCCCTGTACGGCCGATGCGGTGAACGTAATCTTCCGCTAAAAACGGCATGTCATAGTTCACCACATGTGGTAAGCCCTGGATATCCAAGCCTCGAGCAGCAACTTCGGTCGCGACCATTACGCGAGCTTTACCAGATTTAAACTCTTCAAGCGCACGACGACGAGCACTTTGAGCCTTATCACCATGGCACAATACCGCATTGATACCATCAAGCTTTAACTCTTTTACCACTTCATTAGCCGTTTCTTTGTAGTTTACAAACACCAGCACTTGTTGCCAGTTTTTACGGCCAATCAACTCCGATAGCAACTCGCGCTTGCGATCTTCATCGACAGGGTAAACGACATGGGCCACTGTTTCTGCGGTTGAGTTTTCAGCATTAACGATTACGCGCTTTGGCTTGCGTAAAAGATCTTGCGCCAACGCATTCATTTGCGGTGACGATGTTGCAGAAAACAGCATCGTTTGTGGGTGACCCACTACGCCCGACATGATGGTGCGAATCGCGCCAATAAAGCCCATATCCAGCATACGGTCGGCTTCATCGAATACTAAAAAGTCGAGATTGGCAAAGCTGACATTGCCCAATTCCATATGTTCAATCAAGCGACCCGGCGTTGCGACAAGAACATCAACTCCCTTTTCGAGTTTACGCTCTTGAGAGGACATTTTTGCACCACCAAAAACCGCGACAACATTGACATCAATATACTGGGTATAGCTTTCAATATTCTTAGAAATCTGGTCAACAAGCTCACGGGTAGGTGCCAAAATTAGTGCACGTACGTTTGCGCGAGAGCGTGGTTTTGGTTCATCGATGATCTGCTGAATAATAGGCAACGAAAATGCGGCCGTTTTACCTGTGCCTGTTTGGGCGTGCGCAAGGATATCTTGTCCACGACGAGCGTGAGGGATAGCTTGTTGCTGTACAGGTGTAAGCTTTTCATAACCGCACTCGGTAAGTGCGCGCACAATATCAGGTGAAAAACCTTGTGATAAAAATGACATTTTTTGTTCCTAAAAGCAGATGGCTGTCTTACTCAGCAAACGTCTATAAAAGCCGAAAACAGCGCCTGACCAAAAATACGGTCGCTGATTATAGAGGAATAATCAGTGCCTGTGGTGACTAATTTTGGATGGCCGAATAAAAATCATACAAAGCTAAGTGTAACACACTGTAAAGAGTAGCATTTACGACAGCATCAAGAGCGAATGGATACAGGTCAGGATGAGAATACAAAAGAGTAAGAGTTGAAAGGGTAATAGGTTGAGCCGTTATACTCCTGATCCTGCTCAACCCTGATAGTCACAAGCGATTTACCCTGCATGCTTAGGGTTCGTTCATCTGTCATGGCCAGATGTGGTTCGTAGCAAAAGCGTTTTAGGTACGAAGAGAGAGCTGCCATCCAGTCATTCTAAACCACTAGCATTCGACAACGTACAAAACGCTTTTAGCGTCTCTTTGGGCAGCCATCTTCTTCACGTGCTATATCTCAAACCTGCCCACCAACTGATCAAGCCTGTTAATGGCATTTTGCATTAGCGCTGTACGTCTGGCCAATTGCTTTGACTGATATTGCAAAACATCGGTTGAGCGTCCCGCTTGCTCTGCAGTTGACGCATTACTGTTACTCATATCAGCCAAATCCGTAATGGTCTCGAACAACGAATTAACACTACCCTGGAGTTGATCATTTTGATGGGATGAGTCAATGAGATTGGTGTTGTGTTCCACATTCTCTATCCCCATGCGCATCGTCGCAACCGCCTTTTCAGACTGACTACGAAGTTGCCCCATCAAGGTGCCTATATTATTAGCAGCGGTCGCCGTTCTATCAGCAAGCACTCTGACTTCATCTGCTACCACTGAGAACCCCCTACCATGCTCGCCGGCCCTCGCCGCTTCAATAGCGGCATTCAACGCCAATAAGTTGGTTTGTGCGGTGATATCTGTAATTAACGCAACGATATCGCCTATTTTTTCCATCTCGTTATTGACTTCATTAACGCTACTTGACGAGGATTGAACAATTGCTTTGATTGAGTTCGCACTGCTTTGTGCTTTCTCATATTCACTGTGTGCTTTCTCAACTGAGTTTTTCATTAATTCATGCATGTTGTGAGCACTGTCATTCGCAGTTTGAATTTCTTGTCCTTGCTCTGCCGATAGCTCGACCAATTGAGATATCGATTGAGAGGTTTGCTCACTCGAACTGGAAAGGCGCTGGCTGCAACGAAACATGGATTCAGACACCTTGTTCACCTCTCGGCTGGCGTATACCAACTCAGAGACCACGGTTTCCAGGTTATCAATAAAACTGTTTGTCCAACGTCCCAAATCCCCAGTTTCATCAGATTTAAATTTGGTTTCATCCAAACGCTGTTTTAAGTTGCCATCACCTTCAGCGAGAACCTTCATAACTCCTGTCATCTGTACAAGATTTCTAGCTAATGGCTTCGCGGTGATTTCCCGAAATAGGAATGTCATGAGTAACGCAAATAGAAGGGAAATACCTGCGCTGAGATTGGCTGATAGTGCAAAAAAGTGCTGCAATACCAGAGGTAAAGCCGTCACCATTACCGCCGAGAGTAAAAAACGGCTGGTCAGTCTTCGAACCAAAGAGCGGTGTCGGTGTACTTCTTCTAAGTCTGACTCGCACATCATCCCCCAGCGGTCAACCGAACCAGGCAACGTAAATGTTACCCCTTTGCCGATCACGGGAATATGACGATAATCTGAATACCCAGGATACTCAACGTACAGATTGCTGCCATTTTTAATGGTTTCACGAACCCCGGGGTGAAGCTGGTTCGTGGCGGGATCATTAAACATCACCTCAAATTCTGTATGATTTTGAATTTTTACGGTGCCCCAATCGGTCGATATGCCTTGTTTTAAGTTCTCACCATGAGAAAAGGTATTATCTTCAAATCGAGAACGCGATAACGCCACGCCTTGCGCAACCGAAGGGGAGAATTTTGACTCGACCATAAATAGATAGTTGTCACCAGATTCACTGTAAATATGACCGGCTTCTCGTTGAATAAGATCGCCAAGTACATCGTTAGGCACGCGCCCACAAAGCACTTTGCCATCGGCAAGCTGACCTTCAAGTGGTTGGAAAAACATTAACGTCACAGCATCATGAAACTTGGAGGTGGAAGGGCCAATTTGTAATGTCAATGGGTCAACATATGGCCCTTGCAAAAACGGCTTTGACCGACCAAGTTGCAGTGCTTTTTGTGAGCAATCATTCGCTCCGATATGGGCGGAATAGGTAGAATGAGTGATTTGATTTTGCTCATCGACAATAAAGAGTTCAGAAAAGTCTTTGCCTCTTTCTAGCAATAAGTTTAGTGCTTCTGGGTAATCTTCTTGAGGCTTTGAGGATAGGTAAAAAGCCGCATCAGCAAGAAAGCGCCATTGGTTATCAGCCCACGTTGTCAGCAACTTAACACGAGTCTGTGCGATGCTTTCAAATGTTTGTTCCAGCTCTAGTGTTCGCTTACGGTTTGCAAAACAGGCATATTTCATAGCAAATTTGCCTGTTTTGCCAAACCACGGTAGCCAACGTCTCTCTGCGTGAGTTAAGTTCATAATCAATTCCCTATGATTCTAGTTTATTGATTACACTGCAATTTATGTACCTAGCTGGAAAAACTGCGATTTGCGTCAAGAACACCCTAAGATTGGCAAAAACGGACATCAATCTGCAACGACAGACGGTGCAATTGCACCATTTTTATACATACCGGGCACCATATTAGTGTCGTGATATTAAAATGGTGCAAAGGAAAGTAATGAAATAATTAGGCTTTTTTTACAAACAATAATTAGGCTTTTTTTACAAACTTAGCGGTAACCATCATTTCACCAGCTCCATCAAGCTTGCAATCGAGCTGATGATCTTTTCCTTCAACAATGTGACGAATCACGGCTTTGGTACCAATTTTCAGTACCAGAGAACTGCCTTTAACTTTCAGATCTTTAGCCAGCGTCACTTTATCACCTTCTTTAAGTTGTGTGCCGTTTGCATCGTTCACGGTAAACACTTCTTCTAGTGCTTCGGCCGGGTTCCACTCGTGTGCACATTCTGGGCATATAAGTTGAGCCAGGTCTTGATAAACAAATTCAGAGTGACAATTTGGACAAGGAGGAAGAGACATAGGATCCTTTGATGGTGAGTAGGCTTTCTAGTAATGGTAATCGTTCTGTTTCTTCTATGCGAGTACCATCGGGTAAATTTGGTTTCTAGATGCGGTCGAACAGTTCTGTTGTCGTAAGCTCTTTAGCGACGAATACAAGAAGTACAACCACGGCACGCTGAACGTGTATGAGGGTCAAGGCGGCCATGCTGAATCTTACAATAGGCGTTACGAAGCGCACGCCTGGCAGCAAACCAATCTTCGGGCTTTTCCATGATTAAGTAGCCATTAAATCGTTTTGCCAAGGGCATACGAAACTCATCGACAAATCGACTGTCGAATTCAACATCGAAATAATCGAGTACTTCTTCCATTGTAGAGAAGCTCGCAATGGTCTTTTGAATGTCGGCTAAACTCATATCACACTCGTCACAGATTAGGTTGTATTTTACGAAACTCAGACCATAGAGTCACTGACATTCTCTTGTACTGAATGTCACCCTGTACTGCTGGTCGATCACACATATGTTTTTACAATCGCTTCTCATAGTCACAGACGCGCTCAAATCGCACTCAAAAAATGGTCATCACGACTGACGCCCCATCAAACAAAGAAAACCATAAAAATAAAAAGTAAAATGATATAAATCAGAAGGTTATATGCAATGCATAAAAAATACCAAACACCAAAACATTCACAGACCGAATAACCAGCTCTCTCATTGAACATCCAACAGTAAGCAAATCACCACTTTACGCCCACTAAACCTTTAACAAGTGCTGTACACGCGAACCAATCTTGCAACATTAATTAAAACACGCTTTTAGATGTAAATTGATATTTGCAATATTTCACTGCGCAATTTAGGTCGTCACGATTAACATGCTGGCCATAAAAGTGGGGCTTAGTGCTGTGTTATTTGAAGGCAACGCATCGACTAATAGCCTCATCGTCTGGCCATAGTCCAGGCGATACAAGCTAACTTTTTGTACTTCGGAGGCCTACATGACCAAATCCGCTTTATGCGCAGCGCTATCATTTTCTCTTTTAATCCTTTTTGGCTGCGATACAGACGCTCCCACTTCAACTTCTCAAAGTTCTGCGCCTATCGCCGTCAACGTTATGAGTGTCGATTTAAGCAAACAGTTACCTACCACTGAGTTTGTCGGCCGAACGCGCGCACCTGAGGATGTAAAAATCCGTCCTCTCGTCTCTGGACGTCTCATCAATAAAGCCGTTGCAGAAGGTGCTGACGTGCAAAAAGGGCAACTTCTCTATGAACTCGACCCGAAGCCGTTTCAGGTAAGAGTCAATGCGGCAAAAGCACAGCTTGCGCGAAGCACAGCCGAAAAAGCACAGGCCAAACGTACATTAACGCGAGCCAAAAAGTTACATACTGAAGGCTCATTAAGCCCACTAGAGTACGAAGAAATCCAACTGGAATTTACCACTTCAACAGCGGCTTTCGACATCGCTTTGTCTGAATTTGAGAAAGCCCAACTTGACCTCGATTGGACAAAAATCTATAGCCCAATCGAAGGGCGAGTCAGTAATTCGCACTACAGCATTGGTGACATTGTGACACCGAATGGCGACCCTCTTACCACTGTTGTCAAACTCGATACCACATGGGTTAATATTTCGGTCAACGAAACCACCGAATTGGCAGAATTTCAAGAGGCCATGTTGCTCAATCAAGCTCATGCTCGAGACTTCGAGGTACACTTAAAGTTATCCAATGGTGCCGAATACCCCTACTTGGGCCAAGTTGGATTTGTCGATAATCGTGTCGATGTCGAAACGGGGACCATCCCGGTACGCTTAAATTTCCCTAACCCAGAACGCCTACTTTTACCCGGACAATACGTTACTGTAGAAGTGGTGGATGACTCTCTAAAACCGCTGTCTGTACCTAGCAAGGCGGTGCAATTCGATCAGGGTGGTCACTTTGTTTATAGCGTCAGCAAAAGCCAACGCATTGAAAAAAATTATATCCAATGGTATCAGCAGCTCGATGGGGTGTTTCTGGTTGAATCGGGGGTAAGTCTAGGCGATTTTATCGTGGTTGATGGACTGCAAAAAGTCAGACCCGGCGTCACAGTCGCAGCCACTGTACTAAGCAAAGGGGAATAGTCGTGGTCGAGTATTTCATTAGGCGTCCAAAGTTCGCCATCGTACTTAGTATCATCATGACCATTATCGGTCTGGTGGCTTTACTAAATGCACCAGTCGAACAATATCCTAACGTTGCACCACCTGAAATAGAAGTCACTACCGAGTTTACCGGTGCCAATGCCGAGGTGCTTCGCGACACCGTAGCAACGGAAATTGAAAAAGAAGTGAACGGTGTCGAAGGCATGATTTACATGCGCTCAAAATCATCGAGCGACGGCAACTATATTCTGACGGTTGCCTTTGAAGTTGGCTACGATGCAGACAAAGCTCAGATCTTAGTTCAAAACCGGGTTAACCGAGCAATGGCGAAACTACCCGACGAAGTCAAAAGCTCGGGCGTTAAAGTAGAAAAAACCGCATCAAACATCATGATGGCGGTCATGGTACATTCTCCTGCTCAAAGCAAAGATGGCTTGTTCCTTAACAATTACGCCAACATGAACATCAAAGACGAACTGGCGCGCGTCACCGGTGTGTCTAAGGTTCGCAACATCGGTGATATGGAATACGCGATGCGTATCTGGTTAGATCCGTTAAAAATGGCCAGTTTGGGTATAGTACCAGAAGACGTTGCGGCGGCGATTGGTGAACAGAACGTCATTCGCCCTGCTGGTAGCGTGGGTGCCGCCCCCTACGCGACTCAAAAATCACCCTTTCAAATGGTGGTTCGTACCGAAGGACGCTTGCGTAGTACAGGTGACTTTGAAGAGATTGTCATCAAGGCGGACAAGCAAGGTAAATTGGTTCGCATCTCCGATGTTGGTCGAGTAGAGCTTGGTTCTCAGCAATACATCGTTAAAGCAATGTACGATCAATCCGACGCTGCATTGCTTGCTATCTATCAGGCGCCTGGAGCCAACGCGCTAGACATTTCACAAGGCATTTATGCCAAAATGGAAGAGCTCAAAGCACGCTTCCCACAAGGGGTTGATTACCAGATCCCATACAACCAAACCGAGTTTGTTAAAGTCTCTATCGCCGAAGTAATTGAAACCCTCGTGATTGCGATTGTTCTTGTTACTGCGGTCACCTACCTGTTTTTACAAGACTGGCGCACGACCATTATTCCGGTTATTGCTATCCCCGTGTCTGTCATCTCTACATTTGCTGTGATGCAAGCGATGGGGATGTCGATGAACATGCTCACCTTGCTTGGTCTTGTGCTTTCCATTGGCGCGGTTGTCGATGCTGCGATCATCGTCGTTGAAAACGTTGAACGCTTGATGGAAGAGAAAAATCTGAGTGCCATGGACGCCACTGTGCAGGCCATGAGAGAAGTCACCGGACCGATCCTTGCCTCTGCAGTCGTGCTATTTGCCGTGTTTGGACCAGTGACTATGATGCCAGGTCTAACTGGCCAATTGTATCAGCAGTTTGGTATCACTTTGTCGGTGTCAATCGCCATATCAACCATAAACGCGTTAACCTTAACACCAGCGCTTGCCGCTATTTTGATGCGCCCCGGAGGCCCAAGGCCTGGAAAGTTTCTACAGCAATTCAATCGTGTTCTTGAACGCGCGACCGATGGCTTAGGGTTATCCGTAACGTTGATGATTAAGCGCCTGACACTCAGTGTGATTGGCTTTGGTGTCATGATTATCGCCATCATTATGATGGGCTATCAAATGCCTGGTGGATTTCTTCCTGACGAAGACTCTGGCAGCTTCTTTATCAATGTTGAACTGCCTCAAGCAGCATCGCTTGCTCGTACCGAGCAAATTACCCGTCATGCCATTGATATGGTACTTCAAGAACAAGGCGTCTCTAGTGTTGTTTCGGCTCCGGGTTTCAGCCTTCTCGGTAATGCCGCCGCTTCTAACTCAGCGATGATGATCGTTAACCTTGAACATTGGTCACAACGCAAAGAAGCAGCGTTACACATGAAAGCCATCATGGGACGTGTTCAAGACAAATTGTCCACCATAAAAGAAGCCGACATTATTAGCTTCTTCTCACCGCCTATTCCTGCACTTGGTATGAACTCCGGCTTTGAAATGCGCCTAGAAGATACCTTAGGGCGCTCACCAAAAGAGCTGGCTCAGGTTGGCGACACTCTAATGGCAGAAGCCATGAAACACCCGGCGATTGACTTTGCCTACACCATGTTCAGAGCCAATACGCCACAGGTAGAGGTGAAGCTGAAACGAGATAAAATCAAATCAACCAACGTAAGTCTTGAGGCGGTCTACATGACTCTTCAAACCTACTTAGGTGGTTTATACGTCAATGACTTCACCGAATTTGGTCGTAATTACAAAGTGTTCTTACAATCTGAAGCACAAAACCGCTCTGATGCTAGCGATATCTCAAGTTTCTACGTACGTTCGCTTGACGGAAAAATGGTGCCACTGAATTCACTGATTGAAGTGAAAGACGTGCTAGGAGCAGAAGCGATTGAACGCTTCAACTTGTATAGCTCATTAATGATAAATGGTGTCACGGCCCCCGGATATAGTTCGGGACAGGCGGTTGCAGCGATGGAGCAAATCGCCGATAACACTTTACCTTCGGGCTACAAATACAATTGGTCAGGTTTGACTTATCAAGAGCAAAAAGCAGGTAATGCTGCACCAATTATGTTTGGTATGGCGATGCTGTTTACTTTCCTGTTTTTAGTCGCTCAATACGAATCATGGATCACGCCACTGGCGATCATTTTATGTGTACCCACTGCCGTATTTGGCGCGCTATTTCACACCTGGCTTATGGGTGGTGACATCAACATTTACACCCAAGTGGGCTTAGTCTTAATGGTGGGAATGGCGAGCCGTAACGCCGTATTGATCGTTGAGTTTGCTAAAGAGTTACGTGAAACAAAAGGCCTAAGCGTCATCGATTCGGCAGTATCGGCTACCAAGCTCCGTTTCAGAGCCGTACTAATGACCGCGTTTTCGTTTATTCTTGGGGTGGTACCGCTAGTGATCGCGACAGGGGCTGGTGATGGCGCACGACGTGCGGTTGGCTACAGTACATTTGGTGGCATGCTTGCCGCAACAGTATTGGGTTGCCTTGCTGTACCTGTAGTCTGGGTAATGCTTCAGCGTATGCGCGAACGATTTGGTGCCAACTCTGCCAATAAGGCACCCAATCTCCAATAACTAGAATCGAGAAGCCGTCATCGATATGACGGCTTTTTTGTTCAATAATCTCGTCATTCATCAAATTTGCCCGCCATCCGACAGCAAGCTTGGTCAGGTCTGTATATACTAACTCTATGATTTAGTGAAGCTATGGTGTTCAAATGTCAAAAGTACATAAGATTGAAAACGAAGACAAACTGTTCAAAAAAGCGCTAGAAATTGGCACGAAGATGGCGGCTATGCAGGGGTACGAACTGACCACTAAAGGAGCCTCTCAATCGATAAAAGCACGCGCACTTTACTTGTTTTTGGTAAAAGTGAATCAAATCGTTCCGCTTCCAGAAGACAAAACCGATGGGCAGAACATTAAAAAAAGGCTCGCTTTGTGGATTCACCACGCCCTACCGGATAACGATCCGTTAAAGTAACCTAAAAACCGTTTAACCTAAGAACTGTGTTGGCGAGCAGAAACGATATTCTGCCGCAAACACTCATTAAATCAAAGCACTGTACCTATAACCAACATTAAACCCACAACAAAACGCCGCAGCCCTTATCCTGCCTACGTTGTTTCATGGCAGTTTCATGGGCAACCGTCATAATTAACGCCTAAAATTATGTTGATATGTCCTTAGGGGCAACATACGTTCGCTATCCTTCTTTGATAGCTATTATTGTTGTATAGGTAATGTTATGAGAAAACTAACAACCGCACTCATGATCGCCGCCGCTGCATTGTCAGTAGGCGCGCATGCCGGAAGTGCGTTAAGTGCCGTTCAGGCCGAAGCCGTCAATCGAACTCTCACTCCAGAACAAGTCCGTGTTGTACTCGATAATTGGAAACAAAATGAGCTCAAGCATATTGATCAACGCGCGCGCTACGTGTCTGACAGAGCGCCTAAGCAATTTATTGTTGATCAGATTGAAGCGGAATATCGCTCCGCGATAAAAAGACTTGGTGTGTGATGGGGTAGTATCCGCGCTCGCAAAGAGCCGAATTGAGCACAGATACTATTATATTGATTCAGTCCATTATGTTGTTAAATAGAGCCAAAGTATCAAAATACTTTGGCTCTTTAAGATCTGCACTATACTCAACTCATCCATTAAAGAAATTTTTACACTCGCAGTATTATATAATTGCGAATGTTCGTGCTAGGTGCCACATGAAAAGACTCACTTCGAGCTTATTGATATGCATTGCTCTGCTGGGATGCACTGATTACAGCGATAAGCCGAAAGAGATTCAGACGCGCGAAAAGATATCGATAGCCTATGGTGACCAGCCCAGTGCCGTTTTAATCTCTTCAGCCATTGAAAGCAAGGCTTTTCAGCTCGTGAATCTCGATATTGACCCGATTGTATATCCAAGTGGGAAAATGGCTATTGAGGCGAGCATTGAAGGTAAAGTGTCCCCAGATGTTATTGTCGCGTCGGATATAGCCTTTCTTGCTAATCATGAGCTATTACCTGAATACAAAATCATTGCAACAGCATATGAATCAGACAACATCAATGTAATTGTCAGTTTGCACGAACCTAAAGGTGCCCACGACTCTAGTTTATTGAGTTCAGCTAACAATTTGAGATGCCTAGAGAATCGAACGCTTTGTACTCAGAAATTATCCGCCTTACACTTTTTTGGACAAGTGTTGGTAGAACGAAATAATGTCACCGGAACAAGTTATAAATACTACAAGGTAAATGAATTAAACGAAAAATTGCTTTCAGGTGAGTGCGATGCTATCACCAGCAGAGAGCCGTTCATTAGCGAACTAAAAAGACAAACGAATAGCAACGAACTTGAAATCATTCAATTCCCCGGTGTTTACTTACAGTATGAACTTATATTGCTGCACAATCGCATATCCGACAAGTTAGCTGAGCGCCTGTTAAAAGGATTGATGTTTGCCGAAGAGCATGCGACAGCAAATAGCCAATACCCAGAGAGTATAATAGAAGTTAGCTTACACCAGACACTGATACCTCTATTTGACAGGGAATTAGAATGGATAGAACACTTGCACGAAAGCGCTCCACTTTCGATATTGCATGAACACTCGACACACCACACCAACAGTTATCCTTTAGTCCGAACTGCCCCGCTTGAAAACATCTCCCCACATCGAGTCACGGTCATCGTTTATGAAGATTAGGATTTCTCACATTCTTATTCTGTTCTGGATTATTGTTCTTATTTCGATAAGCGCAGCTGTAACAACATGGCATCGTCAGTCACAACTTCACCACCTAGAAAGGAAAGTTGACTCATTGGCTATTTCACTAAGTCAGAATATCAATCGCCTCAATTTGATCGCAATCGAGTTCAACAAGTCACGCGACAAGGCTCTGGTTGACAAATGGGCTAGTAGCACATCTTTACTCAAACTAAATTACCAAAGGCTCGCTAACACTCTCGCGAAAAACAACAAAAACGATTTCAAACGGATTAGTATTGATATCCAACGTATTCAGCAGCAATTTGAAATGCTTCAAAAAGCGTCTAACCGTAGCGATATTGGATGGGTTACACTAAATTTAACCACTTATACTCAAAACTTGATGACCCATATTGTTAACATTACGGATCAATCTCGAGAAAAAATACATGCCGATATAGAATTACTGCACAAAGCAGAGAATCTCGCTTATATTACCGCAATCATTTTAACTATCTCTCTTTTAGCCTTTCTTTATTATTCTCTGGTAAACCCTTTGCATTCTATATATTCACAGCTACGTTCTATCAATCTTGGTCGTTACAAAAATCTAATAAAGCCAAGAATCAAAGAGTGGCAAGATCTCACTGATGAGGTTGAAACTCTCCATAATAGACTGAAAAACACTGTTGTCAGCAAAGATGAGTTGGTGGCTGAGGTTGAGCTTCGTAAGCAGGCAGAAAATAACGCCCTGATATTGTCTCAACAAGATTCTCTTACAGGCCTCCCTAATCGGCGTCATTTCATGCAACTACTGCATAATTCAATGTCAGAAAACGGCAAGCTGTTTTATCTCTTTTTTCTGGACTTGGATAACCTTAAAGGTGTCAATGATAACTTAGGACACACAACGGGAGACCACATCATTATTCATGTCAGTAAGGTTCTGAAAGAAAACATAAAAGGAGACAGTATAATAGTAAGGCTTGGAGGTGATGAATTTGCCATCATTCATTTTTCTGAAAATGAAACGGAAGCATTAGAACTGGCAAAACGAATAAGGCACCATATCGGCCAACCTATCGATATCGATGATATTCAACTGCGCGTTACATGCTCGGTTGGAATTGCACACTATCCCGAACACGGCAGCGATATAAAGCAGTTACTATCACATTCAGATACAGCGATGTACTTTGCCAAGCATAACCCTGTGAAAACCGGCGGTGTTGCTGTTTATCATCGGGCCTTAGGTGATTTAAGCCACAATCACTTCACATTGGTCCATGCTTTAAAGAAAGCCATCGCGGACAAAGAATTTGAAGTCTGGTTTCAACCTCAAATCATCGTAGACAATGGACATATCCATGGATTCGAAGCTTTACTACGCTGGAAAAAGGCATCTGGTGAATTTGTTAGCCCCGATTCATTTATACCTATCTTGGAAGAATCCGGCGATATTGTCGAACTGGGTAAGTTCGTTTTTGAGCAAGCTTTCAGCTTTTATCAGCAACTTATCGCGAAGAATATGAACTATAAAGTCTCTATCAATGTATCAGCGATACAACTTGAGCGCTCAGACTTTGTCGATTATCTCTGCAAAGAAATAGACAAGCTTGAATTATCTGCTAGAAACTTTCCTATAGAGCTTACAGAAACTGCAATCATCCACAATGAGAGCCAAATACTTTATAGTTTGAGACGATTACAAAAAAAAGGATTTCAAATACAACTCGATGATTTTGGCACTGGGAATGCCTCGTTAAATACACTAAAGAAACTCCGCTTTGACGTAGTTAAAATTGACAAGAGTTTTACTCAAGAATCTACTAAATTCGGGCGCGATCTCCCTATCATTAAAGCTATTGTCGCCATGTCTAAGGCATTGAACTTTGAAATCGTAATCGAAGGCGTAGAAACAGAACACCAACACCTATTGGCCCAAAACTGTTCGATCGCCTTTGCTCAAGGGTATCATTACGCGAAGCCAATGCCAGTTGGTACATTGCTAAATTGGTTGGCACAGCGTCGTACTGCTGAAGAAAAAATCGAAGCAAATATATCGACAAAATAGATAGTTACGTAAATAACACACTCATCGGCATAGCTGTTCGATAATTTGAGAGTCTAGCACAGCAAGCTTAGGCTACCTTTTGCCACTGCATACCATACCTTCTAATTTAACAAGAAAACGTCGCAATCTGCTCTATTTTAGCGATTTTACTAACCTCACGGTCACAAATAGATTAAAATGCCCGCCCATTATCTTAGCTTTGAGCCCTTTTTATTAATGACCTCCAACACATTGCCTGCCAACTTTGCAGAACTTGGCCTAGTTCCACCTTTATTGGCTCGATTAACAGAGCTGGAATACCAACAGCCAACGCCTATTCAAGCACAAGCAATTCCAAGTGTATTAGCGGGACGTGATTTAATTGCAGGGGCAAATACAGGCTCTGGTAAAACAGCCACTTTTGCACTGCCTATGCTGCAGCAATTGCACGCTGATAAACCAGCTAATCGACATAGCCGCAAAGGGAACTACGTAAGCGGGCTTGTTTTGGTGCCGACTCGTGAGCTGGCTAAACAGGTGGCCGACAGCATCAAATCTTATTCGGTCCATTTTAATGGTGCGCTAAAAACCGTAGCGGTTTTTGGTGGTGTATCCGCCAACACTCAAATGCTCGCATTACGTGGCGGTACTGATATTTTGGTGGCGACGCCTGGCCGCCTACTTGATTTGATTTCAAGCAATGCCATCAAGCTCGATGAGGTCAAAACCTTAGTGCTCGACGAAGCCGATCGTATGCTCAGTCTGGGCTTTACTGACGAACTGGAACAACTATTGGCGTTGGTACCCAAAGCGAAACAAACGTTACTGTTTTCCGCCACCTTCCCCGAAAAGGTTCAAACGCTAACGAAAGAACTCCTCCGCGATCCTATCGAGATACAGGTGCAAAGTGCTGATGCAAGTACATTGGTTCAACGTGTTTTCACCGTCAACCGAGGTGAGAAAACCGCTTTGTTAGCGCATTTGATTAAGCAGCATCAATGGCGCCAATCACTTATTTTTGTCAATGCTAAAAACAGCTGTAATCACTTAGCTCAAAAACTGGCAAAGCGCGGCATTAGCGCAGAAGTGTTTCACGGTGACAAAGGCCAAGGTGCTCGTAGTCGCGTACTTGATGCGTTTAAAGCCGGTGAAATACACGTTTTGATCGCAACGGATATCGCCGCTCGTGGTTTAGATATAGAGAAACTGCCTGTCGTGATCAATTTTGATTTACCAAGAAGCCCAGCAGACTATATGCACCGTATTGGCCGAAGTGGCCGTGCTGGAGAAGTCGGCTTGGCGCTTTCGCTCATCGACTACGAAGATTATCATCATTTCCGAGTCATCGAGAAAAAGAACAAAATCAAACTTGAACGTGAGGAAGTCGAAGGTTTTAAGGTGGATGAAGATTTCAAAGAAGAGTACTTTTCTCTAGCAAAGCCGATGGCAAAGCCTGAGGGTAGCGGAAAGAAAAAGAATAAAAAGAGTAAGTAAAGCAGGCGCCTACACAAAAATATACAGCAGTAAATAACAAGCTATAAGTAAGAGTCTTCAAGGACACACACTTCAACAAAGTATGTGTCCTTTTTATTTTGTTACGCGACTACGGTGTATTGATGTTAGTGTTTTTTTCCGCTGCATGCTGTTCTACAATGAACGCGATCACTTCATCATTTAAGCAAGACTTACTGACATACTGGCGCTGCTTACCCAGGTGGAGGATAAACCCCGAACCACTTTGCTCAAGTTGGTCAATATCACTCCAGGCGATGTTGCGGGTGTTTTTACCACTTTTATAACTCATGCCTTGTGAATCAATCTGTAAAGCTACCCGGCGAGCAGAGCTCGTACCGAATGTTTGTCGCCATAGCCACCAGGTGCGCTTAAAGTACACACTGAACGCCTCAACAATACTTAAGACAATAAAAAACCAACCCACATAACCGTTGGGTAACAGCTCGAATTCCAATAAACCCAGACCAAAAAGAAGGAAAAGGATCCCCTTTAGGTAGGATTTGGGAAATGTAACAGGGCTACTCGTTTGATCATAGCACTCCGCGAAAAAGGCCTTGTCGAGAGTGTATTCGGTGGTAAAACTAAAATCATTAGACATAGATAGCTACTTCAACGTTCTCTGTGAATGAGGGTGTTTTCATGCTGCGCTCCAGCAACACGAGTATTGTACTGCTTCTTGGGGTTTTTCTTTAGTTTTTTTGGTAAGCGTTTCTTAAATTAAACTCAAACGCACATCCCGATATCGACACTAAGCGTTCAATAGAAGCAAGAATATTTTAGCAGCATGAACGTCAAATTTTGCCATGATTTTAACCTCTGAGTTCTTAGTGTATACCTTGTATTTCAAGTCACTTATTGCACCTAATAAACTCAGCTATTCACTGTCTCATCCGTCAAATCGCTAATCAATCCCAGGCCTATTTATAAATTTGTGACTCGCACCTCTACCAGCATATGCTAATTTACTCTATTGTTTGTCTTACCTGTTATCTATTATTTCGCTTGAAATTGTAAGCGCTTACCTTTGGTGTATCGTAATGTCATGGATAGTGATATTTAATAAAGACAATCGCTATATTTTATTAGCCATCATTAGCCTATCTATATTAAGTTGGCACAAATGGGGCATGAACATAGAACAATCTTTTACTCTGGATCATTCTAATGTCTCGATGGTGAATGACACCATAAACGGCGGGCGATCACTGGGTAGAATTGTGCCTAACACCAGCACGGTTAGTTTTACCTGCAAAACTGTACGCTCTAATACATTTCAGTTCTGCAGTGTCATGATTCCAATCACTAGTCATGAAAACCAAGGTGTTGATTTAAGTTCCCTATCTCATTTGGAGGTCACTCTCTCATACACTGAAGTCGCTGGCATACGAGACTCAGTACTCGTCTACTTACACAATCAAGAAACGAGCAGTTCTGGTGAGTCAATTTCACGAACTAACCTGAAAACCATTGTCCCTTCTAATAGTGACAAAAACACTTATAGCATTGATTTAAAAGCACTGCATGTACCGTCATGGTGGCTACTAAATAACCCTAACGTAGCCGACATTGCAGCCAAAATAAATAACATTACCCATATTCAAGTTGCGACGGGTGACAGTCATCGTCTAAAAAACACCAATATAGAAATTCATCAACTTAAGATAAAGGGGAAATGGATTAACCTCGAAACCATACAGGCTTGTTTATTTACCCTATGGTCTACTGTTATATTGATCGACATACTAATGCGAATAGTGAAGTCACACCGATCCGCACAAAATAGTATTTTGGTTGCACATAAAGAACGTGATAAATATCAGAGATTAGCAGTAAGAGATCCATTAACTGGTATTAGTAATAGACAAGGCGTTCACGAGTACTTCCAATCATCTAGGCAGACCAGCAAAGCCATGTTTATCATTCTTTTTGACGTAGACCACTTTAAGAAAGTTAACGACGTATATGGTCATAACGAAGGCGATAACATATTGGTCAACCTCTCAGCAACGGTAGGCAACAACCTTGCAAATGGGACGTGCTTTGCTCGTTGGGGAGGGGAAGAATTCATCATATTGTGTCACGAACAAAGCCGCCATACGGCTGTTATGTTGGCGGAGCAAATACGCTTAACCATTGCCGCTGCCAAACTTAGCCAATACACAAAAGTCACCTGCTCTGTTGGTATTACCGATATTGATTATTCCCTTCCGCTTACATTGAATGTTGAACGAGCCGATAAGGCGCTTTATAAAGCGAAAAGCAGTGGCAGAAATCAAGTGTGCTCTTATCTAAAGCTGGATGAGCCTAAAGATGACTTTCCACTAGACTCAACAGCATAACTCTATCGAGATCAACTTGGTAAACTGTCTGATCATTTACGTTTTTGCCATCTCGGATCTTACTGCAAGCGATGTAAGGACACACATCGATAGTATTTCACGATCAGTTCAATGTTTGAGGCTTAATTCCGTATATCGTTCACTGTCCCAAATGCATTCGTCATTAGGCTACGCACCCACTCATCCGCGACTTATGGAAGAGAGCTCCCCTTATATGGTCAGGCAGAATATTTCATTTCTTAAAGTATTAGTCACATGACCGTATCTTAAAAAAAGCGACTGAGCTGGGATGTGAAATTTAGTGAGCAGTGCGGTTCTGAGTCAAGTGATATAGGACATTGAAAGTCACACGCCTAACGTCATCAGTTTATGACGCTTTTAAGCCTGTCATCTTGTTCTATTATCGCCGTTTTCTGTGATGCTAGTCAGCTAATGTCAACTTACTGAGAGTGTTCAGCTAATTATACCGTACAGCCCCTCACACCCTACCAAGTATGTACTAGACTCAAACGATTACTTCTTTATCAAATTATTAGAATAAAGGATTGTCTATGTCTTACATTCCATATGCAATTAAGGGCCTGCGTAAAGCTCTTATTGCAGCAATGCCATTAGCACTACTTGCAGGTTGCGATTCTGAGCCACAGGCCATTGCTCAAGTTATACCCAGCGTTAAAGTGTTGGAGGTGACCGTTAAATCGATTACTCCCAATGAGGAGTTTGTAGGTAGAACGGAAGCCACTCAGGATATTCAGATCAAATCTAAGGTGCGTGGAAATCTTCTTAAAACCTACTTTGAAGAAGGCAGTATGGTAAGCAAAGGTGACTTGCTGTTTGAAATCGATCCTGAACAGTATGACGCGGCACTAAAAGCCTCAAAAGCCCTGGTTGCTCAATCGACAGCAGCCTATGACACATCAGTGCGAAACTTCAAACGTGGTGAAGGGCTCATCGAAGATAATTACATCAGTCAAGCTGACTACGACAACCTTTTATCGAACAAACTCCAGAACGCCGCAGCGTTGCAAAGTGCAAACGCAGAACTCGATAATGCCAAACTGGAGCTCGGTTACACTAAGATCCATGCGCCGTTTTCCGGTCGAATTGGTCGTGCCGAAGTATTTGTAGGTGATTTGATCATTCCAGACCAAACTGAGCTTGTGAACCTGGTTAAGGTAGAACCTATGTGGGTGAACTTCCAGTTACCAGAAAAAGTCATCACAAATACTAAGAAGGCCGCGAAAATGGATGATCAAGATATTACTATTGAAGATCTTCCTGTGAAACTCAGGTTTCCGAATGGTTCAGTGTTCGATGAAATAGGCAGCATTGATTTCATTGATAACCGGGTCGATGCCACAACGGGTACCTTGGCCGTACGCGCCAAATTTGACAATACCGAGCACCTTGTGGTTCCCGGGCTCTACGTAACCGCTATCATCGAGGCTCCAAGCGTTCAAGAAGTCATACTGATCCCACAACGCGCGGTGCAAGAGGATCAACAAGGCCGCTACGTGCTCACGGTTGACGGCAATAAAGTGGTCAAACGAAAAAATGTCGTCCTTGGTAAACGTTATGGCATTGATTGGGAATTAGAGCAAGGGCTTGAAATAGGAGAACTTGTCATCACCGAAGGGCTGCAGAAAGCGCGGGTCGGTGCAGAAGTCGAGTACGAAATGGACACCGTACAACCATTCAACGAAAACGACTCTTGAGGACCAGTGATGATCAGTAAATTCTTTATACACAGGCCGAAATTTGCCTTCGTCATCTCCATTGTTCTCACGCTCTCTGGAATGCTGTCGATTCCCGTTCTTCCCGTTGCGGAATTCCCTAACATTTCGCCACCTATGGTCTCTGTCACAACATCCTACCCAGGAGCTAGCGCTGAAGTTGTTGCAGACACGGTTGCTAAAGTCGTAGAGGCTGAGGTTAACGGTGTAGAAAATATGATCTACATGGAGTCAAAAGGGGCAAACGACGGCAGTTACTCACTCAATGTAACCTTTGAAGTCGGCACCAATGTCGATATGGCACAAGTCAATGTACAGAACCGTGTGCAGCAAGCCATGCCTAGGCTTCCTCAGGAAGTACAGCGCAACGGCGTTAAGGTCGAGAAACAAGATCCCAATATCCTGATGATGCTCAATCTTGTGTCCCCCGCAGATACTCTCGATAACCTCTTTCTTAACAACTACATGGGAATTAACATCAAAGACAACCTCGCCCGTGTAAATGGTGTTTCTAAAGTCAGCATTATTGGGGGTATGGATTATTCCATGCGTGTCTGGTTAAACCCAGATCGAATGGCCAGTCTTGGTGTTACTGTTGAAGAAGCAATTGCTTCGGTTCAAGAGCAAAACATTCAGGTCGCTGCTGGTCGAATTGGTGCCGCACCGGTTCCTCGTGATCAACAGTTCCAGTACACCTTATCAACCAAAGGACGACTGAGTCACCCTGAAGAATTTGAGCAAATCATTATTCGCTCGAATCC
Organism: Vibrio gelatinilyticus; assembly: GCF_022836845.1. Classification (GTDB taxonomy): domain Bacteria; phylum Pseudomonadota; class Gammaproteobacteria; order Enterobacterales; family Vibrionaceae; genus Vibrio; species Vibrio gelatinilyticus. Next base: position 153,762 of record NZ_JAJNNZ010000005.1, read on the forward strand.
AGATGGCAGCGCCGTATATTTAAGTGATATTTCTCGAATTGAGTTAGGTGCCGCCAGTTATGATGCAGAAGCCATGTTGGACAATAAACCTTCGGCGCTGTTGTTCATCTATCAATCTAGTGGCGCTAATGCTCTTGAAGTCGCCAAAGGGGTTCATGAGGAGCTTTCCAGACTGCGCGAGCAGTTCCCCGAAGATATGGACTACAAAGTTCTCTACGACACCACTGAATTCGTCGAAACCTCTATAGATGAAATGATAGAAACACTGCTCATTGCGGTAGGCCTGGTTATTTTTGTTGTCTACATTTTCCTGCAGGACGTACGACAAACGCTGGTGCCCGCCATTGCCATCCCTGTTTCTCTGGTTGGTACGTTCGCCTTTCTGCTCGCGACGGGGATGAGCATCAATACCGTTTCCTTGTTCGCTTTGATCCTAGCTATCGGTATCGTGGTCGATGACGCCATCGTTGTGGTTGAAAACACAACACGCCTGATGGCTGACGAAGGGCTGAATGCGGTTGAAGCTACCACGAAATCGATGGAAGAAGTCACTGGTCCTGTTGTCGCCACAACGCTGGTGCTACTGGCCGTGTTTGCACCAACAGCTGTGATGCCCGGCATTACCGGACAAATGTATGCGCAGTTCTCCATTACCATCTGTATTGCAGTATTGATCTCCTCTGTCAACGCGCTGACGTTAAGTCCCGCGCTGTGTGCATCACTGCTTAAACCGCCGAAGAACCACGACGCAGGATTCCACGCTAAGTTCAATACTATGTTCGACAACGCAACAGAAAAGTACACCGACTTTGTCTCAGGTATGGTACGAAAACTCTTGCTTGTCGGCATCGTCTATATCGCCCTGATTGGGGCCACAGGTTTCCTCGCCACATCCCTGCCATCGGGATTCGTTCCGACTGAGGATAAGAAGGCTTTCTTTGTTGATGTTCAGCTGCCTAATGGTTCTTCTATCAACCGGACCAAAGAAGTTATTGCGGACATGGTGACTGAACTTAATTCACTGGATGGTGTGACCAATGTCATTTCGGCCAGTGGTTACTCCATTATTTCCAGTGCGGTTTCCTCCAATGCAGGTTTAATGGTTGTGATCCTATCTCACTGGGATGAACGACAAGACCCATCACTGGTCGAAGAACAAATCGTTCGCCGTGCGAACGCGGCTCTGTCACGATACAGCGAAGCGACAGCGGCTGGCTTTTCTCTACCAGCACTTCCTGGAGTGGGAACCGTTTCCGGTGTCGAGTTCTTTATCCAGGACACGTTAGGCCGCACTCCCGCAGAGCTGGCTGGTGTAATGAGGGCGGTGTCGATTCAGGCCACTTCTGAACCTGAGCTCACCACAGCATTTAGTACCTTCCAGGCTGATGTACCCCAACTGTTTGTAGACGTTGATCGCAACAAAGCCAAAGTACAGGGAGTCGAGCTCAACAGCATCTTTACCACTTTGCAAACTATGCTGGGTTCAATGTATGTCAATGACTTCAACCGCTTTGGCAAAGTCTTTAGAGTCAACATGCAGGCTGAAACCGAGTTCAGGGACTCTGAACGAGATATCGCTCGCTTTTATATTCGCAATAAATACAACTCAATGGTACCCCTTAACACCTTAGTATCGATCGAGCCCAAATTAGGCCCAGAGTACATTAACCAATTCAACTTGTACGGTGCCGTGAAAGTCAATGCCTTTCCAGCTCCGGGTTACAGTACCGGGCAAGCCATTGACGCGGTAAAACGTATTGCCGATACCACATTCCCAAATGGGTATACCTATGAATGGTCAGGGCAAACGTATCAGGAGCTGAAAGCGGGTAACTTAGCACCGTTCATTTTCTCTCTTGCACTCATCTTCACCTACCTTTTTCTGGTGGCTCAATATGAAAGTTGGACCGTACCGGTCTCCGTTATGCTCGCGGTACCAGTGGCCATACTGGGTGCCTTTCTCTATATCTGGCTCATGGGTTCTGATGTTAACTTGTATACCCAAATTGGTCTGGTGTTACTTATTGGGTTGGCGTGTAAGAACGCTATCTTAATTGTCGAGTTCGCTAAGCAATTAAGAGAAGGTGGTATGAGCATCACCGATGCTGCTGTTAAAGCGGCGAGACTGCGCTTTCGGGCCGTATTGATGACAGCCTTCTCTTTCATCCTTGGGGTTATTCCATTGGTGATCGCGACAGGTGCAGGAGCGGCAAGTCGAGTTTCGTTAGGTTATGCCGTGATGGGGGGAATGATTGCAGCGACCATTGTGGGCACCTGCTTGGTACCCGTATTCTATGTGATGCTGCAATCCATGCGCGAGAAAGTAAAAGGTCGAAGTCGTTAAAGTAAAAAGGCAGCCTGGTGTGCTGCCTTTTTTTATGCGATGAACATAGCGGTAAAAGCGGTTAAAGGACATACCCCTAAAGTGTCTTCTAGACCATTTAAAAACGCTTGAAAGGTAACGCCCCTCACCGCCTTGAACTTCACCTTGATAAGGTGTGTGTCCCTTTAACTTCTGCTTTAACTTTCTGACTTTGTTCTTGTTTCTTTGTGCAGCTAGTTTAAGTCATCACAGTTTACTGTCTCAATACCACTGCCTAGGTCTATGTAAGCGCCACCTAAGTCTGACGCAACTTTTGGATAAAAGCCGGCCTCTGAGGCTGCTTCAATATCAGTCAGACTGATTTTGTACATTTCCAAGCCAAGCATTGATATATCATCAGGTAGACAACTGGTGCTGTCGTTCTCTTTAAAACAGACGTTGCCGCTGGTATCTAAGGTGCCACACATTTTATCTGAGGTGGTTTCAACTCCTGCTGCGGTCAACGCCTCTTTTCCTGCCTGAGGCATATCGTTCGGAAGGGTGACGTCTGAATTGGCTATAACATGCTCAAGACTATAATATCCGGCTGTCATTGTACCAGTGCCATCGAACCGTGCTCCAGAGACAGTAAATACTGTGGTTTCTCCGTTTAAGATGTCTTGCATATCTTCAGACAGACATCCAGTTAATGTTAGCGCGGTTAATAATATTGCTGCTTTCTTCATATGTTCCCTCAATGTATATTTCCAGCTAATGCTTGCTTATGTATTAAGTTGCGACAAATGCACTCAATACTTTAGAAAATACAGTGATTAGCTCGATAACATTGTTAACATTGCGCTTGGAATCACGTTTTTTAATCACCACTAAAAGACACACACCTAACGTACTAATAAAGTCTGATTTGGCTCTTTAGAGCCTTTTATTTAACCTATACCTTGGTCGATTTCCGCTTAACTATCCATTTAGAGTTCCGGAGCCCACCTCGACAGCACGGCGCCTTCGCGTCAGGCTGTCAAGGAAAGTAACGAAATCAATAACGTTAAGGGATGGGTTAATTGATACCAAAAAGCGTTGGTAGCCCCATGGTGAATATTGGGAAGTACGTGATAAGCATTAACCCTATAAATTGTAGCAAGAATATTGGTAATAACGGCTTGATAATACTGGTTATTTTTTGCCCCGTAACACTGCAAGAGACAAACAGTACCGTGCCTACCGGCGGAGTAATAAGGCCCATACATAAATTATAAACGATGATCACGCCAAACTGCACAGGGTCCACACCAAGCGAAATCGCCACTGGGTAGAAAATTGGAGTAAATATAAGCAGTGCAGGCGCCATATCCATAAAAATACCCACAATCAGCAATGTAATATTCATCAGCAAAAGAATGACGATTTTATTCTCAGACACGGTGATAAGTAATTCACCAATCGTATCTGGAATGCTCGCGAAGGTCATACTCCAACTCATCAACCCAGAGCAAGAAATCAGGAACAAGATAACTGCAGACGTTAAAGCTGAGTCACGTAGTGTTTTAGCCAGCGATGACCATGTGAGACTCTTATAACAAATCGATAGAATTAAACTATAAAGTACAGCGATACCACCAGCTTCTATAGCTGTAAACACTCCTGTTAATATTCCACCAATAATCACAACGATCATGGTCAGGCTAGGAACAGTTTTCCAAATAGTGTTCAAAATGACATTTCTTGGCTGTGGTTCTGCATCGCTGGTGTAACCAAGCCTCTTAGCATAGAAGTATGCGGCGACCATTACCGATAGACCCATCATGAGGCCCGGAATATAACCTGCGAGAAATAGCGCTGCTATTGAAGCTGCACCGCTAGTGATCATTGAATAAATAATGAACACACCGGTAGGAGGGATCATCATCCCAGTTGGCGCTGATGCTGCGTTAATAGCTGTAGAGACAGACATGTCGTAGCCCTTCTCTTTTGCCATGGGACTAATTACTCCACCAATTGCAGTTGAAGCAGCAATGCCAGACCCTGATAGGCAGCCAAACAGCATGTTCGCTACTACGTTCGATTGCCATAATGCACCAGGAATTCGTCGACCCAAGAGCAAAGCTAGGTCAATCAATCGGCGGGCAATTCCACCTTGGTTCATCAAATTGCCTGCAAGAATAAAGAATGGCAGCGCTAAGAAGCCAAAACTCTCTAACCCGCTGAATAGCTTTTCACTTGAGGTCATGACAAGCATGTCGGCATCAATTTGCAAGGACATGGCAATCAGACCGGAGTAGGCTAGACCTACAGCAATGGGAAGGTTTAGACCCAACAATAAGAAAAAGACTGCAAACAGTACAATAGTTGAGAACACTTCTAAATGTTCATCAACCAAATATTCGTAGGTTTCAGAAGCTTGAAAAGTTGAATAGGCGAACCCGATCACAAAGAGGGTTGTTGCGGCTTTCAATAGGCTGAAGGCTAGATGTGTATTGAAACCTACGATCTCTATCAGACGGCCTACTTGCTGCAAGATGATAAAACCGCCAGAGAGCCATAAAATTGATTGCAGCACAGACATAGATACTTGCATCATCGGTGTTGTAAAGCTCGCATTTTTGGCCACTGCATCTACACCACCGACAATCATCATCACGGCTAATATAATGACCAAAAGCGAGTTTACGGCTGTGATGTAGTTTTGATTTTTCTCTGTACATTTGTCGTAGAACAGTGGCAAGCTTAAATGCATCCCCTTGCCAAAGCACACCGCGCTGCCTAAGAAAGCCATCCAAATCATGCTATAGATAAGCAATTCTTGAGACGTGCCACTAGCGTTACCCAATACATAACGAGTAAATACTTGATAGATTATTAGGACACTCATCGCTCCCATAAGTCCCATCAGGATGACAGACATGACCTTGTCGATACGTTGGTATAAACGAACAGCCGATTCCTGCCAGTTTGTAAGCTCGGGTACTAAAGTCGGATCGGAGATGGTTTCAGACATACAACTTACCTTTTATTTTTATAGTTGTAATCGATGGAGAGGAAGTTGCCTCCCCCTCTATATTAATATTGCTTAGTATTCGCGACCTTGCAGATCAAAGACCTTTTTCAACATTGGCCCTTTTACAGGATCTTGCATGGTTCTTTCATAAATTGGCGCCATAGATGCAACCAGTGGCGCTTTATCAATTTCTATTACTTTTACACCAAGCTCAGCTTGCGCTTTTTCTAAAGCAGAACTTTCGTTATCTGCAACGACTTGATAAGACTTCTCCGACAGGTCCAACATGATATCGTTCATCGTAGCAATATCTTCAGGTTTCATTTTGGCCAGAGCCTTATTATTCATGATGATGAGGTCGACCAGCCGAGTTTGTTCTGATTTAATCGCGTATTGGGCGTACTGACCAAATTTAAGCTCGTAAAGGCCGGCTAGACCGCCTTCTGCGCCATCAATCATACCTTGCTGTAGTGCAGAGTAGATTTCAGAGAAATCGAGCGGAGTTGGTGCTGTGCCCATAAGCTTCAACATCTCAATGTAGGTCGGGCTAGACATAACACGTAATTTGAGCCCTTTAAGATCGTCAATAGAATTCACTGGCTTAGTGGAATAAATGCTACGAGAACCACTATCTAGGAAACCCACGACTTCGAACCCTTTGTCTTGAGTCGTCTGGAAAAGCTCTTCATTGATAAGGTCGCTTGCCATCACTGACTGGAACTCTTCGTTCGAACGGAATACGTAAGGTAAGTTAAGTACACCAAACTCAGGCTGCACGTTTTCCATCATCGCAGAGTTAATCAGGCCCATATGAACAACACCACTTTGAACTTGTTGTAAATACTGTGCCTGGCCGCCTAAAGTGCCATTGGCAAAGATTTTGATCTTTACTCGCCCATCTGTGTCCTCAGCCACACGTTGTGAAAACTCTTGTAGAAGACGACCCGGAGGACCATCTGCCGGAACGTTAGTCGCCAGTTTGTAAGTTTTCGCCATCGCGCTTGCAGACGTAAATGCCACTGCACCTGTTAGCATCAGTGCTGCGAGTTTTTTTAGTTTCATGATGTTTCCTTTTCAATGTGTAGGGGTTATTGGACAGTCTGGTTTGTCCTAATTGTTATTACCAAAATAGCTCTGTGTGCCCTTGCGCACGCAGTGTTGCCTCATAGTAAAAATAATCACCGTAAGGCAGCATTGAGTTAGCTTGATAGTCAAGGTCGTGTTCATGAGCAAAGTGCACAAATGATGCAGCCTTACTAAGCAAGCCTTGAGCTTCGTCTATATGAGTGATATCACAATGTTCACGAAGTGCGTTTAACATTGCTAAACCAAATTCTCGGTACTTTGTTGCCTTGCCATCGTTACCCATGCGCTCATACACTGATGCCAGAAGGAGTGCTCCAGCAGCGGTCACAGAGCCTGCTGAAGAGTCCTTGTATTGAGGCTCATGTGCAGGTAAACGGTAGTCCCAAATGGGAACCAAGTCGTCAGTTATGTTGTCAATGACGTAATCGAGCAGCTTTGAACTTACCTCCGCATAACGCTCGGAATCCTCAACATCGGCCAAATGAGCGAAGCCATGAATAGCCCATGCCTGACCTCGACTCCAACAAGAATCGTCAGCATAACCCTGGTAGGTACAGCCGCGAACCGGCTCATTGGTGGTGGTGTCGAAGTCAAATGTATGGAACGTACTCCAATCATCTCTGACAATGTGTTTTAGAGTGGTTTCTGCTTGTGCCAAAGCTACGGTTTTAAACGACTCAGCATTGGTTTCACGATAAGCCCAAAGTAAAAGCGGTAGGTTCTCCATACAGTCAATAATGATCTTTCCTTGGATCTTTTCTGCGTGCTCTTTACCTTCACACCCAGCTGTCCAAGCAACCAGATAATTACCATTCCAGTTGAATCGATTACGTAGAGCTTCCGCAGCACGAAGAGCAAGAGCGCGAGCTTCTTTATTTCCAGTCAATTTGTAGTCAGCAACGGCACTCAAAGAGAATTGGAAGCCTAAATCATGATTCATTAGCAATGGGTTCTCTAGTATTTTACCAAGGTGGGCCATTCGCATTCTTGCTTGATTTTTGAATTTCTGCTCACCTGTTTGTAAATAGGCTAACCATAACTCACCGGTCCAGAATGAGTCAGTCCAAAATATATTAGATGGATAGCGCCATTTATATTCAGTGGGGCTATATCCGACCATTGGGTTTCTAATTCCAATACGAGGCATGTTTCGCTCAATACTTGAAATAATATCGGTATTTAATTTTTCTATAGACATAACTCTTACTTCTTTATCGTCATTTCTTGACGCTATTTATATCTATTTAAGTTGTAGAAAAATGTGATCCAACACAACGACTGCAACATTCACAATTTCATGAAACGTTTCATGTGTTTTTTGTCACACCGAAGCAAGTGAATCGTATTGATATGGAGAAAAGTGATGATTTTGACGCTATGATTCACCTCAGATTGATTGAAACTATTTCATTGGTGAGTCTGTGAAGAAAAATGAAGGGGTAACCCTAGATGATATAGCAAGTGTTAGTGGAGTATCCAAAGCAACGGTTTCAAGGGTTCTTAATAACAGTGCTTACGTTGCAGAGGGCACCAGAGGCAAGGTAGAAAAGGCAATAAACGACCTAGATTACAAACGACCAAGTGCGAACGTGAAATGGTCGTTAAACTACGATGAGATTACCATTGTTGCTGAGAAAAATATCACCACATCTGCTAACTTCTTTGGTGGGATCTTCTCTTTAGTGGAAGAGCATGCTAGGGAGATGGGAGTGACTATCCGATTGGTTAAAGTCGGCAAAAATTTAATTCAACTAAAGAGAAAAGTCTCTAACTCTAAAGCTATTATTGTTTTGGGAGTAGATAGAATTGAAATTTTAGACATAATAAGAAAGCAATCGGTCCCCTGTGTTATTATAAATGGTATTGATGTAAAGCAACAAATTTCAAGTATAGCTCCAGATTATTACTGGGGCTCATATAATGCAGCCAAACTATTAATTAGAAATGGCCACCGTAAAATAAAACTAATAACGAGTAATGTTAATCATACTACCCTACTACGTCAGGACGGTTTTATAAAAGCCTGCTCTGAGCACAATATTAGCACAAATGATGCTATCGTTGATCTGGCACTTTATTCCCCCGAGTTAGGCGAGTTTTCTACTGACTTTGGTGCTGGCGAATTACTACCCGGACTCATAGACCAAGGAATCCTTTCGGATTGTACTGGTGTCGTATGTATGTGCGACATGATAGCAATTAGCCTGACAGATGTTCTCGACGATAAAGGGGTTCTAATACCCGACGATTTGTCCATTGTTGGATTTGACAACATAGATGCGAGTCGCTTTAACTCTCCGCCTCTGACAACAGTATCTAGCGATCTGGATGATCTCTGTGCGATCACTCTCAGTACCTTATTACAAATATCAAATAGACCCAACTCAAACAGTGTTAGGGTTTCTATCGCTACCTCCGTTGTCGAAAGGGGTTCGGTAAAGGACATCTCTCAAAAATAGAGCGTCACAAAGAGTAATTTTTAACAAGAACATGAATTAGCATTAGAAGATGGAGTTGTAACAGTATGTTTTTATTTGGCTTAGATATTGGCGGGACAAAAATCGAGCTTAGAGCCTACGATGCCGACATGACGGAGTGCTTACGTATGCGCATTCCCACACCAAAAGATAGCTTTGACAATTTTATCGATGCCGTTGTGAACATTATCAACAAAGCTGACGTTACGCTTAAGTGTAAGGGGCGGGTGGGTATTGGTATTCCAGGTTCAGAATCGCAACGCGATAAAACGATCTTTGCTCCAAATGTTCCGGCAATTGATGGTCGAGTAATACGAGACCTCATTGAAAGTCGCATAGAAAGGCCGATCTACATTGATAATGACGCTAATTGCTTCGCACTCTCCGAATCTAAAAATGATGAGTTATCATCCTCTGATCATGTTTTAGGTCTAATTTTGGGGACTGGCTTTGGAGCAGGGCTTGCGATCAAGGAGAGTTGTTATCACGGGGCTAACAATATGGCACTAGAGCTTGGTCATACTCCGCTTAATATTTCGGCTTTTGAAGTATTGTCAAAAGACAAAGAAGCCCCTTTATTGCAATGTGAATGTGGTGCTGTGGGCTGCCTAGATCGTTACCTATCTGGTACCGGGTTTGAAGACTTGTATGAGTATTATTACAAGGAGCGCTTCTCTGCTCCGGAAATTATCGAGGCTTATCATAATAATCAACATAATGCGGTGACTTTTGTTGATAGATTTGCCAACCTATTATCTTGCTCAATTGCCCCTTTTATCAATGCGTTCGATCCCGACGTTGTTGTATTTGGCGGAGGGTTATCTAACTTTGACGCTATTTATCCACTTCTAAACGAACGAATCGATTCGTTCACTTTAAGTAGAGACAAGACACCTTATCTGGTCAAGGCTCGATATGGTGACTCAAGTGGGGTGAGAGGAGCAGCTCTGCTAGCCAAACCTCTGTGAACCATCCAGTCGCACGCTTTTCATACTATATATTGTGAACAACCCAGAAAAACGCTTTTCGGGTTCACTGAGCTTCGGTAGCGTTATGCTGCCGATTTTTTCTCAGACCCCACACTTCACTTTGATAGCTCAAAGACTTTCGTTCTGCTGAGTCGTGGGGTTAACCCTGTAGAGCGCTCAAATCGGCTTATTGGGGTGCATTTGAAGTGTGTGTCCTTTTGCATTTGAAGTGTATGTCCTTTTATGTTTACCTAACACTGGATATGGTCCACAGCAAGTACTTGAAGTCATCTTGGGTTTGTCACAAAAAGTAATCAGCAACTACGTAAACCATATAGCGGATACACCTGTAGATAAAGTGTTTGAAAAGTTCACTTGGCACAAATAATCGACAATACTTCGAAACGAGGGTTAGTTTTCTATAAGCTAACCCTTTTATTTTATCGTCATGTCTTAAGGTACTGCGGTCATCAAGTTCGTGCTATAGCAAGCATTCCCAATAACAATCACTTGCTTATACATAATTCTTTGAATACGGTAGCCAAAAGACTCGGCGAGCGGATAATCATGGACTTAAATCTATTTACTACGTTTCTTTCAGTATACAAACATAAATCAATAACCATAGCGGCTGAAGAACTGGATTTATCGCAACCCGCGGTAAGTGCAGCATTAAAACGTCTTGAAGCTTCGATCGGCAAGCCTATGTTTGTCAGAGAGGGACGAGGAATTGTGCCTACTGGTGCCGCTGTAGCGCTTGCCAACAAAATTGAATCTCCTATGTCTGTGCTTGAAACCGTCAATGGTCAGCAAGATCATCTCAATGTCTACTGCAGCGAAGCGGTACTTTTTAAGGTCGCGCATATAGAAAACATTACCTTAGGTGAAACGCCGCTTGACGAAGCCAGTATCATCGACGATCTCTATACTCAAAAGATCGACTTGGTTATCGATGTCATGTCGAGTAAGCAACATAGCTTGATTGTCGAAGAGTTTCATGAGGAAGATGCCGTGTGTCTTACCAGAGTCGACCACCCCAGAATAAAAGAGCAACTCTCGTTTGATCAGTATTATGAAGAAGAACATATTGCGTTAAGGGTGCGTAGAAACAACTTAAATACCATTGAGTATCTTAGCGATAAGCCCGTTAAATCGCGAAAGGTGAGAATTGAAACAAGCTCAATCGCAAGTATGCTTTCGCTCGCTGCTCGTTCGGACTTCATTGCTTCATCGACCAGATCAGTAGCGGAAGAGTTTGCCCCTACCATAGGGTTGCGTGTCCACAGTATCCCGCTAGAACTCCAAAAGATAAAGTTCAACATGATTTATCATCGTCGTTTTGCCAATGATCCTTTCCATAAAGCGAAGCGAGACGAACTACGGAAGGCAATCACCGGTTCACGATAGATGTACATACAGATAATGTTCAGGTTTCTTCTGGCTACTGCTCACGAAGTGAACCTTTGAAACCAGGGCAGATAAGACAAAATAAAGCCCTTACAACAAGTCGTAAGGGCTCAAAATACCGGTTCGCCGTGATTAATTATTTTTCACGCTTCCAAGTACCTTCCTGAAAGTTTTCGTAACCTTTAACATTTTTCATGTGCTCACGAATGTCGATTGGGAATGTTTCTTCGTCTACTCGTAGCTCACCTGCTTTGCGAACATCTTCACGAGCGTCTTCGACAGTCACGAATGGCATTGCGCGTTCTTGTTCAACATTTGGGAACGCATCAATCATCATGTTGTGACGTGCTTTCATCGTTGTAAACATACCTTTTGCTGGGAACATTTGTAGCATCATTCCAACACGCTCACGTGGATCAGCATATAGGTCGTAGAATTCTGCTCCGGATAGACCTTTTGCTGCGCCTGCCACATGCCATTTGTAACGACCTTTTACAATTGCACCTAGTTCATCACCAGTATAGATATATACATAGTCGCGACGGCTGAAGGTGTCACCGTTAATGAATAATGAGGTTTGGTCGACACCATCAATAATGCGATCTGTTGGCACGTAGTCTAATGCGCCACCCATGCGAGCAAAGGTAGTAAATAGGTCGGTCACATGAAGCAAGTCACCAACAGTACTTCCTTCTTCAATCATGCCAGGCCAAGTTGCTAGCATAGGAACACGAACTGCACCTTCTGTGTACATGCCTTTACCACCCGTATGTAATGTCTCGTTAAAGCCAACCGGCCCACCAGACACCATAGGACCGTTGTCTGCCATTGCTATAATGAGTGTATTTTCTTCAATTCCAAGTTCTTTCACTTTATCTTGAATTTCACCTAACATTGCATCAATACGTACTAGGCCTTCAGCTAAATGTGAACCATTGGTTGTCTTGAACTCATCGGATGGGTGGATGTTTAAAAACGAAGCCATAGTTGGCCAATGAGCAACATAAAACGGCTTGCCTTCATCAACACTACGCTGCATGAAGTCCATAGTACGGTCTGTCGCTTCACGATCAATGTTGTAGTAATACTCTTCTGTTGGCTCACCCCATTCGGTTACAGGTCCGCCTTTATTGCCTTCGAGTGCGTAAACAAAACCGTTTGGACGCCACTCAGGATCTAAATCATACGGATCTTCAGGGAACATTTCTGGCAATAGCACACCTTTAGCTAGCGCACCATGCTGACCACGAGCGTTATACAAACTTGGTACTTGGTTGTAGGGTGTCCAAAACGCTTCATCAAAGCCTTGTTCGTTCATGTTGCCGCCAGCGGTATCACCTTGGTGAGCTTTACCATGGAAGGCAGTTTTATAACCCGCTTCACTTAGAATCTCAGCAATAGTAACTTCTGTGCGAGGTAAACCACCATACTCGTAAGGGAAACCAACGGTATACATACCGTTACGTACAGCGTAGCGGCCTGTTAATGCAGCTGCACGAGTTGGAGTACAAGATGGCTCTGTGTACATGCGCATAAAGTTAGCGCCGTCTTTAGCCATTTGATTGAATACAGGAGTCTCGTAACCACGAGTTTTTTGAATATCTGGGATGCCGACATCACCTAAAGGAGTATCATCCCACATATAGTGAATGATGTTTGGCTTGGTACCAAATTGCTTTTCCAGCTCAGCCAGTTTGGCATCAAGATCTTTATCTTCAACCGCCCAGCGTTCGCCACTTTGGGCATGCAGAATATAGTGTTCCGCATCGTGAATGATTTCGTTTGCGTTTACAGCAGCTGCGCCGAATGTCGCTGTAGCGATAGAAGCCGCTACGACTGATTTATTCAGTTTTAACACAGTATCGTCCTCGTATGTTATGCACGATTCTGTGAGCGTTTCTTGTAGTTGGCTCAAGACGTACACAACAAGTAGGTGAATTATTTGTCAGCTGTCTATTTCGTTTTTTAGACTGACTAGTTTTCAACATTTGCCATCCCGCAATGAAAAACTAGCTTTATACTGACTGCTCTGCCCGACCATGCAGGTAAGGCTTGCTGTCCGTGCGAGACGTATCATCAGTCATTGAAGGGAGTAAATAAATAATGCGGCGTTTGCTTTAAACCTCACTTTGGTTTATGTGTAGACAACTTTTAGACCGTTTCACATAAATATATTATATAAAAAAGCCAAACCTATCACTCTAGGTTTGGCTCATTCAGTTTAAAACAGCGCTGTGTGTTGGTTTAGAATTGGTAGTTAAACTCCACTCTAAAGTCGCCATCTTCAAAACTGGTTTCGTCACTCCAGTTTGCATAGAAGCAGATGTTTTGCCTTTCGTCGATTTTGTAGGAGACCGACACTTCGTGGTCAATCTGATCCCAACCACTCATTTGCCCACCAATACCAATTTTGTACATGGGGTTGTAGTTTATCCAAACATTATCACTGAGCGTTGCTTTTGCATAAACCCCGATCAGGGCAAAACCACCTGGGACATTTATACCATCTTCTTTATCATCTGAGACAGTCACTCCAGCGCCCGCCAATGGATAGAACTGGAACGCACCTACTTTCGGAGTGCCTTGTAAAAAACTATAAGATGCGCTGCCCATATCAGTGTCAAAATTCCAATCGATGCCGATTTGTGTTCCACGATTTTCTTGTTTGTCCAATAAGAAGTTTCGGTAACGAAACGTATCAATTGAGTTATCGTGCTTGTCGTGATCACTCCAACCCAAGGATTCACCCGCTATCCCCTTAACTTCAATGACATGCATTGATTGCTTGTCGTTATCAGGTGTTTCATATTCTAAGCCAAACTTTAGGTTAAGCCCGTTGTTGGTTACGCCAGCCCCAACTCTGTTATAGACAGCTAAGGGGTCGGACATATCAGCCAACTCTTGTTATTGAGCAGTCGTGCAAAAGGGAAATACACTAACAACGGCAATGTTTATAATGTTTTTTTCACTAGGAAACCTTTTAGAACAGCAATCTTACAATGTCATCCTGTAACACCGACTTAAAATTCATATCAATCAGAGCCAAATGAAAATATTCACACTCAGTTTCTAACACTGTGATAAATATAAGAAGCAAACAATAAAGAATCCTTATGTTATCACCTCACCTTTGTTTATATGAGATTTCAACCATCGAGAGAAGCACTGTAAGTCATTGTATTTTATGTATTTTTACCTCCATGCAATAAAGAATATATCGATAAAATAATCACCACACAATATCAAATGAAAAATATTCATTTTACCTACAACTAATTTAATCTATAGTTCACTCCAACAAAGATTACTACTAATAATATTTACAACTTTGAGATTAATATGAACTTAAAACTAAAAGTTACTTTATTATCACTGTCTGCAGCTTTATTAGCAGGCTGCCAGAAAGACGAACCACTTGCTGAACGCATCGTCAAAAGTACCGAGAACGAAATAGCCGTTTTAGAGGAAAGACTTGTTCCTCAAACACGAGAGCAACAACAAGCTTATGCGTTAGGCATGACGTTGGCTGCTCGACTGTCAATGGAGTTGGAGGTTCCTGCTGAACTTGGTATTGAAGTTGATGAGAACTATGTCCTTCAAGGTATAACTGATCTATTTACCAACAATATGCTCATCACACCCCATGCTTCCACAGAGTTGCTCGAAGCTTTAGTTGAAGACATCGCGCAGACCGCAGCCAGGTTAGAAGATAATTCTTAACTATTGACGACATCTACTGATAAACCAACGCTTCTCAGGTGACACCATGACAACGATTCAAGACCCAAATACATTTAATGGCAACCCAATTAAACGCACACATATTATGGCCAAACCGATTGGCCCTGCTTGTAATATTGATTGCACCTACTGCTATTACTTGAGCAAGCAAGACCTACTTGAATACAAAAAAGGCTGTACACCTAAAATAGAGGAGCATGCGCTTGAAAACTATATTAAACGCTATATCAAATCGCATAACTCAGCAGAGATTATCTTCTCTTGGCAGGGCGGTGAACCGACACTGCTGGGGTTGAGTTATTTCAAAACTGTCGTGGACTTGCAACAAAAGTATTGTCCCGAAGAAGTAGTGATCAAAAACGATCTTCAAACCAATGGAATCTTGCTCAATGATGAGTGGTGTGAGTTTCTAGCTGAACATGATTTTCTGGTGGGACTTAGCATTGATGGCCCTGAAATGCTTCACAATGCGCATCGCAAAAATCGTTCCGGTCGCGGAACGTTTAGACAGGTGATGAAGGCGGTAGAGTTGATCCACAAACACAAAGTCTCATTTGCAACACTAACCTGCGTTAATAACCTCACAAGCCAAAACCCGCTCGAGGTCTATCGCTTTTTGCGTGATGTTGTGAAATCCACACAAATACAGTTTATCCCTATCGTGGAACAGAAAACCTTTCGCACAGATGCACCGCAAAGTAATACCGAGTCTTGGAAAGCGGAAAACCAAATTAAACAAGGTGATAAACGTCTTATCCCGGGTAATAAGGACTCTATCGTCGAATCTTTTAGTGTCTCAGATATCGCATGGGGGAACTTCTTAATCGCGGTGTTCGATGAATGGGAAAAGAGAGACATCGGCACGGTGTTTATTCAGTATTTTGAAGCAAACTTAGCGTCTTGGATTGGTGAAAGCAGCCAGCTTTGTACTCTAAACCCTGTGTGTGGTAAAGGCTTAGCAATGGAACCAAACGGTGACCTTTATTCTTGCGACCATTACGTTTACCCCGAGCACAAAGTGGGAAATATTCATAACGATGATCTCGATGAGGTTTCCTACGGTGGGAAGCAACAACAATTTGGCTATGCAAAGGTAGAGACACTAACCACTGAATGCCGAAACTGTGAGTATGTGTTTGCTTGTTACGGTGAGTGTCCGAAAAATCGTTTCATCAAGAATGCAAACGGTGAATCAAATCATAACTATTTGTGTGCTGGCTGGAAGAAGTACTTCGCCCATATTGATAAGAGCATGGCGCGCTTGGCACGAACGTATGGTTACCCAGTGAAATTTGGCCGCTTTAATGATACTCGATTAGCCAAGTTAATGGGCAAAGAACAACGCCACGTGTTCAGTGTGAAGTATTAATACAAACCCTAAATTTGCAACCCAAACTTATCAGGAGGAAAAGTAAGGGTTTTAACATAGAGCGATTTTAATATGAAAATGAAACTAACCGTCCTTTCTTTGATCGTGTCATCAACAACTGTTTTTGCAGACACCAAACCAACCACCCAATCTCAAGTGATCGCTGAAGGAAATCTTCAATTAACGATTTCTGGATATCAGTTTCCCCGATTAGAGCCAATTCTCACTGGCCAAGTAGACATTGAAGGTGTTGATCTTGAGTTTAAAAAGATGGGCATTGGGGAAATGAACAATGATGTGTTCAATGGAGATCAAACTCTAGATATAACTGAAATTGGCCTTCATCCATACATGTTGGCCTACGCGAATGAGGAGTTTCGAGATTACACATTGCTACCTATCTATCCACTTCGTGTTTTTCGACACAAAAGTATATTTATTAATACCGACGCGGGTATTAATAACCCTGAAGACTTAAAAGGCAAAACCATCGGTACGCCTGGTTATGCTTCAACTTCTTTAACTTGGATTCGTGGAATGCTCCAAGATGAGTATGGAATTACGCCGCAGAACGTAAATTGGTTGGCATCCGATGTTGATTCCTCAAAAGGGGTTACAGGCGCGGTATCTGCACAAGAGGCGACGACGCCAAACGGAGTGACAATCCGCATTGGTTCAGCCGGCAAAGACGAATCTGAGTTGCTAGTAACAGGCGAAGTCGACGCTCTGTTTCATGCAGCCGAGCCCAAAGCTTATGTTGAAGGCAACAAAAAAGTGGCGAGACTATTCGCCAACTCTAAGGCCGCTGAGCAAGCCTATTATGAAAAAACCGGCGTGTTTCCAATAATGCATGCTGTAGCGATCAAGACCGAACTCATTGAGCAACATCCTTGGTTAGCAGAGGCCGTTTACAATGCGTACATTGAAGCAAAAGACATAGCTTACTCAAAAATGAACACATTTGGCTGGGCTGCCGATATGCTGCCCTGGTATGTACAAGAACTAGAGTCTACTCGTGCATTTATGGGCGATAATTTCTTCACTTATGGTTTAGACGAAAACAACGTTAAGACATTAGAAACGCTATTCAGATACTCCTATGAACAAGGGCTATCAAGCCGTAAGCTTAGTGTCGAGGAGTTATTTCACCCATTAACTTTAGATTTCGTGGATTAAATCACTGTAAGTCAGATCGATTGCTGGCTCAAACATGGAGTACGCTTAAGGTGTGTGTCCCTTTAATTAACTTAACTAACTGATAACTGAGACTATCTTTCTAGCTGGGCTTTGATTTTTTCTCTAAGCATTTTATGAGATTCATCCTTTAAGAAGTTCCGGTGGTAAACCATGCTAAAAGGTATCTTTTGAATTGGAAATGGTGCTTCAAATACCTGCAACCCCATTTTTTCTGCGACGCTTTTCATTCTTTCTGGTATTAGAGAAAGGCAATCGCTGTTCATGGTGTACACCATTTGGGAAGCGATAGAGTTGCTACGATAAACGACGTTTCTGGGTTTAGGATCTACTGTAATTAGGTTGATCAAATCGGAATTGTTTCTTTTGGTTTGCAATGCGATATGTTGTTCTTCGTAGTAGTCCTTATGGGAAATCCCCCCTTTTACCCTTGGATGTGCACCAGAAGCAATGACGAGAACGGGCTCTTCAGATATGACTTCGTAGACCATTGATGCATCTTGTGCCGTGATGAAGTCAACAGCGATGTCAGCTCTTCGGGAGCGCAAATCTTCGATAATTTGCTCCTCGCTTTTTGGTGAATCCACTAAAAGCGCATCGACATTTAGGTCATAGACTAGTGTTTCATTGACATACACTTTGAACTGTTCTTTTTCCAATGCCTCTTTAACCAAACGTGCAGCTGGCTCTAGTTTTGACATCATATGTTCAGCATAACTTGTCGCTTTAATGCCTCGTCCTTTCTTTACAAACAACTGCTTATCCAGCTGTGTCTCTAACTTTTTGATCTTTTGAGACACCGCCGCTTGGCTGATATCGAGCTCTTCTGATGCTTTAGTAAAGCTCATGTATTCATAGACTTTCATAAAAGCCTGGAGCAAGTTGTAGTCCATCTTTTAATCCATAAGTTGTGCTTATAACTAGTATAGGGACCGCGTTATCGTTTAGCAAAACGAAAATATATAGAATTCTCGCATCAACTAATTGAGCTGATAACTTATATACCGTTTGTCATTTTAAGGTTGTTAATGGCTCAAGTTGTTTTGCATATACAGAACGTTTAAATATACGAGTAGAAGGTTATTCACATGAAAAGAACGTTATTAGCGATTGCGGTATCTACATTCTCATTAACTTCAATGGCAAATGATATTTCAGTTACTGAAAGGAATTATGTTATTTCAGAGTCTGACTGGTATTTCTCTGGGGTTCAAAGCAAAGTAGGTGTTAATACTTGGATGCATGACGATCCGGTGTCATTTGATAATCAACAAGTCATTCGTTCGAATCGCGATGTGGTGTATTCCATCGCTATTATAGATGTATCTGAAGGCGCTACATTTACTGTGCCCGCTAGTGATGAGTTTCAGATAATTCATATCATCGATGAGCATCACTTATTTCACCAAGTTGTGAAGAATGGCGAGTCGATGTATGTAGATTCTGATGATATTAACGGTGACTTTGTTTATCTATTAGCTCGCACTCGTGATAACGGTGATTATGAAGATACCAAGAAACGTCAATCTCAGCTTAAGTTTGATGCAAAGTCAGCAAAACCGTATCCGAGTAAAGGCTTTAATGAAACGGAAGTGATTGAGATGCGCGAAGAATTGGTTCGCCGTATTAATTCTGGAGAACAACCTATTGCTGGACATGACGCCTTCGGGAAAACAATGAAGGACGTGAATCCTCATAACTATCTGTATGCAGCAGCATATGGTTGGGGAGGTTTGCCAATGACAACGGCTCAATACGTACCAGTACAGGTGACTTCGGAGAGCTGTCAAACCTGGACAATCAAGAAACCTTCATTGGATTGGAATAATAATGGTTATATGTCAGCGACATTTTATGGCGCAGACGGCTGGATCCATGATGAAGACTTCTACATTTCTCATGAAAGTATGATTGATTCAGGCGACACGTTTAGCTTTACCACAAATTGTGACACTTCAGCGAGCAACGCTACCGTTGAAGCTGGTGGTAACTTTTTGATCCGCATGTATCTGCCTGTCGACGCATGGGAAGTCAAAGCTCAGGCCGATGAAATGTATTCTCTTAAAGGCGTCACGAAAAAATAAAAATATTTCTAATTGTTTAACTGGCATTCGTTTTTAACTAAATGAATGCCAACAAATTACAGTGTTTGAGTTTAATTAAAAGGCAACACTATTGTCAGCGTGGTTAGGCTGAATATTTAATTTTTACTACAGGGAAGGATTATTTCTTTGCTTCTGTTTCGACAAATCTAGTCATGGATAATACATTAGAATAGACATGTCTGGTTGGCAGTGGTATTCCCATTTGAAAGTTCACAGAGGTTATACTGTGTTCCATAAAGGATAGTGGAGAAAAAACGATAACAAAAAAGTAGTGGAGGATTGGTACATAAATATTCCGTTGAAACTACTGCGGCTACCTCAACGTTAACTGAGGGTTACTGATAAAAAATGAATTTAATATATTTGATGCAATATTTTTACTGAGAAATTTATACCATGAAAAAAACTATCCTCGCAGCTGTTATTTCTTCTGTTTCTTTTGGTGCGTTAGCGAAAGACGAAGGTATTCACTTACCTGAATATCCAGAGGTGTCTAATCCATCTTGGGAATTTGACTCCAACAATCTAGGATCGGTTCGCGTTAACGACAACAATGGTGCTATTCGTATTACTGGCGACAATGGAAACAAAGTCCGAATTCTCTCTGACAACACAGTACGAGTGAATGGGCAGAAAACGGATTTTACTTTTAAGCAGGGCAGCGGGATTGTCGATGCAAAAGGTAATACAGTCGTTGGTGTTGAGCACAGCTTAGAGAATGGCACACGTAATATCACTTTCAACGGAGAGAAGCATCAAGGCGATATCACAGTTGGTGTTACAGAGGATGGTACGATCTACCGCACTGAAAACTTAGGTGGAGAAAAGCCAGCGACGCCGGAGGTTACACCGCCAGTAGGTAATCCAGCAGAAAAACCAAACGATAAGGAACTAGAACGTCCTGAAATGCCTCCTGCAACGAATCCTGATTTACCTGTTCGAGATGCAATTGAGTCAACTCGCACCAGCTATCAAAACGACTTAGCTGCTACTAACGACCGTATTGACAACTTAGAAGCAGCGTTCGAACAACAAGCGCATCAGCTTAACGAGCTTGATGAGCGTATGGATGGTGTGACAGCGTCTATGCACGCTATTACCAACGCGCGTCCTTTTGTTCAAGAAGGTGAATTCGCGATGGGTGCTGGTGTAGGTTTCGCTGGTAGCAAAGAAGCGGTAGCGGTCGGTGGTGCCATGGGATTGACAGATAACCTTTCTGCCTCATTTACTGTGAACTATGAATCATCTGGTACTTACTCGAGATCTCAAGTATCGGGTGGTGCGGGTCTTCAATATACGTTTAAGTAGTTATCTAGTCTTATTTAGCCCTTCAGAAGAGGGGCTAATTTACTACACATTGTAGTCAATCAAAATGATCAACGACCCCATGCTGAGAGACCTATCTAGGTTAGACAATGAGAGTCTTCGTTACTTTTGCTCTTTAGAAAGGACACACACCTAAAGTGTCTTCTAGACCATTTAAAAACGCTTGAAAGGTAACGCCCCTCACCGCCTTGAACTTCACCTTGAACTTCACCTTGATAAGGTGTGTGATAAGGTGTGTGTCCTTTTATTTGTTTCTAGAAAGCCACTGTTTTCGGTTGATGCTACCTCATGTTGTCATTGCCGATTCACGTTGCGATTATCACAAGCGTAGAGTTTTTTAAAGAATTTTATAAAAGGTCGATACAGTTCAAGCTTTTACTTTTTATAGACTCCTATTATAGATAATAAATTCTATTAGGAAGACAGCTTTGATTGATGGTATAAGCTCTAGAAACTTCTATTCTAATGTAATAATCAGTACGGTCCTTTATTGTTATTTTTTCATTCTTACCGAATGGCTATTTTTCTTCACAAAGCCTTCATTTTTAAGTTATTTAACAACATTTGAGAGTCTCGAAACTCTAATGTTGGCTCCTATACCTCTTATTGCATTATCAACTATTATTGTTGTAGCTCTTTCCATAATATCTTACGCAATTGGTCAGAGTTCATTCTATCTAGAAAAATCCATTAGGATTATCGCTTTATCTATCCCATCATTAATAGTAACATGTGCTATTTTCCTTCTAATTGAAAACTTTACATATATTGCGTTTAACATTTCATCAATATCAAGTTCGAATGAGATAGCGCGCTATGCATATTTATGCTTTCTCTTTATTATTTTCATATATACCATACTTCGAGTAAGTCAGGCAAACTCAAATGATGGTATAATTCATTCATATAACTTTTTTATTAAGCGTTCGACCTATATACTCCTATTAATATCATTCTTAACGGCTCTATCATCATACCGCCCACCATTTCCTATAGACATGGATATTAATAATAGTCAGTCAAGAAATGAACTACCAAATATAATAATTTTAAGTTCCGATGGTATAAATGCAGAAAATATGTCAGTTTATGGAAATGAACGAAAAACAACGCCATTTTTGGAAAGTATTATTGATGAAACTCTAATCTTTCATAACCATTGGACGAATTCATCGCCAACAACGGGATCAATTGGTGCTCTACTGAGTGGGAAGTATCCAACTTCAACCAAAGTTATTTACAGACCAGACACCTTCAAAGCTCAAGATATGTATCAACACCTGCCTGGTATTCTTTTAAAGCTAGGATACTACAATATTGATCTTAGTATTCGGCACTATGCCGACGCTAACGATCTTAAGCTACGCAATTCCTTCCACTATGCGAATCATCGTGATCTGATTACTACTGCAAAACCACTATACACCTATTTTTTGCTCAGGTGGCCTTCTGCAATGCAATTTATTGAACAGAGTTGGCAACGTATTTACGGTCGACTTGCTCATTTGAGTAATCAAACACCAATGGGTAATCCATTCAAATTTTTGGGACACGGGCATTCTCCGACAGAGCAGTCTCCTGATAAAAGTCGAATTAATTTACTTAAACAACAAATCCTCACAGCTCAACGCCCTTTATTTGCCCATGTACACCTTCTCGGAACTCACGGACCCAAGTTCTATTATGAAGAACCTGTATTTACCAAAACGAAAGAGCAAGCAGAAACTTGGATGGAAGACCATTATGACAATGCCATATACCAATGGGATGCATATATCCAAGAAGTCTATCAGATGTTAGAAAAAGTCGGTCAACTGAACAATACAATACTAATAATTAATAGCGATCATGGTAAGCGTTGGGCTGCAAACGAAACTCTGCCCTTGATAATCCGGTTTCCCTATGGTGAATATGCCAAAAAACACATCCAACCTTCCCAGAGGCTTGATATCGCTCCAACGATATTAAATTACCTGAACATAAAAACACCACAATGGATGGATGGGTATGACCTCCTAGATCGCCCTAATATTAGTTACCCTATATTTATAGTCGGAGCAAAACCAGGCTTAAAGCAGAATGAAGCTGAAGCCGGTGCTGTATCTGCTGATCTTTCCCCTCCTTTTTATACTTTGGGGAGAATATCAATGGCATATTGTGGAAACATTTATTCTATTAATATCAATTCAAACCAGAAACCCATAATAACTGAAGAAGGTGTCCATGTTAAAACTAGACACTGTCGCCACGATACCTTAGATAAAAATACTGCCTATAAAATGATAATTGAACATCTTAGAAAACATAACTTTGATGTAAAACACCTTGAAAAGTAAGTTAGTCTTTGTATAGAATATAAATTGTTCTACAGGAGTCCGGCACTAACTCCTTTTTAACCACAGTAAACTTCCCTTGTAATGCTTCTTCGAATCCATCTTCATGGTAATCAGGAAAAACATCCTCGCGAGTTTCTAGTAAAACTTTTACTTGTGAATCTATTTTAGGAACAAACTCTATAATTAATATTTCAGTTACAAGTGAATGAAACATATCAACTATTTTATTTAATGGCGTATTATTTACTATTGCCAAATGATGAATTAAAGCCAAAGCAATTATCACTTGAAAATTACCTCTCTGAGAAAACGAAATACGTTCTTTATTTTCATAACCTATCGCTGGCGATGGATTGAATAGATCTAACACAACAGGAAGTATTGATATCTCCTTGTTGGCTTTAGCCGCTAAGTAGTTATGTTCAACTGCAACTTCATCTATATCAAAGGAAACCACTTGTTTCGCGTATTTTGCAGCGAGACGGCTAAAGTTTCCTGCATTGGCACCAATGTCTGCAAGCAAGGGGATGTCTTTGCTGATGCTACATAGAAACTTCTCAACAATATCTAGTTTTCCGTCCATTGCCAGCGAGTTGTAGTTGGTATTCTCATAATAATTACCCCACTCCGAGTTTCTTGGTAACCAATCGATCCCTTCTACGGAATGTTTCAGGTTATTAACCAGAGCCAACAATTTAGTTTTTGTCAGATTGCTTTTAATTTTCTTTGCTCGAACAACACGTTCCTTGGTAGAGTTTCCATAGTGGGCTTGCATTTTGGCATGTAAATGTATGTGCGATAGGGTACTGATATTAAACCAACTTCTTACGGGCAGAAGTTTGCTCGCTAAATCCAGAGGAATGCCATCAATATAGAGTTGAGCCATTCTCCCAAGACGATAATCTCGCCACTTTTTTAAAGATAACGGTACCAAAAAATGCTGACAAAATTGACGATACGCAGTCCACGCACCACTTGTGTAACGAATGAAAGATAATGTATCAATAAATATAGGTTTACCTTCAAAAAACTGTACATTGTATGCACTGGCATCTTTCAACGTAAATCCATATTCCAGTGCCAATAGTTGAATGTTCAATGTAAGCAAAGCTGCGTCTTTCAACTGACTAAAAGTCCATTCATACGGATATGTAAGATAAGGTATATAATTAGGTTTTAGAATTTTGTAGGCTTCATGGGTGTCATTACCCATTAATTCAACCTCTTTGTGATCTACGACATATCCCTTGTCTAACAAAGCCTGATGGAGGCCACTGTTAATATAAGCATCAAACTCATCCTTAAAGACCTCATTCACTTGCCTATATAGATTACCGTCATGAGTAAAAACAAATCCACTGCTGTCTCGAAATGAAGCATCATGTTCCTGAAATCCATTCATATTTCTTTCGCTATTCCTTTTCCCAACACTACTAACAACTATAGTTGAATCCCTCCTTGCTGTTAGCCACAAGTATGACCTATATTCTATTTATTAAAAATTATTGGGAATTGACAATGATTTGTTCAAAACCAAGCAAGCTTGCCATACTTTTGGTTGTTGTTAGCGCTCCAGCCCACGCATATCTAGACCCAGGAACAGGCAGTGTTATCCTACAGGTAGTCATCGCAACAATTGCAGCGGGTTTTGCAACATTAAGGCTATGGAAAACTCAGTTGGTAAACTTTTTTTATCGTATTAAAGGTAACAAGAGACAAGAATCGTCTCACAATGATTCAGAGTCAGATCCAAACCCGAGAGATTAAACCATTTAGAATTGACACCTTAAGTATCAAAGCCTACTAAGCCGCTCAAACTTGTAAGACTCAAGATCTCTATACAGTTTCAAGCTTTAGAAAATACTGTTTTTCATATTCATTTGGTGGAAGCCCCTCATGAGTACCATGATTTCGTTGGGGTTATAGAAACACTCAATATAGTCATATATCTATGAACAGGCTTCATCGTGGGTTTTGTAGGTTGTCCTCTTTATTCGGTCTTTTATGAGTAATGAGAAAAAGCTTTCCGAAATTGCATTATCATGACAGTTTCCCTTTCGACTTATAAAACGTTTAATGTATGAACGCCTAAGGTTTTTGTCCTTATATTTTTCATTTGGGCGACCACATCCTGGCAAATTTTGCCGATCCGAACTTCAACCAGCTGTTCGTGCTTTTTCATTGAGGAGGGCAACAGTTGCAGAAGAGAACGTTAATAAAAGCTTGGAAGGGGTAAAGCTGGCAAACTCATTCGCTGGCCGAAACCGACGTTTTAGAGCAAAGAATTAACGCCAAGCGAGCTTTTCTCGCTCGGCGCTAAAAAATTATTGGCATTGGTTGAGGCTAACAGCGACTGGATTGGCCTTCTGGTCAAACTTAACAGACCAAACGTATTTACCTGCCGCTTCAATGGTTGATTTGGTGTCTTTACCGTAGCCACCCCATTTCAGTACTTTGGTTTCACCAACGTTCAGAACTCGGCCTTCTGCGGTATACTGCGGTTTCCAGTCCGATGCCGCGTATTGCATTGAGTATTTGCCAGGTTGCTCTTCGACAACGGTTTGATACAGGCCATCACCTTTGTGCTCAAACGCGCGAGCATCGATGTGCTTCCAACTTGCTCCTGGGAAGGTACCCACTACATAAAGCGTTTTGCTGACGGGGCCGGCTTCAGAAACCGTTGGGTTATCACACGAAGCCATCATAGCCGTGTCAACGCCAGCAGGCGCTGGCGCGACAGCTGCAGTTGTCGTTACTGCCGCACTATCGTCCGCTGAAGATGTTGCTGGATCCGACGCACAGCCGAACATTAGTGCACTCATCACTGCCATAGACAGAGCAGATTTCATTGATGTCATGGGTTATCCTTGTTTGTTTTTGATTAATACATAGCCAGCTTAATGTGAGCGAATTTCAAGCCGTTCATCCTGTAAGCTGACGTTAAGGGGCGTAGTGATAAGGGTGAGAGGAATAGGTCACAAAGCGTGCAAGAAATTTGCAACCTTGTGCGAACTGGTTTGGATAAATTGTCTGCCAAACTTTCGGCTTAATGGATTGGCCAGATATATTTGTTTATTAAGGTGTAATTTTGTGGAATTTACTACCATATACATCAAATTGATAACAGGATCGATTTTGGTGCATGCGAATCAATTCAGCTTGCGACATAGTTATTGACTGGGGGTTAAGGTGTGCGTCCCTTTAATTAAAAGGCCTCACACAATGATTGTCTTATCAATGTTGTAGCTATCGCAGTGATTAAATAGGGCAAATGCCGTCAGTTCTTTTGCTAGGGCATGATCAAATTCTTCATCTCGCGATAAGTGGGACTCGATGTAGAGCTTGAACACTTCAAGATGAGCACGATTTCGATGAGCCTTACAATCCACTCGAGCGACTAATCGACCATCCCATAAGATCGGCAGCACAAAATAGCCATACTGTCTTTTGGCTGCCGGAACGTAACACTCTAGCAGGTAATCGAAGTTAAAAAACCTACGCAGCCTGTCGCGTTGGATGATGAAGCTATCGAAAGGTGAAAGCAGCTTTGCTTGACGGCGGTTTATTCGTTTGCCTAGCAATTCAAGTGATTCAGGTAGCACAAAATAGGCTTCACCGTTGACGGTCACTTGCTCGATCTTGCCCATTTCTGCTAGCTCTAGCAGCGCCTTTTTTACTAAAGGTTTGGTACCTTTTCGTAAGTAACTCATCTCAATTATAGTGGCAATACCATGGGTTTTTAGTGTGTTTAGCACCAAAAACTGGGCGTGTTCATCAGCGGTAGGCATCCGTGTATCTACGCCATTTTCTAGTACTCTCTCGGTCAAATCATACACTTTGTGAAACTTTCTACGCTCGCTGATCATCAGGTCGCCTTGCATGTACAGCGTTTCCAGAGCTTGCTTTGTGGGTTTACTCTCCCAGGCTTGCTTCTTTATTGTGATGGAGTTGACCGCATTTTGGGCAAAGTCTTTGGCCATCAAAGGGCCATCAATGGTGATTTTATTCAGTACTTCTGCCATTAGCTTGGGATTCTTCTTAAACCAATGGTTTTGTTGACCCGACTTGAGGGCGTGTTTTTGAGGTAAAGAGAAGCGATAATTTTGCATATCGAGATATGAGGCCGCGTGTGACCAATACTCATAAGCCACTTTATCTCGCACCATACGATCAAGATGATCGGGTGAGTAGCGGTGGTTGCGACTCCAAAGTGTATGATGATGAGCACGCTGAACCACAGAAATCGTGTCGATCTGCACGTACCCCAAGCCTCTCATTGCTTGTACTGACTGCTGATAGGCTGTTCCACCAAGAGACTGAGAAGGAAGACCTTGTGATAGCAGCGCTAATTTTTGAGCTTGAATGAGAGACAATGACTGCATGAATACCTCATTTATGACTGTTCGAATACGGGGCGCTTCTTGTTACTGAAGTAACACAGCGTACTGACCGCGATGAACAAGGCGGCAAAGTAATAGAAAAACGACGACAGTGACGCTAAAAAATCGAGGTGCTGTGCGATTTCTTGCTCGCTATAGCGTTGAGATACCATTTTATAATAGTAGGCGTAGAGCATCCCAATCATGCCATAGCCAAGGTTGAACATTAAGCCTTTAAAACTAAGCACGGTCGCTCTGTTGTGTGACTCGGTGTTCCTGTTGAGGTGATAGCTAATGAAGATATTCACCGTCATAGTAATGAACACCAATAATAGAGCGGGAATCACGCCATATATGGGCCAGCCGCGACTGATCCAGAAATAGGTTCCCATGGCGGCAAGCCCCATCAGAGCAATGAAGGACTTAGGCTCCATATGTTCGGCTAATCTGCGACTTTGCCCAGCTAAAAGGATTTGAAACACACTAAACCCAGCCCCAATAAAACCGATGTAGATTATCGGGATCTCGATGGCACGGTAATACTGACTGTTCATGGTTAAAAACATTCTTGAGGTGTGCTCAAACAAGCTGTAATAGAGCAAGATAAATAGTACGTAAGGGGTTGATATTATCCACTTAGCTGTATCAAGTGTCAGTCTTAGGCTTGCCATCGTCGAGGCGACTTTTCCTTCGGCGTGTGGTGAGATTTTGCGCTCTTCCTGCATACTGGTGGCGGCATAGATGGCAACAAGCGCAACCAACAAAGTGGCGTAAACGGGAATGCGCATAATATCTTGAGTGCTTTCTGGCTTAGTCAGCCCAAACCATTCTGCAATGGTTCCCATCACGTTGACATCATACATCGCTGCGCCAAGTAATGTGACGACAATACCAACACTGGATGCTATACGCAGTTGTATTTGTAGAACCTTCGGCCAAAATTCTTCTTTTCCCTGTTCTTTTAGTGTGTCGTAAGCGAGCGCTTCATCGGCGCCGCTAGCAAGCGACATCGCCAGTCCACTCAACACGCGATTGACCAAAAATACCGCGAAGACCAAGTTGGCGTTCCCAGTGGGAACAAAGGCAATCATAGCGATCTCTACAAACATCACTATCGATGACAGCACCACCAGTTTTTTGCGACCTAACGTATCGGCGAACGCGCCAGAAGGTACTTCAGAAATGACGATGGTTACCGCCCAAACGACATTGAGCATGGCAAATTGCGAAAGGGTTAGGCCGTAATCCAAATAGAGTAGAGTAAAAACGGGGTAGTAAAAGCGTGCAAAATAGCTGCTGCGAAACATTAAAAAGTAGCGAACGTTTTTAATCTGAAGTATTTCTTTGACTGTCATTGAGTCTTCCGGTGTGAATTTTTTATCTGAAAGCGATATGAATATAGGTATAGCTTGTTTTTGGGGAGGATTAAAGTTATGCCTTTAATATCAGTTAATTGCCTAGCGCTTTCACAAATTGTCACCTACAGCTTTTCGTTTGGTTTTGGTGATAAGTGCCCCACTAGTATCATTCGCTTAAGGTGTGCTTAAGGCGTGTGTCCCTTTAACTTACCAAAAGCGAGAAAGTGCCAGTCGATATGACGATGGCTATTTCGATGATGACGTGATACCCCTATTGTTTTTCTGTGCGCTTGAGGTGTGTGTCCCTTTAGTTTTTCCCTTTAGTTTTCACTTTCTAATTCATCTTTATGATTCTGACCTACTATGTGACCTCACAACTGTTTTCGGACGTTGCTCCCATTTATCTTTCATAATCCCATTTTTTTAGTCGCCTAGCACTATTACATTTATCAACAAGGATGTTTAGTGCTATGAACGCAAAGCTAATTTTCGCATTAATACCTATCGCGGTTTCGTTAATAGGTTGCAACACCGACTCAACAACGTTACCAATTGAAGATTATACAGGTAGCCCTGAAGGGCTCTACGTGAATGCAGATTCTGCTGCGGTAATGTTTGTTGGTGCTTCTGACAGCGAATTTCCAATCGTAATTTCTGATTTCGATAGCAATTCTATCTACGCTACCAAACAAGTGGTTGAAACATTTCCCACAATTAAAACTCAAGGGCTCATTTCTTGGAGTGCTCTCGAGTGGATTAACGATAATACAACTGAGTTCTCTATTTTGATTGACGGAACGCAAGCAAATGCTTATAGCAACCTTGTAGATACAACCGTGCTGTATACGTTTAATAAATCGCCTAAATCTCTATCCCTAGAAGAGTTGTCTTCCGGGTGGGTCGAAACCGAAAGTAATGCCAATTGGCAAATTAATAGTGATGGTACTTATAGAATTAATCCTTTCGACACATGCATATTCGAAGGAACGTTGATTGAAACACATGACTTCTATATTTCTCTCGATTCTGTTGCATCGGGCTGTACAAACCACCTTTTAGACGGTGCTTTTCCTCAAGTCCGTATTGCTACTTTCACTCAAAACCAATCAACTTACGTTGTTGGAACTTTCTTCAGAGAAGACGTTATTATATGGGACAATGTTATTGAAGCTTCGAACAACTAGTAAGTAAGAAAGAGATGCTTATCGCTGCTACAAAAAATTGGACGATAGGCTGTCTCTTCAATCTTCAACTAGTTCCCCACCCTTACTCACTCCCTTCAAATTGTATTTGAGGGCACACAACTAAAGTACCCCAGCGGATTCCCACTCACATACCCATACGCTAACTGCTGGCTTGGGTCATTAAGTAACTGCGCTGTATTTAAGCCAGTAAATCGCACCAACTCATGTTGAATCGCTGCTGGCAAATGGGTATTGCGCAAGTTCCAGTAATCGGGTTGTTGGAATCGGCTGCTGTGCGGGTTATACCATCTTGCATCAAGCTGAACCAAGCCCGTATTGCCGTCGGTGTAACCGCCCGTGAACTGGTACGGCATTAACTGCCCCAGTTGTCGGTTGGCATTCACTCCTGAGTTTATCTTCCAGAACGTTTTGTCAGTGTGCTTGCGGTATACCTGACCAAACGGACTGTACCCTAAACGTATGGCTTAGCGGCCTTGTTTATATACTAGGCGACAAATTTAATCATGAGATTAAGTGGCACTAACAAAATAAAGATTGGTCTAGCGAAAAGCTAGACCAATCTTTAACGTTGGAACAGTACAAATACTTAGGTATTTGTTACTATAGATATTACTTGCCACCATTAAGGTTTGTTTTGCTGATTTTCGTCTTTTCCTTTCGAACCAAAGGTTCCTAACCAAAAAAAGAAACAAAAAAACATTACTTGTTTAAGCAAGTATGCATAGTACCTATGCGAGTTATTATCATTCATTAGGACTACGTCTTTTCGAACAGCTTCTCCAGTTTGAACGATTTCATAGATATCAATAGCAATTGGTAGTGCTAGCAATAGCATTACAATCCTAAAACCGATTAAGTACTTATTACGAATATAAACTCTAATTAGGTTCACTAGGGAGGCTCCTACTCATTAGCTTCTTTAATCGTATCGACGATTTTATTTTCAATATGCTTTATAACACCATCAGTTAGATTGTTCTCTGGTATTACATCTGCACCTTTGGCGATCACTTCTAGGCTTTTAATTATTTTAGTGCCTGTTACCACAGAAGCCGCTTCTACTGTCGCTGCTTTCAACGGTTCATCGTCCATTGCTATCGAAACAATTGTTCCTATACCTGCCAGTCCTCCAGCAACAGCGGCAACAGGTAAATTCCCAACCAGTGTTGCTCCGGTAGAGATGGCAGTCATCGTGTCAGAAAAAGAATCAATATCTTGTTGTTCATAGGGCGTCACACCAGCAATTTCCGCTGCTCTGTAAGAATCAACACCATATTGTGAAACCGTACCGTCATAATTGATTTCTATAACAGTGCCTGCACTACTGTATGAGTTGATTGGCTCTTTTCCATAAAACTCTGGAGAACACAACCCCAATGGATCAACAAACCCCAACGGATTCCCACTCACATACCCATACGCCAACTGTTGGCTTGGGTCATTAAGCAGTTGCGCAGTATTTAATCCAGTAAATCGCATCAACTCATGTTGAATCGCTGCTGGCAAATGGGTATTGCGCAGGTTCCAGTAATCGGGTTGTTGGAATCGGCTGCTGTGCGGGTTGTACCATCTAGCGTCAAGCTGAACCAAACCTGTATTGCCGTCGGTATACTTGCCCGCCTCTCTACCTAAAGAAAGTGATACGGCATTAACTGCCCCAGTTGTCGGTTGACGTTTACTCCTGAGTTTATCTTCCAGAACGTTTTGTCGGTGTGTTTGCGGTATACCTGACCAAACGGGCTGTACCCTAAACGCATGGCTTGGCGGCCTGTTTACATTCTAGGCGACAGATTACACGACTAGATTAAGCGGCTCCAACAAACAAAAATGGCCTAGCGAAAAGCTAGACCATCTTGGGTGTTAGAACAGTACACAAAGTAAGGCAATTGACTTGTTTGTTACTTTTTAATGGTGCCTGTCCTTATTAAATCTGTCTTTTTTTTACTCCATTTAAAGAGTAATTCAGAGCAAGTAAACCGATAACTGTGCTCCTAATTATGGTTAGCAACATAAAGTGCCAGTAATCATCTTCTTTGGTTCTTAAGTTACCTGCCGAAGTATACACGAAACCTTCTTGATACTGGTCAAGTCCCCACCAAAAAACAGCTATTGCGACAAAGAACAGAATACTTTTTACAGTCCAATAGTAATTTGTACGAATAGGGTATTTAACCATTACAATTAAGCTCAGTAACCTCATGATAAACCTACTTTTCATTTGAATTTTCTTTATTATTTTCTACGGTATTAACATCTGAATTTAACTCATTCTTGATGATTGATTTAACGGTATCTTCAAAAATCAAGTAAGGTGCTGATTCGTCTAAATCAATCGCATCTGAAACTACGGTTTTCAACGGTTTAGGTAATAGGTGCATGCCTGTTTCAATTGAAACGTGTTTCACCGTATTTTGGACAGGCTTTTCAGATGTTGCTGCCTCTAGTATTCCGACAAAATAACTACCAGCTCCAGCAATACCAGCAACTTTTAATCCGGCAAGTCCAGTGAATTTGTATGAGGCTAACGCAGCAGTAGAAACAGTGTCCAATACCACAACTGCACCCTTAGAGGCAGTGTTAATCACAGGTCTTATTTCATTTTGGTAACCATCCTCTAAACGCTCACCATAAGTCATATGTGCTCTTGAACCAACACCATCAAGGCTGTCGGCTATTTGCTGCTCGGTATACTGAATCTCTCCTTCTGGCTGACTAGAAGAACTACTAAATGCTCCCTCAGTCATACACAAACCCCATGGGTCGATGTATCGTAACGGATTCCCACTCACATACCCATACGCTAACTGCTGGCTTGGGTCATTGAGTAACTGCGCTGTATTTAATCCAGTAAATCGCATCAACTCATTCTGAATCTCTGCTGGCAGATATGTGTTCTTGAGGTTCCAGTAATCGGGGTGTTGGAATCTATGCGTATGAGGGTTATACCAACGCGCATCCATTTGTACTAAACCCGTGTTACTTTCTGTGAACTTACCCGTGTATTGATACGGCATAAGCTGGTTGAGCTGATGGTTAGCATTCACGGTGTCATTCTTCTTCCAGAACGCTTTGTCGTTGTCTTTACGATAGACCTCACCAAATGGCGTGTAGAAAAAATAAAGGCACACACCTTTATTTTGGTGAGTGCCTTTATTTGATGTATTCGGTATTTATGGCTTAGTCGACAACATTTTACTAACTGCAATTAGATTTACAATAAGCATCGCCAACCAGAGTCCAAAGTCCAACCATGAAACTTCTAAACTATTCTCTTCCAACACCGAGAATAAGCCTCCTACAATGATCAACTGGAAAATATAGATATATAAAGAGTACTTCTTTCCTGAACGATGCATTGATACGAGCTTTCTCGATGAATAGTACAAAATCACTAAAATTATTGAAAAACCAATTGTAATACTAGTCATCACACTCACTTCTTAATAGGGATACCGTTGATGATGTAGTGCCTACGATATCTACAGACAATGCAACACCACCAGTTTGTTTTATTGCTCTCTCTAATTGCACAGGATCTTTTTTAATAAACAAAGGTTTTGCAACATTGCCTAATTCATTAACTTTCGGCACGAGTCTACTCAATCCGTACACAGATCCAGTCAAATCCAAACCATAGCTAATGCCTTCTGCCCACGGTTCACTAACGACATTTTCTAGTGCTTTTTGAGTCACAGTTTTGTCTTCCGTAATCGCTGCAACTAAATTATCTACTCCTTTAGCTGCTACTGCGATACCGACCGTAATGCCTAGTCCTCCGCTCCCGTAAGCAATTGCAAAACCACCTACTATTTGACCCGCTGCTCCTACAACATTACCTGCTGTAACCAGATGATCCACGAAATCATCAAACGTCGCCAACCCAAACGGATCCGCCCACTTCAACGGATTCCCACTCACATACCCATACGCCAACTGCTGGCTTGGGTCATTGAGCAACTGCGCAGTATTTAAGCCAGTAAATCGCATCAACTCATGTTGAATCGCTGCTGGCAAATGGGTGTTTCGCAAGTTCCAGTAATCGGGTTGTTGGAATCGGCTGCTGTGCGGGTTGTACCATCTAGCGTCAAGCTGAACCAAGCCCGTATTACCGTCGGTATACTTGCCCGCCTCTCTACCTAAAGAAAGTGGTACGGCATTAACTGTCCCAGTTGCCTATTGGCGTTCACCCCTGAGTTTATCTTCCAGAACGTCTTGTCGGTATGTTTGCGGTATACCTGACCAAACGGGCTGTAACCCAAGCGCATGGCTTGGCGGCTTGTTTAAACTCTAGGCGACAGTTCGCACAACCAGATTAAGCAACTCCAACAAACATAAAATGGCCTAGCGAAAAGCTAGACCATCTTGGGTGTTGGAACAGTGTAAAAAGTAAGGAAATTGACTTGTTTGTTACTTTTAAATGATGCATGTTCCTATGATTTTAAAGGTATAAACCACCTTTTACAGGTAGTAAAGCTAACATCATGCCAAACAAATGAATCTATATCGCCACTCAACTTGTTCACTTTAGGTTTATAGTATTTTCCAATGCGTTCAAACTTTAATTGATACAATGATATTACTTTTCCTTCATCATATGCTTTGAAAATAAAAGAGTCTTTTTTCTGATTCGAATAGCCTAAAATAATAGAGTAGGGTTTTAGCGTTAGGTCATCTGCCACCTTCTCAGTAGAGCTAAGGACTTCGATACATTCCCCATGGTTTTTACAGTCGACCAGTACGCGGAATCTATTTAAATCCCAATTAGGCTCGAGGTTAAAATAAAGCTCTGGTTTGTCATTTAATAACCCACAATAGAACCTTGCTGGTTTTGTTATAAAAAACTGCAAACAAGTAACCACACTAATCAGAACAGTAACGGTTATTAGGGTTCTCATACTCATAACTCCAGCTAAACTTTCTATATTCGTAAGGAGTGCCTATCTCTACATCTTTCTCAGCCCAATTAAAAGTATCTAAAGGGTCTGAGAATGTGTCAGCGACGATTTCTCCCTTATCATTTCTATTTACAGGTGCAGTAAAAGTCAGCTTGCAAGTACTGCCACTGCATACTTCAGATTTATAGACTCCAGTATTACCCACATGCCAATCTGGACCTAAATTTCTCTCTAGATTAACATCAAACTTACCTTCACCATATTTTGCAGAACCATTTTGATGAGCTTCCAGGTTGTACGTTACCTCTGGCTGGTTCATTATTGCCTCTTTGGCTCTGTCACTAAGTTCTTTAGGTGAACCATCTGCGGATTTGTGAGTATAGTGATAGACCGCATCGGAGTTACTATCAATTACTCGATCAGGGTCATAAGTATTATTTCCGGCTACATCATAATCATATATCCCCCAACTCAAGCCCAAAGGATCAACAAACCCCAGCGGATTCCCACTCACATACCCATACGCTAACTGCTGGCTTGGGTCATTGAGTAACTGCGCTGTATTTAAGCCAGTAAATCGCATCAACTCATGTTGAATCGCCGTTGGCAAATGGGTATTGCGCAGGTTCCAGTAATCGGGTTGTTGGAATCGGCTGCTGTGCGGGTTGTACCATCTTGCATCAAGCTGAACCAAGCCCGTATTGCCGTCGGTGTAACCGCCCGCCTCTCTACCTAAAGAAAGTGATACAGCATTAACTGTCCCAGTTGTCGGTTGGCGTTCACTCCGGAGTTTATCTTCCAGAACGTTTTGTCGGTATGTTTGCGGTATACCTGACCAAACGGGCTGTACCCTAAACGTATGGCTTCGCGGCCTGTTTATATTCTAGGCGACCGTTAGCAAAGCCGAATTAAACCGCATCAATAAACATAAAAAATGGCCTAGCGAAGAGCTAGACCATCTTGGGTGTTGGAACAGTACAAAAAGCAAGGCAACTGAGTTGTTTTTTACTTTTTAATGGTGCCTGTCCTTATTAAAC
Organism: Vibrio gelatinilyticus; assembly: GCF_022836845.1. Taxonomy (GTDB): domain Bacteria; phylum Pseudomonadota; class Gammaproteobacteria; order Enterobacterales; family Vibrionaceae; genus Vibrio; species Vibrio gelatinilyticus. The sequence continues at coordinate 189,960 of NZ_JAJNNZ010000005.1, forward strand.
CCTGTTATTAAACCCTGAAATACTTCTATTCTTCATTAATCTTCAATGTTAAACGTGATGGCATGATTTTATATGCTTCAGTATGTACATTTGCATACGTGATAATATATTTATCTTTATGAGTTCTATATACCTGCATTCTGATGAAACCAACGCCCTTCTCGTAATTCACTGCAATATAAACAACTATGGCTTTAGGGCTGACGTTACTTACGTTTATTACATCATAACTAATAGCCGAGCCATAGTAACCTTCGATCGCTCTAAACGTATCAACAAAAGGTCGTTTTTCAATTCCGTCAGATAAAGGCCACATTTGTTCAATTTTGCCCACCCCACCCTCTATATAGCTTTTCATCGTATGACTCAACATTAAGTCAATATCACCTTTAGCATTCACATGAAGAGAAGTAATAAAGAATAGTAATACAAGTAGTTTTTTCATTAATGGCACGCTTTCACTCCTTTTAGAAATACTCTTTCAAAGTTACGATTAAATTTATTAATGAGGCTGTCTGTCGTTACTATCTCCGTTACTGTTCGTGAAACTTCAGTATGAATCGGAGGTTCTAGTCCTAGGGAGGGGCCAAAAGAGCCACTATAAGCCGTATTTCCATTGATATCGGTAGACATTGAACCTCCAAAAGTTGGAGTATTTACAACAACACCTCCAGAGTATGATTCGCCACTTAGTTCCTTCGAACTACTTACTGATGGCCTAAAAGTTCCCGTAGCTTGCAGACTAGTTGAAATTTCTGCAGATGCACTTACAGATGTTTGCTTTAAAAAGCCAATATCTGTTTCTTCTCCAAAAGTTGCATACACTCCATAACCCTCCTGGTAATGAATTCCCGCACCTACTTTGCCCTCTACAACAAACTCAAAAGCAACCAACCCCAACGGGTCAACAAACCCCAACGGATTCCCACTCACATACCCATACTCCAACTGCTGGCTTGGGTCATTGAGTAACTGCGCTGTATTTAAGCCAGTAAATCGCATCAACTCATGTTGAATCGCTGCTGGCAAATGGGTATTGCGCAGGTTCCAGTAATCGGGTTGTTGGAATCGGCTGCTGTGTTTGTACTTTTAGGCGACGGTTTACACAACCTGATTAAGCCGCGCCAAATGCATAATAAATGGCCTAGCGAAACACTAGACCATCTTTAAGGTCGGGAAAGGTAAAAACCTCGTACTGCTATCGACGTTGCTCGCTTAAGGTGTGTGTCCCTTTGACTGTTCCTCCCGCTTAAGGTGTGTGTCCCTTTAATTACGGAGAAGATCCTCATAAGTTACAATAAATTCATTTTTTAGCTCACTAAGAGTCTGTTGAGCTATGAGATTAACCTTAGAACTTGGTAAATCAGGTTGTTTCCCTTCAAACCTTTCCACTACCTTATCTTTATGACTTTTAGTTGTTTGTGTCGTTATACGGCTAGTATGAGCATAATAGGTGATCACATCCTTCCATTCCTGATGAGTTAACTCCAGAACTTCCAAATTATGTCTTAACTTTTGAGTGTACCTTTCCAATGTAAAGTGACTCTCCATTGCAAGCACTAACTCCTGCCGCTTATTTTGCTCAACCTTTTCGAATACTTCATTCAACTTAGTTATTAAAAATGTAAGTACGCTTTGACTTGGGAAGACATAAGCTAGGGTATCTTTGAACCATTCTTCAGATTCAAAGTGTGGCGTTTCTCGCCCTAACTTCCTATTAGAAAAGGAAATCATTTGCCAAGGCGCTGGTTCAAAAGGCTTAATCTCAATACTTTTTGAATATGATTCAATGGCTTCTAAATAATGACCTTTATCGAAATGCAGTCTTCCCAATTGCACCCAGGCTGCATAGGAAGAAGGGTAGTTATTAAGATAGATATTGAGATACTCTCGCCTATTTTCAAAGTCATCACTATTCAAAGACGCACCGGCTACCCACAAGCCAAACTCATTAAATGGATTCTGTTTTAAACTCTCACCTATGTGCATTTCAGCTTCAATGTGCTCTTTTTTCATTGAATGCGCCTCTGCCAATTGCATATGAACCTCAGCAGGACTAAACCCTTTCTCTAAAAGCATATATAAAATACTTTGTGCTAGATTATAATCGGGGTTACCTTCTCCGATGCCATGATCACCATAAAGGTCGCGTGATTTTATTAGCTCAATTTGGTTTTCTAAAACAGACCTACCATCTTGACTGTTCGAGCTTTTCCAGTACCGATCCTTAACTGCTTCCATTTCCTCATAAGAACCACCCCAACGCACTTGATTGTCATAAATTTCCATTTTTGCGAGAGATATACTGTTTGGAAACACTTCCTTTGTCGCATTGACCCAATTCAATCGATATTGGTCATATTCTTCTGGGAGTTTTCCAAGAGCCTCTGCTCCCATCAAGTAACCAAAAGGTAAATTCGGTTCTAAGATTGTTGCTTGATGAAAATACTCAACCGCGTTTAGCTGAGCTTTTCTAAAATACGTCATTTGATTTAATGATACGCCCTTCGACGAAAAGTGGGTTCTCTCCACCCATCCGTCCAAAGAAATTAGGCTCCCCATGAGTATATTTGTGTGAACGCTATCTGGCTCAAGCGTAAACCAATGATTAAGAGCTTCAACTAAATCCTCGCGCAAATTTGGCGTGTCTTTATAGATTGAAAGGCATCTCTGCTCTTGTTCATAATTATCTGAAAAACCATTTCCACATGGTAACAAAATTCGATGTGCAGCTAGATAGTCTTTCGCAATAATACTCTTTCGTAGCTGGCTGATCTGGCTTGATAGGCTACTATCGATACCTGCTGTATCCTTACCCGCTCTAGCTATTCCCACTGAGAGAGCTATCAATGAAAAGGCAATACACGTATTCATTTTTAAGTAGATGTTCGGCATAGTCGCTTCCTTTAATATGCTATTCCTTGTTTAATGAATACGATGCTGTCTTCATTTTCCGAGTATATTTTCTCCCAGCTATCACCGCGCTCAAGAATATATACCACTTCATGTTTTAGTTTTTTTACTGGCGTGGTTAGTGACGAGTTTTTATAAGATTGCGTTTCGTTGTCGATAACACCCGTTGGCAACTTACGTAATGTGTTAGGCAATTGGTTAAGTGCATATTGGTTTGAATCAGAGTTTTCGACTTGTAGTGATTTCAAATACCACTCTAAAGCGGTACTGTAGCTTTGCTCTACTCCCTTACCCTCTGCGTAGTAGTGCCCGATAAAGTTCATCCCTCGAAAATGACCTTGATTAGCGGCTAGGCGGAACCATTTAAGCGAATCTGCGATATCCTTTTCCGTTTTATTTTCCTTTTTCACTATCATCGTTCCTAGATAATAACTTGCAGGAGCAAAACCAAGCTCTGATGATTCTTCTAGAAGAGAAATACCTTTTAAGTAGTCTTCTTCTGATACTCTCTCTTTTATCAGGATCAAGGCCAATTGATACTGAGCAGTCGCATGACCCGCGCTACCAAGTTCATACCAGTATTTCGCACTTTCTAAATCATTCTCCAATTGGTATCTATGACCATTAAGAAACTGGGCAGTGATATGCCCTGACCGCCCCGCCTTTATGAATAACTCATCTGCTTTAGCTGTATTTTTTTCTACACCCAAGCCATTTTGATGGATTTTTGCTTGATGAAAAATCGAATTATGGTCATATTTTTCTGATTGTTTTAACAAAGTTAAAGCATACTCTGGATCGCTAGCAACCCCCGAACCTGTAAGGTAAAGTCGTGCCAATTGTGTAGTCGCACAAGGGTGGCCTTGCAAATGCGCAGCTTCAAGCCAACTTGCTGAAATAACGAGATTCTTTTTTACATGCGTGCCTTGCATTGCACGCATTCCAAACAAAAATTGTGCACGTGAATCCCCATTCTCAGCAGCGCGCCAATACCAGTAGAGAGCATCATGGTCACTTTCAGCCACTTGATAGCCAATGTCATACATAACCCCGAGCCTATATTGAGCTGCCCCATCATTATCTTTGGCTTTATCTAGCAGTTCTTTAAGCGTAAATTTCTGTATTTCTTTAAAACCGATAGGGTCTCCAATACCGCAATAGTCATAATGGCGAAATCCAAAAATCCTTACATTGGCGGTAATTACCATTGGGACTATAAGCTTATCGTTCATAGACTTTGTAAAAGCAATGCTTTTGTCACCTTTTTCTCCATGTTTATTAGCCGATGTACAGCTAATAAGCAAAGTAGTAAGTAAAACTATCAGTAGTTTTATTTTCATCTTCCAATATCCCTATTTACGCTGATCTCAGTACTCGAGAAACACAGCTACCTAGTTCCTATGACTAACATTGCATGTTACGACTGGTTTGAAGGGAATGTTAAATAAAAAACTCACTAATTACTCAATCTCTTTAATAATAGAAAATAAGCCTAAAAGATTTGTGATTACCCCTATAATGTGTGTCCCTTTAATTTCCGAAACAAAGGGTTTTTACATTTCTACCGATACGGTTGCATCTGGTTGTACAAACAGCGAGTTAGGCGGTAGTTACCACCAAGTGCGGGTTTCAACATTCGTACAACACGAAATAACGCATGCTACAGCAGCTTTCATTCGAGATAATGTGATTATGTGGGATTATATTGATGACTTTTAGATAATACCCAATAAGTAACTAACAAGACTGGCATAATTAGCAAATGTCGTTAGTGAGCTGGTTACACCTCAAGTAACCAGCCAATGGATGTTTCAGCTACGTTTATACGAGAGAACAACACTATTTGGCATACTACCGATAACCCTACCACTAACTAAGCTCTATACGTAGCTACACCTTTCCAAAACGATGGTAACATGGCTGCTACTCAATATTATCAGCCCACCTACCGTGTTGCTGTTATGAAAAATGGATAAATAAATGCACACTACAAGCCTACAACTAGATGCCAAAGCTCAGGATATCGTTTGTGATCTATTAGAAGGGTTAGAACAAGAGAACGGATGGTTCAAAATGACAGTGCGTTATGCCGCGTTGATCGATGCCAAACTTAAGCAGCACCAATATATTGGCCGTGTTGTGTGGTTTAGTGACGTGGACTTTATTGAAAAAGAGATTGAATACAGCTAGGTCTGTTTGGATGATTGGGCGATACCATACAGCTACTGGTGTTGTCGTCCTGCTCCTTGTGAGGGTTTAGCCCTAACGGCACAAGATTCAGTCTCCCACCGACCATTACGATAGCGCTCTTTTTCTCATTCTCTGCAATGTTGACGACGCTAATAACTAGTTTGTGGTTCTGGTGATGATGACTTCACTCAGCTCTAAATAGAGTTGCAAGGTAAACGTGTGGTCTTTAAGACACTCGCGATCTCTCTTTTTTACTTTTCTTTCTTAATCTCAGCGGGTTATGTCCGCCTTATTGAATAAGGTGATATATAAAAAGGGCATTGCAACTATGAGCTATTTCAAACCGCTACTGCTGGCATCAGTGGTATTGTCGATAGCGGCATGCAATTCAGACTCTCTTTCGTTTTATCAGGCAACGGGGGATGAGCAAGGTATTTACATTGATAGCCAAAAGCCAATAGTGATGTTTGTGGACACAGAAACGAACGAGTTCCCTGTGTTTATTGGCGATTTCAATAAAGGTGCTGTCTACGCGACGAAACGGACGATTGATACGTTGCCAAATATCAAAACCAAAGGGGCGATTTCGGGTGGTCTGTTTGGCTGGCTAGACGATGAAGATACCGAACTTAAGATCCAGATAGCCGACAATACGGCCACTGTTAGCGGCGTGATGAACAAGGGCAGTATCGACTATTCCCTGTCAAAGAGCAGCGATTCACAGTCATTGCAGGAGTTAGCATCGGGTTGGGTGGAGGATACCTCTTATTTGAACTGGCAAATTCTGGAATCTGGTATGTTTATGATTAACACCAAATCGTTAGGGTGCGTCTTAACAGGCACAATGGTCGAGAAAAATGGCTATTACGTTTCTAATGATGTCTATGCTCAGGAGTGCAAAAACTCCGACTTTGATGGTGAATACACTCACGCCAGGCTCGCAACCTTCCAGCAAAATCAACGTCAGTATTTGGTTGGTGTGTTTGTAAAAGACGATTCTGTGATTTGGCAAAACACATCACAAGAGCTCATCAACTAAGACAATAAAGCCATCATCTCCACGAATGAAGCACAGAGGTACACGGCTTCATTCGTATTGGGTGTTTACTTTGAGAGGGGCTTCAACACTCATTCGCCCTTGCACAAAACATCATCATCGTTCACATTAGGCGTACTTCTGAATCAAAGGATGATTGATGTCTACCGCCAGCTTTTTACGTTTGATCTGTCTCGCCGCTATTTGGGGTGGCTCCTTTATCTTTATGCGCATCGCCGCCCATACTTTCGGTCCGGCATACTTGATCGAGTTCCGTGTTGGCTTTGCCGCCATTAGCTTGTTATTAGTGTCTATCTACCTCAAACGTCGCTTACCATTTTTTAAGCACCCCAGACACTTTTTTACCATTGGTCTTTTTAATACCGCGTTACCTTTTCTTTTTTTCGCTTACGCTGCGCAAACGCTAAATGCGTCAACTTTGGCGGTTCTCAATTCTACTGCTGCCATTTGGGGAGCGTTAATTGGGTTCTTTTGGCATAAAACGCCATTAACGCCCAAGGCGTTATTTGGCATGGGGTTAGGGGTGTTTGGTGTTGCTGTGCTTGTGGGTTGGGATGCAGTTAATATTGGTGAGCAGGCTGTATGGCCGATAATCGCGGGTATTTCGGCGGCGTGCTGTTATGGCATCGCCACTAATTACGCCAAAACAGCGCCTCAGGTTGCCGCTTTTGATAATGCTCATGGCAACATGTGGGCCGCCGTGCTCATTGTTATGCCTTTATTGCCGTTCATTCCTATGCGCGCCGCACCATCGGGCTACGAGATGGGCTCCGTTCTCGCGCTTGGTGTGATATGTACTGCCGCGGCTTACCTGCTTTACTTCAAGTTAATCGAGGACATTAGCCCTGCGTCAGCACTTTCTGTGACCTTCCTTATCCCTGCTTTTGGTATTTTGTGGGGCTATTTGATTCTTGACGAGCCCATTGGCCTTAATACCGTTGTCGGTACAACGTTGGTTTTGTCGGGCACCATGTTGGTCACTGGCTTTTCTATTCGCAACTTGTTAATTAAGAAACCCCGCACTAAGGTTTCTTAATTACATCGCATACTGGGAGTTTGCCTTGCCAACCATCCTAATCACCGCTTTGGCGATGCTCGCGTTTGCCGCAAACTCTTTGTTGGGCCGCGCAGCCCTGCTTGATGATGTTATGGATCCGGCAAGCTTTACTTACCTTCGCTTGATTTCCGGAGCCATAACTCTGGTCGTTATTCATTTTCTGAGCCGAGGTAAAACCAACGAGCTGATAAATGCTCGTTTTATTGCTTTTTCGGGAATTGCCTTATTTGTCTATGCGCTGTGCTTTTCTTATGCCTATACCAATATCGAAGCAGGTATGGGCGCATTGCTACTGTTTGGCGCTGTTCAGCTTTCGATGATTGGTTTTTACTTGGTGCAGGGCAACAAACTCTTTCGTTGGGAATGGTTGGGCATCGCTGTCGCCTCAAGTGGCTTTGTTTTGCTGTTACTGCCTTCGGCCGATTCTCCCAATATACTCGCCTCTTCGTTAATGATTTTGTCGGGGGTCAGCTGGGCCATATTTACCTTACTGGGCAAACATGCCTCGTCTGCACGAGTGGGCATCACTCAAGGATTTGTTGGCGCTGGCATTATTGCGATGCTTGCCAGCCCCTGGATGTTTACCTACTCAAGTATCAGCTTTAACGGCGTGATGTTAGCGCTCACTTCAGGTGTTATCACTTCAGCGCTGGGCTATGTTATTTGGTATTACGCGGTGGCTAAGCTCACGGTATTGCAGGCGTCCATTTCACAATTATCGGTGCCGGTGATTGCGCTGTGGCTGGGCTCGCTCTGGCTTGGTGAATCCGTTTCTATCTTTCTTATCTTGGTCAGTGCCATGATTTTAGGTGGCATAGCGCTGGTTTTTCTGACTAAGCCACGTTAGGTGTGCAGTTGGCTACAAACCATGGTGGCCTATTAAAAACCAGTTGCTTTGTTGTCAAAACTCGTTAAGTTAGCCGGGCAATTTTTACTTCATCATGGACGTTTCGAATATGACTTCAGCCATCACCTTTATTGATTCTGGCCTAAAACACACACCACATTATTTTGATATTCCCGTGGATCACAATGACCCCTCCAAAGGGACATTGCAGGTTTTTGCTCGCGAAATTGACTGCGCAAAAGGCGCTAGCGACAAACCTTGGCTGGTGTTTTTTCAAGGTGGCCCTGGTTTTCCATCCCCTCGCCCTAATGGTAACAGTGGTTGGATGAAACGAGCACTGCAAGACTACCGAGTATTGCTGCTTGACCAGCGTGGCACTGGGAATAGCTCTGTGATTAATCACCAAACACTGGCACATCTTTCGCCGCAACAACAAGCCGAATACTTAAGTCACTTTCGGGCAGACAGTATCGTACGTGATGCTGAACATATTCGAAAAGCCCTGGGCATAAAGCAGTGGGCAATCCTTGGCCAAAGTTTTGGCGGCTTTTGTTCATTGACTTACCTTTCGCTGTTTCCTGAAAGCCTAAGCCGCGCCTTTATTACCGGTGGCGTCCCTTCTGTATCCCGTCACCCTGATGATGTGTATGAAGCGACTTTCCTGCGTACCAAAGCTAAGAATGAGGCATTTTTTGCACAATTTCCAAAAGCCCAGGGGCTATGCCAGAAAATAGCGAATCACCTGCTGCAAAACGAAGTGTTTCTGCCCAATGGCCAGCGCTTTACTGTCGAGCAATTTCAGCAAATTGGTATCAATTTTGGTGTCAGTGACACTTTTCTACCCACCTACTATTCGCTGGAAAATGCACTCATAGAGATCAATGGTGTGACGACGTTACGCTATGAATTCTTAAATGAAATGCTGATGCAACAAGCGTTTCAGACCAATCCTATTTATGCACTGTTGCACGAATCCATTTACTGTCAGGGGGTTGCTTCTGACTGGTCGGCACACCGGGTTCGTGAGCGCTTCGATGAGTTCAATTACCGTTCAGGCTCTGACGACAGCCATAGTGAAAGTGCATTTTACTTTACTGGTGAGATGGTCTTCCCGTGGATGTTCGAGCAATACCAGTGTTTGCAGCCACTGCAACAGGCCGCGCAACTACTGGCTGAGAAAGACGATTGGGGCAGCCTCTATGACGCTAACGTATTGGCCAACAACACAGTGCCGGTGAGCTGTGCTGTCTATGCCGATGACATGTTTGTAGAGATGGACATCAGTCGTGAAACCTTAGCGCGCATCCCTAACTCTAAGGCGTGGATCACCAATGAATATGAACACAATGGGTTGCGCGCAGATGGCGAACGTATTCTAGACAAACTCATAGAGATGAGTGATCACACTCATTATTGCCAACTGACTCAACAAGCGTAATTCACCGTTCCATTCTTTTTTGCTGGCGAGTAAACTCCAAACGCGTTGCCGCCAGCTATGATCACCTTGCACCAACTTACTAATTAACAATGTTTTTTTATGATTTAGTTAATGGGTTTGCACCATTTTGTCACAGAGAGTTTTCTCAACTGTAAAGCAAAGTAAACACTCACGCCGTCATGGATTCACTGCGAGATCTCGACACATGTCACATTTCAAGCGATATTAAGCGCCAATTTCCCCCCTGGCGGTTAATGACTGGGGCAGGTCGGGATTTGTACACTACGTACAGTCAACATGTTTAACAGAAAACGGGATCAATTCATCATGGACAAGGATCATAGTCTTCGCGAAAACTTACTCGCACTTCTTTTAGGTAGTGGCTTAGTCTCTTTAGGCGTTATCTTCTTTAATCAGGTCGGATTACTGACAGGCGGGACAGCCGGACTGGCCATTTTTATCACTAAAGTCACCGAGCTTTCTTTTGGTCAGGTATTCTTTGCTCTTAACATTCCATTTTACCTATTGTCGGCTTATCGCATGGGCAAAGCCTTCACCATCAATACCTTCGTGGCGGTGAGTATTGTTTCCTTTGCGGTAGACCATCTGCATCACGTGATTCAAATTTCCCATATTGAACCTTTATACGCAGCCTTAATTGGTGGCGGGCTGATTGGCATTGGTATGCTAGTGATTTTCAGGCACAAAATGAGCCTGGGCGGCTTCAATATTCTTGCCCTTTACCTACAAGAGCGCTTTGGTATCCGAGCAGGAAAAGTTCAGATGGGTCTAGACTGTTCTATTGTGGTGCTGTCACTGTTTATCGTCGATATTCAGCTTATCGCACTATCAATACTAGGAGCCATTACTACAAATCTAATATTGGCAATGAACCACAAACCAGGGCGTTATCAACCGGTTGTGAGTGCGGGCTAACCAATCTAACTTTAGATTTGGGTGCCAGCGGTAACGCGGCTTTATTGAAGCCGTTTACCGAAAAACAGCCAAACGTGTCAGTAGACGACTAAGATGGAAAATCTGACAGTAGAATTTGAACTTTGGGATTTACGATTTGTTGATAAACGAGAACTGCGAGATCACCAATGACCCGCGCCAAAATTTATTGGCCCTCGCTCACGTATAAGCTAACCGCATCGCGTTTTTAACAAGCAAAGGGCCGGTACGACTATCGACAGGATCATTTAGCCCCCCTCTTACACTGCACTTCAATACGCTACTGGTACTACTTAATCAGCATCGATAACGAAATTATCTGTAGGATCTAATGCCAAAGAGCCATTGCATCTAGGACAGGGTTTAAGACTACTCCACTCGACCAAGTGAGTACTATTGCAGCTGGAGCAGTTATTCTCGATTGGGGCGTCTAAAGATGGACGCACTAGGGGCAATACTATGTCTTGCAGCGTTTCACAGCTTTTGCAATAAAACGTATTCGTTGGCCCTGAAAATAACGCATCTTCTCCTCCAGATACCGTTGCAGTCAGCCCACAGTCTTGGCATTTATAAGCTCTCAACGTCGCCATATACCCTCCCCTTCAGTACTAATTTCAACAAGCATGACCTTCAAATTACATTCCCACTGCATATCCATGTACTATGAGCTATTTGCAATTTAGGACAGCAAGTTGTCATAGTGGCATCTTATTTAATCTCTATGGAAGAGTAGACTACGCACCGTTTCTATAACAACAATAGGTAGGCAAAAGGTGATGTGAGCCAGGCTAAGTCAACATAGCCCTAGGCATTCAACCTAAGGCTATGTTTGCTTCGTTTTCTCAACCATTCCCTTTACCAAAACCACCTACCATTTTGTTGCTTCGTTGACCCTGTTTTTTTCCGTTCATTGGCGGGTTTGCTTGCATCCGACGAGATTGCATCGCATCAAACTCATCAACGCTAAGTACACCATCGCTGTTGCTATCAAACATCTCAATGTTCGGCCCCATTGTGGCATTTTTGCGCTGACGCCCTTCCAGTTGTTGCTCAGACATTCTTGCTTGATGAAACGTTACCAACTCTTGGTGAGTGATTTGTTGGTTGTTATCGATATCAATATCGGTAAACAACGGTGCTTGGCGACCCGCTGCGTATGCGCCAGTCGCTAAACCAATTGCTAGTACATAAATGAGTGCTTTCATGAGAACTCCCTCCGTTAAGCCTGCTTCACTTTAACTGTAGGTACTTGCAGGTAAAGCAACGTAAGGAGGTGTAAAGTTGCGTAAAGCAGCAGGTTTTTCCGTTCTAAACGTAAATCATGCTGAGGTGACTTTGATGGCACCATGGGTGCGTGCTCGCCGTATCCCATCCAGAGCCAGTACGATAAGCGCTAGCATAATGAGCACATAGGTCGGCCATTCATTTGCTTCTACTCTTTCACCCAGTAATAGTCCTACAATAAAGACCAACATCGGCTCTACGTAACCCAACAGGCCAAATATCGACATTGGCAGTGCTTGGGAAGCATAAAGAAACAACAACATTGGTGTTGTACCAGCAATAGCCAAGCCAATGTAAAACAGCCAAACAGGGCTATCTAGGCCAACAATGTATTCCATCGGCTGTAAGTAGAAGATACAGCCGAGTGCTATGGGCAGAAGAAAAAGGTTATCGAGAGTAAAGCCTATATCACTGCCAAGGTTCAGACTTTTACGATGAATAAAATACAATGGGTAGCCAAGGGCTATGAGCAACACAATCCAAGATAACCCTTCAGCCATGATGTAAGCGTAGGCAACGCCAAAGGCTGCAATAAAGCAAGCTACCGTTTGCAGGCGACTGAGCTTTTCACCGTAGACAACCTTACCGACCACGACCAGTACTAACGGAAGCGAAAAATAACCCAACGCAACGGAAAGCGTTTCGTCATACAGCGGAGCCCACACGAATATCCAAAACTGGGGGCCAACGAGTAAGCCAGATAGTAAGTATCTAGGCCATTGGTTAAACTGACTTAAACTCTTGATTAAAAGGGGCAGTTTTCTCGTAAACGCCAGTACAAACAACATCAAAACGCAGCTCCATACGATGCGCTGACTGGCGATCCAATGGCCTTCCCCCCCAGCGACGCCAGTGTCGAGTAACTGGGGTTGAAATTGAACATACAGCGGCAGAAAACCAAACAAGCAGGATGCGACAATAGAGGCTAACACCCCCTTTGCCGTACCCGATAATTGATGAAACTTTTTTGTCATTTTTCATTATCAACATTGAAACAATTCGCGTACACCTTATCACTGTTGATTTCATGCCGTCGACCGGAATCACTCTTCACGGATTAATATTGATATCTCAAGTTCGGATCGTCAGTAAAGTACTCAACCAATTCCCACTCAAAACCAGCCGAATCAAAAAAATACACCCTTTTTCGGTATGGCTCGTTAACTAAATCACCGTTCATACGATAACCTGCCTCTAATAGCTTTCGTTTTTTCAGTTCTAAGTCGTCGACGATCATGGCAAGGTGATTAACACCAATATCGTGGTACGGATTTCGTTGGTCTTGAAATGTCTTGATGTCTTTTGGTTCCTGAAGCGCGAAATAGTGGTTATTGTTGCCGATATGGAGCCAGCGTTTCTCTCCTTTAGGTGTCACATCGGCTTTTACTCTAAAATCTGGAGCTGCGATGGCCAGAAATGCAATCGATGCATCGATGTTCGGTACGGTAATGTTTGCGTGTTCAAAATGTGTCATAAAAGGTCCCTCTCATTTTCTGGTTTGTTATTTGACTTGCAATACAAACCAGCCTAAAACCTTAACTTAAGTTGAGGTCAACAAGAGATTTTAAGAACATGCTATCTATTGGACAAGTTGCTAAAAGAGCCGATGTCGCGGTATCTGCCATCCATTTCTGGGAACGCAAACAATTGATTTCCTCTACACGAAATGCTGGTAACCAAAGACAATACAGCAGTGATATTTTAAGAAGAATTGCCGTGATTAAAATCGCTCAACAAGTGGGGTTAACATTAGAGGAAATCAAAGAGGCCATGTCGGTGTTGCCTCTAAATAAAGCCCCAACTAAACAGCAATGGGCAAAGATGAGCCGACAATGGCACGGCACGTTACAAGCGCGCATTGATAATCTGCAAAAGCTTAGCGGACAACTAGATCACTGTATCGGGTGTGGCTGCTTGTCTATGAAGTCTTGTGAACTGTATAACCCCGAAGACAAGCTAAGTGAAAAAGGGAGTGGGCCACAACTTTGGTAAACAAGCCCAAGAAAATAGATCCACTGCAATACGTTGAGCACATCAATAATTCCTATATGACAAGCGAATACTTATGAGGCGTTTTTTACTAACCTTTCGAGAGGTAATGTTAAAACATAGTGATTAATGGGGATTGAATCACATTTTCACCACTACTAACTATTCAAAAATCCGATAAGACAATAGCTTAGAGACATTGCCAAAAAGAGCAAATATACCTACATCATAAGCATTAGTTTTGCCCCCCCGGAGAAACGAAATGACAATTAGAACATTGAATCCCTACACCAACCAGATCGAAAAATCCTTTGCGACTGTCGATGACTTACACATCAGTGCGACAATTCATCAAGCCGATGAAGCCTTTCAGGCGTGGAGTCAAACCTCCTATGCTGAACGTGCTGCCCTTTTACTAAAAGTCGCAGATTTACTTGAAAGCAAGTCTGACGAATATGCACAACTAATGACGAAAGAGATGGGCAAACTTCATAGAGAAGGCATTGGGCTAGAGCTCCCCCTTTGTGCCCAGATTTGTCGCTACTACGCACAAAATGCGGAGGAATTTCTTGCACCAGAACCGATTAAAGACATCAGTGCCGGTTCTGCTTATATTGTAAGCAGACCTGTAGGCATCATTTACGGCGTGATGCCTTGGAATTTCCCTTTCTATCAGGTTATTCGCTTTATCGCACCAAATGTCATGGCAGGCAATGGGGTTGTATTCAAACACGCATCTAACGTACCTCAATGTGCCCAGGCAATTACTGAGCTTTTCGAGCAAGCCGGTTTCCCTAAGAACTTAGTCAATCACCTGTTCATTTCTTCTAGCCAATCTGAAGTCGTCATTGCCAACCCGTGTATTCAAGGTGTGTCACTCACGGGCAGTGAAAAGGCGGGGTCCAGTGTTGCTGCCTTAGCGGGAAAACACCTCAAAAAAGTCGTGATGGAACTTGGTGGCAATGACCCGTTTATCGTGTTGGCTGATGCCGATATTAATAAAGCGGTCGAGCTTGCTGTCATTGCTAAAATGTTTAATTCAGGGCAAGTCTGTATTAGTGCCAAGCGCTTTATTATCGAAGATGCTGTCTACGACTCTTTCATGAGCAAGTTTACTGCTATTCTTTCAAGCTTGAAGCCCGGCGACCCTATGTCAGACGAGACGGGTTACGCGCCAGTTGTTAATGTTGCTGAGCGTGACCACTTAATATCGCAAATTCAAACCGCCATTTCTCAAGGCGCTGAGCTAGTATTGGGCGGTGAAGCGGAACCTTTGCCAGGCGCATGGCTAAAACCCACTATTTTGGCCGGTGTCACCCCTAACATGGATGTATTTGACCAGGAATTATTTGGGCCTATCGCTATCGTATACCGTGTCCAATCCGCGCAAGAGGCGATTGAGCTGGCGAACAATAGCTCCTATGGACTCAGCTCAGCGGTGATTTCAGAAAACGTAGATAAAGCTCATCGTGTCGCTGACCAATTGCATTGCGGCGCTTCTTTTATCAATACGTTCTCTATGTCTGAAGCATGCCTACCATTTGGTGGCATCAAAAGCTCAGGGTTCGGACGCGAACTTGGTCGGTTAGGCATCGATGAATTTGTGAATAAAAAATTGGTTCGAACGTTATAACGCACCGAAAAAAACAGCCCCTAATTCACTAAGGGGCTGTTTTCATCTTAACGATTGTATTATCCAATGAACGATTAAGGTGACCGCTAGTTTGCTAGACGAAACACCGTCACTTCCTCGACCAATTCAGACATTCTAGATTTGATTACATCCATTTCTTGTTGAATAGACACGATCGATTGGTTGGTGCTTTGCGCCACACCAAGCAGATCATCAACGTCCGTTTCCACTGTATTGGTAGTTTGTGACTGCTCTTCTGAGGCCGCGGCAATGCTAGCGTTGAAATCCGTGATTTCTGTGACAATGACAATCAACGACTCAATCAAAGATTTGGTGTCAGAGACCATTTCCTGCGTGGCATAACTGGCATCACGACTTTGCTGCATGTGACTAAAAGACACTTTGGCATTTTCGTTAATACCATCGAGTAACACTCGGATATCCTCTGTTGACTGCTTGCTGCGTTGTGCGAGCGTCCTTACCTCGTCGGCAACAACCGCGAAACCCCGTCCCTGATCCCCTGCTCGAGCCGCTTCGATAGCCGCATTCAATGCCAGTAGATTGGTTTGCTCCGATATTCCATTAATGGTATCAAGGATCACCGTGACATTTTCTGTCTGCTTTTCCAATCCCTCTAAGCACGCATAAGTATTGTTCACACTATCAAGTAACCCCTTCGTCGTTCCCAATGTTTTCTCACTGTGGGTTTGACAACCAAGTGCGTTCTCTTTGACCGTATCAGCACTGCGTTGCGCCTCAACCGTTAGGCCTGCAACTTCCTGACTGGTTTGAGTCATTTCTGTTAAAGCTGTTGCAATGCTGTCACAGCGCAGATGTGTTTTTTGGCTCATAGATTGTGCTTTTTCAACCAAACTCGCCATACTAGTAATTTCTTTTTCCGTCTGATTCGCGACCGCCAACGACTTAGATAGCGCCTCTCCAAGCGCGTGTGTTAGATGGTCAAAGTGATGCGCAATTCTACCAATTTCATCGTACTGAGAATCAGCGAGACGAACGGTGAGATCCTTATTCTTTGCCATTGTATCAAGTTTACTAACAAAGCTTTTTACACGAGTTCGGAGTAAAGTCACGGCACGTAAAGTCACCAATGTCATTGGCAGAATCACAAATACTGTTAGTCCAATAAGTAACCAGCGTAACGTTTCTGCCGCCTTTTGGTTATCAACCGCCTGCAGTAACACATCCGTAGAAATCTGATCACGAAGTTGCTTGACCATACCGATTCGAGATGTTGCCAAACCAAACCACTCTGGCGCGCTTGGGCCTGTTAGATTTGCCAAAGTGTCCTTTTGCTGCAAATACTGCCCTTCAATTCGCTTCACTTTCAGCCAATCTGGCTGAGCTGAAAGAGAGGCAAGAGATGCTCTGGCACTGTCGCTAAGCAAGACATTGGCTTTTCGAAGCGCGTACTCTTCTGTATCAAGGTAAGTTTGAATTTGGGCGTAAATCTCTAACGAAGAACGTTTACCAGCAAAAGCACCGTTCAATGCACCGCGCACTTTTCCCGCTTGTTCTTTAACAATAAGAAGAGCCAGCAGGCCCTGCATTTCTTTTTTAAGCTGGGCGTCATTAATCTGAGTCAACAGCGCCGAAAGGTTATCGAGAGCAAGGCTGTTAATATTTGAGTAATACGCGAAAGGAGAATTAACGATGGCAAGTTTATCGACTTGCGTTCGAATATTGTGTCGACGCTCTAACTCACGGCTAACGTCGGTTAACAGCGTGGTGACCAAACCTGAGTCGAGGTGTACGGCAGAGAAACTCGCCAATGCTTCGTATGCTTTATCCGCTTTTTGACGCTGCTTCATCAGCGCGTCAACCTGAGATCCCTGACCTTTAGCCGCAACGACACCTGCGGTTAAACCGCGCTCAACCGCAAATTGATGAGCGACCTCATCGTAGAGCTGAAAAAGTTGAGTGGTTTCTCTAGATTTTTCTGTTTGCTCTAACTGCAAGCTGGCATTATTAAGTTGGATACCAACGAATAGAAGTAACAACACGGTTGGAATAGAAAACACGACCAGCATAGTATTGCTGATTGAAATAAAACGAAAAGGGTTTGCCATCAATTCACTCCACCAATAAATCCTCAAGCAGTAAACTAGCAAATATGCACTTAATTGACAGAAAAGCTGTTATCTTATTATCGAATTAGTGCAGCAACGCAAGCTTTGGCGACAAAGCAATCAATTACGACATCTATGTGTATTGTGATTAAACCGTTCAACCCTCTCCGTTCTTTGATCAAGCAAGATTACAAGCTACGTTTCATGATCGCAGTAAAGTGATCGCTTGATGAACTGGCTGAAACCAACACCCAACCTTTCGAGTTTAAAAAGTTCACGGCATCAATTGGCGAATTAAAGACAATGGTATTTCCATTATCATCCCTTAGAAGGTCTTTATTACGGATGCTGATCTTTGTTTCTTGCCCAAAGTCTACTTCGACTTTCCATTTGGTTAAGCTTAATAATTTTCCACTCGCAACCACTCTTGCATATTGCTCTGTTTGCCCATCGACAACCATCCCTTCAGGGCTACTTTGGGCTAAACTTGGAACTGACAATACCAAGGCTCCCACCAAGAAAAGACTTGTGATTAATTGACTGACTTGCTTAATAAACATATACCGACTCCCCATCGAACACACAGCGCGCAACCAATAGTTGCTTAAATTTCCTCCATTATAAGCGCAATGGTTTCCATATTATGAACAAAGAGCTATGATGTTTTTTATAATATGAAACCAATAGCCAGAAGGATGTCTACGATGGCGCAACTCAATACAACCGGGTTTGAATTTTTTGGTGAGAATGAACAGCGCTTTCGGGCGATGTTAATCCAACGAATAGAAGCATACATGGTGCACCGCCAATTAACGAAAAATCAGCTCGCTGAGCAGGCCGGGATCGGCAAGACGGCCTTTTACAGTAAGATGGACAAAGAGCAAGGCAGCCAGTTCACGGTCCTCGACCTGTTTCGAATTGGTAAGAGTCTGGATGTCAGTATTTTGCAGTTGTTTCCCGTTGATGACATTGACCGTGAGCATGGCGGGCAACTTGCAGTGCCCGCGAGTGTCTTGCATATGATGGACACAATGATGAGCATGGATCACAACGATATTGAGCTGCTCTATGATCTGTTTTTAACATTGAAAAAGCATAACAAACTTATCTAATCAAGGATCGATTCAACATGACAAAGCTCCCCATTAAAACCGCCATTATTGGCTATGGGTTTTCAGCCAAGACGTTTCACATTCCCTTCATAGCTGGCCTTGATGAATTCGAACTATGCGCCATTAGTACCAGTCAAAAAGAGGCTGTTGAACACGACTGGCCTCAGGTGACGCACTATTCCACAGCGTCTGAGCTACTCTCTCAATCAGACGCAGAGCTTGTGATCATCACGGCACCAAACGATGTTCACTTCGCTCTTGCTAAGTTAGCGCTAGAGAACAATAAACACGTTGTTCTCGAAAAGCCATTTGTCACCAAACTTGAAGATGGACAGGCACTGATCGAGCTTGCTGCACAACAACAGCGTATTTTAAGCGTGTATCATAACCGTCGCTGGGATGGCGATTTCCTCACAGCCAAAATGTTAATAACCCAGGGGCAGTTGGGTGACGTAAAGAGCTTTGAATCGCACTTTGATCGCTTCAGGCCGCAAGTACGCGAGCGCTGGCGTGAGCAAACCACTGATGGCGGCGGGATCTTATTTGACCTAGGATCACATCTAATCGATCAGGCATTGCAGCTATTTGGCTTGCCACAGTCATTAAGCGCGCAATGTTTAAAAATGCGCGACAATTCAATCAACGTTGATTACTTCAATATTGTGTTTCATTACGCCGATAAACAAGTCACGTTACACGGCGATTTGTACAGCCCCGCACCCAATAAACGCTTTACTATAAAAGGCAGCATCGGTAGCTATGAAAAGCTTGGACTCGATCCTCAAGAAGCAAGGCTTATCGCTGGGGTCAGTCCAACGGTTGAGGGCTGGGGAGACGAAACGAAAGATCAATATGGCCTGTTGTATAACGAGAGAGGTTCAAAAGCTATTCCAACTCAATCGGGAAGCTACCAAAATTATTTTGTTGCATTAAGTGACTCTATTCGTAAACAAGGTGCAATACCCGTTGATCCTCAAGATGCTCTTTGGACCATCAAACTCATTGAATTGGCGATGGAAAGCAGTCGGTTAGGCAAAACCATACCTATCGAGGAATTGTAATTAGGACCGATTGATTGATATCGCGCGCCCAAGCGCGCTTTATCAATTATTCGTCAAGCGTCAGACTACGCGATTATCACCGCAACTATAAGCAATCACCTGACTGATTTCGGTTAGGGAACGTCCCGAGTCCTGTTGCCAGTTGGCGAACGCTTCACTCGCGGCCTTCAATGCTCGTTTTGTTCCTCTTCCAGAATCGATGACGTTGTAACTGCGCAAGTAACCTTCTACATCCGATGACAAAATAAAGGTATCAACCCCTAACTGGCGCAGCGCATACGGACCCGTATTACCACCAAGTCTTTTGCCGTGTTTCTTTAGGTGTTCCCAAAGCTCTGTGATTTGCTCGCTCGGCCAATTGGCAATCATCTGTGCAAAACTGTCGTGTTCAGCTCTCGCTGACACGATCATCTGGGCATTAGCAGGAATGGACATCACTTTCGTCAAATGGCGGATGATGCGGGGATCTTGTGCTTTTTGCTCCCAATGTTCATCCGAGAGCATCAACAATGACTCCGGCTTGAATTGGAAAAAGACTTCCTCAAACTGTGGCCATTTATTTCTGACTACTTTCCAGCTAATCCCACACTGAAATACCTTCAAGGTAAACTCAGCCAACCAACGGTCATCAGGAATCGCGGCTAAAGCCTCTCTGGGCAGGGGCTTAGACAGCAGCTCTTCTAGGCGGGATTCTCCGCCTTTACGTTCAGAAGCTCTTTCATAAATCGACGCGAACTTTTCCATGTTTTCCCACCCTGTGTATTACATGCTTCATCTTAGATAAACCAGGTGGATACTATAGCTCAGCGATACAGCACCCATTTCACCATGACGATTACTCTTCGTCGATAAACCAATAGCCTTTATTGACTAAGTCGGTTATCAAGGCAATGGCATCACTTTCAACCGGTTGTGAGAATGCATCCGTTGAAAGGGAGTCACTGCCCGACAACAACGCTGCTAATTCTCCCATTGCTGCCGTCAACTTAATGACTTCACCGTTAATATAAAGAAGGTGAGGTTCATCTTCGTGGAACAATGCTCGCAAACCAGCGACTTTCTCTATGATTTGTCCAGACTCTAAGTGTATCGCGATGTCTTCTGCACTCCAGACTGGTTCTGGCTGCACAATATCAAGCTGATGACGAGACTGACTGAGCATACAACCCATAAAGTCTTTTAGACGTATAGGGTCGGCTAAATTGTCTTGCAGCATTTGTGTCAAGGATGCCAGGTCACTGCTCGAAATTGCGCCAAAATTACTCTGGGTCGCTAGATCGGGTTTGTGGAGGTGAGTATCACCAAAATCGTGTGCCAGGACATAGTCGGCAAAGTTACTGATCAACTCCTGTTCTTTTGGAGAACGAAACCCAACGGAATAGCTCAAAGACGGCTCCATCGCGTAGCCATCATGTGGAAAGCCAGGTGGGATATACAAAATATCGCCAGGCTCTAGCACATCATCAATAATCGCTTCAAACGATTCAATCTGACGCAACGCACTGTGATTGCTCACTTCCTTGTATTGCCCCACATCCTTGGCTCCCACGCGCCAATGACGCTTACCTTGTCCCTGAATAATAAACACATCATACTGGTCGATATGAGGGCCAACACCCCCACCTTTCACTGAATAGCTGATCATCAAATCATCGAACAGCCATTGGGGCATTGATTTGAACGGTTCCACCAGCTGTGCAGCTCCAGCATGCCAGTGATTGGCAGCCTGCACGATGAACGACCAGTGACTCTCACCAAGATCGGCGAACTTGTCTTCTGAAAAAGGACCATGCTCAGCCTGCCACACGTTGTCTTTGTTAGAGACAAAACGAGAGTCCACTTCTTCTTCCATTGTCAAACCAGCAAGTTCTTCTGCCGTGATCGGATCTTGAAAATTCGCAAAACCACCTTTGATAATGGTTGGCTGCTTTTGCCAGTATTGAGAGAGAAATTCTTGCAAGGAAAAGGTCAGTTGATACATACGTCTGCTTTCATCATTCATAAATTTGGCCGTATTCTAGCAAGCTATAGAGGTAGATGAGAGGATTAATTGAAATGAAAAGTAATTGGGCTGCGGCCTTAACTCGCCACAGCCCTAGAAACAAGATGTTAGCTACTCTGGTATTGCGGCTCATGCCGCGCCGCAAGCACCCGGTTCTTAGAGTAGATGAATCAACGCCTAATCATGAAGTGTGATATAAGGTTTAGATGGTGCGCTACGCAGTGTGAATCTCATCGTTTGAATACGCCTTCCACGGGATGTTTTATGCATAGATCACATTATGCATGGATGGACATTTAAGACGTTGTTGGTCAAAGACGAGCTAGTTCCTTTACTCTAATTTGGATGGCTTGGACTAGTAAAAGTAAGTGTGTGAATCACTCACATTAATAAGGTAGACTTCGACTCTCGTGTGTCCCAATCCGCGTTAAAAATCCGAGACTCAATTTCTTTTACCAAGCTATAATCTTTTCGATAACTGGCATAGAATTATTCAAATACGCATGTTTTTCTTGGTATAAGTGTCTACATTTCGGTAAATGCGAGCACTTGTTTTAAAAACAGTAAAAATGGCGATTCGGAATACTACGAAATACACATAAATATTACGTCTAATCTATAGCCCTCTCAATTAAGGCGTTCTAAAGATAATTTCATAGTCGATATATTGATCTTAAAAACATAAGTAATCATTTGTTTACTTAGGTTTAGATGGTGAGATATTGGTCTATTTTTAAATGTTCTTTTCTTCATAAAAAATCGGGGTGATGTAATTTAAAACCAAGTAACCAAAAAATTTTCCGATCATGAAATTGTTTTTTATTTTCTATTTTATTTTTCTAGTGCATCTCGCTACCGGAATTTTTATACTTACGAAATACAATCCAAAATTTCTTTTGGCTTGCATGAACAAAATTTGTGCCCCAATTATCAAATGGTCGTAGAGTTTCTAAATAATGATGTTGCTCTGTTGGGCGAATTTAATGACACTCCTGACGAGTGTTCTTTCAACACATTGGAGAGCGATATCTATACTCCAATGAGCATTGAGAGCGAAAAAGAGGGATTTCTGATTAAATTAACTGAATCGCTAGCTTCAACAAATCACGTCTCGTATCGGTTAAAGAGGCTTGATAAGATAGACTCTATCATTAACTTGGTAAACGCAGCCATTCTTGGCTCTAGTCTTGAAAACCTAGACAACTATTCAAGTGACTCCCTCGTTAAAAAAGCACTTTATGGCCAGATCCTCATTACCCCAGGACTAAAGTCACGGTTATACCAATCAGCCAGTTCGACTTTGACTGCCCAAATTGTGATACCCCCTTATTTAAAAATTGAATCGTTGCTACCTGGCCCTATTGGAATAGATTCAGGTAATGAAACCATCAAGTTAAAAATATGCGTCAACCTTTTAAATAAAACTTCAAAATATACTTATAAAGGGAGCTTATGAAAAAGAAATTTATAGAAAAAATATCGTTTATTGCGGTTTTTCTCATACCCACTATTGCTTACTCTGCAGATGAGTGGAATAAGAATTCAGTTTATGAATCTGGTGATATTGTCAAATGGAAGGGCATTACATATATCTCCTCTCACTGGACCCAAGGTACAGAGCCTGTTGATAATCAAATTTCATGGGATGGTTGGATTACCATAGATGACGAATCCATTGAAGATTGGAAACAATCCACTGCTTATAAAGGTGGTGATGTAGTCGAATACAATACAGGCTTCTACATTGCTAAGTGGTGGAATACGAATACAATTCCTAGCACCTCTTCAGAGTGGCAGCGCTTAGATATCAATACGATTGTAAAGCCACCCCCTGCCCCTGATGATACAAACATCATTGGTGAAGATAATGATGGGGATGGTCTACGAGATGATTACGCCGTTACTATTAAGGAAAGCTACACGGAATGGAAAGAATTTGCATTAGCAACTCAAGCAGGTAAGGAGTTTGGAAAATTACTTGAATTTAGTGAAAATGACGTTGAAATCACCATTAAAGATGCACAACTAATGGCAAAGAATGGTATTGCTCTACAATACTGTATTGATGTCTATAAAATGGAAAACCCAGAATTTTTAAATCCAATTGATTTGTATTTTGACACTTTAGCTCGTGCGATTGCAAACAGAGAAGCTTCTACCAAGCTCTATCACTCGTTACAAGGAAATGACCCGGTAGTGACTGAAATTGATTGTGATAAGTTCTTAGGAGGGGTTTCGAAATGAAAAAGATATTAACCGCTGTTATTATTGCGCTTTTGTCGCTTAACACTGCATACGCTTCAAATTGTGGTCCTAGAGTCGATGAGGTTCAACTGTTCTACGTAAATGGAATGTTTACCACGTATCAGAAATTCGGCGCTAACAAAGCCCATCTTATTACTTACCAGAAGAAATACTTAGCTAATGAATTTGAAATGTCTCCAATTGTTGATGGCAGTTACAATAATTCTGAAGACTTAACCAAACAGGTAGAGCAGGTAGCCAAGCAAAATTATGAAGAAGCTACTCCCGAACAAAGGGAAGTGCTGAAAATGCTTATTAATGGTACTTTCAGTTTTTATACTGGCTTGAGTGACGAAGAGGCTAAAACTCTGATTAGCGGTCTATTTAGTGAATTGGATGCTTACCTTATAACTGGGGATGAAGATTACCTCACTGCAGAACGACGATTGTCATCTAACCTTGATCAATGTAAGCGAGTGATATTAGTTGGCCACTCTCAAGGTAACTTTTATTCCAATGGTCTATTGGAGAGCTTGTATAATAAGTATCGTTTCGATGATGGAAATCAGCTTTCTACATATCCGATGCTGTCCTATATGGGAATTGCACTTCCAACAAGTCAAGTAGGGGGCTCTATAGGCTCTGCAAGACCAGAGTTAGTTGGTCACATTACTAATGATACTGACTTTATAATGGCGGCAGTTAGGGAATATATTGGTGCAGCACCTTCAAACTATGATGCCTCTTTTAGTTTCAATGACATAACGGGCCATGGCTTGATACCGTCATATTTGCTTCCTTCGGGGCAGGCGAATGTAATTGCCAATCATATCAAGCGTATTGCGCGTAACTTAGTCCCACCGCCAATATATGAGCAACAATCAGTAAGCAGCTCTGCTATCAATAGTGTGGGGTATTCATCTATTAGCCAGTTACTCGATGTTCAGTTTGCTGATGATAGTGTGTATCGATATGAAGGTGTCCCTGAAACAGTATGGGATGGGTTTATATCCGCATCTTCAAAAGGAAAATATTTCAATATTAGTATAAAGAACTCGTATTCTTTTACTCAGATTGAGTAGCGATGCATGTTGGGAGCCTGTAATTTAAATTGTGTATCTGCTTATAATTAAGCCAGTCATGGCTAAGGATAAGCAACATGGATAAGAAAGCTTTAGAAGCCTTCGCTCGCGAAGCCGCTAAGTCAATTAAGACTCCTTCGGATCTTGATGACTTCAGGAAAATGTTAACCAAGGTGACGGTTGAGACAGCTTTAAATGCTGAACTTGATGATCACCTTGGCTACGAAAAACACTCACCGACCAATGATAGTAACAGTCGAAATGGCTACTCTTCTAAACGCCTAATTACTGACGATGTGATCTGCCCCAGCAACACTGGACACACGGTTAAGCGACATTTTGTTTTTCAAAGTTGATTGGACTTAGATATCCAAGAGCACTGTGCCTCCTTGTTTGGTTATAATCAACTTCAATATATTCAAAGACAGTTTGACGCATCTCTTCTCGACTCATGATCGGCTCATATTGGATCGCTTCAACTTTCAGTGAGTGGAAGAAGCTTTCAACACAGGCGTTATCCCAACAATTCCCTTTTCGACTCATACTTTGTCTTAGTTTATAAGCAGTTATAAGTTCTCGGTAGTCATTCGAACAATATTGGCTACCACGGTCGCTGTGTAGGAGCACACCTTCAGGAAAGCCTCGACGGAATAACGCCATTTTTAATGCGTCGCAAACAAGCCCCGCTGTCATACGCTCATTCATCGACCATCCGATGACCTGCCTTGAATAGAGATCGATAATCACCGCTAGGTACAACCAGCCTTCACTAGTGGCGATATACGTGATATCTCCCGCCCATTTTTGATTTGGCTCAGTGGCACTGAAGTCTTGAGCCAATAGGTTAGGAGATATCGCTCTAGTATGATTGCTATCGGTCGTGCACTTAAACTTCCGTGCTGCCTTCGCTACCAGACCTTGCCGTTTCATGCTTTGTGATATCGTCTTGATGTTGTGGGGGCTTTTGTCTTCATACAGAGCTTTCTGAATGCGCCGAGCACCATCGCGTTCCTTACCTTCGACAAAGGCTTGCTTGACTTTACTATCAAGATCGTGACGCGCAAGCTCACGTGAAGTCACCTTGTGACGGTGCTTCAACCAGTGATAAAACCCACTTCGAGAGACATCGAGCACCTTACTCATTCGGGTAATGCTGAAAAATAGCAAGTGCTCTAGCATAAACTCATAAGACTCTACTTTAGATGCTTGGCGAAGTAGGTTGCGGCCTTTTTTACAATTTCTAGCTCCTCTGCTTGCTCCGCTAGCAGGCGTTTGAGCTTAGCATTCTCAGAAGCCAGTTCTTATTCTCGGCCACTGATACTGGCGCTGTGCTTTAGCGCCTTTCGCCAAGCGTAAAGCTGAGATTCATGCAGAGAAAGCTGTCTAGCCGCTTTGGCCACACCTATCAAATCGGCTAGCTTGAGAGCTTCGGCTTTGAATTCTTCTGTGTGTCGAGTTCGTTTCGTTTTCTTAATGGACATTGATTCACCTCGTTAGTGATTTTACTCACTTAACTCGGTGTCCGATACTGCTGGTACGGATCAGTTAGCCTTCTATGCAAAGACAGGACATTGCAAAGATAGAAAATTGCAAAGATAGAAAATACCTAAGCAGATAACAGCAAACTCAATTTAGAGCAAAAAACCCAATAAAACCCTCCCACCTATTAACCCAACCGATAGTAACTGGTTTTTCTATTTAGAGAACAGCCAATATCCTACACAATACTGACCTGGAGAATTCAGTAACTCATTATAATTGCTCACTAACGGGAGGGAGCCTTCTATTAGCGCAAACAACTGAATTGGAATTATGTCCCAAACTAAAAACTTATTCGCTGTGTCCATTTTACTGTCATCGGTCCCTATGATTGCCACGGCCGGAATGATGGATGACTTCATTGATCCACAAGATGGTCGTCTTGACGCCAGTAGTTTCATCTTAGACAACGCTGTTGGCTTCTTACCCATTCCCTTAACGGTCACCGATCCTGCTGTAGGCGTTGGCGGCGGTGCAGCACTACTTTTCTTTCATGAATCAGAAGATCGCAAAGCCAAAAGACTTGCGGGCGAAAAAGTCGAAGACATCCCGGCGAGCGCATCCGGTGTGATGGCCCTAGGCACCAATAACGGCAGCCAACTGTATGGGGGATTTCATTCTGGTAACTGGCTCAATGATCGCGTTCGCTATTTAGGTGGTTTGTTTGGGGCTCAATTTAACCTCAAATACTACGATGATGCGACAGCTCCTGCTGAAGAGTTCAGTATGCGCGGTTTGTATTTCTTTCAAGATATCGATGTGCGTTTAGGTGATTCGAATATTTTTGTTGGCGGCAGTTACAGCTATATGTCATCAGAATCAAAATTCGCCACACTCGAAAATCTTGGCTTATCGGGTTTAAATTCCAATGACGGTCGTATTGGTTGGCGCGTCACTTATGACAGCCGCAACAATCAATTTGCCCCCAGAGAAGGCACCAAGGCCGGCATCAAAGTGGATCATCATCGCAAAGCTTTTGGCGGCGATTTCAATTATCAAAAGTATCAGGCTTACACCCATCATTACGCGAGGCTAGCTGAAAACTGGGGGCTTGGCCTGCGTGCTGACATGCAGTCTAGTTCCGACGATGCCCCTTTTTATGCCCGCCCATATATCGACATGAGAGGCATTGCTGCGATGCGCTATCAAGCCGATAACACGCTGTTGGGAGAGCTTGAGCTAAGCTACGATATTGATGAGCGCTGGACGGTGCTTGGCTTTGTCGGTGGCGCAACCGCAGTCAATCATGAGCAACGCTTTTCCGACAGCCAGTGGTATTACACTCGAGGCGCTGGCTTTCGTTATTTGCTGGCAAGACAACTTGGCTTAAGGGTCGGCGTGGATGTTGCCAAAGGCCCAGAAGAATGGACCACCTACATCCAGTTCGGCAGTGCCTGGTAGTAAGACAAAGCAATAGAGCCCGATAGGGCTCTTTCAGGCTATTTCTTATTCATTCGATAAACTGAATACAGCACCAATGTCATCCCTACTAAGTGATAAACCGTAAACGCCTCATCCAGAATCAATACCGCCATCAACGCAGTGATCGCCGGGCCAATATTGCTCGTTAAGCTGAGCTGGGTTGGTGACAACTGAGCCATGGCTGCTGCAATAAGGTACGAGGGGATCACGGTGCAGAAGATCCCCAACACTATGCCTAAGGCGATAAGTTCACCGCTCCAACTGTCGATTTGAGCTCCCGTCACGAGCAAGTGAATGATGATCGCAAACCCAGCGCTCCCCATGCCAATACTGGTAAAGAGTTGGCTCCCCATAACGCCAATAAGACCTTTACTCCAGATAAGATAACAGGCAAACACAATGGCCGAGGCGATGGCCCATGCACTGCCTACTAACACCTGGGGCCCAACTGCAGACATATCGTGGACGACGATAAACCCAATGCCTA
The DNA here is from genome assembly GCF_022836845.1 of Vibrio gelatinilyticus. Lineage (GTDB taxonomy): Bacteria > Pseudomonadota > Gammaproteobacteria > Enterobacterales > Vibrionaceae > Vibrio > Vibrio gelatinilyticus. The sequence continues at coordinate 218,358 of NZ_JAJNNZ010000005.1, forward strand.
CATAACCGATAAGCCCCGCAGTCAACACCGCTTTACTTGGGACTTTTCCATACACAAGCCACGATATCAAAATGACAAAACTAGGAAAAAGAAACAGCAATAACCGCTCTAGCTGAGCCGGGATGTATTGCAAGGAAACAATATCAAGATAACTGGCGCAGTAATAACCCGCCACACCAATTAACGCCGCTTTCATCCCAAACTGTCTTACATTATTGCGATGATGTTGTTGGCGACATAGAAGCGCAAATATCACCAGATAGATGGGCAACGAACTAAACGCACGCATCGTCATGATCGATGTTGGATCGCCACCGACAGAATACGCCAATTTGATTAGTACCGGCTTAATTGAAAACAGTGCGGCACCAGATAGAGCAAGCAGTACCCCCTTTGTATAACAGGATTTCTGTTCGCTAATTGGTATCGCTTGCGTTTGGTTTGTCATTCTCGTCTCCCTTCAGGTTTGGGCTACGAGTGCGAGAAAGGGTCAACCTGGCTACGCATATCTCGTAGCCGGGCAAAGTGTTACCTACCGAGCTACAGGCATTAGAACGTTGAGCCAGAGGTAAGTCACTAAGTAAAGCATTCAAATCTCCAATTGATTACAAATTAGGCTAAACCGAATGGCTAGTATATGCAAGCTGTAAAATAACGAGGTTTGAACAGAAGTGTTGTTTCAAGACGATGAGAACCCCATATCGCTCGACTGAATACGTGACGCTACGCCTAGCTCAAATACAGTCATTACTGTGAAGGCTGGAATCTAACGACAGCGAGCACAGCATCAGTGTAACAGCGTTCGTGACTTGGTGAGTTCTAGGGGGGAAATGTATACTCATGCAATACCAAAGATAACTGAACTGACTATGAAGAGTTATCCGTTGTAAACCATCCTGAAGTACGCTTGCAGATACTAACCAGCATTAACATCACTGGTACTTCAATTAGAACGCCAACAACTGTTGCCAGAGCGGCTCCTGATGAAAGTCCGAAAATCATTACGGAAGTAGCAATCGCAACTTCAAAATGATTTGATGCTCCGATCATTGCAGCTGGCGCCGCATCCTCATAACGTAAATTGAGGAATCTGGCTGATAAGTATCCTAAAGCAAATATAAACACTGTCTGGATAAAAAGCGGGATTGAGATCCACAGAATAGTCATTGGATTATTCAGAATGGTCTCACCTTTAAAGCTAAATAGGAGCACAAGTGTCAGTAATAATGAACCGATTGTAATCGGTGTAAGTACGCGCAAAAATTTTTCTTTGAACCACTTTTCACCTTTATGTTTAATAACCCATTTACGGGAAAAATAACCAACAACCAATGGCATAGCCACGTAAATAGCGACGGAAAGGAGTAATGCCTGCCATGGTACTGGAAGTTTACCTATGCCTAGTAAGAAGCCACCCAGAATCCCATACAACACCAACATGGTCAGAGAGTTGATTGCGACCATTACCAATGTAAGGCCATCGTTACCTCTTGCTAGGTAGCCCCAAACCAATACCATAGCAGTGCAAGGTGCAATACCTAAAAGAATGCATCCAGCAAAATAGCTTCGCCAAAGAGGGATCTGAAGCATTTTTATCCCATCTTTTAGTACAACAACTCCATCACCATATGCAGCGCCAACAGGTAAGTTAAGACCAAACGGCATTTTGACCAGATCTATAGCTTCATCACCGATAAAACCTTTCAGTAGGGTCCCCAAGAAAAACATGGCAATGGCATACATAGTAAAAGGTTTAATGCACCAGTTAATAAAAAGTGTCAGGAACACTGGTTTACCACTTTTTCCTGCTTTAACGACACTAGCAAAATCTATTTTTACCATGATTGGATACATCATGAAAAAAAGACAGATAGCGATGGGGATAGAAACCACTGGTGCTCCGTTAACATAAATGGCCATGCCATCTAGCGTTTTTGCAAGTCCAGGAGCGACCTTACCAAGGGCGATACCAATAACAATACATAATCCAACCCACACCGTCAGGTAGCGTTCAAAGAAACTAGTCATTTTTCGGTCGTGAGTCGGTTTTTCTATGTTTACCATCAGTTAACCTTATGGGGACATTATCCGCATGTGTATATTTGAGTATAGTTTAATTCAAGCTAATAGATTGATATTAATGGAATACAAAGAAAATCTTGTGGTTGATTAGTTTACTTTTGTATGGGATTAGCGACATCAAATTGATGTGGATATATTTACAATTTATGAGACTCTTTGTGAACTATTCTAAATGATGTCTGAGTCTTTAAATTGGCCAAGGAGGTGACAATGTCCGATTGCTGCTCAAAATCTACTTGTTCTGATTCTTTTCCACGAAAACATACTTGTCCTTCGAATGGAGAGCAGTATAGTTCTGTATCCACAGCAACCATTAGGCATCACATCAAAGATCCATGGGCGTGGCAACCAGAGAATCAAGGATACTACTTCTGCTCCGCTCCTGATTGTTCGGTGGTCTACTTTGGTCAGGATAATTCAGTCATTGAGTCCGATTCACTTCGCACCTTAGTTGGGGTTAAGTCAGAGTCAAACGATGCTCTAGTTTGTTATTGCTACGGTATAACTAACGCAGAAGCCAATAATAATCCTCTTACACGTCAGTTTGTGGTTCAGGAAAAAAAGAGTGGCAATTGTGCGTGTACGGCTCGAAACCCATCGGGAAGGTGCTGTTTGGCAAATTTTCCAAAAGGCAGCAATACATAGATTTTCGTTAGATCAGTATAAAACCATCTGGTTCCCTAAAAATACGTTGCCCTTTTCTTTTCAATTTCTTGTATCTCAAGCAGCGCGGTAAGCGAATCCTGATTGCGTTTTGGGATACTATAAGTTACCCAGTGGGTAAATTCATTCCTACGTGTCCAAGTCGCTTTTGTGCAAAAACGAGACACAGCACGCTGGCAGTAGATTCCGCATCAAGTATGGGCTGAACGAGCGCAGGTGACATTTTGACACCCAAAGCGCGGGTCAACAGCTCGCCGTTTGCCCTGAGTTTGACAAAATAGTCTCAACAGCTCTTATCAAAAAAGCTTTTCTATGTATACTGCTCGACTTGGTTTGTAAGAAAGTGAGTGTGTAGAAAAATGTCTGTTGTAATTGGTTTGGTCAATCCTAAAAGCCCATCGAACGTTGGTGCCGTCATGCGTGCTGCCGGGTGCTATCAAGCATCAGAAGTACGTTACAGTGGCGAACGTTTTGCCAGAGCGGCAAAGTTTCAGACAGACACAAAAAATATATCCAGCAAGATCCCACTCAAGGCAACCAATGATCTCACAGCGGATCTCAGTGGGGACGTACGCATTGTTTGTGTTGAATTAGTTGAAGGGGCGACACCGCTTCCTGAATTCGAACACCCTGAGAATGCGCTGTATATTTTCGGTCCTGAAGATGGTTCGATCCCCCAAGACATCGTGAGTAAAGCTCATGCTGTCGTTTACGTGCCGACGATTGGTTGTATGAACCTGGCAGCAACAACCAACGTTCTGCTCTACGACCGACTGGCTAAATCATCGACAGAAATCAATCACCAGGAGCGGATCCTCAATAGCCGAGACAGCAATAATCGCTTGGTGGTTTAAGTTTCAATACTGTTAGCCCATATCACGCTCACTCCAAATTCGAATATCAGCATTGTAAGGTGAACCCTATGAGCCAAATGACCACACAACAAGAACGCGCACTGGCAATATTTAAGAGCAATATCCACCTACCACACGGTGGGTTTCATAAGCTCATTGTCGAACTTTGCAAAGAATTCCAATTGCCGTTTCCAAAGGTTAGAGCGGCGGTCAAAAATGGGCAAAAAGTCATTGAATCGAATATTCGCAGTAATGACGACCTCATCGATGAAAGCACTTTAAGTCAGCAACACTGGCTGAGCATCATTAACGCTGAGCTCAGCGAGTTAGCAAAAGACAATAAGCCGGTAATAGAAACTCTGCAAAGCAGTGATATTTATCAACGCTTTACCGTAGCGCTTGCACAGCCACTGCTGAGTGAGTCAGACCGCGAACAGCATTACGCATTATTGTGTGATGTCTATGAGTTTCAGGTATACAAACCACTGACCTCGATGCTTCACACCACAACCTTGTTCTGGGAAATCAGCAATGATCTAGACCTGGTCAATGAGCAGATCTTGCCTAAATTTAGTGATTATCCTCAGCATGTTCTGGCAATTGAGCATATTCTGGCGCTTAAGCAACAACTGATGGACAAGCCACTGGTGTAGTGGCGAACTTAATCACAACACCCCTTCAAATAGCAGGCGCTCTGCCTGCTTTTTTGTCTCCCCAATTTAAAGCCCGGTAGGTTTTAAATTTCGCACTTTGCGCCCTGACTCGAAGATCTTGCGCTTACCTCCCTATGGACTTGTGATTAATTATTGAATTCATTGCATAAAAACAGTACGTTAGCGGTGTGTCGATGCAGAGGTTTTTCATGGAAGAACAAAGATTTAGCGCGTTTCTTAAAAGGATTTTACTACTCGGTACTCCAATCGCTCTACAGAGCCTTCTATTTAGTAGCCTGGGGTTTGTCGACAGTTTGATGATCAGTCAACTGGGCAATGACCAAGTCGCTGCAGCGGGTATTGGTTCTCGTGTGTTTTGGGTTGCGAGCGTATTTATTTGGGGAATGGGCTCGGGTATGGGGATCTTACTTGCTCAGTATTGGGGGGCAAAAGATTCCCAGGGCCTAAAGCGCAACCTTGCACTCGGCACGAGCGTTACCCAACTTTTTGCCACATTTTGCTTTATCGTGTGCTTTTTTTTCCCGGCGCTTTTGCCAAGCTGGTTTGATCCTTCCGAGCCGGTTCAAGCGCTATCCGAATCGTATGTCCGATTGCTTGGCATCGCCATACTGTTTGCGGGTGTTTCCATTTCTATTGATAGCGCACTGCGCTCAATTGGAAAAACACGCATAAACCTGTATTTGTCGATACTTGAAATCGGCGTCAATGTCATTCTCAATTATCTCCTCATTTTTGGGCATTTCGGTCTACCGGCTCTGGGGCTGATCGGAGCTGGTATTGGTAGTGTGATAGCCCGAACGCTTCGTTTAGTCACTGCGATAATTATCCTTTACCGTGGTTTTCCTGAACTGGCGATTCGACCACAGCATTTTGCCAACGCATTCAATCGAGTCATGTTAAGTAAGTTCTTAACAGTGACCTACCCCATCATTGTCGGTAGCTTTATTTGGTGTGCTGGTATTTTTACATTCCACATTATTTTGGGGCGAATGGGGGATGTTGAATTGGCGACCATGGCAGTAATTACGCCTATCGAATCGATTGCCCTTTCTATTGCTCACGGCATCTCTAGCGCTGCAGCGATCATGATAGGCAATGCTCTTGGTGCCAACGAGTTTTCCAAAAGTGAGATGTACGCGCGCTGGGCATTACGAGTGTCTGTGATTGGCGGGATGATCCTTGCTGGTATGCTGCTGGTATTACAACCTTTGATTCTTACCTTGTACGGCGAACTCTCTGAACAGGTTCAGGCACTCATGGTGGCCGCTTTCCCTATCATGGCACTGAGCATTCTATTTAGAACCATCAATATCACCTTGATAGTTGGCATATTGCGAAGTGGTGGTGACAGCAAGTTTTGTATGAATATGGACTTTGTGTGTCAATGGCTGTGGGCTGTGCCGATGACGGCATTGGGCGCCATGTATTTTGAATGGACGTTTCCAATTGTATTATTGATGATGGTATCAGAAGAAATGATCAAACTGCTGCCCGCAGCATGGCGCGTATTCGGCAATCGTTGGGTGAATAACTTAACCGAGGAAGAAACCTCCTAACGACCAGTCTGACAAAATGGCGCATGGCTAGTTGTTTGCTCATGCGCCTATCATCTACCGAATACTCTGCTCTCCAGTACCATGCGGGGGCATGGTAATGGAATTGTGTATAGCACTCGATAGTTTATTTATAGCGGCTATTCCCGACAAATTAGAACGCGAATACAGCGCCAAATTTCGCGTACGAATCACGCTTGTTTAGACCAGTCTGTTCGTTGCCGATCTCAACAAATGGAGTCCAGGCTTCGAAACTTGTAAATGACGCACGAAGCTCATAGTTGTTCCAGTTCTTGCCGTTGTTTTGTGATGCAAGAGTGCTGTTACGTTCAGTTTGGTTGACAACTTTAGCGCCAAAGTAAACTCGTTCAGTTACCTGGCTGCCTACGAAGAAGTCAAAGCGATCAACATTAGACTTTTCAGCAGTCACATTTTTCTTGTTCACTTCCTGGTCTTTACGGTAGCGAATGCTCACATCAAGATAGTCATCGAACGATGTACCTGCGGTAAGGCCAGCCTTAATCACATCGTTGCTACCTTTAGTACGTACCACACCTTCAACTTCACCCTTCAACCAAAATGTCTCAAGATCGTGGGTGTAGTTTGCATTAAATTCGTTTTCACCTGCAGTGTTACGTTTTGCAGATAGGCCAAATCCATTATAGCCAGCAAATATTTTTAGACCGTCATCCTTAACTGTGCCTTTATTACCTTCGGCATCGGCACCTGCGTCAAATTTATGATCAATCTCTAAACCACCAGTAAACTCACTGGCAATAGCGCCACCTGCGAAAAGAGAAGCCAGTGTCATCGCTACGATTTGCTTTTTCATAATTTTACCTTTAAGAATTATTCTGTTAGCCAGTCTTTGGCTGCGAGCAGATTAATGGAAAAAGAAAAATAGAAGAAAATACAAACCATGAAGCCTGCATATAGGTCATCATCAATCAATACAACAAACTTACATTCCTACAACAATATAGATGTCAATGGGGCATTCTTAATGCTGACTCTGTTATAAAAACCAGTCACAGCTGGGTTTTCGACATATCTTGCAACAAAGAGCTCTGAATAAGAGTCTTTCATACGGTATTTATCGTTTATACTGCGCAAGTTCTAAATTGAAATTGGTTTTGATCCTTGTTGAAGCGTTGTTATGCATTACTTGTTGTCGCGGTCTTATCATTGTGTTCATACACAGTGAGCGCACAAGAGTACCCGTCAACACCTCAATTCAACATCGACTTTACCAGTTCCCTCACTACTTTAGAATGCAGTCATAGCGACCCTATCGATCGGTGTCTACCGGCTCGGACGGGTGACACTGTCACTTCAGGTAATGAAGATGACACCGCGTTTAGTGAAAATGCGACACCCTACTTTGCTTCCTTGCTACGTCGCGTTATGAGTGGCGACAACTGTGCAACTTTGGGGGTAAAACCCGACTACTACTTACTTATTGCATTCATGCCACCACAGCTTCTGGCTAGCGCCTTAAGCACCATTGAACTGCCTGAATCTACCCTTTACTGGGTCAATAGCAACGCCACTTCCCCTTCCCGGCTGTCTGGTTGGAAGGACAGCAACGCTTTATACGCCCACGATCACGCTCGGTTTATCTAATTTCACGCATCTAATGCCTTAAGGGCACCCACTTAGATCGCGCTCAAACAGTCCAATTCCTTGCATCCAAAAGTGAATTTCATTCGGGGTAGCTTGTAGTTTATCGCTAAAATCGAGCTCATTGCGCTACGCCACATGTATGCAACGTCCTAACACTGAACTGTTTCGCGCACTTGTTATTCTTCTTTTGAAAAGAGAGTTACACGTGAAGAAAAGAACAACACAACCATCCATTAACCGCTATGCGAAGTGGAAATACATCGTCTTAATTAGCACCATCGTTATCATGCTGCTCAGCGCTCTACCTTCGTGGTACGGGGAAAATGCAGCCTTACACATCAGTCAACGCGGCAACAATACACTTGATGCTGTTGCGCTATCCAAGCGACTCGATAATGCCAATATCGATACATTGAGTATCGATCAACAAGGTGAACGTACCGTAGTCGTATTGCAAGACCCAGCTCAGCAAGCCACAGCAAAAGCGCAGCTTGACGCACAACTGGGCGAAGATACCACCGTTGCTTTAGCAATGGAGCCTGCAGCGCCAAAATGGATTACCAACTGGGGATTTTCACCCATTAAGCTTGGGCTTGATCTGCGAGGCGGTGTCCAATTTCTATTGGAAGTCGATATGGAACCCGTCTATCAAGCGCACCGTCAGATGGTGATTGACGAAATCACTAGCGAAATTCGTGCGAGCCGCGGTCGACAAGTAAAAGACAAAGTACAAATAACATTGCGCACTCGTGAGGATGTGACTTCGGCGCGCAGTATCGTTCGTGAGCGTTTCCCTCAATGGCAGATCAGTTCCACAACGAATACCGTCATTCTGACTCAATCGGATGAAGAAAAAAGCACGCTACGCACTCTTACGGTACAGCAAAACCTGCAAATCATGCGCAGTCGTTTGACAGAACTAGGCATTACTGAAGCATCGGTTCAGCGTCAAGGTGAAAACCGTATTCGGATCGAACTTCCTGGAGTGCAGGACCCCGCTACCGCCAAAGATGTGATTGGTGCAACCGCCTCTCTGGCATTCCATGACGTCGTCAATTCCGCCAACGCGCACTCTAAAACGTTAAATGACAATCACGACAACCCCGTTGTGGTCAATCGTCGCGCCGTACTCGGTGGTGAGCACATCATTGATGCGCGTGCTGGCGTGGGTGAAATGGGCACAGCCGAGGTCAATATTTCACTTGATTCAATGGGTGGCCGAAAAATGTCGCAGTTCTCCCGTGCCAATATTGGTAACCCAATGGCCACCGTTTATAGCGAGTACAGTCGAGATGCCAATGGAGTAAGCCAGCAAGTCAGTAATGTGATTAGTGTTGCGACGATTCAATCCCAGCTTGGTAACCGCTTCAGAATCACAGGTGTCGGTAGCATGCAAGACGCGCAAGAGCTTGCTTTGCTATTACGAGCGGGGTCTCTTACAGCGCCAGTGACCATTATTGAAGAACGCACCATTGGCCCATCGTTAGGTGCCGAAAACGTCAAAAACGGATTTTCAGCGCTTGCTTTAGGTCTTGGGTTTACGCTGACATTTATTGCTCTGTGGTATCGCCGCCTTGGTTGGGTCGCCAACGCTGCTCTTATCACCAACATGGTGATGTTGTTTGGTCTTATCGCATTGCTGCCGGGTGCGGTGCTTACTTTACCCGGTATTGCAGGATTAGTACTCACCGTTGGTATGGCAGTAGACACAAACGTACTTATTTTCGAACGCATTAAAGACAAAATGAAAGAGGGTAGGAACTTTGCCCAATCGATTGATCGGGGATTTGATAGCGCCTTTTCTTCCATCATCGATGCCAATCTCACCACCATGATTGTCGCACTCGCACTTTATGCCATCGGTAATGGGCCTATCCAAGGCTTTGCTCTAACGCTAGGGCTTGGCTTGCTAACCAGTATGTTCACCGGCATTTTTGCCTCTCGCGCGCTTATCAACTTAATTTGGGGGCGTGATCAACGCCGTGACGTAAGGGTTTAATTATGACGATTTCTCACAACACGCTTACAAGACTTCGCTTTGGCATGTCTGGTATTTCTGCTTTCTTGTTTATCATCTCTGTTGCCTTTATCACCTTTAAGGGCTTCAACTGGGGGCTGGACTTTACTGGCGGTGTGGTCGCCGAGGTGAATATTGATCACGACATTACGTCTAGCACCATTAAGACACAACTCGATTCTGCGCTTGCTCAAGACGTCCAGCTTGTAAGCTCAAATGAACCCGGCCGCTGGATCATTCGTTACAACCAGACGGAGACTATACAACCTTCAATTACCGACGTGCTGACACCGATTAGTAGCAGTGTCGATGTTCTCAATAGTAGTGTTGTGGGCCCTCAGGTAGGACAAGATATGGTAGAGCAAGGAAGCTTGGCTATTCTGACCTGTTTCGTTCTCACGATGCTTTACCTTAGTTATCGATTTGAATGGCGCTTAGCTCTTGGTTCACTAGTAGCGCTGGTCTATGACGTTGTATTGGTTGTTGGCCTATTTTCACTTACGCAAATTGAATTCAATTTAACTGTTTTGGCCGCTGTTTTGGCTGTGCTGGGCTATTCGCTTAATGATTCGATCATCATCGCTGACAGAGCCAGAGAGCTTCTAAAAGGCAACCCAAATGGAACGACCAACCATCTTATTAACGATGCCGTTAAGGCAACTTTTTCGCGCACGCTTGTGACATCAGGAACAACACTTGTGACCGTCGCAAGCCTATGGCTTCTTGGCGGCGCAGCGCTAGAAGGCTTTGCCATCGCATTGTGTGTTGGAATAGCGAGTGGAACTTGGTCATCCATTTCGATTGGCGTCACCCTACCACAACTTTTGGGTCTTCAACCTAAGCACTATGCCAATAACGACATGAGCAATGAGGAGGTCTGTCCGTGATACGCTTTCACAAAAGAACGCTTATTGCTGCTCGGTGTGCTTACCGTTCATCGCAGAACTCATGGCTAGTGTCACGTTACCAGCCGCCGTACAAATTCACTAAATAGGGCAACTCAACTGCTTGTCTTTGTTATCGATATCACGCTGATGTTTCAGTCGTTGCTCTAAGTGCCACTTTTTTGCTTCACACATAATAGTGGCACCGTTTTCTATAGGATGGTTTGAATTATGCTCGAAATATTACTCGCCGTTTGGCATCACGACTTTGAAACACTACAGCAAGTTAGCTCTCTAAAATGGTTTCTGTTCTTATTGGCAGCCATTCTCTTTTTAGAATCCAGCTTTGTATTCTTGCCCTTGCCAGGAGACAGTCTAGTTCTTTTCGTTGGTGGCATGATAGGCTTGGGTATCTTAGATTTCTACTCAGCCGGAGCAGCGCTTTGCGCAGCGGCATCGCTAGGTTCAATATGTGCCTATTTCCAGGGACGTGTACTCCACAAAACCCCTTTTGTGAGTTATCTAGAACGAATTCTTCCCGACGATTCCCTGCCTAAAGCACACCGCTTATTAAACAAATACGGCTTCGCTTCATTATTTATCTCTCGCTTCGTACCCTTTGTTAGAGTGCTCACACCCATGCTAATGGGAATCGCTAAACTTAACCCCCTAAAAACCGTTCTCATTAGTATTTCAAGCTCGCTAATATGGTGCTTGGTACTACTACTCGCTGGCAAATGGATTATGACCAATCCGGCTTTAGATAATTATCAACAGCTGCTTTCTAAAGGCGTTGTCGTAATCAGTCTATCTATGATGCTATTGGCCATCATAGGGCTCGTTCATCGAGCCATTAAGAACAACAAAAAAAATCCATTCGCCTAGCTTTTCCTTCTCTAGGCAGTGGACTCCTTCCGCTGCCTGAACAGCTCGTTCAGCGCCAACTAAGCTATAATATTTAGATGGAAACGTAGGAACTCACGCGTTGTCAGCATTGTCGCCCTAGCAACTTCCTTAAGATGTGATCACCGCCTTATCTCGTACTTGATGCAAATCAACACACTCTACGTTTAATCCCAAAGTGTGATGTTATTCAAAAAGAATACCACTAAATTTATCGAATAACGCCACACCAATAATGACCGACATGTTTTTGTCATAGTTGATAAAGGTCTCAATATGTCTCGTAGTAAAACGTCTGAAAGTCGTCGCCGATTTTTGAGAGATGCCGCCAGAACCGCCGTCGGTGTTGGTGCTGCTGCAACTGTATTGGGATTACAATCTCGCCAAAGCCAAGCAAAAGACAGCGGCAGCGTACCGATTCGTCCACCAGGGGCACTAGAAGGAAATCAATTTGAAGAAGCCTGTATTCGTTGCGGTTTGTGCGTTCAAGCCTGCCCTTACGATACGCTTAAACTTGCGACCCTACTGTCCCCCGTTGCTTCAGGGACACCGTATTTTAGCGCTCGCAATATTCCTTGTGAAATGTGTGACGATATTCCCTGTGTTGTCGCCTGCCCTAGTGGTGCTCTTGATCATTCGCTCACCAATATTGACGACGCCCGCATGGGTCTAGCCGTACTCATTGATCATGAAGAATGTCTAAATTGGCAGGGCTTGCGTTGTGATGTGTGTTATCGAGTTTGTCCTCTTATCGATGAAGCAATCACTCTTGAGTCCATCCGCAACCAACGCACGGGTTATCACGCCAAACTAATCCCAACTGTACATTCTGATGCTTGCACTGGCTGTGGTAAATGCGAACAAGCTTGCGTTACGGAAGTCGCCACCATTAAGGTCGTTCCCATTGAATTAGCGAAAGGCAAAATGGGTGAGCATTATCAGTTAGGTTGGGAAGAGAACGTTGAACTTAGAGACGGTAACTTCCCAGAGCAGCTCAATATCGCTCCAAATAACACCACGGACCCAACCGGAGGAGGCGAGTAATGGCCAAAAACTTAGCCAAAGACGCTGGCAAAGACGCCGTAAACGCGCTGGGATGGTGGCAAGCACATCGATTTTTACTTCTGCGTCGAGTGTGTCAACTCGCCATTATGGGCTTATTCATGATGGGGCCTACGTGGGGCATACTGACCGGTAACCTGTCATCAAGCATGCTGTTTGAGGCCATCCCACTCAGTGACCCTTTATTGGTGTTTCAAACGATTGCCACTGGCCACTGGCCAGAAGCAAACGCCCTGATTGGTGTCGCGATAGTCATCGCCTTTTATGCCTTTCTCGCACCCCGAGCCTTTTGTGCATGGGTTTGCCCACTTAACCTTGTAACCGATCTATCCGCGTGGCTTAGACGTAAATTCAATTTAAAAACTAGCTACTCGTGGTCACCTAAAATCCGCTACTGGTTGATACCCGTTATTCTCATTGGCAGCGCGGTTTCTGGTTCATTACTTTGGGCGTGGATCGACCCTGTCGCCACGTTGCATCGCGGCCTTGTCTTCGGAATGGGAGCGGGTTGGATTTTGATCTTTTTGGTGTTTCTGCTCGACTTAGTGTTAGTCGAACACGGTTGGTGTGGTCATTTGTGTCCACTAGGCGCGACCTATGGGATTATTGGAAACAAGAGTATCATTCGTATCACAGCAACACATCGTGAAGCCTGCACTAAATGTATGGACTGCTACAACGTTTGCCCAGAGCCTGACGTTCTGCGTCAGCCCCTAAAAGAAGGGGATAGAAAAGTCATGAGTCAGGATTGTATTAGCTGCGGTCGCTGCATCGATGTGTGTCCGGAAAAAGTATTGGAGTTTAAATCCAGACTGTAACCCCATGGTTCAATTCAAACCATGCCAACCTTGTGCATTTCGCTAATTAAAAAGAGATGCACTTTATTGATAGTCAACACTTCCTATTACCTACGGTTAACGAGTGACCTTTTGTGATTTCTCGAATGTCACTGATCTAAGTTTTTTGACTGAACTGCCCAGCGACACGTATAGCGTGATCATTGAGTTTTGTCGCCAACCTTTCATAAAGCACACTCTCCTTTCAAATAAAAGCAATCTTGGCATTACAACGACTCCATCGTGGTGAGTTTGGTCAATTCATCAATCATTGCCGCTTAGCTACCCTTGCATTATTGAATTTCTCAAATCCATCGTTACATGTTGTTTCCTCTCCTACAATCCATTTCCGTTACTTGAATCAGACCACTTTAGAGGCCATTGTGCGAGCTCTCCCATCCGCTTTAATGACTACCGCATTCGCTATTGCGCCATACGCAATTGGCGATGACATTGATTTCTCAGCCACCCAAGGATCGTTTTCTGACGCTGTTGAATACCAAACTAACCCACTCTCCTTTACCATTTACACAGACACTCAAACTTCCAACAGTGCTTGGGAAGAAATCCAACCGCAAAATTCGAATTATGATAACCCTTATCGGGTGTCTCTATTTTCTCCTCAAAATGGCGAGGACAGCGAAAGATTATGGTCGCAAACCAAATCGATAGGAGCCTACGGACTGGGTGTCGCTGGTGCTCTGGCCTTAATGCCAGAGTCAATAACGCAATGGGAAAAAAACGGAGACCCATTGCTTGAAAAGTGGTGGGACAACGTCAACCAGGGCCCTGTATGGGATAGGGACGTTTGGTATATCAACTACCTTGGTCACCCTTACTTTGGCGGTGTGTACTATCAATCGGCAAGAAAGTCCGGCTATCGTCAATGGGACTCTTTCATTTATTCGGCCATGATGTCGACGTTCTATTGGGAGTACGGCGTGGAGGCTTTTGCCGAAATCCCATCGATTCAAGATCTGTTTGTGACTCCAATTCTTGGTTGGGTTTATGGTGAGTGGGCGTACAATAAAGAGCAGGAAATTAGGATCAGTGGTGGCTCGGTTTGGGGCTCTAGCGCATTAGGAAGCACCACGCTTTTTTTCCTAGACCCAGTGGATGGTTTAGGTAATGGTGTAAACCACTTATTTGGCAGGCAACTGGTGACTGCTGGCACTGGATTTATGGGTGTTCAAGACGTCGGCATGCCTAACGGAGTATCTGAGCGCCAGTTTAAATTTCAGGTTCAATACGCACTGGATACTACGCCCGATTCTGGGAGAACCCGAAGCAATTACTACGCCCAGAACAACAACGATCCAATCACTTACGGTATTGTAGGCATTTCTGCTGGTGCGAGTTACGTTTCTCCATCAGAGGTCTGGCAGCTTGAGCCTGGCGTAGGAGCATCCTTTTCACTTGGTTTGCATTTTACACCCGCGTTTTCTGGTCACCTCACTTATACCAGAGCTTACCTGACCGATACGGCAAGCCAAGCTTCGACGGCTTACGAAAACTACAGTGTCAACGCATTGTATTATTTTAACGCAGAGTCTAGCTTTAGGCCCTTTATTACAGCTGGTTTTGGCGAAGCTATGAAGAATATGGATCGCAAGCAAAAGAAATTTCAACTCAACGCTGGTGCCGGTGTGCATTATCAAATAAACAGTAATTGGGCTGTCCAAACCGACTGGCGCTACGCGGCGGGGCCACGCTCAAATGTTAAGGATCATCTTGCCACAGGTAAGCTAATTTATCGTTTCGGTCAGGGCGAAGGATAGCTAACATCAGGAACCTTGACCAACGTCATCTTTAACTTAAGTATTGCAGTTAATATCACTTGAACAAATACTCAGAGCAATTAATATGCGTCATTACTTTGACGCTATATGCATATTCTTTCAAATAAAAAGGATTTTCTGGAATTAATCGTTTTTTGTTGAAACTCATTCTCTTAGCCGATTATGTTTAAACAAATTGCAACGTATTTGTCCCTATGGATTCTAAGGAAAGACGCAATGCCAATCAGTATTCAACAACATAAATCCGATGGCAGTTTTTTGGCACACTCCACAACGAATAACGCACTGTGTGCCGAGTTCGAATTTAAGGTACAGCCGATAGTTCATCCAAAAAGTGGCGCTGTATTTGCCTATGAGGTGCTTTCTCACGTTTCTGATTCAAGTGGTGAGCACCTTTACAGTGAAGACTTTTTTGAGGAAATTGATAACCAATTTTTACAACAACTATTTCTTACTCAAATTGAGTATCTCCGTCCGCATATCATTGAACATGGCGCTTTACTCTCTTTCAATATTCCCCTTGTCTGCCTGAACGATGATGAGTTCGTTAATACCTTAGTACAACTCATTGATTTTCCGATTGCTATCGAGGTCACTTGCGCCCAATTAACTCTAAACTGCAGCGGCCTTGCGCAAAATGTTAAGAAGCTCAGAAGCCATGGGATACAAATGTGGTTAGACGATTACAATCACAAAGACAAAAGTAAGACTCACGCCTTACAGTACTTTAGGTGGGACGCCATTAAACTAGACAAGACCTACTTGCTTTATCACGATAACGACGAAATCATCTGCATGCTCACCGAGTTACTCGGCCTTTACGCGTCGCTCATTATTGTTGAAGGTATCGAAACGGCTTACCAGCATATACTCCATCTGTGTCCAAACTTGCTAATGCAAGGTTATTTCTACTATTACCCCATGGATGTCAAGCTCGCTATTCCTTTATTTAAAGAGCACCACTCAGATTACAACGAGTCATTACAAAGCCTTGCTAAAAGGCCAAAGCCAACCTCATCGGCCATCGATTTTACTATTGAATAATCTAAAGAATATGTTTCGTACTATCCAATTGAACACTACCAAGGTGACGTCTTCTATTTTTGTCACTAAACACAACCTTATTATGCTGGAAAATGCAAAAGGATTTATCTGCATCAACGGTCAGATGTACGAAAGTTTTTCATCAAAAGTGCTGTATATTCCCGCTTATTCTAATGTTGGTATTTCGCTAAGAGCTTTTGATATCAACAAAAAGATAACCGTTCACAGATTTAGTATTGTGGAGGCTCAGTTTCGGCCTATTATCAACCGGTTTGATTTCGGCACGATCCACAAGTCAAATAATAGCGATGCATTTCCTGTTGACCATTACTTTCAAACCGCACACGATATTGCCTTGATAAGAGAGAATCCCTGTGCCATATACGCGGTTTTTTGCTCCGCCATGCTCGCTTACCTCTATACTCTTTCACCAAAAGATCTGATTGCCATTGCCGCATTTCCTAACGATATCGATCGCTTGGTTCATAATATACGCGCCAACATCACTCACAAATGGAATGTCGATAATCTCGCCGAATCGTTAGACATGACGCTCTCTCAGCTTCATCGAACTCTAAACAAAGAGGACATCACGTTTAACCAGCTGCTTAACATTATTCGGCTTAAGTATTCGCTACGCTTTCTTTATGCTGGTGAGTCAATAAAACAGAGTGCTCAACTCAGTGGTTTTGACTGCTCAAGTTACTACAGTACGGTATTTAAAAAGTACTACGGTATTAACCCCAGCAAAATAAAGCAACATAATGAAATCGCCTTGATACACCCAAAGATTCGCGAGGATCACTGCGACATCGATAACTTAGTGTTTGGTAATGCAAATTAGAGAACATCGTGTGTTCTCAATTTGCTAAGAATCCATCTGACCAGTATGCATAACATAAATACATCAAAGCAGCCCGAGTCATAGCCAGCGCTATTCAACTCTCAATATCATGATTTAATTATGATTAAATCATGACTTAACATTGACGTTGCAAAGCTACAATCCGTAACAATGAGACAAATTGACTACTCATTGACGGATCCCAATGAATAAACCAACATTTCTATTAACTGGCCTACTCGTAACGTTGTGTGCTTTGCCGTCGCACGCTGAGCCTTGGCATAAGCATATTGATAAACCCTGGAAAAATCACAAGCGCCACAAGAAAGAAGTTCACGTCATTCACCATGATTACAAACGCAGCATGTTGCCCGAGACTGCGGTATTTCTTGCGATTGCAGGCATCACTTATGCGGTGATCGACGGTAAATACTACAAAGAAGGCAAAGATCGCTACATCTACGTTGAGCGTGAAAACCTCTCTCGCTATCGCCCAGGTCAAATCGTCAAAAGACTTCCTGAAGGCGCGACTGTCGTACATAAAAAGCGCCAGCAGTACTTTGTGTCTCGAGGCGATTGGTTCTTGCCTCTCGATAATGGAAAATATGTAGTGGTTGCCCCTTAGTCATAGCTAGGCACTGATATTAAAAGGCATTTACACTGTAAATTTAACTTCTACATTCTCTTGTTATTCATTCAAATTTGCCCGTGCCAATGAGCCCGCCACACCCAATATGGACGGGTAACGCAAGTGCTTTGATGGCATTGGCTTTTTTATTGAGCAACAGTCTTGCTTCACAATAAACATACCGAAAAATTATTTTTCCACACTCAGAACTGAATTTCTCTAATTCATCGCCAACGAGCCTTCTTATGTGAAGAATAACACTCAACGAATACGACCACCCAAACGATGTTGAGTGAAATATGATGAAAAGCTATGTCGCAAGAACCATTACTGCATTGTCATTGACTGGACTAATTGCCACTTCTGCTGCTGCAAGCGTCACCATGACAGAGCGCCAAATCCCGACACCAGTCGGCGTCTCAAGTAACTTTGCCGCTATCGTTGATCAAAAAGTGTATCCAATGAGCATGCCGATCCCCGCAACAACAGAAGAATGGCTTGCAGCCCGCTCACTGTTTGATGCTCCACATGCGGCATTGGCGTTAGAAGCAGCCAACAAGCTCGACGTAAGCTACGAACGAAAACAGTTTGCGGGTGTTGATACGTACTTTGTTTCTTCGAACACCGTGTCCCCTCAATATCAGGACCGCTGGTTAGTACACATTCATGGCGGCGCATTTGTTTTCGGGGGTGGTGATGCCGCAATACGTGAAGCCATTTGGATAGCTGATGGGTTAAAGGCTAACGTCATTTCAATAAACTACCGTCAACCGCCAGAGCACCCTTTCCCAGCCGCTATTAATGACGTCGTATCTGTATGGAAAGAACTCATTAAAACTCAACCAGCTGAGAAAACAGCGATCTTTGGTAGCAGTGCAGGTGGAAACCTCACTTTGGCTACAACGCTTAAATTGAAAGATCTAGGACTTCCTCTGCCAGGTGCATTGTTCGCGGGAACACCGGCAGTCGATTTAAAAGAGACATCGGATACTTGGATTACGCTACAAGGTTTGGACCCATTAGGGTCTCGAGATGGCGTGATTGATGCGGCATTCAACCTTTATGCAGGCGAAGAGCCACTAGGTAGTCCACTGCTTTCACCCGTTTATGGCGATGTCCGCCACTTTCCACCTACTATCTTAATCTCTGGCACTAGGGATCTACTACTCAGTGACACTGTTCGCATGCACCGTGCATTGAGAGCTCAACGTGTGGATGCGGAACTGCATATTTACGACGGCCAATCGCACGGTGATTACATACCGGACCTAACCCATGATTTTCCTGAAGCAGATGATGCTATCGAGGAGATTTCACGCTTTTTTAATAGGCACCTAAAGTAACCTTGATGTTCCCAACGAACGGTACAGCGCCTTGTGTACCGTTCGTTTTCAATATGACCCAGATGGCAAGCTCGAAATATGTCTAAATCACCGTTAATCCACAAAGTCATTTCCTTACTGGTATTCATATCGAGCTTTCAGGTCTTTGCATACACGTATCCTGAACTCGCAAATACCTCGACACCCAAAGCCACAGTAAAGAGTTTTATCAGCGCATCAGACAAACTGATTTACTACTGGCAAGAAGAACAATTACGCTCTGTTGAAGCCGAACGCGCACTCGCGCAAGTCATTCGAACCATGGATTTGTCATTGGTACCCAATCGAACACGACAAGTGGTTGTCATGGAAAGGATCCTACTACTTCGAGAAGTGCTCGACCGATTTGACACTGAGGTATTCGCCACTCTACCTGACGAAAGCATCAGTGATTATTGGCGCTTTGAAAACACCGATATCTCGCTGATAAAAATTGCCTCGGGGGAGCGGGCTGGACAATTTGTCTTCTCTTCTGTGACGGTGCAACAACTTCCTCGTTGGTATCGAACCATGCAGCCTATCGGCTATGTCGATCCTCAAAGGCCGGACTACTATCAAAATTTTATCCATTCACCAGGCCCTTTGCTTCCAAAAGCGATAATAGAGAGCTTGCCAGGTCCTGTTCATGAGCTATACGGCCCGATTCCCTTGTGGCAATGGGTTGCGGTATTTTCCGTTCTCATTGTATGTTTCGCCGCACTGAATTTAAGTATATTTCTTGGCAGAAAATGGAACCAACATTGGGAACAAAAGAACATTAAGTGGAAAGTGGGAAAACTCATTTCACTGGTCAGCTGTGGCTTTATTCTGTTTGTTACCCGTCAAGTTATTGATCAGGGTATCTGGCTCACGGGAGGATTCTACCAGTTTCTAACGACGTGTTTCTTTTTAGCCCAGTTCTACTTAAGCTCATGGCTAATCATGGCATTGTTTAAATACTTTGCCGCCCTTTATGCATTCAACAAACATAATGGCAAGCATGTCGACTCATCCCTGATTACCGTCTTATCACGTATCTTTGGTGGACTCACCATTGTCATACTGGGTATTTACGTCATTGAGTATATGGGTTTCTCTATCTCGCCACTTTTGGCGGGTATCGGTGTCGGTGGTTTAGCCGTCGCCTTAGCCATTCGTCCCGTACTAGAAAATGTGATTAACGGTCTAACGCTATACGCCGACGGCGGCATTAAGATTGGCGAACTATGCCGTTACGGTGACAAACTAGGCACCATTGAAAGCATTGGGCTTCGCTCAACGCGAATTCGAACTTTAGAGCGTTCTTTGATTACCATCCCTAATTCTGAGTTTGCCAATATGGAAATTGATAATCTAGAGAGGCGAGATAAACGACGCATGGAGCATGTCTTGCGAGTGCGCTCTGAGCTCACTCAACAACAACTTAAGGTGCTTATCGTCAGTCTTCGGCGAACTCTTCTTCAGCATCCTAAGACTGAAGAAGACCCGATCAGAGTCCGTTTTTCGGGTATCGGAGAATTTGCACTGCACATCAACTTGATGTGCTACATTCACTGCAAAGACAATGAAGAATTCTTATCAATACAAGAAGACATTCTGTTTTTAATCACACAGCAAGTTGAAGCCGTAGGGGCTCAGTTCGCCTTCTCTAACCAATACCAATTAGCTGGTAAGCTGGCTTCAATAGACAACGGGCTTATCGACAAAGCAGAGCAAACCGTCAGCCAGTGGCACGAGGCAAACAATTATCCATTCCCGGATTTCAGTTACGAGTACAAGTATGAGATAAAAAACAGTACGGTATTTCCTGCTAAAAGCGCGGCGACTCGCAAAGATGGTTAACTGGCGCCAATGGGTAGATTAAGCCCCCATCCCAGGGGCTTCTCTGATCGTCAAGAGACGCGTGATTTCGACTTTGCCAATAGTAAAAAGTACAATATCAACGCTAAATACTCACCACATGCAACCTATTCCGGTTGTATCACACTGTCATAAAAAGACTGCATTGTCTGATGCAAATACTGGTTCAAAGGATCGCCTCGCTTGGTTTGTAAATAGCCACCAATAATATGAACTTGCTCGAGTTCTTTAGGAATCGCTGGAAGGGGGTAGCAAGCCAATCCACTTTGCAGCTCCAACATGTAGCTACTACCAAACAATATCGCATCAGAGTTTACTAACTGGTTTAGCATGACTTTTACACTGTGGGTCGTCAACGAAATATTCGCGTGATATCCCTTAGCTCGAAATACTTCCTCGACCGGCGATCTCTTTGTGTTTATGCCATCAATAACCAATCGCACAAGAGGCAGTTCATGTATTGCTTCCCAATCGCTTGTGGTCGACAAGATCGGGTGATTTTCTCTGGCGATAAGACTCAGCTTTATTGAATGTAGATGGTGTTGGTAAACTTCTTGGGGTAAAGGATAGGCATTAAACTGAATCAGATAATCGATGTTACCATTGAGCACTTCACTCAGTGAGTTATCTTGCCAATAAATAAAATGAAAACGAGCTTTCGGTAAAGCAACTCTCAGCGCTTCAAACAACTTGACGCCGTAGGTCTCAACAAAATAGATCTGGGTTGCAATCTTCACTTCACCACTAAATTCGTTCGGGTCGAAGTTCTTATAAGACTTAATCACATCTTCAATGGGAAAGTACATAGCCTCTGATGCTTCAGCGAGTTTCTCTGCCAATTCCGATGGTTCAACACCATGGGCTTTTCGGATAAAAAGCTGATCACCGAAAACTTCTCTCAACTTAGCAAGGCCTCTGCTTACACTGGTTTGTGATATACCGAGTCGACTCGCAGCCTCGTGAGTATTTTTGGTTTCAACAACTGCTTTCAGTAACTTTAATAAATTTAGGTCTAAATCTCGAATATTGGGCATTCTCCCCCCATTGAACACGATATTTCAATAGCTTAACTATGGGAGAAAACCGTGCTGGGATCAATCAAAATCGTTTGACGTGAAGTTAAGTCGTAATTGCAGAGTACTTGCTTAAAGGTTATCGCTAGTTGACGAACAGATATGACGAAAACGTAGATAGCGCAACAACATCCGTGACTTACTTTTAGGTGTGGTTATTTTCTAAAAATACAACCGTCATAAACAAAGTTCACCAAACACTTTTCTTCGGTAAGGATCAATTCAAAAAGTGCAACCTTCCTGATCATTCACACTTCTACATCGCATATGTCGGCTTCGAATAATGACAATTTTGAATATCTGTAATTCATAGTCAGAAATAACAGCCCATCATAAAATCAATTTGGTATGAACATACACACACGCCTGTGTGACCGTTATTTCAAGGATGACTTCAAAATTAATCAAGAGAGTAATAATGATAAAATCAACAACCATTGCAGTGATAGTCACTACCGTATTTTCAACGTCAGCGCTTGCGAGCAAATACATCAACTTTTCAAATCCTTATGCGCTCTACAATGGTTTATCGGTGGGTTATGGCAGCAATGATATTGATGTCAAAGCACAATTCACAAGTCAAGTAGATCCTCATTGGGATTTACTGGGCACTTATCATAGCGACGAAAACTTTAACAATCATGACTTACGGCTAAACGTTATTCACCGCACTGGTGTCGGTTATTTTATTGGCTATGACTATGACAGCAATTATGGTGACAAGGGTCTACGAGCCAAAACAGGGGAGATTGGCGTTCACGTCAACGTGCCAATAAGTAGAAATGTCCGACTGATACCTGAAATGGCACTGGGTTCATTCTCGCATAATAGTATGTCGAACAATGCCAGTTTTACCCAGTTATCGCTTAACATGACCTACGACACTCGAAAAAATATATGGTTTAGCGTGACCCCCGAATACACCTTTAGCTTTAACGATCTTAAAGAAGATAATGGGCGCCGCTCTAGCTTTCGCTCTTGGGACCTGATCGCCGATGCAGGGTATAGCATCAATCGCGATCAAAGTTTGGTATACAGCTACCAGTATGACGCAGGGAATCACCAATCTACGGTGTCTTATCGCTTGGGCTTTTAGTTATTAATGTTGTGGTGGATTGAATCATGCCGCGAGCAATCCTAACATTCGGTAATGTTGGGCTTTCTCGCGTCAGATGAACATTCAGTTTTCGACTTTTAATACGAATTGACGATAGGCTTTTATAGCGATGATGCACAGTGGAAGTCCGTGAAAAAACAAATCAAAAATATCGATTGGTTTTACCAGAGTTCCTAGAAAAAGCATGCGCGACTTTTCAATCAGATGAGGTTCCGGAGTAAATGGAGCCAGCAAAAACAAACTGCCGACAATCAGTAATATTGACCATTGCATTTTATCTAACCAAACCATCGTCACCCCCATAATCAAAGCTATAATATTAGAGCTTACTAAAACAATAGCGTTTTGCAATCCCTTATGGGTTAATCAACGACTGTTTTATTCTTTGTGGCTGATCATCACTTTTTCAACGTAAGCACTTACTTTAGAGGCATACTGATTCGCGCTATACTTTTGCACTTCAGAAGCCATAGAAAGCACGAGGCGCAATGTGTTGAAGTTAGATTTGTCAGAACTACCGTCGTATCGCCCTTTACTGTTCAAAGCATTGTTAAAGCGCTCTACACATACCCCGTTGAAACCATTTGCATTATTAATCAATCGATTCTCATTTCAACCGCGCAAGGTGGCACAGTACCGCGACTTTTTTGACCTACCCGATATAGGGGTTCCATTGCCCTATCTGTTTGTTGCAACTCAGGCCGCCCAACTTTATCTATTTACTCACCCAGAAGTTGCAATTAGGCCTCTTGGACTTGTGCACACAGGCATAGAGTTTGAGAGTTACACTGCCATCGACATAAAGCAAACATTTCAATTTGAACTTTCTTTGACATCTCAGGCGCAGACCGAACGAGGTCAAACATTCGAGTTAACAGGAATGTTGAAACACAACGATGTTATCGTTGCTCAATATCGCAGTCAGTACCTAATGCCTGACCGCACAAAAGGAAAAACGACGACCAGCAAACCAAACAAGTCGCAACAAGACACGCTTGATAATGTCCGCCAGTGGGACACGATAAATGTGGGTAATGCACGGCAGTACGCAAGACTGTCTGGGGATTACAACCCCATTCATCTTAGTCGCTGGTTGTCACCGTTATTTGGATTTAAGCAACCCATTGCGCACGGCATGTTTATGGTGGCTAAGCTTTATGCGAAAGCTATTGAGGAAAATACTTCGCCTCCCAAGACGTTTAATGTATCTTTTTGCAGACCCTTGCTCCTACCAAGCGCGACCTATCTCAGCAGTTCACGTCATTCATTGTGTTTACTAACAGCCATGAAAAAGCCTTGTGTTAAAGCCGAATTGTGAGTCGATAATCTCAATAATCACTGGCTGATAAGGTCACTATATCGCTCAAGCACTGACTTTTAATGTTATTTCCAAAATGGACAATACTGATTGATTAAATTTCAATTTAAGAAATAACAAATTCACTTTAAACTAATACCCATAATAATGATGAGGTTTAAAGATGAACGACCAACAACAAAAGATCTACGACATTGTCACCGATACATGCCTATCTCCAAATCAAAAGCGTAATTTTCTTGCTGCAGAAGCAGATGCCACGTTGCCTTACCTTTCTCTTTCTGCCGATACCTCAACCGCGATGCAAGAAGGCGTTATCTGTGACATGTTTGAAGGGAACGCTCCCTACAAGCCAAGATACGTGTTGCCCGATTACGCGAAGTTTTTATCACAAGGGTCGGAATATCTTGAGCTTTCTCCAGCATCAAGCTTTGATGAAGCGCTCAACATGCTGACCATCATCTATCATCATGTTCCTTCAGTAACTTCAATCCCTGTGTACTTAGGTCAGCTGGATGACGTACTACTGCCTTACGTTGGCGATCTTAGTGAGTCTCAGGTTTATCAAAAGATAAAACTCTTTTGGATCATGCTCGATCGCACCCTACCTGATGCCTTTATGCATGCTAATATTGGCCCAAGTGATAACATCATTTGCCGCACCATTTTGAAAGTCGATGCTGAGCTAAAACAGATCGCTCCCAATCTGACCTTTATGCACGATCCGGAAGTCACGCCTGCAGAGCTACTGCGCATCGCGACCGACAATATTTGCAAATGCAGTAAGCCCCACATAGCCAACTATCCAATCCATGCAGATACCTTTGGCAAGCAAAGATTTGGCATTGTGAGTTGCTACAACTCGCTTCCCCTAGCAGGTGGAGCAAATACCCTCACTCGTATTAACCTCAAGGAAGTCGCCAAACGCGCTGATAATCTCGATGACTTTTTTGACCGCGTGTTACCCCAATACTGTGATGCTCAATTCGAGTTAATTGAAGAGCGCAGCAGCTTTTTGCACGAAAAATCTGGCTTTTTCAAAGAGAGCTTTCTCGTAGCTGAAGGCCTTATTGAGGAAAGCCGTTTTGCTCCAATGTTCGGCATCTATGGCATGGCCGAGGCTGTGAACATATTGATGGAAAAGCAAGGAATGACTGACCAATATGGCCATTCAGAAACTGCTAACGCCCTAGGCCACGACATTTCAAAGCAACTGGCACAAATCGTCGAAGCAACTCCCGTTAGATACGGTCTAGAACAGCGCGCACTGCTGCACGCCCAAGGCGGCATCAACTTAGATCACGATGTAACCCCGGGCGTTCGTATTCCTTATGGACAAGAGCCGGATCCTGTCAGTTACGTCCGTGCGACTGCTGGCCATCATAGTTACTATAAATCCGGTATCAGCGATATTCTAACCATCGATGAAACGGTCAAGTCGAACCCTGAAGCCATGTATAACCTCTGCCAAGGCGCACTCAAATCAGGTTATCGCGAGTTCACCGCCAATGTCGATTCTAACGATCTTGTGCGAGTGACTGGCTATATGGTGAAACTGTCTGATATCGCCAAGTACAACGCGCAAGGCTCGCGCACTAACACCACCTTTTTGGGAACGGGCGCAGCAGAAAATACCGGTATCCTCGACAGGCAACCTCGCGTGATCAGCGGCGAGATGGCACCAACCTTTAAGCGCAGTGAAAAGGCCTAAACCTTGCAAGCTGTTAATATCCACACCCTTACAGCGAAGGTCAGCCGAGTGCTGACTTTCTCTTGCGTCGATGGCCCCGGTAACCGTCTGGTCATCTTTATGCAAGGGTGTAATTATCAATGCCTTAACTGTCACAACCCGCACACCATCAACCATTGCAATCATTGTGGTGACTGCGTAGCGACGTGCCCAAGCAGTGCTCTTACGTTAAACACGCACAAGCAAGTCGAGTGGAACGAAGAGCTCTGCACGCAATGCGATCGCTGCATTGATGTCTGCCCTCACCAATCTAACCCTAAAGTGCGAAGCTATAGTTTGCGACATATGCTGGCATTGATCGAGCAACATGCACCCTTTCTTAGCGGTATAACGGTGTCTGGCGGTGAAGCTACCTTACAACTTCGTTTTATAAGTGAACTTTTCCGAGCCATTAAAAATGGCGCTTCACTAAATCACTTAACGTGTTTTATCGATAGCAATGGCTCTTTATCAACGAATGGCTGGGACAGACTGCTTCCTGTACTTGATGGAGCGATGATAGATCTAAAAGCCTGGCAACAAGAAACTCACCAGTGGTTAGTTGGCCGCGACAATCATCGTGTATCCACCACTATCGACTACCTCGCCCGCCATAAAAAACTGCATGAGGTGAGGCTGCTGCACATTCCTTCAAAATCAGATTTGTTATCAGAAATTGATGCCCTGGCTGCGCTGATAAACACATTGCCCACTGAGACCCAAATTCGTCTCAATGCTTTTCGTCATCACGGGGTAGTAGGTGAGGCAACATCATGGCCGCAATGCAGTAAGCTGGAAATAGAAACGTTTCAGAAAAGCCTTATTGAGCGAACCACAAGACACATCCTCACCCCAAGTGACGTTGCATTTCGCTGATACCTACCTGATGTCACAAAAATATATAGCTGGTCTCAAACTAGGCGAATTTGAATTTCTCTAATTCCTGTTCACGCCTCAATCGTTAGTGAAAAATACGCTTAGATCCTCTCTAAAAGACGAACTCAACATGAAAAAATACTCGCCAGCAATTGTAGTTTTTGCCCTCTACTTGGTATTCTTTTTTGCCCTCGTATCGAGGCTTTCTTCCTAACAGCTCTGCAGTCATCTCACCCTTGCCAAGATGTAGTGCCTATCAGCAAACACTGCTTCTCGCTGACAAGGGATGCAATACGATTAAAAGTGGCCAGCGCTTTTCGTATAATTTATAAAATTCATATTGTTAGAATTGCCAATAATCGACTACTGTTATTGGGATAAATCTATTCGCATCTTAATTGTAATGAGATTGCCATTATTACGAACTTTCTGGAATTTATATGATGTAGAGGTATTCCGACGTTGACTAGATAAAGGAACATACGATGGATGACAACAGTAAGAAAACACCCCAAGGTATCTTCAAGGTAACTATTCACCCGCGAGCTATTGACGACGGTTTACGATAAAAACGGGGGCGTTTGATAAGCCACTTTGAGCATATGATGTTCGACGATTTCACGCAGCCATTTATAAGCGGAGATCTGTTGAAGTTTAGCGGTCTCGATAAGCGAGAACATCCGCTCACGGAACAGGTCTCCGCGATATGAACGAGTTACATAACAGCACTTTCTCATCAATATGTAATTTCGGAGAACTCGCTCGGCAGCGTTATTTGTTAACGGACATTCGGAGTCATCCATAAAACGCCAGACCATAGCATCGTCAGCGATGAGATTACGGCACCGACCTCGATATCGTTTAGAGCATTGATAACTGCCCAGTTTAAGCCAATGAAGCCAGCTTTTTCTTAATCGCCTGAGTCGATGATAATATTGGTTTTCGCTAATTTTTCTCTCAATATATCGATGGTGGCACCTGAATACGCTATGAGCGATTAATGCGAGTTTTTCTCCTATTTTTTGATTTTCAGGGCAAACACTTTCCTCGATAGCTATAACGTTTCTCAAGATGTGTGCCCAGCATAACTGTCGTTTGGAGTCATCAATATATTTATAGGCTGAGTATTGGTCAGTCACTAAAAGGTGTGAGACCGCCTCACCGAGCAGTCGTTTGGCAGCATGTTGATTTCTACCGCTATTAATCTGGAAAAAGGCTACGTCATTGCTCAGTGCAGCCCACATCCAACGTTTATCATTATTACGTTGATGTGAGGTTTCATCAGCCATAATCAGTTGAGAGGCTTTGACGGTTTCATGAATTTGTACATGAGTATCAGCTAGATATTCAGTCACTCGCCCCTGTGCTGCTGATATCGCCCCAGTAGAGAAGTTCAGCTGAAAAACATCTCTCAGCATAGACTGTATTTTACCTATACTTTGATGATGCTGCGTTGCTTGGATTGAGATGAAGCTATGCAGATTTGGGCCCATTTGAACATCAGGCACATAATCTGGAAGCTCTGCTTGATGTTTCTCACCACACCAAGAGCATTCGCCTTTGAATACCTGATGTTCAACAAGTGTGTATGAGATATCAGGCAAGTCAAAGATTTGGTGT
Source organism: Vibrio gelatinilyticus (assembly GCF_022836845.1). GTDB lineage: Bacteria > Pseudomonadota > Gammaproteobacteria > Enterobacterales > Vibrionaceae > Vibrio > Vibrio gelatinilyticus. The sequence goes on from NZ_JAJNNZ010000005.1 coordinate 246,778, forward strand.
CGTTTATAAGGTTTTCGATTTGGAATAACACAACCACCGCAGTGGCATGTTTTATTTAGTAAGTATTGCTCAACCGAGGCACTATCTTCTACGGGATGAAGTAGTCGGCGATGGCCTTTATGTCCGGGTTGAGCTCCTTGCTTTTTTCCAGATTTCTTCCGATTAGGTGAAGTATTCTTGGCTTTGTTGTGCAAAGACTGCTGTGATGATGGCACAGAAGAGTTTCGACTATTTTGATTTAGCCGGTCTTCAAGCTCTGCCAGCTTATTCCACAAAAAGTGGATGATATCTTTCGCCTCTTCAGGCGAATCGAAATCAGGCGGTGGAGGTAATGTTTTCTTATTCATACCTCCAGATTGCCACCACGAAAAGATCACTCAAGTTGAATATGGGATCAAGTTAACTAGGTCACAGAACTTTGGTGTCAAGGCCTCGTGGGTGAACAGTTACCTACCGATAACCTAATTGCGGAACAAGACAAAGGTAAATGGTTCCAAAACGCCATGCGTGTGGTTGCAAGTATCTTCGGACCAGTGGTTCCCGCAATTGCCGGTGCTGGTATGTTAATGGGACTACTATCTGGTCTAATTGCTACCAATGTTATCTCTGAAACATCAGATACTGTCTTCTTCTTTAGATCTATCTCAGTCGCGGTATTCTTCTTCTTACCAATGCTGGTTTCTTTCTCTGCAGCAAAAGTCTTCAAAGTAAATGAATACATTGCACTGGCTGTTGCGGCGGCGATGATGTCTCCCAAACTGATAGACAAGGCGAGCCAACTTAAAGAGATTGGTGCTGCGGCGGAGCTTAACGTGTTCGGTGTTATCCCTATCGAACTGATGAACTACGGCGGAGCGATTGTTCCTGCGATCCTTGCTGTTTGGGTACTATCAAAAGTCACTCCGATGGTTGACAAACTGGTCCCAGCATCAGCAAAGCCTGTGTTCACTCCACTACTGGCTTTTACTATCACCTCGACACTCGTTCTTTCATTCGTTGCACCTGCAGGTATGTGGCTCAGTGACGGTGCGGGCTGGGTTGTAAGCTCTCTATTAGAAGTGTCGCCTACTCTTACCGGATTTATCTTTGGCTTGACTCGCCCAATTACTATTGTATTTGGCATTCACCACAGCATGACCCCAATTAGTCTCAATAACTTCGCTTTGTATGGCAAAGATCTGCTGATGCCTATCATGTGTCTTGGCAACCTTGCTATTGCTGGTGCGACTATGGCGATTTGGTACAAGCAGCGTAATAGCGTATCGAAAGAGCAATCTTCAGTGACTGTTGGCTCTGGTGTCACTGCTATCTTAGGTATCACCGAACCGGCTCTATTTGGTGTTCTAACGAAATACACTAAAGCCATGTTCACAGCAAGTATCGCTGCAGGTATTGTCGGCGCTATTTCTGTCACCATCGACACTCACCTAACAAGTTACATCCTGTCTTCGGTATTTAGCTTACCAGCTTACCTTGCAAGTGGAACACAGAACTTTATTCAGGCTGTTCTAGGTGTTGTTGGTGTGTTCACCCTGTCGTTCATCTTAACAACTATGTTTGTAAAACTAGACGACTAACAGACGGCAAAACACTACATACAGGCCTATCAGTTTAGATTGATAGGCCTTTGTTAATTTTATCCGACGCACACCTATTTTGGTGTGTCACTACACGGGTTAAGAAGAATAATGAAAACCATTGCCATAATTGGTGAGTGCATGATTGAGCTAAACGGTAAGCCGTTTGGTGCTATGCAGCAAACCTATGGGGGAGACACTCTCAATGCAGCGGTCTACCTCAGTCGAAGCTGCGAGACAGCAGCAATAGAGCACCCTATTAAAGTCTGTTACGTGTCAGCTTTGGGCTCAGATCCGTTAAGTAACGGCCTGAAAGCGCATTGGAATGAAGAGGGTGTAAACACCGATCTTGTTCTGATTGATGACAAACGCACACCTGGGCTTTATCTAATACAACTCGATGAGGTCGGTGAACGTACGTTTTTGTACTGGCGCGATCAATCAGCAGCAAAATACCTGCTAGAGCACCCTGATTTTAAAAAAATAGAAAGCCGCCTTTATTCAGCGCAGATGGTATTTATTAGCGGAATTAGTCTGGCAATTCTCCCTGATGATGATCGCAACAAACTGGTAGCGTTACTTCACAAGCTGCGTGCGAAAGGAGTCGAAATTGCGTTTGATAGTAATTACCGTCCCGCACTGTGGCCTGACGACCAATTATCAACGGTTAAAAATATCTATTCAGCAACTTATGAAACCACCGACTTAGCTTTAGTTACCTTTGATGATGAGCACCTCATTTGGGGTGACAGAACACCTCAAGCAACCATTGAACGTTTACATCAATCAGGGGTGAAAAAGGTCGTTGTTAAGCTCGGAGCTCAAGGTTGCTTAACGAGCGAATCCTCTTCGGTTGATCCCATTTTAGTTTCGACCCAGCCGGTAAAAAACGTCGTTGATACAACCTCTGCAGGCGATTCATTTAATGGCGGATTTCTTTCTGCTTATCTCGCAGGAAAAAGTATTAAGCGATCGTGCCATAGAGGCAATGCACTGGCAGGAAAAGTCATTCAACACCCCGGCGCGATCATCCAGAGAGCGCATACCAACGAAATCACAAAAACATTCAAATAGGTTTACGATGCCTCATTTAAAAGAACAACTTAAAACACTTAAAGTCATTCCCGTTATTGCAATCGATAAGGCAGAGGACATAGTTCCTTTGGGGAAAGTGCTAGTGGAAAACGGCTTACCCGCTGCTGAGATAACCTTTCGCTCGGAAGCGGCGGTTGAAGCTATTCGTCTATTGCGCCAATCTCAGCCCGATATGCTTATTGGGGCGGGTACCGTGCTCAATAAAGCTCAAGCGATTGCAGCCAAAGAGGCTGGAGCAACGTTTGTAGTTTCACCTGGGTTAAACCCAAATACTGTCAGAGCATGCCAAGAGATTGGCATTGAAATTGTCCCAGGCGTCAATAACCCTAGTGCGATAGAAGCCGCGCTCGAACTAGGAGTAAAAACATTAAAGTTCTTCCCTGCTGAACCTTCTGGCGGCATCAATATGGCTAAAGCTCTGCTTGCTCCATACGGCGATATCTCATTTATGCCAACAGGTGGAATCAACCCGGGCAATATCAATGAGTATCTGGCGATCCCTCGTGTTTTGGCATGTGGCGGCACCTGGATGGTAGACAAGAAGCTCATTGAAGATCATAACTGGGATGAGTTAGCTAGATTGACGCGTGAGGCCGTTGAACTGGTTTCCTAGGGGGTGGTCTGTCATTATCGACTATTTTTATAGAATGGTCTCACTGACTTCATGAAGCCTAAGCAAATCGCCAATTTATACCAATCAATTGCCATGCATACCAAATGTATGGCAATACTCAGCTGACAGAAGTCAAACGTCTAATGATTGATATGCTGTACAACCGAAGCTACCGTTCCGGCATTAATGACTTTGTAGCCCTGTTTTTTAAGCCAAACGCAGGCACTGCCCGAACGCATTCCTGAGGCACAATACACCACGAGTGTTTTGCTTTTATCCAGCCCCTTTGTGTTACCCGCGACAAGAGAATGGACCGGAATGTTCAAGCTACCCGGTGCATTAAAGCCAGAAAATTCAGCTTCACTTCGCACATCAAGCAATTGAATGTCTTTACTATCAAGTGTCGCAAGCTGTGCTTTCACTTTGTTTGCTTTAAACCTTTTATATAGGAAAAATAGCGCGAGTAACCCGATAACTAGAATTAATTGTTCATTCATCTGCATACCTCAAAATAGGACAAACGGTGTTGTTGTTATCATTTATACTACATTAGACATTACTAAACAAGATTATCCTTAAGTATTGCACCTGCCATCGCGTAGCGGGAAAATCAACATAGCCACTCATCCACGATTTGATAGACAATCTGATTATCAATATGATGGCTGCTCATCAGCGCTACAGAGCGTGCCTGAACAAGGTAAGGCTCTATTGAAATCTGTTCTAGCTTAGCATTACCTCTTACCTGCCGGGCCAGAGTGATATGTGGAATATAAGTCCGCGATTCGCTCAGAAACCCACCCTCCACAAGCTTTGAGCTTAACTGTGACTGCAAGGAAGACAAAACTGGGTTATCAGCGATACCCGCCCACACCAGTCGGCCTGCTTTTAACCGAAAGGAGCCTAAGTGATCGATCAATATTGGCTCACATTTGGCGGTTAGTTGCTGCAAAATATCACGCAGCGCGACTTGTTGTGCTGACGATGATTCCCCAATGAACGCCAGAGTGATATGGAAATTTTCAGTGCGTGTATCGCGACCTTTAATGTCATGTTTGTGTAACACCTGCTGATAAATCGCCAGCTTTTTCTTGGACAAATCATCAAATGTGAGTGCGAAAAAAAGTCTCATGCTTTACGACCTACCATTCTTATATTAGGAATACGAGATTGCGAAGTATTTTAGTTCATCCGCGATTGAAATGTTACACAACAGGGCAGGTTTGAGTAACATACGCTTTTGCTATGGCATGACTCACGGTAGTTATGTTGCCGTATTACCACAGCGTATCGTTGGCCAAATTACTTTAATGACAGTAAGTTTGCCAAGCAGTAGTCAAAGAAAGGGTCGGTGAATTAGCAAGATGAAAACGGATATATAAATGAGGATAAAAAAGCCTCTTTTCTTTTGCAAGAAAGAGGCTTTAAGTTTTTTAGTTAGCTACAACGGTCTTTTGAACACTGCTGTCTTTTGATTTCACCCAAACGATAACTGCTGCAAGAACGGCAAGAGGAACCAATGGGTCAATCATAGTGCCACCTTTACCGAATACCAGGTTAAGTATCATGATGATACTTGCGCCAATTGCCCAGGCAATCGTTGAAGATACAGACCAAATTTTCAATTGGTCAGTAAGCTCTGTAATGCCCAACGTACGGTTGATGATATGGAAGTATGAATCATTAAGGTGCGAGAAGCCTACTGGGCCCACTGCACACGCTAATGCGACAAATACCGGGTCCAAACCTAATGTTTCAACAAGAGGTAGAGTCATTGTTGCTGCAACCATCATTGACGCTGTAGCAGAGCCTTGAATCACACGAAGCATAGAAGCAATTGCTAGAGGAACTAGCAGTGGTGGAATACCACTACTTGCAATCGCGTCAGCGACTTGTGGACCAGCACCAGAAGCTTTAAGCACAGCGCCCATTGCACCACCACAGCCAGTAACCACAAGGATTAGACCTGTTGTCGACAGCGCGTCATCCATAGAGCCAACCATATCTTTACGTTCGATTTTTAGAGTTAGCCCGTAAAGTGCCATTAGCACGCCAATACCCACAGCAACCACAGGATTACCAAGCAGAGATAGCACAGTATGCATTGCACTGTCGCCTTTACCAACCAGAGTATTAATCAGGATAAGTGCGATAGGGATAAGAATTGGGCCGAAAGATAAGAAGTTACTTGGCAATTCTTTTTCGTTCGCAGCTTCAACTTTTTCTAGGTTCGCCCAGTCTGCTTGGTTAGTGATCCACGTTTCACCATTTGGCACACGGTAGTATTCGTTACCAATACGGCGGATATAAATCATAGACAACAGCATCATAGGAATCGATACCATCAGACCCCAAAGCATATACTCGCCCAGATCCACGCCTAGGATCCCCGCCACAGCGACAGGTCCTGGTGTTGGCGGCACTAGAGCGTGAGTGATTAGCAGGCCAAGCGCCAATGTAACGCCAAGGCCAACGGCTGATTTACCCGTATCACGAGAAATCGCACGTACTAAGGAATGTAGAATGACATACGCAGAGTCACAGAAGACCGGAATGGCCACGATCACCCCTGTGAAACCCAAAGCTAGATCTTCACGACCTTTGCCACAGATTTTCACAAACGTTTTCGCCATGCGCACAGCAGCACCTGAGCGCTCGAAACATGCGCCCATGATCACACCAAACGCTATAATAAGGCCGATACTGCCCAGTACGCCTCCAAAACCCGCTTTAATCGCATCGATTAGTTCTGTTGGAGCCATTCCGGCGAACAGGCCCATAATGATGCTTGAAATAACCATTGCGAGTGCGACTGGAATTCTTGTTTTCACAATCATTCCCATCATGGCAATAATACCAATCACAATGCCTATCAATGCTCCATCCATTTTGATTTCCTTTTATTTTTCTATGTAGGGTTGCAATGGGTTATATAGGGGGGAAACCCATTGCACTTTATGCTAGTAACTTATCCAGCAAGCTTTTGTTATACGGTAGACCTAAGCCCAGCTCTCACGCTTTTGGCTATCGATTAAGGTTCATAGGTAAGGCGTAACCCAACTTAATCCCTCTTCTGTTGTATTTCTTGGGTTATACTCACAGCCGATCCAACCTTGGTAACCAGAGCTATCCAATACGTTGAACAAGTGGGGGTAATTCAGCTCTCCTTCTGACGGTTCGTGTCTTTCAGGTACCGAAGCAATCTGAATGTGTCCGGTAAATGGCGCGACATCCCGAATTAACGTGCTTAAGTCTCCGTCCATGATCTGGGCATGATATAGATCAAGCTGAAGTTTCACGTTTGGACGATCGACCTTTTTAATCAGCTCAACCGCTTCACGTTGGTGAGAGATAAAATAATTTGGTATATCTCGACTGTTCAGAGGCTCAATCATCAATTCAATACCCTGCTCAGAAAATTTGTCCGCGGCATAGCGAATATTTGAGACAAATGTTTCAACGTGCTGGTCACGATCAAAGCGATCATCAATTAAACCCGACATCGCATGAACCTTTTTGCAATTCAACATGTTTGCGTATACCAACGCTGTTTCAACACTGGCTCTGAACTCGTCTTCTCGGCCCGGGATAGCGGCGAAGCCACGCTCTCCTGCGTCCCAATCACCCGGTGGCATGTTGAACAGTGCTTGCTCGAATTCGAACTGCTTCAGTTTGTCTGCCAATTCCTGAGGTTCGAATGAGTAAGGAAAGAGAAACTCGACTGCTTTAAAGCCAGCCTGATGGGCTTTTTCAAAGCGCTCCAAAAACGGCACCTCGGTAAACAACATGGTGAGATTTGCTGCGAATTTCGCCATTACTTTCCTCTCCCTTTCAAATCAATGATTTCTTCATCGGTCAGATAACGGATTTCTCTATCTTTTAACAAAAACTCAAGTTTTGCTGTCTCTTCTAGCTCTTCAGCATTGTCCACAGCATCAAGAAGATCAGTCCCCGTCACCACTGGACCATGGTTGGCTAACAAGAATGCTCTATAGTCACCCGCACGCTTAGCCAACTCATTCGCGATTTGCGGATCACCTGGACGCAAATATGGAATCACGGGCAGTTCACCAATACGCATCACAAAGTACGGCGTAAATGCTTTTATCGCATTGCGATTATCAATACCTTCAAGACAAGAAAGCGCTGTTAGGTATGTGGAATGCAAATGCACGATCGCATTGCACTGCGGGTTATTGCGATAAATAGCCAGGTGAAACGCCACTTCCTTGGACGGTTTCTTTCCCGAAATATGATGACCATCGATATCCACGACTGACAGTTCTTCAGCGACCAACCGGCCAAACGAAGACCCCGTCGGTGTGGCTAAAAAGTGTCCATCAGGCAATTTTAGAGACAGGTTACCGGCGCCACCAGTGGCATAGCCTCTATCAAACATGGACCGAGCGAGCGTGACCATCTGTTCTCTTAGTTCCCGCTCTTTTAGCAAAACGTTATTCATCTATACTTCACCTATGAAAAAAATGTCTGTGCTCGGGCAAAAAAGTTCTCATCGCCGAAATTACCGGATTTGAGAGCCAAAGAAAGATCACCGTCTAACGACTTCACCCAAGGTACACCCGGTGAAATTTGAGGGCCTATATGAAAACCTTGAACATCGAGACTTTGGGTTACGACACCCGATGTTTCGCCACCAGCAACGATGAAATTCTTGACACCTGCTTGATTCAGCATGACGGTTAACTTACTAAAGAGTTGCTCGACTGCTTGGCTAGAAGCCTGTGCACCGTACTCAGTCTGAATAACTTTTAGAGATGCGGCATCGGCTGTGGCATATACTATTGGTGCAAATTCGCCTCGTAAGTTTGTCATAACCCAATCAAAGACTTCATTGGCGTACTGCTCACTAGCAAGGCATGCTTTGACATCAATAGAAAAGTGAGGAGCCTTGGACTTATATGTCGCGACTTGTTGATTGGTCATGACCGAACATGAACCGGAAAAGACGACTGTCGGCGCTTTTTCTGGGTTACCGGCCTGTTTTGCGCCGCTCTGATCTGTTAAATGCTCTGTCCAGTTCTTGGCGATACCAGCGGCCAAACCAGACCCACCGGTCACAAGTTTGAGAGACTTTGCTGCTTGACCTAAGGCAACAAGGTGTTCAGTTTTAAAAGCATCGACAACAACATATTTGTTACCTTGAGCTTTTAGTTCAGCAAAACGCTGGATGATGGCCGACGGGCCTTGCTCAACTGTTTGAAAGTTAACCAGACCCGATGTGCCTTCTGACTGTGCATTCATCATACGAACGACGCTTGAATCAGTCATTGGTGTTACTGGATGATTACGCATACCCGAATCACTCAAAAGTTCTTCGAATACAAATAGATGCCCGTTGTAAACAGTTCGACCATTAACCGGAAGTGCAGGACAAACCATAGTGAAAGACTCACCTAATTCAGCCAAAAGAGCGTCAGTGACCGGGCCAATATTGCCATGTTTTGTACTATCAAACGTCGAGCAATACTTAAAGTAGAATTGCTGGCAACCTTGTTTTTGAAGCCATTTCAACGCGGCAACGGAATCATTAATAGCTTCGTCTACCGGGCAAGAACGAGATTTGAGACTAATGACAACCGCATCAGCATCCAGATCGACGTCATGTGTTGGCGTCCCAGTTAACTGAATCGTTCGCATTCCATTTTCGACCAAAAAACCAGCGATATCTGTTGCGCCAGTGAAGTCATCGGCAATCACACCTAATAACATAATTACTTCTCCACTCCTGGCAGTTCAATACCATCAAAGATCTTAATGACAGCGCTGTCATCTTCTTGTCCAAAACCTGCGTTGCTTGCGCTAACAAACATGTTTAGAGCTGCACTAGAGAGTGGTGTCGGGAATTTTAGATCTTGCGCCGTATCAGAGACTAGGTTGAGATCTTTTACAAAGATATCCACCATCGAGTTTGGCGTGTAGTCACCATCAACGACATGCTTCATTCGATTCTCAAACATCCAAGAATTGCCCGCTGCATTGGTAACAACATCGTACATTAGATCTAGAGGAATGCCGGCTCGAGCTGCTAATGCCATCGCTTCTGCGCCAGCCGCAATATGCACGCCTGCTAACAACTGATGGATAACTTTCACGGTCGCACCAAGGCCGATCGCTTCACCAATGTTGTAAACTTTAGCGGCAGTCGCATCCAAAACAGGTTGCAAGGCTTCAAAGGTGCTCGTAGCACCAGAGGCCATGACGGTCATTTCACCAGACTCTGCTTTTGCTGAACCACCAGATACTGGCGCATCAAGCATTACCAAACGATGCTCTGCCAGTTTATTTTCGATTTGCTTAGCATCTTCAGCCGAAATAGTGGCAGATACCATCACTGGTGTATTTGGCTTTAAAGCTGCTGCAAGACCTGTCTCAAACAACACCGTATTAACTTGACGCGCATTAACAACGAGTACCAGCACAGCGTCTAACTCTTTAGCGTACTCAACGGCATTAGTCGAAACAGCTTTCGCACCATAGGAACCTAGCTCCTCTAACGCCTCAGGGTTTAAGTCAAAACCATAAACATCAAGCCCAGCACGTACACAAGACTTCGCGGCTCCCATCCCCATGGAACCCAAACCGATAACACCGACAGATTGAACTTCACTCATAACGACAATGCCTTCTTGGAAAGTTAAAATTTAAATGTTAATTATTGTTTATCTGTTGTGATTATATGTGAGGCAATTGCGTAATACTCCGTCCTAAATCACACTTTTCACAATAATTAACACTTCAGTGCCATTATGCACTAATGTGGTGCAAATAACAGCAATTAATTTAGCTAGTCACTGTAGAATCGTCATTTTGACAACATATATTCACATATATTCACATGGCCAATAAATGCTGATAAGATACTGAAAAGATATAAGATAGAAGAGACATTATGATCCCAGCAGAGCGGCAAAGAACAATACTGTCATTGTTATCACATCATAAAGTGATCAGTATTGCTGAATTAACAGAACATCTTGGCGTTTCCCATATGACCATACGCCGAGATATCGTAAAACTTGAGTCTTTAAGCAAAGTCGTATCCGTCTCCGGAGGCGTTCAATTAGCACAAGCTTTGCACAGCGAACTTTCACATGACGCAAAAGTCGAACAGCAAGCAAGTGAAAAAGTAATTATTGGAAAAATAGCCGCGGATCTACTCGAAGAGAATGCCACTATATATCTAGACGCAGGTACTACCGCTCTTGAGATAGCCCATCAGTTAGTTGCAAGAGATGATCTGCTTATTGTCACCAATGACTTTACTGTTGCTTCTTTTCTAATGCATCACAGCCAATGCGACCTGTACCATACCGGCGGTAAGGTTGATAGAGAAAACCAGTCGACGGTTGGTAGCAAAGTTGCTGATTTTCTTGCTGGCATCAATATTGATGTTGCTTTCATCTCAACGTCGTCCTGGAGCCTAAAAGGTTTATCCACACCGAATGAAAATAAAGTCATGGTTAAACAAGCGATCATAAACGCTGCACAAACCAGTTATCTTATTTCGGACTCCAGTAAATATGGCCGCATCGCCAGTTTTCATGCACTGGATATTGAAAAGGTCGATGGCGTCATTTCTGATTCTAACTTACCCGATAATGTAGTTAAGGAGCTTGAAGACAAGGGGCTCAGTGTCTTAATCCGAGCTTAACGCAATAGAGGGTCGCCCCTTCCCTAAAGGTACCCGACGAAATAGACGCCGGCTATAACTGACCCTCTTGACTAGATAAACACAGCGATGCTGAGCATCGAGGTAGATAAGATAGCATTACAAACCAGTGGTAAGACAATCTTAAAGCCCCCACATGCACTTGATAAACCACTGACAAAAAAGGTTTTTTCTTGCTAAACCTCTATGAGAAAGTGGTAGGAGGTTGGCACACAACAGATACTTTCCCGCTTATTGAGCTATAAATTACACTTTGTTCATCAAAATCGGCGACTCAAAAGTATCCGGCTTTATAGTGATCACCGAACACTCCAGTTTATTGATCATCGACTCTGCTGTGTTTCCCATCACAAATCCAGCAATGCCACTTCGCGACATTGACCCTAGAATCACTAAGTTGGCCTGACTATCACTAATAAACTGGGGAAGAACGTCACGTGTTTCACCTTCTAACACCTGAGTTTGAATGGTCAAAGAGCTATTGTCATGCTTTGCCAATAAAGCGTTCAAGCGAGCGATCCTCTCATCTCGCATTTTTTGTGACAGTAACGCGATATCGATGTCTGTGTAACCACCCCGGTTTCTGAGGTAGCCTTCAGACTCCAAACGCCAAGCATGGCATAGTACAAGCCTAGCACCTACCGCAGAGCAAAAACCAACCGCAAGATCAACCAGCTTGATATTGAAGTCCTGATAATCGTGATTGGTGACATCCACAGCAGCGACCACCTGGCTTAGACTATCGAAGTGAGTGCTAATGGACCAAATTGGCACCTGTGATTTACGCATCAAATCAAACGTGTTGCAGCCTCTTTGACACGGCTCTTGTTTATCTTCACGGTGACAATCGATAACAATCATCGACGACTTCAATTCATCCGACTCTTTGATGATCTCTATGAACGGAATACCAACGCGAACTTTGGTATTAAATTTGATATTGGGGTAACGTTTTTCGAGCGCTTGCACATGATTTTTCAGCGAATCTTGATAAAACCTCGTCGCGTGCTCCAGAATATCCAGTGTAGTCCCGGACAGATGATAAATATCTTTGTATTCAGCTAGCTCTTTTATGACTAGTAGTAAGGTCACATGGGATGAACACGTATTTGCGAACGAAAATACCTGATGCAACGCGTCATTAATGGGTTGCTCAGGCGCAATAGGAACTAACAGCCGAGTAAACAGCATAATGCCTCCGATCGTCACACAGTAGTTATTGTCATGTCATTATATTAACTATAGAACGTACTTTGGAGAATACACATTGATGTTGTTGTTCACTAACCTCATCGAACCTTTCAATAACAAAACGTTGGTTCAAAGACCAAATTCCTTCGCCATGCGGTGGTATAGAGGCATAAAAAAACGGCTCTTTAATGAGCCGTTTACGAAGTATGACTAAAGCTTATTCAGGGTGGAATACACAGCTGCTAGCACATCTTGGCCAAATGTGAAGCTACGATCTGGCGACCAACCATACAGCTCGTCAGCATGACTGATGTGATCTTTAAAAGGCATTTCTACCGTGTAAGACAAACACTTAAACTGCTCTGCTACCCAATTTGAGCCAACGGTCAAGTTCGCTTTGCCCGGCTCGTCTTTGTCATAGCCATGCTCATCCTGAAATTCCGGTGTAATGGTCAACAACGCTTGTTTAAATGCAGACTCGAGCGTGGCCATACGCTCATCATACGACGGAACGCCTTCGCTACCCGCAACGAAGTTATACGGGATCGCCTCATCACCATGAATATCAAGGAACATATCCACGCCCGTCGCTAACATTCGCTCACGAACCAAAAAAACTTCAGGGCTTTTCACCATCGAAGGGCTCTGCCACTCACGGTTGAGATTGACACCAATAGCATTGGTGCGCAGGTGACCGCGAATGCTACCATCAGGATTCATATTGGGTACGACTCTAAATACCGCGTTATCAAGTAACGCGCGCCCTACCGTATCAGTTTCATCCAACAAACGTTGTAGTAGCCCTTCAATAAACCACTCAGCCATGGTTTCACCCGGGTGTTGCCTGCCAATCACCCATATGTTTTTCTTACCTTCTGCTGGCTCTCCAATAGTAAGTAAGCTGATGTCGTTATTGTCGAGCGTTGTACCTAGGGTTTCTAACTGACAACAATGATGCGTTTGCGCACTGTGCAATAGATCCTGATGACGATCGTAGGAGTAAGGTGCAAAATAGGCAAAGAACATTGAGCTATGCTCTGGGATCACATCAAACGTCAATGTGTCACCATTAAATTGTGAAGGAATGCGGAACCACTCTTCACGATCATATGACGCCACTACATCATAATCTTGCCAGCCTTCAGGGTAAGCCGACTTGGCCAATTCAAGTAAACTAAAACTATATTGCTGACCGGCAACGCCTTCCAGTCGAAAATGGAACCACTGTGAGATCTCGGTTTGGTTATCGGCAGGAATGGTTAGCTGAATATCATTTGGCGTATCGGCCTTGACGACATTGATATTGCCACTTTCGAAATTGCTGAAAATTTTCATATTATCGTTATCTTTACATGTTGAGTATGGAAGCTAGACTAGCACAATTAATAGTGTAGTCGACCTTGCTCTGACCACCTGTCGAATTAAGCAGCAGCGTTGCCCTCTCTATGTTGAAATTTTCATCAGCATTGCTGCTTTTCTTTATCGTTAACTTTGCTAAGGTGATGATTAACTCACTCAAGGAAAGGCCACTATGCCGCTAGAGAAAACCACACTGTATTACGTTTATGACCCTATGTGCTCGTGGTGTTGGGGATATAAGCCAATTTGGGAAAACATTGTAAGTGCGCTGCCTGACAATGTTGATGTTGTATACGTTTTAGGGGGGTTAGCCCCAGACTCGAACGAAGAAATGCCTATGGCTATGCAGCAACAAATTGCCTCATATTGGCATAAAATTGAAGACTACCTTGGCACTCAATTTAACCATGACTTTTGGAAAAATAACGCTCCACGCCGCTCCACCTACCCAGCTTGTCGCGCGCTGATAGCCGCTCGTGCTCAGCAAGCAGAATTGGCATTACTCGAGGCCATTCAACATGCCTACTACCTCAATGCAAGAAACCCGAGTGATGACGATGTACTTATCGACTTAGCGGCAAGCTGTGGTATGAATGGCGAGGTGTTTAAAAAGGATTTTTTGTCTGCAGGTGCACATCAGGCGTTGCTCACAGAAATAGAATTTGCGCGCTCAATTGGTGGAAACAGCTTTCCCTCTCTGTTTGTCCAAAAGGGCTCGGATATTCATGAGCTACCAATCGACTACCAACAGGCACAGACAACCTTGCAACAAATAAAAGCGCTAGCCAATTAGTTGACGCATCCTAGGCTCCAAGGCGCGCGCTCATAGACTGATATCACTAACGGCTGCGAATAAAGTGATTTTGTACAATCGTGTCTAAGAAGCGTGTGCTTTTAACGCATTTAAAATCTAAGGGGGCTTCCAATTCCCCAAAGAGAGAGGCGCCACCACCAAGTAGAACCGGAATCGTGGTAATAATCATCTCATCAATCAAGTCTTCCTTAAGGAAGTTTTGAATGGTAACACCACCATCGATATAGAGTTTGTTAAAGCCTTTTTTATGAATATGCGCCAAAACCTCATCTAGAGGGCCATTAAGCAAAAAGACTTTGCCCTCATAGCCAGTTGGCACCTCGCTCATGGAATTGCTTAACACAAAAACGGGCTTACTGTACGGCCATTCAATATCAAAGCTTAACACCATATCGAGCGTATTTCGGCCCATCACCAAAGCGTCAATTCGAGCGAAATGCTCAGAAAATCCCATATCATTTCCCTCGGGATTTGGGATTGCATGTAGCCAATCTAAGCCACCGTTTTTATCAGCAATGTAACCATCTAAACTTGTCGCTATAAATACAATGTTGCTCATGTCTTACTCCAATTCTGCTTATAACATCCAGCTTGGCAATGTTCGTCCTAGCTGAACCCTTTCAGATAATCGCATAACCAAGCAATAGAGTGGTCGTTCATGCTTGGTTTATTCCAAACTAAACTATAGGCTACATGGCCATAATCAAAAGGTAACGGCTTGCTTACCAAAGACTTCGCTTGTATCGCTACATCAGCCCAACGCTTTGAGCAGGTAAATAACAGGTTCGTCTGTTGGCACATTAGTGCAGCGGATCCAAAGTCTGCAACCGACATTGCGACATCTCGGGCGCTATGGTTTTGTGTCAGGTTCTGTTCAAAATACGGCTGGTTCAACTCTGTGTCTGCGATCCCTACATGACGATAAGAGAGATAGTTTTCGATGGTTAGCTCATTATCGATTAACGGATGGTGTGCCGACATCAAACACACCATTTCATCATGGTAGAGAGACTCCCAAACTAATCCCTTACTATTCGTGGGTGGTTGACTGGCATCGTGAGGAAGTAAAATAAAATCAATGCTCCCCCCTAGCAGAGAATCGAAGCCATGTCGGTCTTTGGAGTGCACCGTGAGTGTCGCATGGGGGGCAAGATCGCTGATCAATGCAGCAATTGGTTTTGCAAAAATCTCAAAAGTACTCTCTCGCATCGACAACGAAAAACTGCCCTGGTATTCCAACGGATCAAAGCTCGCTTGGTGCATCACGCTATTCATGCTCGCTAACATTGAATGCAACGTTGGGGCGATGGTTAGTGCGTACGGTGTTGGGACAAGCTTAGTGCCATCTCTAAAAAACAGCTCATCACCGAGAATGATTCTGAGTTGATTCAGTGTTTTACTCACACTAGAGGGCGTCACACACAGACTTTCTGCCGTCTTAGTCACACTATGGCTAGTCAGCATAACGTGCAGCACTGTTAGGTGTTTGAAGCTTATCCGTGAAAGACCCAATAAATCCATCTATGTCACTACTTAGTTAATGTTGCCGTGAGTTGCTCGCACAATCGTTTGAGCTCCATCGCATCGTCCATGGTCATATTGGCTTTACAGGCGATGGCACTGGGAACCCCCATCGCTTTTTCTTTTAACGCTAAACCTTGCTCAGTTAAGCTGATCAATCGTGCGCGTTCATCTTGTTCGCAGCGCTTACGCATCACTAATCCCTTCTGCTCTAACCTCTTTAATAATGGCGTGAGAGTCCCTGAGTCGATACGAAGATCATGACCAATCTCTTTCACATTCATGGGTGACTTCTTCCAAAGCACCATCATCGATAAGTACTGCAAGTAGGTTAAGTCCAGTTCATCAAGTATCGGACGATACGCACGAGTTAGTGCATTGCTCGCACTGTACAAAGCAAAGCATACTTGCTTGTCGAGATCTAAAAGTTCACTCTTTGGCTCAATCATAATCACACTCAGAATAATTAAATTGCACACAATATACTTGCAAACACACAAAAATAGCAATATAGTTAGCGCACAACCTAATTGCTAACAATCAAAAATAACCAACAACAAGGACACTAACATGACTGTACTTTACAAAACATCAGCAACAGCAAGCGCCGGACGAAACGGAAATGTGGCGACAGACGATGGTTTACTGGATGTGGCACTTTCTTATCCAAAAGCACTTGGTGGTACGGGTGAAGCGACAAACCCAGAGCAACTGTTTGCGGCCGGTTATTCAGCGTGTTTTTCAAATGCGATTTTGCATGTTGCTAGTCAACAAAAGTTAGGACTCAAGCAAGCGCCAACCAAAGCAACGGTTGCCCTTAAGCCGAACGCAGAAGGTGGTTTTGTATTGGAAGTGGCCTTAGATGTGAATCTGGAAATGGATGACGAAGCGGCATTAGCATTGGTACGCGTAGCGCATCAGGTTTGCCCTTACTCTAACGCGATTAGAGGCAATGTTGACGTCGCAGTGACAGCCAACGGGCAAGCAATATAAGGCGTATCTCTGTGTAAAGACACTGACTCTTATTTAGAAATCTCACAAAAAAAGCCACAGAATTGTGGCTTTTTAACGAAATGTCATTGAGATCAGAGAGCGCCCAAGATCTCACACAGGTACTTCGCCGCCGGGCCAAGTTGTGCATTCGACTTCCACAAAACGTCCGCTGACATCAACATCTCATGGCGTTGGAACTCGGGTCGAAAATCAATTAAAGTACCCATGGATTTTTTCTCGAGCATCAGATCTTTAGGCACAACAGCCCAACCGATGCCTTGCTCGACCAATTTCACCACATCTTCCTGATCATCCGCACGCCAAACTTCTTGTGAGAATAGACCCTGAGCCCTCAGTACTGCATTTTCAACCATACTTCGGCAAGCGATCTGCCGCTCACCGATTAAGGTTTCGTTGCTGACTTGAGGCATATCTGCAAACATGGAATCAGGGCTGCAAATACACACCCACTCAACATTTCCGACCGAAACAAAATCTAAGCCTTCGGGTACTGCATCAGAGGCTATATTGAAGCCAAGATCAACGTCATTGTTCGATACAGCCGATGTTAAACTATCCGCACTCAAGCGCAGTACATTAAGTTGCGTGAAAGGAAAGCGTTGCGACATTTTTTCGATGGCTGATTCAATGATGGAGAAAGGCAGTAAAGGATCAATACCGATCGTGAGTATATCTTCGACATTATCGACACTTGATTGAGAGTAATTACGAATGCGCTCGGCCTGGCGTAAAAGCACCTTGGCCTGGGACAACATCCTTACTCCTTGCGGTGTTAACTTCGGATATTTGGTGCTTCGATCAAACAGAGTGACACCCAAGTCGACTTCTAGGTTATTTACGCCGATACTGACAGAGCTTTGACTCTTACCTAAGTGTCTAGCGGCAGCAGAAAAAGACCCTTGCTCAGCAGCAGCAACAAACGCCACAAGTTGCTCAATATTTAGCATACCCAACCCTTTGAATAACTTATCAATAACTGTAACTATCGTAGTCCAATAGCCCAAAAATTGCACTGATTAATACACAAAACCAACCCTAAGATAACGCCACATCCATCTCGAACATGCACTACCACATTTTGGTTACATTTTAGAAAGCTTCACCGAATCTAATATAAAAGCTCGTATTGCCCATTTTTGATACCGCAGCATCCACACCTACTGTGAACCTTTCTTTTGCATTTAGTAGGTACCGAACACCGATCCCCGCACTCGGAATCACCTCGGATTGAACACTGTGGTGCGGTTGATTTTGGTCGTTACTAATGACCGCGGCTCCGGCAAACGCAACGCCACTCCACAACGACGTAAAGCGGTGACGATACTCAATTTCAGCCTGGTACAAAGCACTACCACGGTATTTATTCCAGTCTGCTCCGCGCAAGTTTGGCGTTACGAACTCATATTCAGGTGTTTCACCAAGCATTTCTTTACCAATCACACGATAGGCCAACACGTCGTCACCAATAGGAAAATACTGACTCACCTCGGCATCAAATCGATCAAAACTCTTACCCGTTTTGTTATCTGTTGAGTAATGCAGGGTGCTTAAATCTACATTCAAGCCTTGAGTGGCTCCCATCATACTGTCACGAGTGTCGTAAGTCATGAGTAGACCTACCGCATGGTTACTACCACTCATATGATCTTCAAACGCCTTTTTAATTGCAGGATCAGTTTTATCATTGAGCTTCGCATCCCCTCCGCTCCACAATCCTTGCACACCAAGATACAGGTCTTGGACGATCTGTTTTCGTGCTTCTGCATAGACAAAATTAGAATACGATGAATACTGCGCAGCTTTAGGTAGTTGCATACCAATTCGACCGGTGTATTTCAAATTTAAACTAAAGTGACCTGCGTAAAATCCAGCTCGCCATGCATCATGAGCAAAGATATGTTCATGACCCACAATCGCCATACCACTACCAGAGTCGGTATATTGCCCATAGAACATACTCGTCGAAGGGTTGCTTGCACCTTCCTCCCGATCATGTAAGTACATAGCATTCACACCTAAACCGATACCTAACGCATCGTCTGTAATCGGTACAGGAAACGCTGCAAATTGGCTATCTGGTATCGGGTCGCGAGCTTCTTCTTGCTCTGTTGGCTCATCTTGTTGCGCCGCTATTCCATGCTGCTTTTCAGACTGCTCATTTATTAGGTTGTCAGCATTAACAGCTTGAGTGCCGAGACAACAGGCGATAATGAATGCAGTCCTGCGACTCCAGAAAGCGATGCTTGTCATTGATCTAATACTCGATAAAAGTGAGTTGAAAATGGTTGCTGATCATAGATGACTCAAGCCCACTAATGAATAACTTAGTATCAAACAAACCTATAGATTGACAGAACTCTGACATTTAAAGGAAGATAGACTCATGACGAAGTAATTACAGAGAAACCTCAGCTAACACTCTCATTGGCAAATAAAACATCGATTTTCTTTAACAGCCTTATCGATAAACCACTCCTATTTAGTATATACAAATCCGATAGTAAAGGCGTATTGCCCTGACAATTATTACCGATCCCACATCACATAATGAGCAAACAATCAATGTTGGAGTAAAGCCACGCAAAGTCTGTATTGTCAGTTGCAATTGGCCAATAAAATAGGCAGGCTAAGGTGCATAAAGTTTTGAGGTTGATTCCATAAGGGAAACAAATTATGAAAGCTCTAAAGATAATTTCACTCGCGATATTAGCCAGTACGAGTAGCATCTCGATGGCACAAGTCACGATTAAGACTCCTGATACCGTCGATATTTTGTCCGTCAACGCTCAAGAACCTGAGTTTGAATCAGGCGGTTTTTTTTCATCTGGAAAAACAACAATTTTGCCTGACGGGACAAACCAAATAGTCTTTCGTTTTGAACCTTATTTCGATGTTAGCCGAGATGAACGCGTTAGTGTGCCAAGCAAAACTATCATCGCTAGGTTTGATGCTAAAGACGTCAATCTCACATTAGAAGTCCCTAAATACCTGAACGAGCGCCAGGCTAAGAAAAACATCGACAGCTTTACCTGGACATTGAAAGATGAAAATGGACAAGAAATTGCCACACAGCAAGACAAACTTATAAAAGAAGGTATGCAGATTGGTCGCGACTACAGCCGAGAAGCAGAAGACTACAACCGCAAAGGCGGTGTCGCTGCAATTGCTGCCGCTGGCGTGGTTGCAGCAACACCCGTGACCCTTCCAGCTAGCACCAATGATTTTAGTGGCGCAGCAAACGCATCCACCGACAGCACCGCAGAAGAGATGCTGATGTTTTGGTATAATAAGGCCGATGCTGACACCAAAGCTCGCTTTAAAGAGTATGTAAACAAACAATAATTTTCGCACTTGCTCGCCAGAGCAGTTTTGTCTTGAGAAGCCGCTGTTGATGCGGCTTTTTTAATTACAAGGAACAACTAATGAAAAAAGTCGTCTTGCTTGGTGATAGCCTAACCTACGGTTATGGGTTAGAAAGTGGGGTAAACTGGAGCGATACTCTCACCCACTCATTGGCAGACACATCAGTAGTTAACTGCGGTATACCTGGTGACACCACCTCTGGTATGTTATCCCGTTTTCAACAACAGGTACTCGTTGTAAAACCTGACGCCGTCGTGATCTTCGGTGGTCTCAATGATCTCCATTGGAATACTGATATCAGTGTTGTTGCTTCAAACCTTAACGCCATGATCGCTCAGGCTCAATTTGCAGGAATCAAACCCGTTTTGGTCATTACTAGCGCCATTGACCCGGTGGGCTCATTAGCGATGTTTGGTCACAACCAACAAGCAGTAGAAACGCTTCGCAACTCGGTAAAAAAACTCAGTGAGCAGCACGCACCAAAGATCAAGCTGATGTACGGACACGGGCCAACCGCTCTAAAAATCATTGATGCCTATGCCTTATTTGAGCAATATGCTGCGCAAAATGGCTATTCACCCCTTTACCAACCTGATGGCATCCATCTTTCTCAGCTTGGTGCGAGCTTAATCGCAGATAAAGTCATTAGTGAATTCCCAATCATCTAAATTAAAAACAGCCAGCATAAGCTGGCTGTCTTTATCATGTCAAAATGTACTAAGCCCAGAATGTAAAGGCTATCAGTGTTAAGGCTCCAATACAGGCCATATTCACCAAAATACCAATCTTCATCATTTCTTTCTGTTCTATATGTCCTGAAGCAAACACAATCGCATTGGGTGGTGTCGCAACTGGTAACATAAACGCGCACGACGCAGCCACTGCAATGAGCACAGATAAGATCACTGGTGACATACCCAAAGCCTCGGCAACACTCGCAAATACAGGAATAAGCAAAGCCGCACTGGCAGTATTACTGGCAAACTCAGTTAAAAAGACCACAAAGGCTGCGATGACCAACACGGTGATAAACAATCCTAGATGCGAAATCAGCGCACTCAATTCGTTCGCCAAAAACACGCTGGTTCCCGTTGCTTTGAGAATATTACTCAAACAAATACCACCTCCGAACAGTAGCAATACCCCCCAATCGGCTGTCTTCTCAATGTCTTTCCAATGCACAACTCGAGCAAAGTTTACGGCAACTATCGCGCACAAAGCGACAATCGTGTCGAACTTGGCGTAGCCACCTAACATAGCATTGATAGGTTTACTGAAGACCCAAAACAAAACCGTCAATGCAAAGATCAGCAATGTCACCACTTTCCCTTTATCCCAATTTACAGGTTCGTGGCTTATCTCAAATTCACCATCCAATTTTGGCTTTAAGACGAAATACAGTAACGACAACGCAATCGGCATTAAAAGGATAGCGGCAGGCACCCCAAACGCCATCCAATCTGTGAATGTTAAGCCAACTTCAGCGGCAGCAATGGCATTCGGTGGGCTACCCACCATAGTGGCGATACCGCCGATACTAGCCGAATAAGCAATGCCCAATAACACAAACACATAAGTATTATGCCCGCTCTCTTCATTGACCTTGCTCAGCACGCCAAGCACTAGAGGCAACATCATTGCAGTTGTGGCGGTGTTGCTGATCCACATGGATAGTCCTGCCGTCACACCAAAAAGCATAAACACAGCGACACTCATTTTGCCTTTAGCCAAAACCAATACTTTATCGGCAATCACCTTATCGAGTCCCTGACGGTGCATCGCTGCTGCAAGAGCAAAACCGCCAAGAAACAAGAAAATGATTGAATTTGCGAAGTTGTTGAGGGCGGTTTGGGTACTAAAAACCCCCGTCAACACAGCGACGATGGGCACCAATACGGCTGTTACGGTAACGTGTAATGCTTCGGTTAACCATAGTACGGCAATAAAAGCGAGAATGCTGATCCCTAACACCACATTCGGTTCAAACGGTAATGTATAGTAAAGGACACAAAACAGGGCTAAGTCGGCGAGAATAATGATGCTATTACGGTTAAAGAACCATTCTCGCGTATTGGATGGAAGTGGGACACTATCGTTTCGATTCATTGTAATGGCTTCCTTTTGCAAAGGGGAAGTTTTCCCGTTACCACAAGTGGAACCAATTCACGAAAGCGGCTTACGAAAGAAAGCAAACCAAAGTGTTGTCAGGCTGAGGGCTAGATATTCGCAATTGAACCTTGTGGGATCACCGTCATGATCCCACATAATCAACTAACCCCATAACAAGGCATTACCATTTTGTTAACCACATCAAAATTATGGGTATATCGTAGCCATCACTTTTATAATGAGCCATGGCACAGTGGTAATGATGCCCTGTATACGGTGTTACAAGTTTGCCATAATCTTTTCCGCAACGGATTCAGAACTGGCAGGGTTTTGCCCAGTAATCAATAGGCCATCTTGGATTGCGAGGACATTCCAGTCATCCACTTTTTGGTATTCACCACCAAGTTTTTTAAGCTCGTCTTCAAGTAAGAACGGAACCACCTCGGTCAACGCTACAGCTTCCTCTTCCGAATTACTAAACCCCGTCACCGCGCGACCTTTCACAATTGGCTCTCCCTGTAAATCTTTTGCATTTAGTAACGCTGCGCTCGCATGACATACTGCGCCAACAGGTTTTTCTTGCTGTAACGCGGTTTCGATAAGTTGTATCGAATCTTTGTCATCAACCAAATCCCAAAGCGGTCCGTGCCCACCCGGATAGAACACAGCATCATAGTCTTTTACTGACACATCACTTAGTTTTAGCGTTGTGGCCAACTGCTTTTGACCAGCCTCATCAGCATCAAAACGTCGAGTTGCGTCGGTTTGAAAATCCGGTAATTCACTGTTGGGATCAATTGGAGGCTGTCCGCCTGCTGGAGAGGCCAACGTGACTTCAGCTCCTGCATCCAAAAATACGTAGTAGGGAGCGGCAAACTCTTCTACCCAAAAACCTGTCTTATGCCCTGTATTGCCAAGCTCAGAATGTGACGTTAAAACCACGAGTATTTTCTTTTTAGTCATCTGCTGTTCCTTTATCTAATCTCCGATCGATTGACTACCAGCTTAGTTAGGAAAATCAAAATGAACAATGCAGTATATTTTTGCTATTATGTATCAATTATTGAAACAATTGATACGGGATTCGATAGCAGAGATGGATGTTTCGTTCGAACAGCTTAAGAGCATGGTGGTGTTTGCTGAAGTGGCCAATCAAGGCAGCTTTACGGCCGCTGCCAAAAAACTGAATTTGACTCGCGCAGTTGTCAGCTATCATGTAAAAAAACTCGAAAGTCAACTAGGGATGAAGCTACTCAATCGAACGACGCGCTCGATTTCGTTAACTGAGGCCGGTAAGGTATATTTTGATAACTGTCAGGTCATTTCTCAACAAGCAATAGCGGCTCAACATACCATCGAAAACTTCAAAAATGAGCCTCAAGGCTTACTAAAAATCACTTGCCCTGTGAATGTTGGTCTGCAACTGATTGTTCCAGCATTAAATCAATTTAGGCGACTCTACCCTAATATTGAACTCGACGTAAAACTCACCGACGAGGTCGTCAATATTATTCAAGATGGAATTGATCTCGCCATCCGTGGAGCGCCTTTGAAAGACTCGGGTATGCAAGCTACCCATCTTGCAACGATGGCAACCTGTTTGTGCGCATCACCGGAGTACTTGAGAAAGCATGGACGACCACAACACCCTACTGACCTCTCATCTCATCATTGGGTGCTCTATCAGCTGAGTAGCAGTACCATCGAGCTTAAGCAAGGCAACCGTTCGTTCAGTATCCAAGCAAAAGGGGCGGTTTCCACCAATAATGCCGCCGCAAGAACAGCTTTTGTTGAAGGTGGACAAGGATTAGGACGTATTCCAGAATACGACGCAATGCCCAAAATTTCCCAAGGTAAGTTAGAACAAGTACTCACTGACTACACCGCTCCCAATATCAATGTTTATGGTGTATTTCCGCCGGGTACTTCTTCAGCAAAAAAACTGCGTTTGTTACTCGACTACCTGAAAGAAGCTCTGCGTTCGCCACTATAATGACTCTGTTTGCAATCCACTCCTTTTGCACTTCATTACGTGGTGATTCTTGCGATATACCCAGACGTTGACGACACTGTGAGAATACTCACCCACTCTTGCTAGGTATTCCATGTTTGGCAAAATACCCTCGATATTAACGATGCTGATGACAACGTGGTTGTTCAGCACCTTAACGTACGCCGCTGAACAGGCTGCAGACGCATTCGCACCCGAGTCATCAACGGGTATCACGGATCAGAAATTGGTCATTGCGAAACATTGGATGGTAACTGCGGCCAACCCAATTGCAGCCAAGACGGGGGCCGACGTTTTAGCGCGTGGTGGTAATGCCATTGATGCAATGGTGGCTGTACAGCTCATGCTTGGATTGGTCGAACCCCAATCGAGCGGTATTGGTGGTGGCTCTTTTCTGGTCTATTGGGATGAGAAAAGTCAGCGACTTACTACATTTGATGGTCGTGAAACTGCGCCTTTGCAAGCTCACGGAAACCTGTTTCTGAATGAGCAAGGCAAACCAATGGAATTCTATGACGCGGTGGTCGGAGGCCGCTCAGTCGCCACGCCGGGTACTGTAGCTCTGCTTTGGCATACCCATCAAAAATATGGCAAGTTAGACTGGTCATCGCTGATCGAACCCGTGATCACTACAGCCCAAAATGGTTTTCCTATTAGCGCGCGATTGGCCACTCTAATTGAAAAAGACAAAGCATTTCTATCTCGCTACCCCGATACCAGACAATACTTCTTTCACTCGGATGGGCAGCCCAAATCACAGGGGATCGTGTTAAAAAATTCGGCCTATGCCAATACCCTGGCCTTACTTTCAAAAAACGGCATCTCAGGCTTTTATCGCGGTGAAGTGGCTCAGTCTATTGTCAACGCGGTCACTCATGCACAAGACAATCCTGGCCTACTAAACAAGCAAGATCTTATGCAATATCAGGTCATTGAAAGAGAGCCTGTTTGTGCACCCTATAAGCAATATCAGGTCTGTGGCATGGGGCCACCGAGCAGTGGCGCTATTGCCATCGGGCAAATCATGATGACCATTGCCCCATTTGAACTGGATAAATCCAATGCGGACAACCTAACCAGCTGGCAAATTCTCGCAGAAGCATCTCGTTTGGCATTCGCTGATCGTGGATTGCATGCTGCTGATAGTGACTTCTACCCAGTCCCCGTCACCGGGCTACTTGACCAAAACTACGTGCGATCACGCAGCGAACTCATCAAGCCTAATAAAGCCCTGAAAAAGGTATCTCCTGGCACCCCTCCCGACACCTTAGTTAATCAGGCGAGTGTAGGGAGCACTCTAGAATTGCCATCCACGTCGCATTTCAATATTGTGGATGCTAATGGCAACGTAGTTTCTATGACCTCTTCAATCGAGAATGTCTTTGGTTCTCGCCTAATGGCGAGTGGATTTTTACTCAATAATGAGCTCACCGACTTTTCATTTGTGGCGACGAAAAATGGCCTGCCTGTCGCAAACCGTATCGAAGCAGGTAAACGACCACGCTCATCCATGTCACCCACTATTGTCATGAAAAACGATAACCCCTACCTCGCCATTGGTTCACCCGGCGGCAGTCGCATCATTGGCTACGTTGCGCAAAGTCTTGTCGCCCACCTTGATTGGAATTTGGATATTCAGAAGGCGATAAACCAACCGAAAATGATCAATCGATTCGGTGAAATGGATATTGAGATCAACACCCCACTTGCGAACTACGCCACACAATTTGAAAGCATGGGCTATCGGGTCAAGATCCGCGACCTTAACTCAGGGTTACATGCGATTCGAATTACAGACGAGGGATTGGAAGGCGCTGCGGATCCACGCCGAGAGGGTGTTGCCATTGGGCGTTAAGGCGTGCATTATTTGCGCAGAAATCAGTCTGTAGCATGACTTATCTGCGCAATTGCCTTTTCTGGTGTTATTTTTGATTTTGATGGGTCGATATTAAGCGATCAAAACTCTGTTTGGCCTGTTCACAATGCATAACCCTACCATGCCCTTGACCTTGAGTTGTCACAAGCTCAACCCTTGGCATTTCATCTGACGCTTTAAGCGAAACACTGTGCTTGGTGAAACGGTCTTTCTCATCATGAACAATAATTGTCGAAGCTGCGCGCTGTTTCAGTTTGCCATACGGGTCAATCGACTGGATTGGGTACTTGTAGGTGTCTTCTATTTCACCAACCACCGCTTCGAATAAGCGCATTGAGTAGCCCGACTTAGCCACGCTGCCAAATAGGTTATCAACATAATCTAATACCGGGGCAATCAATAGCATAGGTACTGATTCTAATTTCGCATGACGACACTCAAGCGCAGCGGCTGTCCCCATACTGTGTCCGATCAATCCTGCGACATTATCTTCATTGTCTAATATTCCCTCCAGCCCAGCCACAAATGCCGGAACATGGCCATGATTGCCCTCACTGGCACCGTGTGCCGGGTGATCATAAGCCAATGCGGTATAACCCATACTGGCGATATGCTCCATCAAAGGAAAGAACTGACTCGATGTACCGGACCAGCCATGCGTCAAGATCCACACCGGTCCGGTGCCCAGGCGATAGGTTTTTAACTCACCTTCTGCCGTCGCAATGCTGCCGATAGTTAGTCCGTCTGGCTGAGTATTCTTCGGTTTAGAGCGCACAGGCGTCAGCAGTAAATTTCGAGCGGTTCGCTTAGCGTGATTTGGGGCTATGCGATGGTGTAAGCGGGTCGTTACGTTAATCATGCTTCGTTTAAAATTAAACTTCTTCGATGTATTGAAGTAAATCTTGTCACTCATTCTGTTATCCTCACTTTCTCTTTTTCACGCTTTTAGAACGAGCGTGCTTTTTTATAATAAATCGAACCCAACCATAAGGTCGCGTTGCTATTTGTTACTGACGTGCCAACCAGACAATAAGGTCTCGACGCTTTTCCAAAATCTTGCACTGCTTTCTTCTTTACCAACCAAAGAGTAAAACAGATGCGCACTCAAATAGTGACCGTACAGCTCAAAGGCCGCCTGCTTAGCGTCTAGGTCACAGTGAAACTCCCCTATTTCTATTCCTTTTTGTATTTGAATAGTAAGGTAAGTAATCCACTGTTTCACCGCTTGCTTTAGCGCAATCTGCAGTTCATCGTCCTGGCTATCTTTCCAGGCATCAAGAAACATACAGCTCCCTTGAAATGAGTGATTCCAGGTCATCCAGTTATCCAGAAGGTGGTGGATTTTTTCCTGATAACTTAGAGAGTTCTCGACGCGTACAGGGGCAATGACGCGTTGTAAAAACACGCGGTTAGCTTGCTCTACAACGGCAATTTGTAAGTTGATTTTAGAGTTGAAGTGAGCAAAAAGCCCACTTTTTGACATACCACAGAGCTTGGCCAGCTCTCCTACCGTCAGACTTTCCAAACCAAACTGGCTGGCAAACTCAAATGCCTGATCCAAGATGTGTTCTTTCGTAATTCGTCCCTTACCCACAAACAGCCTATTCATTGCGCAACTAAGAGTTAACAATAGCACGATCGTTCTATTATTCAATTGTCATTTATTGAATAGTCAAACTGTGAAAGAATCTCCCTTTATTCGTCAGACACTTAATCAGTCGCTTGAGAGCCCTATATGATTTCTATGATGGACCAATTATTGTTTTCAGCATCCATTACAGGACCTATTTTCCTGATGTTGGCTCTTGGCGTAATTTTGAAAAGAGTGGGTCTTATCAACGAGAATTTCATTGAGGTTGCATCCAAGCTTGTATTTCAGGTGACTTTGCCCGCTATGTTGTTTCTTAGCATCGTAGGATCTGAACATAACTTTGCCGCAGGAAGCGCTTTTGTTGGCTACGGGCTGATTGCCAATATCCTCTTTTTCTTCTTTACCACCCTGAGTGCCCGCTTATTCTTTAAACACTCCAATGATAAAGGCGTCATCATTCAAGGCGGCTTTCGAGCCAATACCGCCATTATCGCACTGGCCTATGTGGCCAACGCTTACGGGGATGAAGGCGTTGCATTAGCGGCAGTATACGTGGCTGCAACAACTGTTCTGTATAATATTCAGGCTGTGATTGCCTTATCTCCCAAAGGTCAGGACTCCAAAAGCCAGGCGACGAAAGTAATTGTAAAAACCCTGACGAAAAATCCACTGATCATTGCGATCTTACTTGGAGTCGCCGTCTATTGGCTGTCACTTCCTATCCCCGATATGGTCGTCGATGCCGGACAATACTTTGCAAACATGACGCTGCCACTCGCCCTTTTGTGCACAGGAGGATCGCTCGACGTGAGAGCATTGCGCCATGAACAAGGCCCTTCATGGTTTGCCACCAGTTATAAGTTAATGATTGGCCCCATATTGATTACACTTGGAGCCTACCTATTCGGCTTTAGAGGCATCGAACTTGGCATTCTTTTTTTTATGAACGCTGCACCTACCGCAGCTGCGAGCTACGTAATGGCGCGTTCAATGGGAGGCAACGCACGTCTCGCTGCCAATATTATCGCCCTCACGACGGTTTTGTCCGTCTTTAGCTGCACCTTGGGCATATTTGTATTGACTAACTTAAGTTTGATGTAGGTCTCTAATGTCGATTTTGCACAATGTTTCATCGAACCATTTTGGGAGCAGGTTCAAATAGACATGACTCTGTAATTAGTAACCTTCTTAGCATTGATTTAAAGCATTTACTCAAGTGTTTGATGTGATAACGTAACGTACAACTTTATCTTATTCTTTTTTTTGTTTTATGAACCTACCCCGTAAGATTGCCAGTTTAGAACTGGCCCGCGTTATTGCACTTTTGGCGATCGTTTTCATCCACGTTAAACCCTTCATGGATTATGCGCTAATTAGCGATGAACCTTGGTTGAACTTTATTTCTAATCAATTAGCTCGCTTTGCTGTTCCGATATTTTTTATAATTTCTGGGTACTTAATCCAACCCAAACTAATAAAATCCCCTTGGGAAACAGCCAAGTCCTATTCTGTACCACTGATTAAAATATGGGTTGTGTGGAGCATAGTTTCACTCGCGATGCCATTTAACCTTGGCGTTGTTATCGAGCATGGCTACCTTGCTGAACGCCAAGGCTACTGGGATTTTCTATTGTCGACGCCGCTTAATAGCTTTTTGGAAGGCGGCTTAGTGCATTTATGGTTTATTCCCTCTCTGGTGATTGCTGTTTACCTGATAGCGGCACTGATTGCGACTCGAGCGATGACAATGTTGGTCCCTGTTGCTATCGTACTTTATCTTTACGGCGTGCTGGCTGGTAGCTATCAGGTCGTGACCGAACTTAATCCTCCATTTTTCACTCGAAACGGGCCGTTTTTTAGCCTGTTAATGGTGGTGATAGGTTTTGAGATCAAACGTCACTCTTACCAAGTGAGCAGTAAACATGCCATCTTATTGGCTCTCGGCGGGATGGTACTGCATTTTGTTGAAGCAGCAGTGCTGCATGAGTATGGGCAAACCTTCCATAATAACGATTTCCTGATTGGCACCGCTCTTTGGGGGACCGGGATCTTTTTCTGGCTACTCAATAACCCAACGATGGGTGACAAGCCATGGGTACATCACTTGGCTCAGTGGGTGCTTCCTATTTATGCCATTCACCTTATTTTGATGATAGTCATGTTTAATGTTGCTGGTATTCTTGAATGGCAAGGCCTTGCCAAAGACTGCCTGGCATTCTTTGGCTCCCTGACACTTTCGTACTTGTTTGCAAGAGCGCTAGCAAAAACGCCACTGTCTTTTAGCGTACAGCGCAGTTAACCGCCTTCCTCGCACATCGTCATTCAAGGACGGGTTGAACATCCTCCTTGAATGCTGCTTCAACTGTAACGTATTTGTATTGTGAACAAGAAATGGCAGCGTTGAAAAGACATGATCACCGAAACGTTATTCAGATTATCGACATTTACAGTAATGACTTTGTGGATTATCCGGACATCGACAAGAGCGCAGCTAACAATGTTTTACATGCATTGGATGAAAACAAACAATTACTACTTGGCTTAGATGTGACTTATCGAGCCTGGCAGCTCGTTGGAAAAGGTTGGATGTATGCCCCACTTCGCTGGCCACTTGTCAAACCGTTCGCCGATTGGTTCTACCTGTTATTTGCACGAAACCGCTATCGGATTTCATTTTGGCTGACTGGGACATCACGCTGCATGAATAGAGATTGCCACCGAAAATGACACGCCTTTTCTAAGCGACGTTCGAAACCGATTGCTTTGCTCTCGAGACAGAACTGAGCCGTTTTTTGATAGATAATTTGACGCTTTTTCAAAGACAATATTTGCAATAGGCAATTTGGACACCGATAAGAGCTTACATACATATTCAAGCCTTCCAAAGGTTCCTATTTGGATTTGTGACTTGCCGACAAGCACAAATGCTGATAAAACGAGCGTCAAAATTCGCTAACAGATGACCTTATGAATTCTCCATCTTCTTTAGAGCAACTATTACACACTCGCCGTTCGGTTCGTAAATACGATGCCGAGGCTCATTTCGACCACGATGCTGTTGCTCACGCGTTGCAACTAGCAACTCTTAGCCCAAATAGCAGCAATATGCAGATGTGGCAATTCCACCGCGTGATTGACGCCAACAAAAAAGCCCAACTTGCCGACATCTGTATGGGACAAAATGCCGCGAAGACAGCGAATGAGTTACTGGTGGTCGTTGTCACTCCAGATAACTGGAAACAGAGAGCCGAAATGAACGCACAGAAAGTAAGAGATGCCTTTCAAGGAAGAGAAGACGCCACTTCTAAGCGTGCACTAAAATACTATGAAAAGCTGATCCCTATGGTCTACAACAACGACAAGCTGGGTCTGTTTGGCTTGGGTAGAAAGCTGCTTAGTGCGTGGATTGGCCGTAAAAAGCCGATGGTGCGTGAAGTGGCTAAAGAAGATGTACGCGTGTGCTTGCACAAGAGTGCTGCGCTAGCTTCGATGACCTTTATGCTCGCGATGCGCGACAAAGGCTATGATACTTGCCCAATGGAAGGCTTTGACTCTAAGCGTGCAAAAAAACTGCTGGGCTTGACTGGCTCAGAGCAAATTACCATGATCATTAGCTGTGGCGTACGTACTGAAGAAGGCGTATACGGCGATAGGCACCGCGTCCCTATGGACGATGTCGTATTCACACATTAAGAAAGTAAGTATATTCTTTGGCCTGACTTGCCAACCTTCACCCGGGAAGTCAAAAAAAAAACATCGCCTAGCGCCGTGACAAATCTCTTGCCAGAATGAGGGCAAGCCCAAAGATTTGCAAGAACAAGGCGATGTTTTTGTATAAAGCCATCTGTTCATCGATCTGAGTGATTGACTCTGTAATAGTCAGGTTTTTCAAGTACAAATCATCGATGACGTTTCGCTGGCCTTGCTGCGCTTTATCCATCGCTACCATAAGCGTGTCGACATTCATTACATCAACGTGACTGATCCCATCTACCCCCCATGTTTTGAGCTGTGCTACCCACACCTGGTCAATATCTGAAGATGAATTAGAAGTTAATGCCTTCAATTGAAGGTGAGTCAGTATCGCCTCTCGTTTTCGCTCTATGGTTTCCACCTGGTTCCAGGCCAACTGAATAGAGTACAAGTTGCCGCCTTTTTCATCATGCAGCGCACTGGTTTCTTGCATCATTTTGTCTAACACTTGGCCCGATATCACGATCGCCATGATATTAAGCAGTAGCCCGATACTCACCATGACCCAAGCGGGAGGCACTTTCATCGTGAAGCACTTCAAAAAAAATTCTCGTAAGGCAGATAGAGTAAGTTAGAAGCCACCAACCCCAACATGGTAAACAAGGTAAACTGCATACCAATCACGCGGCCTTTCATGGTTCTATTAAGAATCGCTTTTGCGTGAAATATCCGACCAAGTACAAAGAGAATTCCCATAATGTGGACCCAGAACAAGGGAGTGCCGTTGAGTTCCGTCAGTGCCATTAAAATCAGAGTGATAGGAATATAATCCACTGCATTTCCTTGGGCGCTGCGAGCAATTTGCAATGCTTCTACGCCCCCATCCGAATAAGAGATTTGAGCCGCTCTGCGCTGTTTAATCACATTGTAAGACAGCCAAATCAAAATGAGCGTTAGTAAAGACGCGTAGAGTGCAGTAACCATTTATTTTCCTTAACTATTTACTTTCATTAATGATCGGGATGTTAGTCAGTGTAGTTCACGCTCTTGGCTACCGCATAAAGAAAGCCCAGCGTTGCTGGGCTTATGTCTCACTAATGAATTCATTTAGCTATTTGCTAAGACGCTATCCTTTGTATTTATAGAACACCGTTGACAATGGTGGTAACCGTAGCTCCAGTGATTGAGGTTGAGATTCGCTTTCCACTGACTGCGTAGAAACCCATTGATGAACCTCGAAACCACTACCGTCATATTGGCTATCATCGGTGTTCAACAATAACTCGTATTGCCCTGCAAGCGGCATTCCTAAACGGAAAAACTCATGAGGGACCGGTGTAAAGTTTGAAATCACCAGTATGCGTTCACCATTTTCACTAATACGTTCATGTGCCAATACACTTGGTTCTGCAGCATCTTGTAAACGCCATTCAAAACCACGCGGCTCATAATCCCATTCATGAAGCGCCTTCTCATCTCTATAAAGTTTATTGAGATCGCGTGTCAATGCAAATGCACCACTATGGCGGGAATACTCAAGCAAGAACCATTGCAATTGGTCATCGTGATTCCACTCTCCAGTTTGACCAAATTCAGCCCCCATAAAGTTGAGCTTCTTACCCGGCTGGCCGTACATGTATCCCATGTAGGCGCGCAAGTTTGCTGTTTGTTGCCACTCATCACCGGGCATTTTGTTGTGAATTGATCGTTTGCCATACACCACCTCATCATGAGACAGAGACAATACGTAGTTTTCGCTGTGGGCATAGACCAATGGGAAGGTGAGCGTATCGTGGTGATATTT
Source organism: Vibrio gelatinilyticus (assembly GCF_022836845.1). GTDB lineage: Bacteria > Pseudomonadota > Gammaproteobacteria > Enterobacterales > Vibrionaceae > Vibrio > Vibrio gelatinilyticus. Next base: position 280,099 of record NZ_JAJNNZ010000005.1, read on the forward strand.
ACGATTGACCGGATCTTCTTGGATGTATGACAAGCTGTCATGCATCCAACCCATATTCCATTTGAAGCCAAAACCTAGACCACCAGCAAACGTTGGTGCTGACACCCCAGGAAACGCGGTAGATTCTTCTGCAATCGTCATTGCATTCGGGAAGTACTTGTAGACTTCTTCATTCATCCACTTAAGTGTCGCTATCGCGTCGTAGTTCTCGCGACCACCATCCACATTTGGGATCCACTGATCATGGCTACGGGAATAATCGAGATACAGCATAGAAGCAACCGCATCGACACGAATACCATCTATGTGGAATTGTTCAAACCAATACAAAGCGTTCGATACCAAGAAGCGACGAACATGTTCACGCCCCATATCGTAAATGTACGAGTTCCAGTCTTGGTGCCAACCTCGACGAGGATCGGGATCGTGAAACAACGGTGTACCATCAAAGTTCGCTAAGCCGTGATCATCAGATGGGAAGTGCGCTGGCACCCAGTCAAGGACAACGCCAAGACCTGCTTTGTGGCATTCATCGACAAAATACTTAAAGTCATCAGGTGTACCAAAGCGACTGGTAGGTGCAAATAATCCCACAGGTTGATAACCCCATGAGCCATAGAATGGATGCTCAGACACCGGCATCAGCTCAACGTGGCTATAACCTAGGTCCACAAGATACGGAATAAGCTGTTCGGCCAACTGGCGATAATTTAAGAAGTTGCCATCCGCATCACGACGCCATGAACCGGCGTGTAATTCATAGAAAGAAAGCGCCTCTTTACGCTTTTCTGTAACCGGGCGGTTTTGCCACTCACTGTCCTGCCACTGATAGCGATCGTGGTTATAAGTGACCGAAGAAAACGACGGGTATTGCTCTGCGTATGCTCCCCAAGGGTCCGCTTTGTGTGGTAAACCTTCACCGTTGGGCCCTTTGAGCTCAAATTTGTATTGGCTACCTTCTGGAAGTTCGGGAATGAAAATCCCCCAAATACCGTAATCAAGGCGCTGCATCGGGTTGCGACGTCCATCCCACGTATTAAAACTACCAATCAAACTCACTGCGGTTGCATGTGGGGCGTAGACAAGAAAGCGAGTCCCTTTCACTTGTCGCCCATCACGTTCTAATTCAATGAACTGTGCGCCCATATGGTGATACATTTCTTTGGGTGAATGCAGATCATCATATTCCGCGTAAAGTGCATGGTATTGATAAGGGTCATCTATAATTTGTTCAGAACCCGACCAGTTGACCGCCAATTTATAGTGGGTAAATCTCAAATCACTCTCAGAAATCAATACGAACCCTGAGTCACCTTCACGTGTTAGCGCTTGTCGTTCTCCATTATCAAAAACAACCTCAACGCTGTCGGCTCCCGGCATCCAAATTCTTAGTGCTTTGTTCTCTTCCGTCACATAAGGTCCAAGAAACGAAAACGGATCCGGAAATGACGCACTAGAGAGTTGTTCGTAAGTGTATTGTTGTTTTTTAAGCCCTTTCTTATTCAACGTCCATCTCCCTTAACCAAACGAGTCGTCCCCAAAATATCTTCACGGGGACATTTATAAAAAAACCCGCGATGAAAGCGGGTTTGCTAGCGACAATTCATTGTACTCAAAAGAATCGCATCAATGAGTGACCAAACCGAAATTTTCTTATGCAATCCAATGGAAATATAGCGTTTATGCACATCAAGTTATTACCTTTAGCAAAAAAATATGACAGCCAAGTGGCTGCCATAGTCTTTACAGTGTAAAAAGCGTTTTGTTAGCTGTCACTTGCCTTAGCACGAACCTCTGTCAATCGAGTTGCGATCCGGTTTACGCTCTCTTGTGCAAATAATTCATCAAGGTTCATCGACAGTTTACGACGCCAGTTCGGATACTCATCAACCGTACCCGGAATATTGACGGGCTTATCCATTTCGAGCCAATCTTCAAGTTGAACACTCAATAACGTCGAAGCACCAGCACCTACGTGTAATTGCAGCGCTTCACTCAAGAAAGAGTCCATTGGAACCTGACTTGCGTCTCGCCCAACACCTTCAGGCAAGTAACCATGCCAGGCTACGCTATCTAAGATACCTTGCTTACATTCAAGTCGATCGTTAAACAACTGCTCTAACTGGGCAGCATCTGGATAAAGACCGATGTCTTGACCCATTTTTAAGTCGTCACAGTGCCAGAAGCCACGTAGCGTTGGCATATCATGCGTACACAATGCCGACATCGACTGCTCAGCATAGTGTTTTGGCGAAATAAATCCGCCGTCTTCAGCCGTTTCAAAGAAGAACACTTTGTATGAATGCACGCCAGCGTCGCGTAAAATAGCGACGATTTCATCAGGTACGGTACCCAAGTCTTCACCAATGACAGAACATTGATGACGATGAGATTCTAGTGCCAAGATCGCAAGCATGTCTTCTACTGGGTAGTAGATGTACGCCCCTTTTGTGGCGTCTTCACCTTTCGGGATCCACCACAAACGTAATAGACCCAGTACGTGGTCAATACGGAGCGAACCACAATGCTTCATGTTCGCTCTTAACAGCTTAATATAGGCATCATAAGAATTGGCTCTTAAGGTTTGCGGGTTAAGTGGTGGCAACCCCCAGTTCTGACCTAAGGGCCCTAAAATATCAGGTGGAGCACCAATACTCGCATCCAGAACCAAGCTACCATCATCAGCCCAGGTTTCTGAGCCTGAATCGGCTACGCCTACCGCTAAATCGCGATAAAGCCCAACGGACATACCTTTTTCTTCAGCCAATGCCTGCGCTTCATTGATTTGCGTATCCGCGAGCCACTGTAAGTACATATACAGTTGAACTTGCTCGTTTTTCTCTACAATGAACTTTTGAACAGCCGCGTTTTCGAAACAACGATACTCGTCAGGGAATACTGGCCATCCCCAAACGTTTGAATCTTGCTGGTGCAGCTCGGCATGAATCGCATCAAACGCCGCTTGATGCAATAGACTTTCACCGCCTTGCTCAACAAAGTCTAAGAATAAACGAGCTCGCTCACTTTCACTATCAAGGTGGCGCTTTTTAAACTCGTTAAACAACAGTGGCAAAACCCTCATTTTAAGATCAGCAACTTCAGTGTAATTCACCCAATGGGCATCACGTGCTTTTTGTAGGCGTAGCTGAAACTCCGAACTACCCACTTTCTGCTGAGCATCAGCGCTTAAGGCAAATTCTGGAACTGAGCTGACGTCAATATAAAGAACGTTTAACCAACGACGAGAAGACGGGCTGTAAGGGCTAGCCCCTTCGGGGTTCGCCGGGAACAAAGAGTGGATCGGGTTTAGGCCAACAAAGTCACCACCACGCGCCGCGATATCACTCACTAACTGCTTGAGATCACCAAAATCACCGATACCCCAGTTGTGCTGAGTGCGCAGTGTATAAAGCTGAACACTCGGCCCCCACATTTTCTTACCGTTCTCAATTTGACGCTGTTTGTAGCATGCTTTTGGCGTGCGGATCAGCGTCATTTCATACGGCGCTTTGCGACGTTTTCTCTGAAGAATGAGTTTGTGATAACCCCATGGCAAATCATTGGGTAATGCAAACACTAAAGGGCCACCCTCGGAGCGTTCATCACGAATGACCTGTGATTGAAGATAGCCTTCGAGTGTTTCTCCTTGTTCTGTTTCTAGTCGCCAGCTGAAATCGCTTTCACGCGCACTTGCGCCCAAATTCAAAGCAACTTCGACTGTTTCACCGTCTCGCACAACAAGAACTGGATCTAGCACGTCTAATTTATGTTTCTTTTCTGCTGACTTTAGCAGAGCAGTATCGTTGGATGTATCGTAGCCCAAAGACGCAAGCAGACGAATAATCGTTTCGTCTTCAACTTTCGCTTCGCTACCCCACGCACTTACGTAGCTGTCGGCTATTCTTGCCATTTCAGCAACTTGCTTTAATGCTGTTTGTTCTGTCATCGCTCTCTCCGAAGGACTTTTTCCTTCAAAACGTGTAGGGTTATTGTTCATTTTTGTGATCGAGTTTCATGCAATCACTCGATGATCTATTCACGCCATTCCTGTGAAGACAGGAATCTGATTAACCTATTGCCTTCGCTGCAATAAGATCCCTGCTTGCGCAGGGATGACGCAATAATTGACCAAGGTAATTAGCAAGTACCTTGGTCATTGTGATTAACGCGAAACTGCTTCGAGTTTCCAAATGTTGTTCACGTAGTCGCGAATAGAGCGGTCTGATGTGAACTTACCAACCAATGCTGTGTTAAGAATCGCTTTCTTCGCCCAACCTGTTTGGTCTTGGTATTGTTTGCCCATGTCTTCATGCGCTTTCACATACGATGCGAAGTCTGCTAGACATAGATATGGGTCGCCACCGTCAAGCAGGCTGTCGTACGTTGCACGAAGAAGGCCTGGTTGACCTGGTGTGAACTCATCACTTAGAAGTAGATCTAGAGATGCCTTCAATAGTGGATCTGCGTTGTAGTAATCGTATGGGTTGTAGCCTGCAGCTTTAACACGCTTAACGCCTTCAACGTCTAGACCGAAGATATAGATATTCTCATCACCCACTTCTTCACGGATTTCAACGTTCGCACCATCCATGGTACCAATAGTTAACGCACCGTTTAGAGCCATCTTCATGTTGCCAGTACCAGATGCTTCTTTACCCGCTAGCGAGATTTGTTGAGAAACGTCTGCTGCTGGGATGATGATCTCAGCCATGCTGACACGGTAGTCAGGGATGAAGACCACTTTAAGCTTGTTGCCTACGCGTGGGTCATTGTTGATCTTGTCAGCAATCTTGTTCACCGCGAAGATGATCTCTTTCGCTAGGTGGTAACCCGGTGCTGCTTTCGCTGCGAAGAAACAAACACGTGGAACACAGTCGAAACCAGGTTCGTTGATGATGCGGTGGTACATTGACAAGATGTGTAGCAGATCTAAGTGCTGACGCTTGTACTCGTGCAGACGCTTGATTTGGACGTCGAAGATAGCGTTAGTATCTAGTTCGATGCCCATGTTTGCAGAAACCCAATCGGCCAGACGCTGTTTGTTTTCTTTCTTCACAGCCATAAACGCTTCTTGGAACTTAGCATCTGTTGCGTACTTCGCGATGCCTTCTAGCTGCTCAAGTTTCGCTGGCCACTCGGCACCAATCTTCTCTGTGATCAGTGAAGATAGACCTGGGTTACAGAACTTCAACCAACGACGTGGCGTAATGCCGTTTGTCACGTTATGTAGACGCGTTGGGTACATAGCGTGGAACTCTGGGAACAAGTCTTTCTTAACTAGCTCAGAGTGAAGCGCTGCTACACCGTTCACCGCGTAAGAGCCGATCACAGACAGGTTGGCCATGCGAACCATGCGGTGGAAACCTTCTTGGATGATAGAAAGCTTCGCTTGCTTCTCACCATCACCAGGCCACATTGCACGAACTTCTTGTAGGAAGCGGTGGTTGATTTCAAAAATGATTTCCATGTGACGTGGAAGTAGACGCTGAATCAGCGACTCAGACCAAGTCTCTAATGCTTCTGGAAGTAGCGTGTGGTTTGTGTATGCGAAAGTCTTAGAAGAAATCGCCCACGCGTCATCCCAGCTCAAACCTTTCTCATCAAGAAGGATGCGCATAAGTTCTGGAATAGCAATTGTTGGGTGCGTATCGTTAAGCTGAATCGTTTCTTGTTTAGGAAGATCCGCTAGCGAGTAACCTGCTGCTTCGTGACGACGTAGAATATCGCGTACAGAAGCTGCTGAGTGGAAGTACTGCTGCATTAGACGCAGTGTCTTGCCTTTCTCGTGGTTGTCGTTCGGGTAAAGAACTTTAGTGATGTTGCCCGCGTCAATTAGCGCGTGCTGTGCTTCGAAGTAGTCACCATTGTTAAAGCTTTCTAGAGAGAATGGTGCAATTGCTTGGCATTCCCAAAGACGCAGTGGGTAAACCGTGTCTGATTCATAACCAACGATCGGTAAATCCCAAGGCATTGCTTTAACCGTCATGCCAGGAACCCATTTACGAACTTCTTTGCCGTTGTCGTTCACAGCTTCAACGTGACCGAAGAAACCGATCTCTTGTGCTAGCTCTGGACGAGCCACTTCCCACGGATAGCCTTCAACACCGCGCCATGCATCTGGAGCTTCTTGTTGACGACCATCTTTAAATGATTGCTTAAATAGGCCGTACTCGTAATGCAGGCCGTAACCCACGGTTGGGTACTCTTGAGCGGCACATGAATCCATGAAACATGCTGCTAGACGACCTAGACCACCATTACCTAGTGATGGATCGCGCTCTTCTTCAAGAAGATCGGTTAGGTTGTGGCCAAGTTCTGCCATTGCCTCAGTAATTTGCTCGTACAGGCCCATGCTAATCAGGTTGTTACCTGTTAAGCGGCCAATCAAGAATTCTAGAGATAAGTAGTTAACGCTTTTCGCTTTTTTGATGCGCTCGTCCGCTTCTGTTGCAAGAAGATCGAACGTAGTAAGCTCTGCTAACGCTCGGCCCATAGCCAAATACCACTGACGTTCAGAAGCCGTCTCGACAGTCGTTGCGTATGTCGCAGAAAGGTGCTTTTTGACACTTTCTTGGAAAGAAGCTTTATCAAATGCTTTTTGTTTTGTAGGTTTCATTGCAGAAATCTCACTATAAGTTTTATCCATCTGTCACATATCGTGCATGGTGACGCGCTGATAAACATCCTCCTAATCCCAACTGCTGTGAGGATGAGTTACTAGGGCGTAGGGGGCGTACTTCCCCCTCAGTTAGTGATCACAATCTCACTAAGTAGAAGCCACCAAGAAAAACAGGTGACAACGATCACGGCCCAGTCATCTCCACTCTACTTCGTCAATAATAACTTTGGGTGACAAAACTCATCATCAAAGCAAAAGTTTGCAACTTAGATCACAATCGCTTTGCAAAAAAAATGTAAACACACGACTTTTTCGTACAAATCAAAAGAAAAAGGCAGCAAAAAGCACCATTGGGCGTGATGCTGCTCACACTTTCGAGGCGTAGATTGTTACATCAGGGCTAAAAATTTGAATATTGGCGATAGATCAATAAATGTAGTGGCAAATATCTTTTACCATCGCACATTCTGCGATGATTGTTCTTACAACTTTTTAAGAACACTCAATAATGACTACACACTGATGGGAAGTGACCATGTGGATTCCTTCTAAGCTAACCCGGCCAGGCCGATTGCATAACGCTATCGTCAGACCACGCGTTTTAGACCTTTTGCAACAAGCCCCTTTTTACAAGTTGGTGCTTTTTCGCTCTCCTGCCGGCTACGGCAAGACGACGATGGCGGCTCAATGGCTATCCGACAAACCTAATGTTGGCTGGTACAGTATTGATGACAGCGACAACGAGCCATTTCGCTTTATCAACTACCTACTGCAAGCGATTAACAAGGCGACCCATAACGCCTGCCCCAACGCTCAAAAACTAGCAGAAAGGCGTCAATTCTCATCCATTCATAGCCTTTTCGGCGAAGTTTTCACCGAAATGTCTAATTATCACAACGAGTGTTTTGTCGTTCTTGATGACTACCACCTGATCAGTGACGAAGAAATCCATGAGGCCATGCGTTTTTTCTTAAAACACATGCCCGACAACCTTACCCTTGTGGTCACAAGCCGTGCAAACCCACCGCTTGGAACAGCCAATCTCCGGGTTCGCGATCTTATGATTGAAATTGGCAATGAACTGCTTGCCTTTGATTCAGAAGAAACCACACGATTTTTCAATCAACGCGTCACCGATGGGATTGATGACGAAACTGCCGACTCATTGCGCAGTTATGTTGAAGGCTGGCCCTCTGCCCTACAGCTGTTTGCTCTTCAGGCTCAACACCAAAAGCGCACACTGGCACAATCGGTAGAGACTATCTCGCAATTTAACCATGCACACCTTTGGGATTATTTAGTCGAGGAAGTGTTTGATCTGCTCGATCAAGAGACTCGTCAGTTTTTAATGCAGTGCTCGGTACTCGATCACTTCAATGAGAGATTGGTCAGCGCCCTCACAAACCGTGACGATGCACTCAGTATGATTGAATCGCTCAACCGTTTCGGTCTGTTTATTTATCCCCTTGAAGGCGAAAACCACTGGTTTAGATTCCACAACCTATTTGCGGAATTTCTGGCGCATGAGCGTAAAGCACGCATTCCACAGCAAGAACACGAACTACACCTCGCCGCCGCTGAAGCATGGCTTGAACAAAGCGTTCCTCATCAGGCTTTGCGACATGCGCAACTGGCCAATGATGGCACATTGATTGGTAAAATATTGCATGACTTTGGTTGGAAGATGTTTAATCAGGGGGAGCTGGCCACACTCGAATCTGCAATCAATATGCTCACTCAAGATCAACTCTATACTCAGCCAAAATTGTGCCTGATACAAGCGTGGCTTGCACAAAGCCAGCATCGCTACAACGATGTTGGAGAACTGATTGCAAAAGCCGATCAAGAAATGGCCACTCGTAATATCGTACTTTCCAAGAAAGAGGAAGGCGAATTTAATGCATTGCGAGCTCAGGTTGCTATTAACCAGAATGAACCAGAGCAAGCATTGCAGTTTGCCGAACTCGCGTTAAGTGAACTCGACCATTCGGTTTATCGCGGCCGTATTGTCGCCACCTCTGTGGTGGGTGAAGTCAATCATGTTATTGGCCAGCTCAGCCGAGCTCTGCCTATGATGCAACAAACCGAAAAGTTAGCGCGTCAATACCATGTTTATCATCAGGCACTTTGGGCACAATTGCAGCAAAGTGAAATTCTGATAGCTCAAGGCTATGTTCAGGCCGCGTACGAGCTACAAGACAACGCCTTTAAACTAATTGAAGAGCAGCAGCTGCATCAGCTTCCACTGCACGAGTTTTTACTGCGGACTCGCGCTCAGATACTTTGGTGCTGGAATCGTTTTGATGAGGCCGAAGAGTGCGCATACAAGGGGCTCGACGTACTGGGTAATCACTTACCAAGTAAGCATTTACACAGCTATTCAATGATCGCCCGTATTGCCGTTGGCCGTGGTGAGCTCGACAAAGCAACTAAATACATTGAACAGATCCAGCACTTGTTGAAGCAGTCTACATACCATGTAGATTGGACCGCTAACGCATCAATGTCTTTGATTCTATACTGGCAAGCACGTGGGGACAGTGCCGCGATTGAACAGTGGTTAGAAACGGCCACTCGTCCTGAGAGCGCCTGCAATCACTTCCTTCAGCTTCAATGGCGCAATATCGCCCGTTCACAGATAAACCTTGGTCTTTATGACGATGCGCGCGAAACATTAGCCTTCTTAAGCAAAGAAGCCAAAGCGTACAACCTGGTGACTGACTTAAATCGTAACCTCATTGTCGAAGCTGTTCTTCAAGTGCAGCTTAAGCAAGAAGACGCTGCCAAAGCACTGCTTAAAGAAGCACTTGAATTGACCAATCAAACCGGCATGATCGGCAACTTCTTAATTGATGGTGCAACTATTGGCCACCTTCTTGAAAAGCTAGTGAGCAAATCCGAATTAGGTGATTTGGAGCGTCATCGTGCACAGTTACTGATGAAGAACATTAATACCACGCAGCGCAGCCGCTCTGTGCACTTTAATGAAGAGTTTGTCGAGCAACTTGTGAACCATCCGAACATTCCGGAGTTAGTACGTACTAGCCCTCTAACTCAAAGAGAATGGCAAGTGCTTGGCTTGATTTATTCCGGCTTTAGCAATGAACAGATTGCACAGGAACTGGATGTAGCGGGTACGACAATCAAAACACACATTCGTAACTTGTATCAAAAGCTCAACATCGCCAATCGCAAAGAAGCGATCAGTACCGCCGAGAACTTGTTGCAACTTATGGGGTATTAGAGCCTTTCACTTTAAACTCGTAAACGCTTAACAAAAAGCCCCAGTACAACACCATTGTACTGGGACTTTTAATTCTGCATTGGATAACATTTTCCTTACTGCAGATTAATACGCCTGCCCCATAACCAATGAAACTGTCTTATTGAAGGCACTTTTATTATAATTGGAACCAAAGCTAATCGGCCCTGCACTCACGTACAACCCGACGACATCACTTTTTAAAAACGACAGGGTCTGCACCACTAGCTCAAATAAAGAGACACGACAACCTCTGAACATTCGTGGGTACTCACAAATCCAGCTCAAGATTTCTTCCGGTAACATAGTTATAGGATGCTACGATGAGTTGAAGAACAATCTTTAGTTCTTCTTCATTAACGGGTGTGTAGATCATCACAAATCCCTCCCAACCCTTTCTTTTATCAGCCCAGGGGTGATGAACCGCCCAGCCGCTCTCAACTGCTTTAACCGCTAATGCTGGCGGCAGAGAAGCATGCAGGCTTCCATCAGGATGGACATGGGCAAACTCTCGACCACCAATGATTGCATAGGGCTTGGCAAGTACAACATTGTCTGTTATCCAAAAACCCAGAGCACCCGGTAATGAAATCACTGTGTTACGGATCTCAACGTCTGGAATTCGCTCGATGTGGGTCAGTAATGCGGTTGAAATCACTGGGTCTGGCTCGACACCCAACTGTACATGCGGCACGCTGTCTGTCGTCGCAGGTATCGGTGTAGCTTTCGCTGGCAGGTGTTCTGTCTCAGATGCTGCGACAACCAGTGTCATGAGAGATAAAGCGAGCACAGGTAATGTACGCAGTATATTAACAATATTCATGTTTAGCTCCGCTATCAGGTAATAAATATTTTGCCGCACCGTCTATATGGGCAGGGACCACAACCAGGTAACCCAACCTGCAGATACCACAACTGCGAAAATTAACAGAGAAATGCGGACTTCTATTACAATTTTCTCGATGAGTGGAAGCGGTTTACGACCATGAACCATTGCAGCGATCAGTGGTTCCTTCAACACAAATTTATGAATCAGGACGGCGATGACGTGAAGTGCAACAATGATCTTAAGGCCAAACTCAAGCAAACGGTGGATAGTACCACCAAACTCTCTAAGATCAGCAGACACCAAGTGGTATAGAGGCCCATTCCAAAGTATGTCGTCCGTTGTCACCAAACCTGTAAGCGCTTGAATGCCTAGACCAACTATCATTGCTATAACCATAATAGCGCCGGCCGGATTATGGCCCGCATAGTGGTTTTCCTGGCCCTTAACTACTTTTTGAAGGTAGTGCAGGGCTTTACCTGGTGATCGCACGAAATTGATAAACCTTGCGTGATAAGAGCCCACAACACCCCAAATAAATCGGAACAGAATAAGCCCTGACAGCAGATACCCAGCGAGCATATGCAGCCTCATCCAATCATTACCAATTTCACCGCTGACGATCAGGAACAGAAACAAGCAAACCAGTGCCCAGTGAAATATTCTGGTTGGTACATCCCATACTTTGGTGAGTGAGTGTGGATTGTTTTCCATACTATTTCGCTCTCTATAATAGAATTTACTGGCATTGGTTTGACTGGTGGAGGCCATAAGCCTATCAGGAATTAATCGTCTGCTTTGACGAGCTTGTGACAGCCCTGACACGATTTACCCACCGCGCCTATGTTTTTTCGAAGTTCACTTAATCCGTTCCCTGCATTTAACGCAAGCGCACCAGAGGCTTCAATCCAAGCTCCATGTTTTTCTGCTACCGCCGGATACTCAGACCAAGCTTCAGGTTTGGCATTGGTTGAAAGTGCTGAGTTCGAATTGTCCGACCCCATTGGCCACATCGCACCATTATCCATTTGGGAAGCAGCATGAATGTTTTTAGCTAACGCTTCGGCCAGCTTTGCATCATATTCGCGGTTGCCTTTAGCCATATCACCAAGAATGCCAAGGTTAAATTTCACCATCTTCATAAATGCCTGACGCGCTTCTACTTCCGCTTCAAACGGCTCTGCTGCCAATGCGTTATTACCAAAAGCCAGCATCAATACCGAACAAACAGTAACAATGATCCTTTTCATACTATGAACTCCATATTCGTCCTTGCTAGTTGTTATGTTTACTATACCCGTGCTAATTTGTAGGTAAATTCCTTAATTAAGCACAGCGGATTTGCAAAAATGCACAGCATTCGATGGGATGATTTACAGTATGTTTTAACTGTTGCAAACGAGGGCTCCGTCTCTGCGGCCGCAAGGTCTCTTGGGGTCAATCACAGTACGGTATTACGCCGACTAAACGCATTTGAACATCGTCATAAGTTACGTGTGTTTCATAAGCTACCGACTGGATACAAGCTCACACTGGAAGGGCGACAATTACTCGACTCTGCACTCTCGATTGAGTCGACCGTAAAAGCGCTGGAGCGTAGGGTTTTCGGTCAGGAAATGAAATTGGAAGGGACATTGCGATTAACAACAACCGACACACTACTGCACTTAGTCTTATTCCACCATCTGGCTAAATTTCATCAACTCTATCCACGAATTCAGATTGAACTGAATGTAACCTCTCGCCAGCTAGATCTTTCGCAACTGGATGCAGATGTAGCCATTCGCCCCGCCAGAGAACTACCAGAGTCACTCATGGGGGTCAAACTCTCCAGCATAACGTTTGGAGTTTATGGTTCACCGACCTATATCAACAGCCTTCAAGGTAAACATCCATTAGAGTCAGCAAACTGGCTAGGAATCAGCTCAGCAATGATACAAGGGAGTGCATCACGACAAATATCAAATAACATTCCCGATGAACAAGTCGTTTTAAAAGCTGATTCCTTTGAGCCTCTTGTTTTGGCTGCGGAGCACGAAATGGGGCTGGCTTATCTGCCGTGTTTTGTCGGAGATTCTTCTGCGCGCTTGCAGAAAGTGGATATGGAGGTTAAACACAAAGGGACAGAACTTTGGATGATGGCGCATCGTGACCTAGAAAGCTCTGCCAGAGTAAGAGCCTTTTTCGACTTTATGGAAGAAGCAATAAAGCCAGAACGAACTCGTTTGGCAGGATTAAGTTAGTAAAAACAGTACTCATAAGTACTTATCGACAATCCAAACTTTCGCCTTGATCTTATTCTAGCGCCACGGGTAAAACCCTTTATTCACAATAAACGACCTAAACTCTTTTACCTAATGGCGCGAAATGACAAGTTCTTCTTCGCAAACTATCTAAACTACGCCTCATCCAATTTTTCCATGAGGCACAAACACCATGCGTAACCTACTTCTGATTCTCGCTGCACTTCTACTACCTGTATCAGCAAGCTATGCAGACATCTCTATCAAAACAGATAACCTTGAACTTAGCGAAGACTGCGTCAGTTACGAGTCAAAGCGTGTAAAAATTGAATCGGAAGAATGTGATAGCAAACATCATAAAGGCAAGAGTAATCGAAGTGTTCACGGAAAAGATAATCCAGGTAAGGGACATGAAAAGAGAAAATAGCGGCTGTAATAGCGATCACTGTTCGTCGAAGTGGTCGCAACCAATGACAATGTTGGCTTAATGGTTGACTCGGCGATAAATAGAACCCAGCAGCGCTTCGGTTAACCTAGCTTGGGAAGGTAAGAAATTCCCATGGGATTTCGACGTTTTCGACAAGGCCAAAGTGATCGACTCAGGCGACCTAGTATTTGATATCGGAGATGCTGAAGACTTCACTTACCGTTTGGAAGCCGCAACCAGCGAGATTCTAACAAGCGGTAAAACTATGCTTGCTCTTGGTGGTGATCACTTTATCACTCTACCGATTTTGCGCGCGTACGCCAAACACCATGGCGAGATGGCATTGATTCACTTCGATGCTCACACGGACACGTACGCAAACGGCAGTAACTACGACCATGGCACTATGTTCTACCATGCGCCAAAAGAAGGTTTGATTTCTGCCAAGCATTCGGTGCAAATTGGTATTCGTACTGAGTACAATTACGACGACCACGGTTTTAACGTAATCAACGCTATGCAAGCGAACGATCAAAGCACAGAAGACATTGTGGCTCAGATCCGCAACATCGTTGGCGATAGGCCTGTGTATATTACCTTTGATATTGACTGTTTAGATCCAGCGTTTGCTCCTGGCACCGGCACTCCGGTTTGTGGTGGTTTGAACTCAGACAAAGCCCTGAAAATCATCCGCGGCCTTGCGGGGATCAACGTGGTCGGAATGGACGTCGTTGAAGTCTCACCTCCTTACGACCATAGCGAACTAACAGCCCTAGCGGGCGCTACCATCGCTCTTGAACTACTCTACCTATGGGCAATCGAAAACCGGAAATAGTAAACGCGCTTAACAGCGACCACTTAATTCAAAGTGGTCGCTATGATAAAAGTACCGCCTCTTCATTATCTCACAGCACGTAAAACCTATTACAACGAAGGCCTTCAGTATCTCTTAAAGCACTCACCACTTTAAACTGAGTGTAGGAGGGTTGGCACTTTCTTCACTATTGAGCTCCGAAATCGCACCCGTTTGTTCGATGTTTTCAAGGATAAAACCAACATATTTGCTACCGATATGAGCGTTGACAAAATCAGTAACGTTGACCGTCAGTTCTCCCGTTTGCACAATAGAAATCCTGCTCACTTCTTCTTCTGGGAGCGGTGCAGTATCCCAAGTAACGTCGCTCTCATCCCAACTGTGATCGCTCGTACCATAGATAACAATTGGATTAACATCCGTGGTTGCCAAAACATTAAGGGTCAAAATCACCTCGCTCGCAGTATCGGTCAATGATTGAATATCAAACTTCAATAATGACTTTCTTGACCAATCGAGGTCCTGATCGCCTTTAACTTGCAACTTCGCTGAATTAAAGTTCTCAGATGAGTATAAACCATCACGCACAAAAGCATCTTCAATAGGGGTCACCACTGAGGTTTGCTCCGTTTTTAAGGAAGTTGACTTAGCTCGGATTTGAACATCATCTATAAATACATCGTCTTTATTTCCACTCGCATCACATCGGAATCGAATTTTCATATTGCTCGGAAATGCAAAATCTTCTTTACTGAGCTGAACCGTTTCTAGATAAGACTGTTGATTGTCAAAGTCGCCTAAATGCCAAGCCTTAACAACCTGCCAACTTAATCCATCGAAATACTCAAGCACAAAGCCTTCGCTGCTGTTATCCATACTATGGGTAATGTAGTGAAACGATACTTCGAGTAAGTCATACTCCGGTGTCGCCACATCAATTGCAGATGTCAGCTCAAAACTGGATGCTAATCCAGAATTATCTTGAATATTTACCGAAGATATACCAGAACTAGCGTATTGAGATTTCGAAGACAAAAAGGCGTCATTACCGCCTGATTGGTAGACGCCCCACCCTTGCTCAAAATCTTCAAAACTGAGAACAGTCCAATCACTCGGTTGGGATGGTTCCGTCACCGTCACTGTCTTAGCCGTTGTGCTCGTTGCTCCTTTGTCATCCATCGCCACTGAACTGATCTCATAGCTACCAGCAACCGATGGAGTCCAATCTACCTTATATGGCGCACTGTCAACCAAGGCAATCTGCTCACCATTAATCGAAAAGCTCACTTGCACTACAGAGCCATCGACATCAGTCGCATCAGCGGTAATCGCTACAGTGTCACCCACAACCAAATCATCACCAACTGTGGGGTTCGTAATAGATACCTCTGGTGCCTGATTTTGTATTTCTGGATAAGTTACTTTATACAGGCGTTTATAGTTGATGTAGATATCAACGTTATCCGCAATTTTTCTGACCTCATACGGCTCTCCGCTGTCACCAAATTGATGATAGAGAGGGAAAGTAACACCTTGATCTTCTGATGAAATAACCTGGGCAGAGCTATAACCTCTAAAGTAAGCGTTGAGCAAACCAGCCGTGAAACTCATAGGCACATATTCATGGTTACGAAGCTCACCATGATTATGACTCATTTGCCATTGGCCGCCATCCCAGTAACTAAAGCTGACTTGATATTCAGGGCTAAGCTTACTGTAATCTGGCGTAATATTCTTACCAAAGGCGATAATAGGTTGTTGAAGACCATTTAGAGTAACATGCGCAGTTTGCAATTCATTGGTTAAATCATCCCACGGCATCTCACCGGGATAGAACAGATCTGCTTGTGGAGAATCCACTTCAATGGGCGGTGTGAGTTCATTGCCCGAAGCATTGAACAAGGTACGACCATCTACATTATATCGAGCATAGGTGCCGCGTTGATATGTATTATCACCGGAATGTCTCTGCGACCAAACCGTCGCAATATGGACGTTGTTATTTGCATCGGCAAATAACTTACTCATGTACGCATTTTTGTTAGCTTGACCTTTAATTTGAATCATTGACCAAGTATCTGTCGCATTATCGAAGTGGTACAGATCTTGTTTCTCGTTTTGTTGACTTTCCCTGAGACGCTCACCATCCATAAATAAGCCAGTTCTTCGGGCTACAAAGACCACATCACCGTTTTCAGTTGCGACCATCGCAGGATAAGTGTAACGCTTCTCCTCTATCCCTTGATCGTTATAGCCTGGCATGAGTGTGGAGTGGTCGGTGAAATTTTGATAATCACCAGGAGAATTTGAACGATAATACTTCAACTTGTGATTATGCATGCCAATCAGAACATGGATGAAACCATCTCCATCAACCGCGATCGCAGACTGGTTATGTGAAGAGTCATCAAAGCCAATAGTATCAAAGAGATCACCTGACTTCACAGTCTCCCCGCTAACTAGGTTATAGTGGGTGATGCGCCCCTGATAAGTCGTAGCGTCCGTGTACAATACGTATACATCATTACCGCTCACTGCCAATGATGGTTGTCCCTTGGTTGAATCAGCATACAAGCTAAGTTGTTCGACAACCGGGTTTGCCGTCGCCAACGCGCTTGTCAGCAGTGTAGTGGATAGCACTATATGATATTTCACTTAACATCCC
The DNA here is from genome assembly GCF_022836845.1 of Vibrio gelatinilyticus. GTDB lineage: Bacteria > Pseudomonadota > Gammaproteobacteria > Enterobacterales > Vibrionaceae > Vibrio > Vibrio gelatinilyticus. The sequence goes on from NZ_JAJNNZ010000005.1 coordinate 296,955, forward strand.
TTTAATCATAAATTTTTGTGATCTTAAGAGACAGAACAGTGTTTCGCCTACCAGGATTCCACGAATTTGGACTAAGTGTCACAGTGATTTAGCTTGGTCGTCGATAATTAAAACCCCTACTGGCTGACTCTACGAGATATCGAGCCCAGCAGCGCAGAAAAACACACCAACACCATAGGTAAATTAATCAGCGCTCCAGGTGCATCCCCCGCGGTCACCACTGGCTTATACATGCCAATCGCTAGTCTTCCTGCGTACTCGACAATCATGATGATGTACATCAGCGGAATTAAGCTTCGGTAACGGATAGACACTAATAGATAGATAAACGCAATCAGCAGCTGCGATAACCCCCACAATGCAAAGACCCCAACAATGGTGGACGTCGCCCCAGAGCTAAACGTATTTAGTGGGATAGTAGCAATACTTTGCGCGCCACCATCTGCGGCCAGTAAGTGATGCTGACTACGCCATAACGTGACAGCCGTCAGGAAGTAAAACAAATATTGGCTAAGCTTTGCGCCTTGATAGTGGTTATCAATGACTTTAGGGAAAATAGATTTAAAAACAAAACTCATTTCAACCTTCCTTTATTGAGTGTCAACAGGATCTTGGTTCAGTAACGTCTGCTCCAGTTTATTGACCCATAATCTTAGTATCTTGCGAATTTCTTCTTCTGGATCGAGGATATTGTCAAAACTTTTATCACCTGCAACGATATCAATTGCAGAAAACAGCGGCTCACCACTTTTACTATCACTTATCAGTACTTCGACTCTGGCGGTTGTAACGTTAGTATGCTCCCCAGTGGTAAGCATAGACGCATATGAAATCGCTAACCCGATCGGTAATACCGTACTGGTTGTCGCCAATATCGAGTTTGGTGTCGATACATTACTCAGAGCAAACTGCACTGTTAAGCCACTCTTTTGACTACTCAACTCAGGGGCTGACGTGGGTGATTTATAGGCACCTAGAGTATCTTTGGCCTCCGATTCAAGGTAATCAGCAAAGGCTCTTAGCTGAACCTCGTCAAACTCAGAACCCTCAACTTCCAGTCTCGTTGGAGCGACATAAAAACTAGAGTACGTAGAAAATTTGTCTTTTAATGTCCCTTTATCAACGTATTTTTTCGGTATCCATACATAGCGCCATGAGGCTGGGTTATTCGTCGCATGATATTCAAATTCATTGCTCTTGGAGCGCTCTGGTGCCATGCTGCACGCGGTTAATGTTACTAAAAGTCCCATCCAAATGAGTGATCGCATCCTTCTTCCTATAGATTGCTGTCCAATATAGTAGCTACTCTAACCTAACCTCATCTTCGGGTAAGCGCTCATAGAACGAATGGGCATAAATCTGGCGTGAAATGTCCATTCAGAACTGGTCATTGAGTGTCACCGCACCTTTGCCATTTCCATGCTCACAAACCTCCAAGTTGACACGTATCGCGACAACAATTTCATTCAATGCGTGTCCAAATCATGGTTTTCGAAAAAAATCCGGCTGTGACCTCTATCTGCAATGTGTTATCCACGGGCTTGATCTCCGCATCATAGTGTTTCGCTTTCCTAATCGCGTACACTTTGCCTTCATAGCCATCTGGTACCTCTACTATGGCCGACAATAATTGCTTACCTTCCAACTCCGGCTTTAACGGAGCGCTTGTCACGACTCCCTGCCATTGACCCGATTCAGTTTGGCTAATTTCAATTTGTGTGGACTTATTTTCTGCCAACCATAAGCCTTCAATCGAGGCCGAATTGGCAAGCGCCGTCATCGACCATAAGGTAAGAAAGAATGTGACTAATATTTTCATTGTAAAGCCTTGTTTAGTTTAAGATCGTTTCAAAAAGGGAGAGTGACTACCCACTCCCCTTAGTCCTTTTACCCACTGAAAGTTGGGTTAAGCCTCTACTCGATAGAAGATGCTGTACAGTACAGGAACGAATATCAGCGTCAGCAACGTAGAGAAAATAAGCCCGGCAATTATGGCGATAGCCATGGTTTGCCACATTGCTCCCCCTGTTATCAGTAGCGGAATCATCCCTAGAACAGTGGTCAGCGTGGTAAGGAGAATCGGCTTCATGCGCCTTTTACCCGCGGCGATCAGTGCATCAATAGCGCGTTTACCGGACAACAGTTCAATATCCACTTGTTCAAGTAAAACGATGGCGTTGTTAATCACGATCCCCGCCAGCGATATCACGCCCAAGAACGTCATGAAACCAAAGAAGCTATTACCAATGTGCAGACCTGCTACTACCCCAACAAACGCGATTGGAATCGTTGATAGGATGATGATGGGCTTTCTAAAGGAGTTAAACTGCGCTACTAGCAAACCAATAATCACAAACAGCGCCAGTGGCAGATTTTCACTGATACTACCCGTCGACTTTTTCGACTTCTCTTCTTCACCACCAATTTCATAGAAGATGCTGTTTGGCCAAGTTTGAGACTCTGCCTCCAACCAAGGTAAAATCGCATTCAGTCCTTCACTCGCGGTATAGTCAGGCTCCAACTGAGCACCAATGGTGACCGATTTGTAACTATTGCGACGATATATCTTGGCGTTTTGCCAAACGATATCGACGTCGGCAATGTGCGCGAGCGTCACGCTTCCCGCAGGAGTATAAATAGGCAACGCCAAAATTTGCTCAACATTAAGTTCTTCACGCTCTTCATTAGAAAGTACGATAGGGATACTCAAAATTCCGTCACGAAACTCACTCAAGTTTTTGCCAACCAGTGACGTTTGCAAACTAAGTGCGATGTCTCGGTTATTCACGCCTGCGAGCGCGGCTTTTTGTTGGTCTATAACAATACGGATGGTTTTGGTTTTTTGCCCCCAATCGTCACTCACATCCTTGAGGCCATCTATACCGGTCAATTTCGCCTTGATCTCTTGAGTAATCGCAAAGACCTTATCCTGATCCAAGCCATTTAATCGAATTTCAACCGGATTCAGAATCGCCGCGCCATTTTCGATAAGCCTTGTGGTCGCAATGGCATCTGGATGATTCTCGCTGATGTAAGACTCGATACGTTGCATCAGTTCTGGATTATCACGATAGTCGTGAGTGTTGATGATCCAGAATGAGTATTCCGGGCTCGACGTTCGAGAGCTGTGCGGCAAAATATAACGCGGGCCACCGTAGCCTACGTACACCGTCCAGTTTTTGATGCCTTGATTATCCGTATCCAGTTCCTTGACGCTAGACTTACCATCTGAAGATTCCTTAGCTTGCAACGAAAACAAGAACTGCTCAATGTCAGCAACCATGACTTGGTTGTGCTCTATTGAGGTACCCATCGGCATAGTCACTTCCATTTTGAAGAAAGTTCGCTCCGAAGGCGGGAAGAAAATGTTCGGTAACCACTTCATCGCTTGAAAGGCAAATACCGTTGCCACCACCATGATCGCCACAGTGAGCCAGCGAAAACGGATAAGCTTGGTCAGTAATTTGGCATACCACGCGAGTTGGCTAGGTGACTCTTCCTTTACCTGTTTGGTTGGCTTTAAAAGCAGTACACAAAGCAGTGGGATCATCACTAGGCTCAACAGCCAAGAGGCCAAGAGTGTAATAGTCACGACCACAAATAATGCCCCCGTATACTCACCCATATTCGACTTTGCTAAAAAGATCGGCAAGAAAGCGGCGGATGTGGTTAAGGATGACGTTAGCAAAGGCAGTTTAAGCTCATTGGCACTCTCAATGGCTGCGACCTTTTTGCTCACCCCTTGATTAATGCGCACCAGAATATTTTCCGACATCACAATGCCATTATCGACCAACATACCGAGTGCAATAATGAGCGCGGCAAGGGAGATCTGATCCAGACCAACCCCAATTTTAGACATCACCAAAATGGTCAGTAGCATACTGATAGGCACCAGTAGAGACACAATCAATCCGGTTCGCCATCCCAGGAAAATAAACATCACCAAGCCAACAACCGTCATCGACTGCACTAAGCTTGATACAAATTGATCAACCTTGTCTTTCACTTCCTTAGGAGCAAAATTGACCTTGCTGATCTCCAAGCCAATAGGCAACTGACGAGTGAACTGCGCTACATAAGCGTCGACTTGTTCGCCCAAACGCACATTATTGCCGGTTTCAACCATAGCAATCGCCACATTAACGGACGGCTTTCCATTAAAGTAAACTGGATTGTTGATAGGAAACTCGTACCCCGATTCGATGGTGACCAGACTGTCCAACCTCACTGTCTTACCGCTACTAGGTAGCGTCACCAAGGTACCTTTGATCTCATCCGGCGTGTTGTAGTTACCACTCGGCTCAATCGGTAAGCGCTCCTGACCAAAAACAACACTGCCGCCACTCAAGACAATATTCTGTTTCGACAAAATATCCGCGAGCTGATTGGGTGTTAAATCATAGGCCGCTAACGCATTGGCATCGAATTTAAGTTTGATTTGCTCTTGCTGCACACCATGTAAATCAACCTTAGCCACATCATCGAGCAAAAACAGTCCACTACGAAGATCTTCTGCTGTTTGTTTTAGTTCACGATAAGAAAAGCCTTCACCGTGAATCGCAAGAACAATGCCGTATACATCGCCAAATTCATCGTTGACTGCAGGCACTCCAACCCCTTCAGGTAATTTACTCGCAGCACGATCTATCTTACGACGCAATTTATCCCAAATTGGCTGAAGGTCAGAGTAATCCTCTTTGATGGCGACGGTGAGTATCGACACTCCATTTTTAGATTGGCTCTTAACGAAGTCCAATTCCGCGAGCTCTAGCACCGCTTTTTCAAGCGGATCCGTCACCAGATCCTCGACACGTTTTGGGCTAGCACCGGGAAAATGAGTAATGACCTGTGCATTTCGAATCGTAAACCCAGGATCATACGCTTCTGGGATCGTGTTATAGGCTTGGACCCCCAAGAAGGTCAGCACTGCAATAATGACAAGCGTAATGCGACTGTTATTTAAAGAAAAAGCGGTCATCGACATTATTTCGTCTCCACTCTTACCTGCTGACCGTCATGAACTTGGCTCACTCCGGCGACGACTACGCGTTCACCGTCCGATAATCCATCGACAATATTGATGCCTTGTTCACTGACGCCATCTACGCGCACGGTTCGCTTCTCGAGTAGATGGGTTGAGGGATGTACTACGAACACATAATGCCCGTTGCCATCACTGAGCACAGAATGGCTAGGCAATAGCATCGAATGGCTGACACCAAATGCCTCCGCTTTGACCTTAACCGAAGTCCCTGTGAACAGTCTTCGCTGAGATGGAGGCTGCATCACTAAAGTGACATGGATCTGCTGGCTACTTTGCTGACTCACACTGAGTTCATCGACTTTTAGTGGAAATGGCTGTGAAAAGCCTTCAATTTCCGCGCTGAGTTTAACGGCATCGGCGGTTTGAATTTGCACAAACTGTGATTGCGGCACCGTGATAGTGATTTTGTATTGTTCAACGTCTTGCAACGTGAGAATTTTGGTCGATGAGGTAACTTTAGAGAAGTTATCGATAAAACGATGACTCACCACACCTGAGAAAGGAGCAAGCAACGAAGTGTACTCAACATCTTTTACACTTTGCTCAAAAGCGGCTTGCGCTGAAATATATTGGGATTCCAACGCATCCAAGTTCGCCTGGCTAATGGCATTTTTATTGATAAGTGTCTGTGCTCGCTCGTATTCTGCTTTTGCTTGTTTCAAAGTAGCATTGCGAGACTTTTTATTGATCAGTTGTTGGCTATTATCCAGTTGAGCCAACAGTTGTCCCTTTTCGACTTTTTTCCCCGATTTAATGGGCAGGTCTGTCAATTCACCTTGGATTCTAAAGTTCATATCGATGGTTTTGTTTGCCTCGATAATCCCGGTAAAGTGCCTCACTTGATGCTGTCTCTGACTTACAACCAAGGTTTTCACCGGTTTGATTGGCACAGAAGTGACTTCTGGTGTTTCATCTTTTTTGCAGCCGAATAGGCTTAGCGCGACTATCAGGGCAGTCAGCCCATTTTTATAACTGTGTGGCACTCTCATTTCATTCAACCATTGCAGCGACATTGATGCGTCATAGTAATGGGCTGGGCTTGTCGCAAAATGGTAAAATGTATGAGTGGGTCTATTTCGGTCATGAGTGGGTCAACACAAGAAACAGGTTCGCTTATACTATCGACTCCTTATTGTTAGAGAGCATATTTTGAAATCTCAGTTATTAAAAACGCTGTTCTCGAGGTCACTGCCTTTGAAAACACTGTTTACCAAGTTGTCCTTGACTAGAAATGATTTGTTGTTGCTAGTTGTATGGCCAATTATCAACTCTGTCATTCTTTACTCGTCAATTTACTACATCATGAGTGCGCTAGATAAACCCATTACTTTGAGTTTAGCTTTTAGAGCGCTCACTGGCATATTCTCTATATGTGCACTCTTTTGGTTGCTGCGTCGACTATTTGATATCAAGTTTGGTACAGCCTATCGCTATAAATTGTCACATCAAATCCTGATCAATTTAGGTCTGGCTTCGTTAGCAATTGCCATCGTTTCTAGCGGGCTTCCTTCTCCAAAGACATTTGATACCATGACGATGTTTCAACTGGTTCGGCTAAAGCTGCTCACCCATTTGAATCTATTACTTCAAGTGACCATTTACACTATGGTGGTTCATAGCTGGCAGTTAAAACAACAAGCGTTGGAGCTGGAAATGTCCTTAAAAGAGTCTGAGATTTCTCTTTTGCGTATTCAAACTAATCCGCACTTTCTGTTTAACACGCTAAACCTGCTGCACAGCGAGATCCCTGAGCGCCCCGAGCTTGCTCAAGAGCTTATTTTTGAGCTCAGTGACCTACTTAGAGGCACCATTGCAATCTCCGACAAAAAGCGAATTTTACTCAGTGATGAGGTCGAGCTGATTGAGCACTATTTAGCTATCCAAAAAGCACGCTTTACCGAGCGATTGCATTTTTCCATCGATATTGGTGAGGAGAGTCAAGCGCTGCAAATCCCGCCAATGCTGATAATGCCATTGGTAGAAAACGTCATTAAGCATGCAATAAGTAAGACCATCAACCCCATTCACCTTGATGTCAAAACTCGCTATGCAAAAAGTGAGCTTTGCATAACTGTCTGCAACAGTTGGCCAGAACTGACAACGCCAACATTTGAAGCAGGCAGTGGCCACAACAATATTATTGAAACTTTGAATTTAGAATACGACCACGCCAGTTTTTCAATGGATTTTGCCGACGACACTAGCTGCGCAAATATCACCATTCGACATGATTTTTAAGGAGAAAGCTGTGTACCGAGTCTTATTAATAGATGATGAGCCCGCAGCGACTCAAGCTTTAAAACGCAGCCTTGCAGCGTTTGAAGAGATTGACGTTATTGGTAGCTACAACGATCCACAAAAAGGCATTGAAGCGATATGCCAACGGATGCCCGACGTGGTGTTTATGGACATTGAAATGCCCGGGTTAGATGGCTTTATGGTGGCAAAGGCAACCGAGCATATCCCCTATCACTTGGTGTATGTGACCGCCTATTCAGAGCACGCGCTAAGCGCATTTGAAACCAAAGTCGTGGACTATCTATTAAAACCCGTTCGCCAAACCAGACTTGAGCGCTGCCTTGAAAAAATCAAAGCCCTGCCCCCACTGACATCCCCTTTAGTTGATTCTGAAATTTTAGTTAGTGATGGCAAAACGACCTATCGACTTACCCAGAATGATATCAGCCACATCGAGAGTATCGGCCGCTACCAACAGGTCAACCTAACGACATCGGGGCAAAGAAAATTCCAGCTGCAGACCATCGTCACAGAAGAGACCATGACCAACTTTGAAAATGAGTTAGGCTCGGAGCATTTCTTAAGAGTGCACCGCAGCTTTATTGTTAACGTGAGTTTGATAACGCAAATACAGCGAGAAGCAAGAAATACGCTCGTGTCATTGAGTGGCGTCAGTCAAAGTATCCCAGTAGCGAGGGCTAAGGTGTCTTTGGTCAATGAGTATTTAGAATAGCGTTCAAGAATAGTTACCGGCCAAATCCCCCAACTTCAATCGCGAGAGATGGACGAGACTCGCTTTCCCCGTACCTTTACAGCATCGCCCGAGAAAACCCAGTGATCAGCTCGCTGTCGCTGGGAAGTTAACAAAACGGCTGCACCTAACCAAAAGTGCTCTAACGGTGCTTTTCAGCACTACCACTAAAACCAATCCAACCTCCACCAGCGTGAGTTACCGCTCCATTGTCCTGTCTACAACTTTATAGTTTATAATAACGCACTATCAACAAATAATGGGCTTACTATTGTGTATAAGATATCTGAGCTAGCTGCCGCTGTAGGCTTGTCCCGAACAGCTCTACTTTATTATGAAAAGCAAGGGCTTATATATGGTCAAAGGCTTGACAATGGCTATCGAATATACCGTGATTCCGATAGACAACGTGTTCGTTTGATTCAACAATTACTGGCTGGCGGTTTAACGCTGAAAGAGTGCAAAGCATGTTTGGATGCGAAAGTGGATAGGCAACTGCTACAAAACCGCCTTTCAAAGCTAGATGAAGAGATTGAGCAAAAGCAGCAGTCAAGAAAATTGCTGGCCGCTATGCTGGGCGAGGGCGACCTCAAAGCATGGCACCAGGATTTGGACCAGTTGGCTCCAGATGCTCATATGGGTTGGTTAATGAAGCAAGGCTTTAGTGAAAAAGAAGCGATTCGATTAAGATGGTTATCAAAAAACATGAACGAACATGACTTGTATATGACTGACTTTATGAGAGTTTTTGAACCTTTAGAGCGTTGGGGGCCTGGCAGTGAGAGCGATACACAAAAAGCTTTATCTGTAGTGCCAAAGGATGTCACCCATATACTCGAAGTTGGCTGTGGCAAAGGGCTTTCCACCCAAGTACTTGCCGAGCACAGCAAAGCAAGCATCACCGCTATCGACAATGAGCAATCTGCCCTTAACAGCCTATCTGAGCGGTTTAATCAGCAAGGCATTTCTTCGCGGCTCAACACTGTGTGTGCGAGCATGACAGAACTGCCGTTTGAGAATGAGAGTTTTGATCTCATCTGGGCAGAGGGCAGCGCTTATATTATGGGTGTAGAAAAAGCACTGGCTGAATGGAAAGCGCTCTTGAAACACCGGGGCCACTTAATGCTGAGCGACATGGTATGGCGAACCTCACTGCCTAGCCAAGTGTCGATTGATTTCTGGAAACAAGAATACCCAGACATTCAGTTGGTCGAAACGAGAATTAAACAAATCACACAAGCGGGATATCGCGTTGTAGAGCACTTTGCGATGAGTGAGGAGGCTTGGATGAATTATTATGTACCTTTAGCAGAACGAGTGAATACGCTAGAGACAGAGCTATCTTCGAGCGCAGCATGGAAAGACATCAAGAATGAGGTAGATATTTGCACAAGGTTTGCCCATGAATTTGGCTATCACATATTTATTCTTGAAAATTATCAATAAAATCAATAGCTAAACTCATAAAAACCAACAAATTTGAATAAATTGGGAAAATAAACCTTTACAACCTAGGATTCTACTGTAGGATTGCACTCGCTTTGTTAAGCAGAGTTATTTAAAACACATTAAGTAAAAGCAAATCTTCAGACTTCCTTCGTTATTGTTGTAAACATCTGTAATTCCCTTAGCTTCATCGTACGATTAGATAACTCAAACGAACAACGCTGTCGCAAACTGCGACGCTCAATTTAACTAAAATTTTTAAGGGACATCACATGTCAAACAAAACTACTGGTATCGTAAAATGGTTTAACGAAGAGAAAGGTTTCGGTTTCATTTCTCAAGACAACGGCGGCGCTGACGTATTCGTACACTTCCGTGCTATCGCTTCAGAGGGTTTCAAAACTCTAGCTGAAGGCCAAAAAGTTTCTTTTGAAGTTGAGCAAGGTCAAAAAGGCCCTCAAGCTTCAAACGTTGTAGCTCTATAAGAGTTCTTCGTTACGCGAACAAGCCTAGCTTGTTCGCGTTGCTTTCCCCTTTTATCACAGCCTAGTACCCTTCTCGTCTTTTAGATAAACCTCCAGAAAGCCAACACTGTTCATCAACCTCAATATTCAAATCGTCATCTCTACACGTTTTGCCACTTGATTTCTGTTGATTACATATTCGTTATAGCCCCTATTAACCCAACACCACTTCAATTTTTAGTTCGCGATAAAGCGTCTGTCTTTTTCGTTGATTTCGATGTTGAGTGTGTTTTTACCTAATTAAATTTTAATACCTATGAGGACTTACTATGTCTAGATCTGTTGGTCGCCAGCGTTTTTGGTTTCAAAAATGTCGCGACAATACTCACAAAACACAAACATCATCTAGTGGCGCTGACGCTAGTAAAATAAACCCAAAAGGATAACTCCCTGGCGAGCAAGCAACCGCCTTCTTGCTCAGACCACCAGCTATCTAAAGCCATCTCAAAATAGTTAACAACAAAGATCTCTATTCAACACAGTTAACCATGTAACGCCGAAAAATCACCACAAAAAAGGCACTTTACCCCTCGATATCTACCGGATTACCACCCAATAGAAAATACCAAACGGAAAAGTGCCCTAAGAGCGATATTACTGTACTAATTCATTAACGAGTCGTTATTGTTTAGTAAATATGACTTGCTCAAGCGTCATGCCTGCTTTTACAAAATCGATATCAAGTCGATAAACACCTTGCTCAAGTTTAACCTGCAGCCCTTCGACAGTCGCTGATTTACCTTCTGTTCCATTAACAGGCAACGACATTCCAAAGTCGCCATTAAAGCTCAAACTGCACGAAGACTGAGACAAAGCATCGCGATGGTAGTTCGCAATCGCGCTACATTGATAGACTCCATCTTGTGGCGCATAAAAGTGCAAGGTGGTATTGCTCGTAATGTTGAGTAGCAATGGATTATCTAGCGAAGGTGCCTCAACGTTGCTGTAAGCGTCTAGTGCCGCAAATGACTTCACTGGGTCAAAGGCTATCAATGGACGTTCCATGACTGGCGCTGCCATGATGAAACGACAAATATTCATTGCACAGCGCTGCAGCTCACCCACAGTCAAGCTGCCATTTTTAAGTGCTTCTTGCGTATCATCACCCATCGCATTGGTCTGGGCACCGTCATTTTCGACCACCATATACAAATCGTTCTGCGAGCGAATCATGTAAGAAGTGAATGTTCGCGCTTCTTTGCCAGCTTCAACTGGGTGGTTCATCTTCGCCCACCAGTCCGTCATAACAATCCCGGTGTAACCCCACTCTCCACGCAGAATAGTAGTATTTAAATCGTAGTTAGAGGCCGTCCAATGACCATTCACTGGGTTGTAAGCCGTCATGATGGTAGAGGCATTGCCCTCTTTCACTGCCATTTCAAAGGCTCGAATATGCACTTCACGCAGAGCTCTTTCCGACATCACACTGTCTGCCTCTGAACGCGCGGTCTCTTGATCGTTACTCGCATAGTGTTTAAGAGTACCTGACACTCCAGCCCGACTTAACCCTCGAGTTTGTGCTGACCCCATGGATCCCGTCATAAAGGGATCTTCAGAGAAATACTCGAAGTTTCGGCCGTTGAGGGGGTGGCGGTGAATGTTAATACCGGGACCGAGCAGAGTATCAATCTGATTGGCCAGCATCTCTTGGCCTACTGCGAAAAACAGTGCCTCATTAAGGGGTTGGTTCCAGGTACACCCTAACAAAGTACCAATAGGCACTTGTGTCGCCTTATGGCCACTGTCCATACGGATACCCGACGGGCCATCGGCTGCGGCTACCACCGGAATACCAAAATTAAATAAACTGTCGCTCACACCACCAAAGGCGGCCGCTGTGCCAGGGGTGACTTTGGGGCTGCACATGCCTTCACCTCTAACAATGGTTGCCAGATCATCTTCGCTTAGCTGAGCGATAAACGATCCCATTGATGCGCGCCCTTCCTTCACATCAATCAGTTTTATTCCCTGATCACCTGTGATGTCATAGGTTGTTGGTGCATCTTGATCCATTCTCTCTTTTAGGTTGATGCTTCTTAGTGGCACCGCCTGATAAGTTTCCTGGTAGGTTCCATCGTTATTGCGCTCTCCTGGCATCAAACGATCAAATGCCTGAATTGGTGCCGCCGCTTCAGAGAGTTTTTCGATAACCAGCAATGAAGCCAGAGTTAGCTGTGATGGAACACGCTGGACTTTGCGCACACTGCTGCCCACGTAAAACTGATAGCAACCCGCTTCAAGCAGGTAACAATTACGGTGACCAGTCGCACCACTATCGTCATAAGATGCCAGTGATTTTAGGGGCACAGAAATGCGAATGGTCTCACTTTCTCCAGGCTCAATGAGTTGCGTTTTTGCAAACCCAACCAAAACTCTTGCCGGCTTGCCAAGCTCTCCTTGTGGCGCTTCACAGTAAACCTGCACCACCTCTTTGCTCGCAAATGCTTCACCAATATTGTGTACCGTGACATCAAAGTGCAGCTGGCTGTCATCCCCCTCACCTTCAACGGTGAAACCCTCAACATCTTGACGGAACTCAGTATACGACAGACCCGCGCCAAATTCGTATTGCACTGCTTGCGGCTTAAAGGTTTCAAAGTAACGATAGCCGACGTAAATATCCTCGGCGTATTGATTGTAGTCCTTACGACCAAAGTTGGCTGACGATGGATAGTCTGCCAGTTGATAGGCGATGGTATCAGTTAATCGCCCACTGGGTGAAACATCGCCACTAAGAATATCAGCGAGCGCATGACCACCTTCCATTCCAGCCGCCCAGCTGTAGAGAACCGCTTTGATGGCGTGTTTGTTGGCCGTGGTCTCCAACCAGGACATATCCATAATATTGGTGGTATTGAAAACAATGATCACGCGTTCAAAGTGAGCGGTGACTTTTTCAACCATGGTCATTTCGACATCAGTCAACCGATAGCTGCCAGGCGCGTCAGCGTTGTCTTGATCTTCACCTGCAGTACGACCAATAAATACGATGGCTTTGTCAGAGTTCAGCGCCGCTTGCTGAACAAGCTGGTCATCAACAGGCATCTCATGTTGAAACCAAGGCTCAGCTGCCCATGCGCCCCCGCCGTCTTCAAACGGGTTATCTTCCAACCAATTTTCATACACTGAGACCAACTCTTCATTTAGCCTAACTGAAGTATTGGCACGTAAGCCTTCTAGTGCATTCACAGCATAAGGCACATTCACTGCGCCCCCAGATCCCGTACCACTGCGGTAGGTATCGATCTGACAACGTCCAAATAATGAGATTATCTCGCCATTTTTAATTGGCAGTACAGCGTCCTTATTTTCAAGCAGGACAATGCCCTCGCAAGCGGCTTGACGGCTGACAGGAATAAGCCTTTTCTGGGCGATGATTATTTTTTCTTTTTGCATTTCTGTAATAATCCGTTCGGTAGAGTAATTAGGTTCGTCGCATTCACTCAAAAGAGGCAATGGCAAGTTCAGGAAATACTGCTATTTGAACTTTCTTTTGAGTCTTTACAGGATGAAATCGTGCATTGATCATGTCTCTGGTTTGTGAACCGCTATTAATCATGACCACCGAATATCTGCCAGTATTCTGCCACTACCCGCTCTCCAAATTGACACTTTTCCTATTTTTATTGGCCAGAAGTCGATCTAGCTCTCGAAAAAGAAAGCGCTTTCTCGTGGTGATGTTTTTTTTATCAGTAGTCCTAAATGATGGGTATTTCGGTAAACTATCGCCCTATTGCTGCTTTCTGGGGTTGAGATCCTCTTGTCACTCGTATGGATAACCCGCTAGCCAGGCACCACTATCAACCCCAATGGCTCTAAAAGCTGCTCTTGCTGCCAGGCACAAATTTTAACGCCTGTGAGATCGATACGTCTTGGGTCTAAACCTTCTAAGTCGGTATGGGTGAGATCACAGCCTTGTAAACTAAATTGTGACCAACTATCTGGCGAAAACACGCCGCGACTTAGATCGGACTCTCTGAGGGAAGCACCTTGCAAATTTGCACCAACCCACCGGTTCTCATACAAATCACATTTCTCGATGCATTGATTGTCAAAATTAGCGTACGACAAATTACAGGCCGTTATGTAGGCTGAGCAGAAATAGACACTGTGACTGACCTGGTTGGTAAAGCTGGCCCGATAAAAATTGGCACCTTTCAAGTCGCATTCACGAAGTTCTATGCCAAAGCAATTCGCGCCTACAAACTGGCACATAGACAACTGGCAGTTTTTAAAGCTTGCATCCCTTAAGTCTGCATACTCAAAGCTGCACCCTTCAAGATCCGTCGTTTCAACGAAGCTGCAATCAATAAATTGAGCCTCTCTCAAATTGGTGTTTGAAAAATTACATCGTATGAATTTGCAGTTTACAAAACGCGCATGAGACAAGTCTTGCTTTGAAAAGTCATGTGATTGGTATTGTTGGTTATGCATGTTCATTGGCTACTCCTGAAATTCGCCCACAGGCTATCAGTAGTCAGACATACAATCACGAAATATCCTCGCTATCATCAGGTTGGTTGGACCTCATGATGAACACCAGGCAGCGGTTAATTTCCAATTCTTAGCTCCGGGAATAGCGAAAACGGTTTAGGCTATCAAGATAGCTTAGCGACAATATGTTTTTAACCTTATCTGCAACTCGTATATACTCTGCTCCATCTTTTGTAACTGATGTAAAGACATGAAGAATTATTTAACGACATTCTTGAAAGGCATGGGAATGGGAGCGGCGGACGTAGTACCTGGCGTTTCAGGGGGTACCATCGCATTTATTACCGGTATTTACGACACATTATTGGAAAGTATTCGCCGAGTGAACCCAAGCATTATTGGACTTTGGCGACGTGAAGGTTTTAAGGCTGCATTCGAGCATATTAATGGCTTCTTCCTGATCGCTTTATTTGGTGGCATTCTTACCAGCATTCTGACGTTGGCGAAAACCATTTCGTGGTTGCTAGAAACCCATCCGGTGCCAATTTGGTCGTTCTTCTTTGGACTGATTCTGGTGTCCGTGTATCACATGATGAGGCAGGTAGAACAGCGAACCTTATCTCGCCTGGTATTTATGGTGTTAGGCGTTGCCTTTGCCTACAGCATTACGGTTCTTAAGCCATTGCAAATGGATCCGACCAGCATCAACATCTTCATTGCGGGTGCTATTGCCATCTGCGCGATGATATTGCCGGGTATCTCAGGCAGTTTTATTCTATTGCTGATCGGCATGTATACACCTGTGTTAGGGGCTGTAAAGAGCCTTCAGCTCGATGTCATGGCTTTGTTCGCAACGGGCTGTTTAATAGGACTTCTTTCCTTCTCACACTTACTGTCCTGGTTATTGAAACGCTATCGCGACTTTGCTTTGGTCTTTTTGACGGGCCTGATGGTCGGTACGCTACCTAAGTTATGGCCTTGGAAAGAGACCATTTCATGGCGCGCAAACTCCAAGGGTGAGCAAGTTCCTCTTATCCAGGAAAATTTATCACCACTCAACTTTGAATCTGTAACAGGTCAACCGGCACAGCTGGCAATTGCCATCGTGCTGATGCTGTGTGCTATTGCACTCGTTCTGGGACTCGAAAGAATTGCTGAGCGTGGCGAAAAGTAACGCGCTGCACCACATATAAAAAACGGAGCCGATGAGCTCCGTTTTTTTCATATTTTTCAGCTGCGATGAGCATCGCATTGGCGACATCAACGTTATACATTTGCGTGGATAGTGTGCTGAAAATCTACTTTTTATAAGCTGTAGACATTCACCAAATAGCGTCCTGTGATAATATCAAGTTTTCATGGACTGAACGCGATTAACAAATTGAACAATTTAGTAAAACTATCTTTCGTCGCCATCGCTCTACTCGCAGGTTTCTATCTGCCAGATCTGCTCAATAACGATAAGCAAATCAATATCGACGATTATTGCCTACTCTCTCAAACCCCCTGCATTCAAGAAAATGTCGTCATGCAACTGTCAGAAGACTTCGCTCACCCATTAAAAACCATCAAGCTCAACGCTGACTGGTCAAGCGACGAGCCACAACAATTGCTGCTGACTTTAGACGGATTGGAAATGTCGATGGGTACCACCAAACACATTCTGCATAAACAACCGGATGGTTCTTATCAGGGTGACATTACGCTACCAATTTGTACTGAAGACAGTATGACGTGGCTTGGTAGTTTAAGTGATGGCAAGCTCTCAGTTCTTGCTGCAATAAGGTCAAAAAAATGAATAGAAACTGGTCATTAGTTTTAGTTGTTGCCTTTGCGATGGGCTTTGGCGTTAAATCCTATATTGATTCGCAAAACGAACTGAAAGCCGAACTGAAAGCCGAACGGTTACTTGAACAAGTGTCGCAAGCTGTATTATTTGGTGAAAGTGACCAGCCAGTACAGATATTTGATGAAGAAGACCCTAGAACCAGAATCGTCTATTTCGGCTTTACTCGCTGTCCCGATGTTTGCCCCACATCGCTGGCAATGCTGGCTGGCGCCCTCAATCAAATTGATGACCAACTCAAGCAGCAGGTCCGCCCGATGTTTGTATCACTGGATCCAGAGCGCGATGCCGCCAGTGCATCCCATGAATATGCTCAGTACTTCCACCCAATGATCGAGGGATTATCTGCCCCTCTAGACGTCACTCAACCCCTTGCGCACAAATATGGTGTAATTTTCAGAAAAACTGAGCTGGCCGATTCTAAACTGGGTTACACCCTTGATCATAGTTCCTACTTTTACTTTATTTCTCCACAAGGAGAGCTAATTGAAAAAGTGCCACATACGCTCAATCCAGCGCCAATTATTGAAGCTATAAAGCGCCTCAATATTGACCAGTAATCAATCCACCACCAACAACAAAAGTGACTCACTATGACGTTTCGTAACACTATACTGACTTTAGTAGCCTTGGCCGCAACCCCTTTTGCCAATGCCACGATCGATATCGATGAAGCGTATGCGCGTGCAACACCACCCAACGCCACCACCAGCGCTGTTTTTGCCACAATTAATAACGATGGTGACAAAGACAGAGTCATTGTCAAAGCCGTCTCTGACGCCTCTGCCGTTGTCGAGTTGCACGATGTCATTATGGATGGTGACATTATGCAAATGCGCCAGGTTGAAAGCATCACGATACCCGCCAATGGCAGCACCATACTTAAACCTGGTAGCTTGCACATCATGCTGCTCGACGTAAAAGAACCCATGCTTGAGGGCTCAAAAATTGATGTGGAGCTTACCTTTGCAAATGGCGAGATTCAGGCGTTAACGGTTCCCGTTAAAAAGGTAATGGCTGGCATGAAAAAAATGGACCACTCACACCACTAATTAACTACGGCGCTAGATTTCTAGCGCCGTAGTGATAAACTTTAAGCGTTTTTAATCATAACCGGAGGAATCTCATGATTGTATTAAATAACCACCCGGCAAATGGAATCGCTCTTTTTATCTAACTGTACAGAGCAATAAACAAGTTTTTTGTTTTCCTTCCTTTTTGCCCGGTGATCATTAACCGGGGTCTACGCGCGATAGCGCCATTTCTTACTTCCTTAAGAAGCCGACCCTTTGTCATTTTTGCACTTGATGCAAACTTAGGGACATACAATGAAACCTTTATTTGAACACCCCATTTCAAAAAATGAACTCGGCTGGAACACTTTTTTCCAGCAACAACTTACGCTTGAAGAGTATCAAGGCGTTCAACCGGGCCGAATCGTTGCTCATCATCGAAGCGGCTACGCTATTTGTACCGAAACTGACGAATTCCATTTAGAGCATCATACCAAGTATCCTTCGATGACAGTGGGTGATTGGATGCTGCTATCACCTGAACGGGAGTTTCTGCGTTTACTTGACCGAAAATCACTGTTTCGCCGTAAGGCTGCTGGACCCAAGGTTGCCGAGCAATATATTGCCGCGAATGTCGATACCGTATTTATCGTTTGTTCTTTGAATGACGACTTTAATCTGAGTCGTATCGAACGATATTTAGCGCTGGTTAACGAGTCTAACGCCGATGCGGTTATCGTGCTGACCAAAGCCGACCTTTGTGATGATGTTGAAGACAAGCGACAGCAAGTACTGTCACTCGATGATTTTCTGCTTATTGAAACTGTGAATGCACTTGATCCCGACACCTTAACAGGACTCAGTTCTTGGTGTAAAACAGGGCAAACCGTTGCTTTTCTGGGTTCATCTGGTGTCGGCAAGTCAACGCTGGTGAATAGCTTGATGCAAAGTAGCGTTCAAGAGACTGGCAGCATCAGAGAGGACGACAGCAAAGGACGCCATACAACGACTTCAAGATCGCTTCATAAAGTCGTTGAGGGCGGATTACTGCTTGATACTCCCGGGATGCGCGAAATCCAGTTAACCGACTGTGAAGACGGATTAGCAGAGACATTTTCTGATATTGAGTCTCTGGCATCGCAATGTCGATTCAATAATTGTCATCATACCAACGAGCCCGGTTGTGCGATTCGGCAATCCCTAGAGAACGGCAGTCTTGAAGCGCGTCGGCTTGAAAACTATTTCAAGTTACTAAAAGAGCAAGCACACAACAGTGCCAGCCTCGCTGAGAAGCGGAGTAAAGACAAACAGTTTGGTAAGCTTTGCCGCTCAGTCATGGCCGAAAAGAAACATCGCAAGAAAGGATACTAACGTTATTTCAAGGTTAACAGTTTCAAAAGAGTTGTTAACCTTTCCCAAACCAAAAATCAGCACAAAACCCCACCTATTGCAACAACCCCCACGATTATAATCTAAAACTGAATTATGTCTGGACACATAAATTCACCCAGATAATATGTCCCATGCAAACATATTTCACTACAAAATATAAAAGGGATAAAAATGCAAAACTCTCGCCTATTAGCCCGCTATGCCAATGGAAATCTGGTACTTCAGATCCTCGCTGGTATTGGCTTTGGTGTCATATTGGCCCTCGTTTCGCCTCATGCTGCACAAAGTGTCGGTATGCTGGGTAGCCTGTTCGTTGGCGCTCTAAAAGCTGTTGCCCCAATTTTAGTATTCATTCTTGTTGCAGCTTCGATTGCCAATCAAAAGAAAAATCAAACCACTCACATGCGCCCAATTATCGTGCTGTATTTGATTGGTACCTTTTCTGCCGCTCTGACAGCCGTTGTCTTGAGCTTTATGTTTCCAACGACATTAACGCTTGTCGCAGGTGCTGAAGGTGCGACACCGCCACAAGGTATTGGTGAAGTACTGCATACCTTGCTCTTCAAGCTGGTTGATAACCCAGTCAACGCTCTAATGAGTGCCAATTATATTGGTATTCTTGCTTGGGCAATCGGCTTGGGCTTGGCACTGCACCATGCTTCTGACACAACAAAAGCGGTTTTTGAAGATCTAAGCCATGGCGTATCACAAATTGTACGCTTTATTATCCGCCTAGCTCCTTTTGGTATCTTTGGTTTGGTGGCTAGCACATTCGCAACGACTGGTTTTTCCGCACTCGCAGGATACGCTCAGCTCCTCTTCGTATTGCTCAGCGCCATGGCTATCATTGCTTTGATTGTGAATCCAATCATCGTTTATGTAAAAACGAAAGAAAACCCATATCCACTGGTACTGCAGTGTCTACGTGAAAGTGGCGTAACCGCCTTCTTTACACGTTCGAGTGCCGCTAACATCCCAGTCAACATGACACTGTGTGAAAAGCTCAAGCTTGATGAAGACACTTACTCTGTGTCTATCCCACTTGGTGCGACCATCAATATGGCGGGCGCTGCTATCACCATCACGGTTCTGACTCTCGCTGCCGTTCACACAATGGGCATTGAAATTGACCTACTAACCGCATTGCTTCTTAGCATTGTGGCGGCGGTATCAGCTTGTGGCGCTTCAGGTGTCGCTGGTGGTTCGCTGTTACTGATCCCACTTGCTTGTGGATTGTTTGGTATTTCCAATGATGTAGCGATGCAAGTTGTCGCGGTGGGTTTCATTATTGGTGTCATTCAAGACTCCGCAGAAACAGCGCTTAACAGCTCTACCGATGTGGTATTTACCGCGGCTGTATGTAAAGCAGAGCAGCGTAAAGCCAACGCTTAATCGCTAACAAAACAAATGGAAAAGGGCGATGATTAATCTTAATCATCGCCCTTTTTTGTGCTCAGTGAATTACATCTCTGTTTTGATGATATGCAAGGTATCTAAAGCACTAATGAGATCTAGCTGATGAGAACCAGGGTCATTAACCACATTGGAATCCGATATGTTCAACGCATCCCAACCCACACCCTCGAGTGTTATGTCCGTGCGTTCGTCACCATTTTGAATACTGATAACAGTACTGATGATATCGTTCGGGTCGCTAGCATCATCATTGACTGTTACCGTAATATGCGACAGCAGATCATTTAATGCATCATGTTCTGGCAACAAGTCCGAGATATCCAATAAGTCTTCACCTATAGAGAAATCCGTCACCGTCTGCATAGAGGGTGATGCAAGAGAGCCAGCCGACGCTTCGGTAAACAAGAACAAATCAGCTCCGTCACCGCCGGTTAAAATATCATGGCCTCCACCGCCAACAATGATATCGCTACTGGCGGTTCCGGTTAGGATTTCATCAGAATCTGAACCAACTCTGATTTGGTCCGGCAAAGCCAGCTGCCCTGTCTGATGCAGCGCAACAATTAACTCTGCGTTGCTCATTCCATCAATGTCACTCTCTGTGGCATTAAGTAATTGAGTTAATGTCACGCCTTCTATCACAATAGCTTGAACGCTGCTGCCACCATCTAGGACTTGAATTACGGTATCGCCATTTTGCTCTTCAATCGTCAATTGCTCCGACAGCAAAACGCTAGGTTGGAAAACCACATTTTGCAAATCAACCACATCATGCATTACCGCGGGATCATTTGAATTGGCAAAATTTTTGACGTCAAAGTCTTTAATGACATCTTGACCTGCAAGGTTGGCATTATCCCATTGGAACACATCTTGTTGTGTTTGGTCTGAAGTCACTCCACCTTCAAGTGGCACGTCGTTCCCAAACAGCCATTCGTCATCCGAAGTGGCACTCAATATATCAGCTTGCAGGCTTTCACCTTTGACACTCTCATTACCCGTGACGGTAACTGTAATTGGCTGTGCAATGGTCACATCACCATCACTGACATCGATATAAAATGTATCTGGTTGCTGTTCACCGGAAGCCAGTGCATTTGTACTGCCTGCCAATAGGACATATGCCCACACACCAGTATTGGTATCGAAGGTCAATTGGCCATAGTTACCCGTCGCCCGGTATAGCGAACCACTGACCAGAGTGCCTCCTTGCAATGCACGCGTGACCGTACTCGGTCCATCCACATCGTTGGTATTTATAACGCCATCAGCACTGTCCTGCGCACCCTCTTTAACATCGCCACTAAACGAGCCTGTTATCTCAGGTACATCGTTATTGCCATCTATGTTGATGGTAATGGTCTGGGTAATGGCATCACCCAGTGGGCTGCCCGACACTATACTTTCAATATATAAATCAAACTGCTCTTGAACAATCTCTTCTCCGAGCGAGTCTGCTTTACTCTGGTCTAGAACGTATTCCCACTTGATCGTATCGGCACTGTCACCCGGTAGCAGTTTCAAGGTGCCGTAGTTACCGACCAACTCAGTAAGAATGCTATCACTCGCCAGGCTGTAGCTCTGCGTATCGTTGCTATCAACATCAATGATCTTAACGATACCCATTGTACTGTCACTGCCACCTACCTGGTCTTCGAATACCGTGCTAAGTAACGTACTTTCACCCACCAAGACCGCCGGGGAGTCATTGGTACCTGTCACCTGAAACTCGATAATTTGAGTATCACTTGCACCATGTTCGTCTGTCACTCTGACTTCATACTGCAATGGTGCTGCTAGGGTTTCGCCTGCTTGCAAATACTCAAAATCACCGGTCAGTTGGAAAGTCCACGCGCCTGTCGTTGGGTTGATTGTCAATTCGCCGCGATCATCCCCCGACAATAATTGCCACTGATGAGTATCAGCCACACTAACGGTATCAACATCGCCACTGTCAAAGTTGCCCGACAGATCAGTGAGCGTATTTTCGATCAGTTGTTGAGTTGCAACATCAATAATAGCCGGAGCATCGTTGGAACCCACAATCATAATCGTGATCTTGGTTTCTTCTGAATCACTGGTCGCTGCGGTGCCAGAATCATCTCTTGCCACAACAGTGATCGTTGTGATCATGGTTTGCCCTTTAGCCAACGCATTCACGGTCGCATTGTCGGGATCGATGTCGAACGTCCAATTGCCGTTTGCGTCGATATTAAAAGCACCTAGATCAGAATCTTCTGTCACCACAAAGCTAACATTGTCGCCAATATCCACATCTGAAACGGCCAGCTGACCTGCTACACTATCGCCAATGACATCCGAAACGCTACCGACGATATCACCACTCACCGATGGCGAATCGTTTGAGCCAAATACCGTCACTTCTACAGTTTCAGATACTTCAGCGCCATATTTATCATAACCTTGAATCACAAACTGCTCAGTCAACGAAACGCCCTCACCTAGCGCTTGAACATGAGGCTTGTCATTAGCCAATTCGTAGGTCCATGTTTGCGTTACTGGGTCAACGATAAAGCGTCCATAGGTACCATTGAGGTCAACGGCTTTGACATTCAGCTCATCACCCGCATCGTCATCTGCGAGGGTGATCGCTTTGGTTACCGAGACCAATTCTCCACCCGTTAACCCCTCTGTCACGCTGCCGTCATCCGTTTGCATGGTCAGTGGATCATTCGCGCCGTTGATGTTGATGGTCAGCGTTTGCTGCGCTTCTAACCCGTGCTCATCTGTTACTGTAATTAACCAGGTCTGAGCAATAGACTGATCGGGATTTAGAGCAACAATATCAGGGTGAGTCGTCGTGGCCTGATAACTCCACGAACCATCAAGCTCTAACGTTAATGTGCCATAGTCAGGATTGACGTCTGTCGCCTGTGCCTGCCAGGTGTGCGAGTCGTTAGTATCGACATCTTGCACGGACAAGGTACCTGAGATCATTTCATCTGAGTCATCCGCTTCAATGGCTTGAAAAACGTTTGCACTGAGTTCCGGCTTGTCGTTAAGGCCATCAACCTTGACTACAATTTGCAGTGTTTGTGGCAGTCCTTGATCATCCACGATGGTTTTGCCGTATTGGTCGACAGCAAAGACCTCAAAGACATCTTCACGAGTTTCACCCGTCTGCAAAGACTGAACCGCCTGACTGTCGTTATCAAGAGTGAAAGTCCAGCTGCCATCTTGGAACACCACGATCGAGCCATATGTACCAGCCCCATCCACCAGCGTCCAGGATATCTGATCTCCCAAGCTCAGATTCGAGTCCAGTGTCAGAGGTTGTGTGGAAGATATAACGATGCTTTCAGGCTCGCTATCCGGCGTATTGTTGTCTTCTACGGTACTAATGGTTTCAACGACAATTTGCTGATCGCCAGGATTAGGGTTATCGATATTTTCAGCCGTGCCGACAATTTTAACTTTCACTTCTCTGGTGTCTGATTTCGTTGCCAGGCCCTCTGCTGGATCGGTATCTGTTACCGTCACATTAAAGGTATCAAACACTTCCGATTCAGCGGGTAACTGAACCCCAGGATCGAGCACGTACGTCCACTCTCCAGTATCAGGATCAACCGTCAATGTTCCGTAAGTACCTGTGCTGTTATCAACGCTCCACTCAAACACTTCACCCATATCGATATCTTCAACACCCAGATAACCTGTGATGGTTGAACTGACATCTTCTAGGGCCTCTCCAAGCAAAATGGTATCGTTTTGAGGGCTGTTGGTATCAGTTTCGTAGGTAATTTCAGGTTTGTCGGCCTTGCCGGTTATATTGACCTTAACTTCGTAATAGTCGTACACCCCTTGTGGTAGGCCATTAGCTTGTCCGTTACCTGGATTTTGTCTTGGCACCTCAATACGCCAGGTTTCAGTAACGACTTGCCCCTCATCAAGGCTTTGCACCAATGGTGAGTCATTGTCTAATTCATATTTCCACTGCCCAGGGTTGTCCGGATCTTCAATCAACTGGCCGTAGATGCCACCTGACTCTGCAACAATATTGAGGTAGCCATCTGGTAACGCAAAGCTGTTGCTCGTTAGCGTGGTATCTTCTTGTAATTCGATAGTTTCACTATCCAGAATATGTGGGTGATCGTGACCATATGCACCGCCTCCGCCTTGATGGTCGACAGCCTCACCGGGTACGGTTTCATCTTGCCCAACCACGTTAATCGTAATCTGATGAGTACCTGAAACCGCGCCGTCATTGTCTGTCATCGTGACATAGAATGTTTCGCTACCGGTTTGACCCGCATCCAAATCTTGTGTCGCGGTGAGTGTGCTATCAAGAGTGTAGGTCCACTTACCCGTGTCAGGATCCACCGACAAGCTGCCGTATGTGCCTTGTGAGGCTCCAGATATACTCCAAAAATCAACGCTACTATTGTTGTCGATATCTGTTGAGTAAAGCTGCCCTTCAACGATGGTCAAATCAACACCAAAGACATCTTCCGTTCCGTCTTCAACCACAGTACCGGTTGAATCACCAAATATGATTGGCGCGTCATTAGTACCTATCAGGGTAATGGTAATGTCTTGAGTGATCGTCCCCCCAAATTGATCCTGAGCGATAACAGTAAAGATCTCATCTTGCTGCTCACCTTCAGCCATAGACTGCAGGATGTCGTTTTTAGGGGTGAAAAACCAATGACCATCGGCATCAATGGTAAGATCGCCGCGCAACCCCGTATAAGAACGCTCGGTTTCTCCTTCGGGCATCACGAATTTAGCAAAGTCATTATTGTCGATATCAGATAGAACGGCCTGGCCACTGATTGTTGTTGCATCATCACTTGGATCAGGCGTGTTGTTGTCTTCATAGAATGTCCCTGTCACTACACCTGATACCGTTGGCAAATCGTTTTCACCATCAATAACAATCACCACATTTTTCGTTGACGTTTCACCGTGGGAATCTGTCACCGTCACTTCAAAAGTTTCTGTTCTCACCTCATCGCGATTTAAGCTTTGTAGCTCGTCAAATTTTTCAGGTTTGTCGAGAGTGTAAGTCCATTGCCCCGTGCTTTCGTCAAGTGAAAGGCTACCGTAGACCCCTTCGCCAGCGTTGGTGTCGGAAATACTCCAGATGTGACTGTCATCCGCATCAGGATCCCCAGCTTGAAGCTGCCCTGTGGTGCTTAGGTTATTGGTATCAAGTATGTCCTCACTAATGGTTCGCGAGGTCGCACCTTTTATATTTGGCGCATCGTTAGCACCGACAATTTCAATCGAAATCTCTTTGATGGACTCAATGCCGTACTTGTCGACAACGCGCACAGTTACGGTATCACCACCCACTAAGATATCGTCCTTATCGAGTGCATCGACCACAGGATTGCTGTTATCAAGCTCGTAGCGCCATGTACCGGTATTTTCATCAATAATGAAATCACCGTATTGGCCGTTGGTGATAACACTCCAGCTAACCTCATCACCGATATCAGGATCGCCACCGCCAATAACATTCTGATCTAGCTGTTCTTGCGTCGGCACGCCTGTAATGATCTGGCCACCAATGACTGGCCCATCTTCTACCACGACGTACTTAGGTGATACCGCGATTTCAGGGGCGGTGTTGGTACCCGCAATCGAAATGGTCACGGTAATGGTGTCGGTTTCGCCCAGTTCATCCATTACTTCAATTTGGAAGACATCCACTTCCGTCGTACCCGGTGGAATTGAGCGTGTTGCTGGCCAGTCACTTTCAAGATCATAAGTCCAATTGCCGTGGTCATCGACCACAAGAGTACCGTAGGTGCCCTCTTTCACGCCGTTAGCATCTTCACCAATAACCTGCCACTGATGACTGTCTGTCGTATCAACATCAGAAACAACCAAGGCCCCAACGGCTTGCTGTTTGCCTTCCACAGCTTCAATGACACTGCCCGTCACTTTACCGCTCAAGCTTGGCGCATCATTGGTTCCAAGAATATTGATGGTGATTTCTTGGGTCGCGCTGTTATTGCCAGCGCCAGAGTCGTCTCGCACTGTCACGGTAAAGGTTTCGGTTAGTGGGGCGTCATCTGGGTGCAGTGCTTGTACGTTAGGGTTATCGTTATTCAGGGTATACACCCACTCACCGGTGGTTTCGTCGAGGCTAATACTGCCGTAAGAGCCTTTTGTCGAGTTGATCGACCATGAATGCTCATCGTTAGTATCGATATCAACGACGTTCAGATCGCCAGCGACTTGAATAGTCTGAGTATCATCCCCCCCTGGGAAGTTGTCTTCCGTTACCTCTCCAAAGTGTTCACCCTCGATGACTGGCGCATCATTAGTCCCAACCACTTTAAAGCGAATGGTTTTTTCATCGGTAGCCCCATATTTGTCGGTCACTTGTACGGTGAATTCTTCAAATACAACCTGACCGTGTTCCAGAGATTGAACCGCTTGGGTTTGAGACGCATCACCTTCTAGCTCATAACGCCATTTGGTTCGACCTTGTGAGTCGGTAAAAATCGAGAAGTTACCATAGGTACCGCTATTGTCGCTGGTAATGAGCCAAGTGTGTTCCTCGTTATCATCTGGGTCCCTGTCTTTAAGCAGACCTTCTCTGGCAACTCTCACGTCTTCTCGTAGAGTTTTATTACCTGTAGCCTGAATATTAGGAACATCATTAGTGCCTGTGATTGTAATGGTCACCGTCTCTTCGCTGACTGCGTCAAATTCATCGCGGACCTCGATCGTAAAGCTCAGCTCTTTGATTTGATTTTCATACAGAGCCTGAGTCTGCGGAGATTGATTGTTAAGTACGTAAGTCCATTCACCCGATTCTTTATCGATAGAGAATGTACCGTAATCACTGTCACCAGAGGTTACAAAATACTCCAGACCGGTCGTTTCATCGACGTCGGTGGCAATGATGTTGCCTGTTGCCTGCGGCGTTCCTGATACCACGGTGCCATCATCTAAATGACCGGCTTCAATGACATCACCCGTAGTATCGCTGGTGTCTTTAATTACCGGCTGATCGTTGGTGCCGCTTAACGTAATTGTCACGGTTTGCTGAGTGACCGCGTCATTGTCATCGGTGACATCAATGACGAAACTGAGGATCTTGGTTTGGTTTTCTTTTAGTGCTTCAGTAGCAGGTAACGTGTTGTCTAACTCAAACGTCCATTCACCGCTGTCTTCATCAATACTAAAATGACCGTAATCGTTACTGTCGTCTTCAACAGAAAATTTCAGTACTGCGTTGTTGTCGACATCGCTCGCGATAATGGTACCGGTTGCTTTCGCATCGCCATCGACAAGGGTGCCATCATCGAGGTGACCCGACTCGAACACTGTACCTGAAATATCGCTTTCTTCTTCAATAATAGGCTTGTCGTTAGTGCCCGTGATCGTGATGATGACCGTTTCTTGTGCCACAGCATCAAACTCATCACGTACCTCGATGGTAAACGACAATTTTTTGCTTTCGCCTTCTTCAAGTGCTTGGGTTTTGATTGAATCGTTGTTGAGATCGTAAGTCCACTCACCTGTCTCGTCATCGATAGAAAACGTACCGTAATCCGTATCCCCCGAAGTCACAACGTACTCTAAACCTGTCGTTTCATCGACATCGGTGGCAATGATGTTGCCTGTTGCCTGCGGCGTGCCCGTTACAATGGTGCCGTCGTCTTCATGACCCGCTTCAATGACGTCACCCGTAGTATCGCTGGTGTCTTTAATTACTGGCTGATCGTTGGTGCCGCTTAACGTAATTGTCACGGTTTGCTGAGTGACCGCGTCATTGTCATCGGTGACATCAATGACGAAACTGAGGATCTTGGTTTGGTTTTCTTTTAGTGCTTCAGTAGCAGGTAACGTGTTGTCTAACTCAAACGTCCATTCACCGCTGTCTTCATCAATACTAAAATAGCCGTAATCGTTGCTGTCGTCTTCAACAGAAAACTTCAGTACTGCATTGTTATCTACATCGCTGGCGACAATGGTGCCGGTTGCTTTCGCATCGCCATCGACAATGGTGCCATCATCGAGGTGACCCGACTCGATCACTGTACCTGAAATATCGCTTTCTTCTTCAATAATAGGCTTGTCGTTAGTGCCCGTGATCGTGATGATGACTGTTTCTTGTGCCACAGCATCAAACTCATCACGCACCTCGACGGTAAACGACAATTTTTTGCTCTCGCCTTCTTCAAGTGCTTGAGTTTTGATTGAATCGTTGTTGAGATCGTAAGTCCACTCACCTGTTTCGTCATCGATAGAAAACGTGCCGTAATCCGTATCCCCCGAAGTCACAACGTACTCTAAACCTGTCGTTTCATCGACGTCGGTGGCAATGATGTTGCCCGTTGCCTGCGGCGTGCCCGTTACAATGGTGCCGTCGTCTTCATGACCGGCTTCAATGACATCACCCGTAGTATCGCTGGAGCCTAGGATTACTGGCTGATCGTTGGTGCCTGTAATGGTTATGAGCACGATTTGTTGTGCGACAGCATCAAACTCATCACGCACCTCAACGGTAAACGACAGTTCTTTGCTCTCGCCTTCTTTAAGCGCCTGGGTGCTTGCTGAGTTGTTGTTAAGATCGTATGTCCACACCCCCGTCTCTTTATCGATAGAGAACGTACCGTAATCGCTGTCACCCGAAGTCACAAAATACTCTAGGCCTGCAGTTTCATCGACATCAGTAGCGATGATGTTGCCCGTGGCCTGCGGCTCGCCAGGTACAGCGGTGCCATCATCTAAGTTTCCGGCTTCAATAACTTCACCAGCAGTAATACTGGTCTCTTCGATTACTGGCTGATCGTTGGTGCCCGTTATAGTGATGAGTACGTTTTGTTGCGTGACAGCATCGAACTCATCACGCACCTCGACAGTAAATGACAGCTCTTTCGTCTCACCTTCTTTAAGTGCCTGGGTATTTACTGAGTTGTTGTTAAGATCGTAGGTCCATTCACCTGTCTCGTCATCGATAGAAAACGTGCCGTAATCCGTATCCCCCGAAGTCACAACGTACTCTAAACCTGTCGTTTCATCGACATCGGTGGCAATGATGTTGCCTGTCGCCTGCGGCGTGCCCGTTACAACTGTGCCGTCGTCTTCATGACCCGCTTCAATAACCGACCCTGTGGTATCACTGGTGTCTTCAATTACCGGTTGATCATTGGTGCCTGTGACGGTAATAGTTACTTTCTGAGAATTCACAGCGTCAAATTCATCGGTCACTAATACGACGAATTCCAACTGACGTGTCTCACCTTCTTTTAAGCTCTGCGTTTCAGTTAAATCATTGTCTAACGTGTAGATCCATTCACCGGTGTCTTTATCAACCGAAAAACTGCCATATAAATTACTGTCATCAACCACGGTATAGGTCAGTTGCGCGTCGGCATCAACATCGCTGGCGATAATATTCCCTTTAACTTGTACCGTTCCATCTACCACGGTGCCATCATCAAGATTACCCGCTTCAAAAACAGTTCCTATCACGTCACTGGCATCACTGATCATCGGTAAATCATTGGTTCCCGAGATCACTATGGTGATAGTCTCTTGAACCAAGGCGCCCTTATCGTCAGTCACATTAACCGTAAAGGTTAGTTCTTCACTTTGATTCTCTTTTAGTGCCTGAGTTTGGGGAGACTCATTGTCGAGCACGAAGTTCCACTGGCCAGTCTCAGGATCAACTGTGAGCTCACCATAGTCATTAGACTCGTTTTCAACACTAAAGCTCACAACAGCATCATTATCAGCATCTGAAACAATAATAACTCCGGACGCTTGTGCGGTTCCCGGCACGACAGAGCCGTCATCAAGGTTACCTTGCTCAACAACTTCACCCGAGAATGTACTCGATATGTCTGTGATTGGAATATCGTTTATCGGATTAAGAATGATCTCTACGCCGCCTATCTGAACCGAGTTTGCAGCGCCTCGGCCATCATCCACCGTGTAGGTCATGTTTCCTGCATCAGTGCCTGGCACATAATCCTGAGGAGCGTCGTATTGCAAATTTTCAAATTGGTCCTTGCTCAATACCTGGCCGACTTCAATAGGTGTACCATCTTGCAATGTGATGGTACCAAGTATTGGTAACGAAGTGATGGTCACCGTCAACGGATCATCATTGAGATCCGTTGGGAAGGAGAGATTGAGTAGACCATCTTGTGATTCTTCATCGTAGGTTCGAGAAACAAATGATGTTGAAGGCGCTGAGTTTGATGCTAAATCAAGGAGTGAAATGGCTTGAGGTTGGGTAAGCCCTTGCCTTTGAAGGCCAGCGGTTTCATAGAAAGTTTGCGCTATGGTTTCTGCACCCGTTCTTTCCTGGGTAGCTGAGTTAATAAGACTAGAACTTTGTCCGCCACCTGCAGCTGGTGCCTGTTCTTCGTTCTGGGTAGGATCTTGTCCAGCCTCGATCTGAGCAATAATATCTGCAGCGTCCGTTTCAGCGGTAACATCAGATCCGGAAACTATCTGGGTTCCGTTATCAATAGCAACGGTTTGAGCACTTCCATCTGGCTGTACAATTGCAACATCCAAATCTTCGCCAATATCAACATTTTCTATGTTTGAAATCACCACATCACCAGGTCTAGGCTGCACTCCCTCAGGTAAGATAACTAGCTTACCATTCGCATCAAGAACAATTGCCCCAGTTACAGACGCTAAACCCAAAAGTGAAGAAATACTCATCGTTAACTCCCTCTACCTCCAATACAAACATTTCATGGAGATCGCATTTTTGTGATGTTACCTGTGTCAGAAAGACAGCTTAGTTGTTCAATGCAAGCGCCTAGAAACACGGAAATTTTGGTTTACTCCTATTTATATACGCCTAACTATCAGAATTTTGTACTGTTAAAGAGAAGATAAGCTTTGTTTTTTTAAAAAATCTCAAAAACGAAAAAAGTCTCGCATAAGCGAGACTCTTTTTTAGTGAGCTGTCTTAAATATGATACAAAAAAGAGGCTAAGTCTCTTTGATGATAAGTAGATCATTCAAGTTATCGCGGACCGTATCCGCCGCTAAACCTTCAATTTCAATCATTACGTTCTGATCACCTTTTGTAAGCGTAATTTCCGTAACCCCATCGCTATCGGACACCGTTATGTGTTCGGAGATAATCTCATCGATTGTTCCATCGACATCATCAAAGATATCAGATAAATCAATCTTATCTCCTTCTTCTAAAGAGAAATCTCTAATGGTATCAGTGCTACCATCTAAATCAGCATCCAGCCATTCGAAGGTATCTGCGCCGTCACCTCCTGATAAAATGTCATTTCCAGCACCACCAGACAGAACATCTTCTCCCTCTCCACCAAGAAGATAGTCATCGCCTGCAAGGCCATACAGCGTATCATCGCCCAGACCACCACGGAGCACGTCAAAATTCTTATCTGTGCCCTGTAATGTTTCGCCACTATCATTAGCGATATAGACATCATGGTTTTCGTCTAGCAGAATATCGACTGTTGCTGTCTCTTCACTGTATAAGCCATCAGAGTCGATCGCTTGATACACCAGGGTGTCTTGAATTGATGACTCATCGACCTCAACCCCTTGAAGTACAAAGTTGGCTCCATTATCTGAAGATGTGACCGTCATACGCACTTCATCAAAGCCGCCTTCATAAGCCAATTCTGCCGTGTACTCATGACCAGTGATATTAATGTCCGTACCGCTACTCAGCATGATAGTTTCGACTAGCTCCCCATCTTTAAATAAGAAAAAGTTGAGTTGTGCTGATTCTCCATTTCCCCCGTCTTTAAAATGGGCCGTCAGGTTAGCCAAAGAGATCGATGTTTGCGTAACGGTGACACCTTCTCTGAACTTCAATGACATGTATTCATTCTCTTCTGACTCAACTTCATGGGCGTTACTAGCATCAGCTTTACCCTCACTATTGACCCCAAAACCACGTTTGTCACCATTTGTATCATTAAATCCAATGGGTTCTCCCGTTAGGTTATCTTCATCAATAACGTTATCATCATAGGTACCGCCGCTTAGAATAATACCTCCTTGCTCTAAATCAGACAGATCACCAGAAAACCCAACATCTGTGGCATTGAAATAAATATCTTCAGCCTCATACTGTAGCGGAACAGAGTCGAGTAATATGGTACCCACCTCAACATCAACGCGTTCGTTAGTTTCGCTATCGATATAATAGAGCTGCCCATTTGTAACGTCTTCGACAATGATTATGCTGGTTTCTTTGTCGTCCGTTGTCGAAGCGTCGTCCTCTCTGTCGGTGGCGTAAGGGCCAAAATCAATAGTCACTTGATTTTCATCATCACTAACCAGGAAGTCTTCCACATTTGGCGGAGCGTTGTCGTTATCGAGGATGTAACCT
>NZ_JAJNNZ010000050.1 GCF_022836845.1 Vibrio gelatinilyticus
ATTAGTGCCCGTCACGGTAATGGTCAGCGTGGTTTGCGCAGCTGCGTCGTGCTCGTCGGTGACGGTCACGGGGATCTCCAGTACCAACTTATCGCCTTTGCTCAGGCTGTCGTAGGACGAGGCATCAAATGTATAACTGCCATCGGCATTGAACGTTAGGCCTTCTGCTGTGGAGTCGGTGCTAAAGCTAAGCTCGGCATCGTCGCCTAAATCCACATCCGTCGCGCTCATTGCGCCTGTAATCACCGTATCTTCGGTAACGCTGTCGGTTTTCGCTTCAGCCACTGGCGCATCGTTGGTACCAGTGACAGTAATGGTGATGGTTTGCGGCTCACTCTTCGCGCCGTCGTTGTCCACCGCCACGTAAGTGAAGCTCACTTCTTGCGACTGACCTGGCTCAAGCGCCTGAAAATCCTCGCCAGGCTTGAAGGTGTAATTGCCGTTAGGTTTAAACACCAGCTCGCCTTTGCCTTCGGGTAAATCAGATTCAAGCTCGTAGGATTTCACCCGGCCATCAATATCTGACGCTTCAGGCACGCTCTCTTTAAGAACGGTATCTTCATTGGTGGTTTGCGAATCCGCTTTGGCTACGGGTGCGTCGTTGGTGCCTGTCACGGTGATGGTCAGCGTGGTTTGCGCCGTGGCGTCGTGCTCGTCGGTGACGGTCACCGGGATCTCTAATACTAACTTCTCGCCTTTGCCCAGGCTGTCGTAGGACGAAGCATCAAATGTATAACTGCCATCGGCATTGAACGTTAGGCCT
>NZ_JAJNNZ010000051.1 GCF_022836845.1 Vibrio gelatinilyticus
TAACGCCCTGCTAAGCTGCCGAAAACCGTGGCATATACTTTGCGAAGCAAAAATGCCACGCGTTTGAGGTCGGCTTGAGCAGTTTGTTATGTTTGGGGCTCAAGAGTTGTACATAATTCTATTTCACGACCTGCGACTAAGTTTCCAGTAGGTACAAAACCACAATTTAGATAGAAACCCTTTGGACTATCAGTACCGTCTACAACACTTGTATAAATCGCCGATGCTCCAAACTCATGAAGTAACTCTGAACTCAACAACACGATTGCTTTACGACCATAACCTTTTGATTGTTTGGTCTGATCTAGCATGAATCGCCAAAGGGTAAATTTACCTGCGTAAGTGTCTGCATTTACCAAGATGAAGCCTACTGGCTTATTTTCCGCGTAGATACCCCGAAACCAAGGAAAATCCATAAAGTTCGCTTCAGCCAATGAAATAGCATTGCTATCAACTTGATTTACCTGATCTTGAGCAACTTGCAACTGGCAGATCTCGTAAAAGTTATCATGATCAATTTTTCTTAGCTCAATGCTCATACTGCCAATTGTCCTCCGAAAACATAACGCC
>NZ_JAJNNZ010000052.1 GCF_022836845.1 Vibrio gelatinilyticus
GGCGTTAGAAAGGTTGCTGGAACATAAAGCAAATGGTGGTAATTGGTTCGTCGTTCGCTGATGCGGTGAGCACAATCTAAGCATCAAATTCGTGTTGGTCATCGCAGTTTCTTTGGTGTTGTCGCCATTTAGTTTTGGCGCAAGGGTAATATGCCATTGTATTTGGTCACGTCCAGCTCGTTTTTCTAGTGGCAATTACCTTCACCGAGAGTTAGGTGGGTGGCTTGTTCTAGCAAACCTCAAGTGTAAACAATGTTGAAAGTATGCTCTAGTTAAGAGCAACGTGCAGCAACCCAGCTGCTTTGAGTTTAACGGCAGTAGTTGCTTTGTCAGTGTTGTAAGACGTTCGTTCACGGCGAGTGAGTTTCTAACAAATTACTCAAACGGACGCCATACGTGGGCCACTTTTGGTTTGAGGTTATGTGCGCTTGGTGGGTTAGTCGTCAGCGCCGTTTAGTAAAGCGTTAAAAAGCTGCGAATCAACTTCCGTAATATTAGAAGTAGGGTTTGTTACTAGCTGAGATGCCAAGCATCCCTTTAATA
>NZ_JAJNNZ010000053.1 GCF_022836845.1 Vibrio gelatinilyticus
TTGAACGTTAGGCCTTCTGCGGTGGAGTCGGTGCTAAAGCTAAGCTCGGCATCGTCGCCTAAATCCACATCCGAAGCACTCACTACGCCCGTAATGACGGTGTCTTCGGTAACGCTATCGGTTTTCGCTTCTGCGACTGGCGCGTCATTAGTGCCCGTCACGGTAATGGTCAGCGTGGTTTGCGCAGCTGCGTCGTGCTCGTCGGTGACGGTCACGGGGATCTCCAGTATCAGCTTTTCATCTTTGCCTAAGCTGTCGTACGAAGAGGCATCAAATGTATAACTACCATCGTCGTTGAAGATCAAGCCTTCCACGGTTGAGTCAGTACTAAATGTGAGCTCGGCGTTATCAGCCAGATCCACATCCGTCGCGCTCATTGCGCCCGTAATCACCGTGTCTTCGATAACGCTGTCGGTTTTCGCCTCTGCGACTGGCGCGTCATTAGTGCCAGTCACGGTGATGGTCAGCGTGGTTTGCGCCGTGGCGTTGTGCTCGTCGGTGACGGTCACGGGGATCTCTA
>NZ_JAJNNZ010000054.1 GCF_022836845.1 Vibrio gelatinilyticus
ATACTAACTTCTCGTCTTTACTCAGGCTGTCGTAGGACGAGGCATCAAATGTATAACTGCCATCGGCATTGAACGTTAGGCCCTCTGCGGTGGATTCGGTGCTAAACACCAATTCAGCATCGTCACCTAAGTCGACATCCGAAGCACTCACTACGCCCGTAATCACCGTGTCTTCGGTAACGCTGTCGGTTTTCGCCTCTGCGACTGGCGCGTCATTAGTGCCCGTCACGGTAATGGTCAGCGTGGTGTGCGCCATCGCGTCGTGCTCGTCGGTGACGGTCACGGGGATCTCTAATACTAACTTCTCGCCTTTGCCCAGGCTGTCGTACGAAGAGGCATCAAATGTATAACTGCCATCGGCATTGAACGTTAGGCCTTCTGCGTTGGAGTCGGTGCTAAAGCTAAGCTCGGCATCGTCGCCTAAATCCACATCCGAAGCACTCATTACGCCCGTAATGACGGTGTCTTCGGTAACGCTGTCGGTTTTCGCCTCTGCGACTGGCGCGTCATTAGT
>NZ_JAJNNZ010000055.1 GCF_022836845.1 Vibrio gelatinilyticus
GTTGCTGGCACCTCATCGACTTCCAGGCTATAACTCTCAGTGGGTTCCACTTCGTTATCATCGACCGTTGGTAAAGTGATATTAAAAGCACTCACCCCTGCCGGTACGTTCAAATTGCCTTCTTCATCAAGCGTGACACCATCCGAGAAGCTTATATTCTCTACATCCACATCAAGCGATTCTGGTAATGTGATTGGATAGGTGACAGGCGATTGCGTGGCTTCAGATAACTGAACGTTGAACACCAGATCCTCACCTTCCACCACCGTGTCATCGTCAGCGGTGACGTCCACCGAGGTAATACTCGGTTTGTCGTTGTCGAGGATGTAACCCGTTGCTGGCACCCCATCAACATTCAAGCTATAGCTTTCGGTCGCTTCAACCTCTTCATCGTCGACCGTTGGCAAAATAATATCAAAAGCACTCACCCCTGCTGGCACGGTCAAATTGCCTTCTTCATCCAGCGC
>NZ_JAJNNZ010000056.1 GCF_022836845.1 Vibrio gelatinilyticus
CTGCTAAGTGGCGCTGACGATAAACTTACCAAGCGCACTTAACTTCAAACCAAAACCGCCAAGCTTATGGCGTCCACTTGAGTAGTTTGTTAGTTGCCTACGCCCCTATTCTCTTATTTGCACCAAGATGCTCATTGCTTGCTGTAAACCAAATTACTATCACCAAGCCATACTTGATAGCTGACAGAACTGACATCTTTCGATTAATGCGAGTTGGCGCGAAAAAGACACCACCGAAGTCACTGAAAATCGGGTTGAGGAAGATGTTACTTTCGTTGCTCCCGGACGGACACAAAAAGCAGTTCCGCAAAACCTCGATGGCTAAAGCGAATGACGCTTTGCCGCTGCCACCGGAAAGAACGTTAAGCAGTGGGGCTTGTCGCTGCATAGCCAAAAGAACAATGATTAGATCACTAAATTTCTAAGTGCAACTAACGCC
>NZ_JAJNNZ010000057.1 GCF_022836845.1 Vibrio gelatinilyticus
AATATCCCCTGTAATGTACTTAACGGCATTAAAATTACCCGTTTATACGCCAAAAGAATGCAAATTGAAGAGTCGTTCCGAGACCTAAAAAGTCCAGCCTACGGGTTAGCACTCCGCCATAACCGAACACGTTGCACCAAACGCATTGATATCTTGTTGCTCATGGCATTGATGGCCGAAATCATCATGTGGTGGAATGGCTTAATCGCCATGCAAGCCAAATGGCATTATGACTTCCAAGCCAACACCATCAAGCATCGTCGTGTGCTCTCTATTCCTAGACTTGGTAGAGAAGTGCGTTGCCATCGGAGATACCGAATACAAGAGTCCCAATATCATTGGGCAATGGTGGAATATCAACGCCTCACGCATACCTGTGGGCTGGGCGAATTATGAGGGGATCCGCCAGCGCCCTGTTAAGGTGTGAGCAACGCAAT
>NZ_JAJNNZ010000058.1 GCF_022836845.1 Vibrio gelatinilyticus
GATGAGTACCCACACAGATTGATACGGTTTAGAAAAGAGAAAGATAACTCAAGCTTATTGAGGTTATTTATGCAAAGCAGTTTTTCTTAGTTCAAGGAAGGCCAGCGATAAGGAAAGGAGCATACATTAGTATGTGACTGACTGAAGAGTCGCCGTCCTGACGCAGAAGTAAGGAGAAATGCACAGCAGAAATGGGTCTGTAGCTCAGCTGGTTAGAGCGCTCGCCTGATAAGCGGGAGGTCGGTGGTTCAAGTCCACTCAGACCCACCAATCTTTCTGATAGCGACGTCTACTAGCGCGTTGCATACTGATGTATGCGGCCTTACTAGTCTCCTTGCTCTCAAAAAGATTAACTCATAAAGTTGATGTTATTGGATCT
>NZ_JAJNNZ010000059.1 GCF_022836845.1 Vibrio gelatinilyticus
CCAAGCCCAGATCACTGACAACAATGCCAAAGCAATCTCACACACATTAACCACGGCGGGTGCATTGTTTCAGGGATGACGAATAGAACTCCGCATTCCTGCGAAGGCAGGAATCCATCCACAGCAAACACCAAGCCCAGCTCCCTGACAACAATGCCAAAGCAATCTCAGACACATTAACCACTGCGGATGCATTATCTCAGGGATGACGAATAGAACTCCGCATGCCTACTTACCCCGTCATTCCTGCGAAGGCAGGAATCCACCCACAAACACCAAGCCCAGATCCCTGACAACAATGCCAAAGCAATCTCACACACATTAACCACAGAGGGTGCATTGTTTCAGGGATGACGAATAGAACTCCGCAT
>NZ_JAJNNZ010000006.1 GCF_022836845.1 Vibrio gelatinilyticus
TTTCATAGGCGGGCTTTTTTAATGCCAGAAAAAAGCGTGATGCTAATGACACTTGGCAATCGTTCCCGAAAAAGCAGTAAAAATACCGATTACGGTACAAAAAAGTAGCGAGATAATAGCGATTCAATGAACACAAGGAAGCGCCAGTCACACGGTTCGTGACCCCAACGCGAGGCTTCAAAATGTCCCAAAAAACACAGCACTTCGGCCAGACTCTTCCCCTTAATGAGCCAGCTAAACGTATGAATATCATGACCAAGCCGATTGGTTCTGCATGCAATATTGATTGCTCGTATTGCTATTACCTTAGTAAGGAAGAGCTGTTGGGACATGAGAAAGGCTGCAGCAGTCAAATGTCTCCAGATATGCTTGAACACTACATCAAGTCATACATAGAACAGCAAAACTACCCGGAGATTGTGTTTCACTGGCAGGGCGGAGAACCGACGCTGCTTGGCGTCAATTTCTTTCGTGACGTTGTTCGTTTGCAAAAAAAATATCGCCCGAAAGGGGTGAAAATAGAAAACAATCTGCAGACTAATGGCACATTGCTCAATGATGAGTGGGGCAAATTTCTCAGAAAAAACAAATTCATGGTCGGACTGAGCCTGGATGGTCCGGAAATGATCCACAACACCTATCGCACTAACCGTTCGGGTAGAGGCACGTTTAAACAGACGATGAGGGGCGTGGAGATCTTGCACAAATATCAGGTGAGCTTTGCCACACTGACTTGCGTTAATAATATTTCAGGTGCTAATCCGCTGGAAGTGTACCGCTTTTTGCGTGATGTGGTACGTTCGCCTCAAATGCAATTTATCCCGATTGTTGAACCAAAATCATTCAGAGATACCGCACCTCAGCACTGGCCTGAATCAGAAGTGCTGTTTCAGGGTATGCCAGAAACCGAACCAAGCCACCCGAATTCGATCGTTGAGCCCTGGTGTGTGTCGGCGAGCCAATGGGGGGGCTTTCTTTGCACCATTTTTGATGAATGGCTGGAGAACGACATCGGTCAGGTTAACGTGCCGTACTTTGAAGCTTGTGTTGAGTCGTGGATGGGACGAGTTAACCCACTTTGTGTTTTGGCTCCAATGTGCGGTAAAGGGTTGGCAATTGAACATAATGGCGATGTCTTTGCTTGTGATCACTATGTTTACCCCGAGTATAAGCTTGGCAACATTAACGATACAGCGTTGCAAGATCTCCAGTTTTCCAAAGGGCAACAAGAGTTTGGAAACGCCAAAGAAGGCACTCTTCCCAAGCAGTGCCGTGAGTGTAAATACCAATTTGCCTGTTTTGGCGAGTGTCCTAAGAACCGGTTCATCAAGACACTAGGCGGTGAAAGTGGCCTTAACTATCTGTGCGGTGGCTGGAAACAGTTCTTCACTCACATCGACCCTTATATTTCGATGATCGTTGCCACCATGGGATACCCGGTTCACAAAGGCATCAATGCGGATGCGATGACAATCCGTTTTAAATAGGAGCCAGAAACATGAACCAAGTTCGTAGAGTGATGATCTCAAGTTTGTTGGCAGTGTTGGGTTCTCAAGTGCAGGCTCAGGATGTAGAGGCACGGTTTCCTCCAAAGCAGGTCGAAAAGATGATCGATGTTGCCTTTGAGAATATGAGTGTCCGTTATACGTCTTTCGCTACGCAGTTTAACTTCTGTCAACAGCAACCTAAACATGCGGAATGCGGTGAGCCTTATCAAGAAAAGCGTACCCAGTACCAAATTGCTAAGGGGAATCATGATGTTCTGGAGCAGGTCTATAGTCAGCAGATGAGAACTCTTGTGATGCCCGAAATGGCATCCCCCGACTTGGTCGACTCGTTGCGCGATCTGGCCTATCTGCCACAAGGCCCTGACGCAGGCACCCGCCATATGGACACCTTGCAGGCGGTCAACGAATGGCTGAGTCTTCATGACATGCCAAACACTGAGCAGGTTATGTTCCTTCATGCTCTGATGATAAAAGCGGAA
Organism: Vibrio gelatinilyticus; assembly: GCF_022836845.1. Taxonomy (GTDB): domain Bacteria; phylum Pseudomonadota; class Gammaproteobacteria; order Enterobacterales; family Vibrionaceae; genus Vibrio; species Vibrio gelatinilyticus. The sequence goes on from NZ_JAJNNZ010000006.1 coordinate 1,988, forward strand.
GCGATTAATCAGCAGATACGTGATGAGGACGTGTCATCATGACGTTGACCAATTGGCTGCGTCATAGCGGGATGATGTTATTGATGTTATTGAGTGGCATGGCTCATGCTGCTTCCGATTCAATAGAAAGTCCTGCAGGAACGCGAGAAGCTCAGCTTTCTGAAATGTCTCAGGATCACTCTTTGCCTTTGAATCAGCGAGTTGCCGCAACGATAATGCTGGGCAATTATTCTGGAACCAATGCACTGATTGCTGTTGGCAGAGCATCGCGATCGCAACACACGGAGCTTAGGATCGCCAGTATCGATGCCGCGCAGCGTTGGCAAGGCAGAGCAAAGTGGGATGTGGTTTCACCACTACTTGATGATACCGAACACAGAGTCCAGAGCCGAGCGGTCAGAGCGTTAGCCCCTCTCTGGTCAAAGCTTCCTGATAGTTATCGCAGGGCGCTCGACCCGGCCATTGACAGGCAGATAGCCGCCTCTGAAGATACATCAGATGGACGACTCGAAAAAGCCTGGCTGTATCGAATGCGCCAGCAATATCAAGAGTCAGAGCAACTGTTGCTGTCAGAGTGGCAATCTTTTGAGCAGCCAAGAGTAGCGGTCGCCTTGGCTGAACTCTATAGGGATACCAACCGGCAGCCCTTGGTATTGGATGTTCTTGAGCAGGGGGTAGCCGCTCATTCAGACAGTGCCTTACTGCATCACAGCTTAGCATTGACCTACTGGCGAGCTCAGCAGAGTCGTCAGTCAATTGATCATATGCGCCAAGCCTACAAAATTGAACCTCGGAACGCACATTATGCGTATTTGCTGGGACTGATGCTCCTTGAAGCAGAACCAAAACAAGCAATAACGCTGTTTGAAACAGCGTACGTTCAGCAAGGGACACCTCAATACCTGTATTCCCTTTGTGAGGCGAAGCTAGTGGTAGCAGAGGCGGCAACAAACTGTTTGTCTCAATTGAGCAAGTATTATCCAGAATCAGCAATCACTTCGCTGACGAGAAAATATTCCAACATCCGGAACATCAATTAAAACAATGACTATAAATAACGTTTCGCACTTGCCTTTTGTTGAACTCATCGATCAGATCAACAGCAACATTGTCGGTCAACAGCATGTAACCAAATCGATGATTATCGCCCTTTTGACCGGCGGTCATATTCTACTGGAAGGACTACCGGGTACGGCTAAGACTCGTGCGGTGAAGACATTGGCGGATGCCCTGGATCTGGCATTCAGCCGGGTTCAGTTTACCCCGGACTTGCTGCCTTCAGACATTACAGGAACACAAATCTATCAGCACGAGGAGCAAAAACTTTCGTTTCAGCCTGGCCCGATTTTTAGCTCAATCGTACTGGCTGATGAGATCAACCGTTCCCCTGCGAAAGTACAGGCGGCTTTGCTAGAGGCAATGGCGGAAGGTACAGTAACCGTTGCGGGTGAGTCGAAGTTATTGCCTCAGCCATTCATGGTGTTAGCTACTCAAAACCCCATTGAACAAGAGGGGACGTATCCGTTGCCAGAAGCACAGATGGATCGATTCATTATGAAGGTATCCGTTGACTACCCGAGAGCTGAGGCGGAAATGGATATTATTCGTCTTGTCCGAGAAGAAGATAAAGCTGGTGAAGAGGAAACGCTGCCACAAGACCGTGACCCAAAGTTCCCTCAGTGGCACGAGCGTTATTCCATTGATACTTTGCTTGAAGCAAGGGAGGCGGTTAAAAATGTGTACGTATCTGATGTTATCGATCGGTATCTAGTGGATATTGTTATCGCAACACGGTGCCCAGAACTGTACAAACACAGTGAACTGGTCAACTGGATAGATGTTGGGGTCAGTCCCAGAGCATCGATCGCACTAGACCGTTGCAGTCGGGCACACGCGTTTATTTCAGGTCGAGACTTTGTTTCTCCGGATGACGTCAGAGCGGTTGCGCCTTTCATCTTGGGCCACCGCCTGATCTTAAGCTTTGACACAATTTCCGATGGCATCAGGGCAGACGACGTGGTGGATGAGCTGCTGCTTCAGGTGCCGCTGGGTTAATATCTGATGACAAATCCTATTGATCCCAGAATCGCTGTCAGCGTCAGCGATTTGATGTCAACTAAGCGATGTTTGGGCTCGCTAACTTTGCCTCCCTCTAATCACATCGCAAGCCGTCTTGCTGGTGGGCGCTTGTCCGGGTTTCGAGGCAGGGGACTGGATTTTGAGGAGTTTCGCCAATATCAGCCCGGTGATGATGTTCGTAATATGGACTGGTTGGTGACGATGAAAACTGACCAACCTCACATCCGGATATTTCAGGAAGAGAAAGATCGCTCTGTGCTGTTCTGCATTGATCAGAGTCGTCATATGTTTTTCTCGACTATGGACACAATGAAATCGGTGGTTGCCGCCCACGTCCTGGCGGCATGCAGCTGGCAGGTATTAGGGCAGGGCGATCGTGTTGGCGCTCTGGTTTTTGGCGATAATTCAACGACATGGTTTCCACCAAAACGGACTCAAGGTCAACTGCTCAATGTGTTTCGTACACTGGAAGCGCAAAGTCTAAGTTTAGCAAAGATGGCTGGCACTAGAAAAATGGCCTCGTATAGTCACCACTTAAATCACGCACTGCGCCGTATGTCACTTCAACACCCCAAAGGTGCGCTTATCGTAATGATTAGTGACTTCTCTAAGTTCGATTCTCAGAGTATCAGGCGGGTGGCTCAGTTAAAAAGGCACAATGACCTGATGTGCATTGCTGTTCAGGACCCAATGGAACAGTCGCTGCTGGTTGATGAAACGCTCTGTTTTAGTGATGGAGAATACCAAGTAGCCGTGGATTCGGGTTTTGCGGCTAAGATTGCCAACTACAATTCACACTGGCAGAAACATCGAGGGGAGATTAAAGCGCGCCTGCAGTCGATGGGCATACCTTACGTTGAACTTGATACTTCTGGTGATCACTTACCCCAGCTCAAAGAACAGCTACATGGAGGGCATTATGTCAAAAAATAATATCCTGCTTAACGATCTTATCGACCCTGTCATGCCTGAAGCCATTGCGTTTTTTCCTGAGACGATTGGCTGGAAACTGGTTTTTGTCTTATTGCTGACCACGAGTTCGATATGGCTCATCAGATTAGTACACGGTTATCACACAAATCGGTACAGGAGAATGGCGCTTAGAGCGATCGCTGCGTTATCCAAGAACCATGCTGGCACTTATTTGAACGCCCTGAATAGCGTATTGAAACAAGTGGCCTGTCATCGCTATCCCTATTCTACGGTGGCTTCTTTGCATGGAGAACCGTGGCTGACATTTTTAAGCACTAAGATCTCCGAACCGGGCTTCTCGAATGCGATTGGTCACAAGTGGCAGTTGGCCCTTTATACCCCTAATGGTAATGGAAATTGGACACCAGCAGAGCTGTCGAAGCTTGAGTCCTTAGTGTGTGATTGGATCAAAAACCATTGCTAGGAGGTGAGATGTTCGAACTGGAAAATCCATGGTTGTTATTGTTGCTTCCTTTGCCTTTTCTAATTTACCGCTGGGTTCCTGACTATCAAACAAAACGAGAGGCTCTTTCCGTCCCTTTTTTTAGTCGTTTGGTCTCAGCTTTAAACATTAGCGCGACTCAAGGTTCTATTAGCCTTAAGCCTGGTCGATGGCAGAGGGTATCATTGTTGGGGACTTGGTTAATGTTGGTGTTCGCGGCCTCCAAACCGATGTGGTTAGCTGCACCACAAACCCATCAATTGAGTGGACGTGACCTGATGCTGGTGGTGGATCTGTCGGGCTCGATGTCGGAAACAGACTTTATTGACCGTTCAGGAAAGTCTCAATCAAGACTGGCGGCGGCGAAATCGGTACTGACTCGCTTTAGCGAGCAACGCGACGGTGACCGACTCGGGCTGATTTTGTTTGGTGATGCGGCTTATCTCCAGTCTCCTTTTACCGCGGACCACCAAGCCTGGCTGATCTTATTGAATCAAGCTGGCGTGGGTATGGCCGGAGAGAGTACCCATTTGGGTGATGCTGTAGGGTTGGCGATCAAGACTTACCAAGACAACACGCATCAGACTTCTGCAGACAAGGTGCTGATTGTTCTGACCGACGGTAATGATACCAACAGCCTTGTGCCTCCTATTGATGCGGCAAAGGTCGCGAAAGCGTATGGGATTCGACTGTATATGGTGGCGATGGGCAGCCCAAATACATCGGGGGATCAGGCAATCGATTTTGAAACCATGGAACAGATGGCGGTGCTCACCGGGGGCAAGGCGTTCTTGGCGATGTCGCCTGATGATCTTACCAAGATCTACCGGACTATCTCTGAGTTAGAGCCCAAGCTGTACAAGAGCTTTACCTATCAGCCGAAAACCAGCCTACATTATTTACCGGTGCTATTGGCACTGCTCAACCACTTGTTATTTATGCTTTATCGTTTTTTAAGCAATGCGAACTGGCGTCATCTTAAAACGGACAGCGTTAGGAGTGATGGATGATAAACAGTGAGTTATTCATCGAGCAGTTTCATTTCTTAAGACCGTATTGGTTACTGCTGCTGTTGCCTTTGTCCGCTTTGATTTACTGGCGTTGGCGAAGAGAGGAGCAGGCAACAGTGTGGAAGAAACGACTGCCCGAGCACCTCAGACAAGCGTTGTTGGTTAATGAAGCGACATGGCGTAACAATCTGCCTTTGAAGGGACTGATTGTGGTTGCTGTGATAGCAACAGTCATTGCTGCCGGGCCAAGCTGGTATCGACAGGCCTCTCCATTTGCCGAAGAGGCGGCACCGCTGGTAGTGGTGCTGGATGTATCAAGCTCCATGCGACAAACCGATGTTGCTCCAAGTCGTCTGTTTATTGCCAAACAAAAGGTTTTGCAACTGCTTGAGTTGCGAAACCGAGGAAAAGTGTCACTGGTCGTCTTTGCTGGCAGTGCCCATCTGGCCATGCCACCCACCATGGATCTTGCCGTGTTGGAACCCCTTCTCAATGCAATAAAACCCGAGATGATGCCAAGGGAGGGTAAGTTTGCGGAATATGCACTTTCACCGATAGAGTCCGCGTTGGCAACAGCAAGCTCTTCAGGCTCTGTGTTATTGGTAACCGATGGTTTGAGTGATGCCGCAATGGCAGCGTTTCAACGGTATTTCTCTACCTATGAACATCAATTGCTGATCTGGGGAGTTGGACAAACCCAGTCGAAAGCCAAGTTTCCTCTAGAAGAGCAAAGACTGTCGTCACTAGCACGAGAGGTGTCGGGGAAATGGATACCATTTACCGTCGATCACAGTGATGTTGATGTGCTTGCTTCGTCAATTGCGCAGCATGCCAAATTTACCGGCGCAGAGAATGAACCTTGGTATGACTCCGGATACGTTTTGCTGGCGCCATTGATGTTGCTGTACTTGCTCTGGTTCCGTCGTGGCTGGATAGTGCAGTGGATCATAGTCATCGTGCTAGTAGGTGGGGCAGGTTACAGCCCGAACACCTACGCCAAATCAATGAGTTGGGCAGATATTTGGTTAACTAAAGACCAGCAGGGTCAGCGGCTGTTCAATCAACAGCAATACGATAAGGCTGCAAAAGTGTTTCAAGAGCCCTATTGGAAAGCGACAGCCTATTACTTTGCCGGAGACTATCAAAGCGCACAGCAATACTACCTGAGGGTGGACACCGTTGAAGCTCAGTTAGGGGCTGCGGCGGCCTTGGCTCATCAGCGTGAATATATGGCTGCGCGTCGGTTATATAGAGAGATCCTAGATAACGTTCCCGGTAATAAGACCGCATCACATAATCTTGAGTTGATGGAAGCGATCATCAAGCATATCAACGAGTTTTCAGAGGGACAGCAGAGCAGTGGTGAAATGGAGAGCAGCCAAGAGTTGGGTGAGCAACCTGAAACGGCGGATGGTGTGACACAAGAACTGGATCCATCCCTACTTAAAGAAGAGAAACTCTCTGCGGAAGAATTGCTGGCAAGCGCTGAGGCTCATAAAAAGTGGATGAAGCGTGTCGGCAGTGACCTAAGTGTATTTTTGGCACTCAAGTTTCAGCGACAACTGGAATTGGGATTGGCCACACAGAAGCCCGTTATACGGGGTCAGGAGGCAAATTAGATGACCAATGTGAGTCTCATGTTTTTCCTTATTCTATTGGTCACCACATCGGTGTCATCGTTCGCAAATGATATGAGGTTATTACAGCAACAAGGGCGGGTTTCAGTAAACGCTTTTGTTTCTCAGGACAAGAACGTATCACTCCATCAGCAGGTAACACTCACCATTGAAGTTGCCACCGATACCTGGTTTACCAAAGGCACCAAAGTACATTATTTCGATGTAGATGACGCATTGATAGCGAACCGGAGTACCTTTGCGCTGAACGCGACTCAGCGCCGGCATGGAAAAACCTATGCCGTACAGCAGTGGGAAGTGATTGTGTATCCGCTGGCGACTGGTGAGATTATTGTTCCCAGTATTACGGTTCAAATGCAGGTGAAAGGTGACAACGCTAACATAGAGGGCTACCTCGTCACGCGCCCCGTCAAAATTAAGGTGAATAAGCCGTCGGCACAGATGAATCCGGATAACTTATGGTTGGTCAGCCCCTCTGTCAATTTGACACAACACTGGTCACAGGTGTCATCGAATTCGGATGAAATGAAAGTAGGAGATGCGCTTCAGCGTTCGGTGAGTCTGGATGTGCAGGATAACACCATCATGTTGATACCCGAACTCTCGACTGAGCCAGTTAGTGAGCAAGGATATCAAAGGTATGTTGAGACGACCGAGAAACGAGATCACGCCAATCGTGGAGAGTACGCGGCAACATGGAAACAACGGATCACTTATGTATTCGAACGACCAGGGCAGTTTGTGATCCCAAGGCTGGAGCTTTATCAATGGAATCCAGAAACGCTGACGATGATGCGACACTACTTGAGTGAACGAACCGTTATCATCGAGCACACGTTTAACAGCTATCTTCGAGCGTACTGGCTTTGGTTTTGTGGTGGATTAGCTGCTTTATGCCTCGCTATTGTTACATGCTATTACTCATGGCGCAGATATAAAAAGGCCCAAAAGGAGCAAAGATTACCTCTGTGCTGGCAGTTTGTTCTTGCGCTGTCCGCGATAGATGAAATCAAACTGGAAAATCTGCTATTACGAAAATTGCTCAAAAAGGGCTGTAATCAACTGATTAACGGAAGTTGCGACCGACATTATCAAAGGTGTGTAACTCAACTAACGGCTCACCGGTACTCGGGGGATACGAAAGAATCCTGTACATTGTGCAGATGGCAGTGGCTGATTATGTGGATAATGGCAAGTGGTTCTATTAAAGACAACTGATGTGATGGATGCCAAAAGCATACTTTAAGTAACCGCCGGTTACTTTCCAAGACTCATATGGTTTCAACATCCTGTTCTAGCGCCTTTAATGCTACATGGCTTGTATTTCCTGAACGATTTCAATGATACCGTGAATCCCGAATTGCACCCCCATACAAACAAGAATGAACCCCATGATACGGGTAAATGCATCGATACCACTTTTGCCTAGAAGTCTTAACATTGGGTAAGCCATGCTTAATACAAACAAGGCGATAAGTGAAACGCCAGCAAAGCCGATTACCGTTCCTGTGTATACACTGGCTCGGTCAATATCGTCAGAAAGAGAGGCAATTTCGACCGCACCGCTAATAATTAACGCCATCGTACCTGGCCCGCACATGCTAGGAATGGTCAGGGGAACAAACGCGATTGATTCTTGTTTTCCTACTGGAATGTCGGTGACTGGGGCAGGAAATAGCATTTTAAATCCAATAGCCCCGATAATGAGTCCCCCACCAAGTCTAAGACTTGGCATAGAAATACTAAATAGGTCGAGAATAGACGCCCCGATAAAAAACGTCACCGTAAGAGCTATGAACAAAAAAAAGCTCACGAGCTTTGCTTGCTGATTAATATAGCTTTTACTTTGTCCTTTACTTAATCCCAGTAGTAAAGATGCTGCCATAGGTGGATTTACCATTGGTACCAAACCGAGAATGGTCAGCGATGCGACGGATAAAATAACTTCGATTTGCATAGTATTATCTTCTGATTAGAATGCGGTTTTTAAGTGGCCACTATCGATGAGACGAAGCTAGATGAGGCCGATCTGGTTAACAATCATTCAATGGGTGTGCGTCGATTTCGTTGCGTATTTGCTTATGAGCACCAAGAAATCGCGGTTTTCAAACCCGTATAAATGAATGAATCGGAAGTGTGATGTTTTAAAGAAAATCTGACTATGAATTAGAGAAATTCAATTTTGTAGCACCAACTGATAACGATGTTATTTGATCAGTCTTAGCTGGTATTGTCACAAAAGTTCGCAGGGCAGGAGAAGATAGCTGGCGATAAAAAATCAGTAGAAAGAGTGAGCTAAGAAAACGGAAACAAAAAGAGGGCGACTAAAACGATATTGTTATATCGCTCTAGTCATGGTTCTTAACTTATTATGCAACCCAGGTGAGACTTAATAGAAGAATGACGGCAGACGTTGCGATAAACATTAAAGCGATAGCCGCAACTTCCACAAGTATGGATACTGGTTTGCCCACTTTCTGAGTGCTGTTTTCGGTATCTTGGTCTAAATATGAAACGAGTGCAGAGTTCATTTATACTACCTGTGTGTAATTTATTTTCTTTTCGAGGCCGTATTTTAGCTGTTTTGTGAGCTATATCAAGTTTATTGTGTTGTTAAATTACATTATTAGATTGAAGTTCAAGCGCTGAACTCGGTAAGGCGCTGCGTTGTACATTGGAACCAGCGCCACAAGGTACCTATTTTTGAGTGTATTATCGTTTTTTGACAACAAGGTTAAGCAGAAAGAGAACGAACAGTGGCCAAATAGACGCCAACAACATCCATGTCCATCCTTGCGTAAATAACACAATACCAGCAGTCAAAGAACCAGACGCTTGAAAGGCCGTGATAGAGAAATCATTAACGGCTTGAACTTTGAATCGCTCACTAGGCTGATACGTCCGTGGTAGCAATGTTGTTCCGCCAATAAACAGGAAATTCCAACCTATCCCTAGAAGCACAAGTGCCCACCAGTAGTGATGAACTGAATGCCCAACTAGCGCTATGACAATACAAGCAAGCATGATCATGCAACCTAAATACGTTAGTCTGTAAATGCCGATGCGCTTGATGATCAAAGGGGTGACCAGTGAAGGTAAATACATCGCCATGACATGGCTTTGAATGACCCATTTGGCGCTATGAATATCGTGACCATGATCTGACATTGAAAGCGGAGTGGCCGTCATAAGAAAAGCCATTACGGCATAAGCGGTTAGACCTGATCCTATAGCTAACCAAAGTAATGGTTGGGAAAACAGAGCCTTGTTTGACCTGGCTTCGCCAGCTTGCTCGGATGTTGTTGGGGTGTGTATGGGTTTAAGTGCAACCAAAAGGATGGCCGCACCGATCAGCTCCATTATTGCTAACGCGGCATAGGCATTAGCGTAATCGGATGAAAATAGCTTTAGAGCTCGTCCCCAAACAAGTAATTCAGGACCCACCCATGCCGCTGCTATTCCGCCCACCAGAACTAGGCTGACAACACTAGCGTGTTGCGTTGCGCTGTTGCAGCTTTCTATGGCAGCAAAGCGAAATTGCCCAACGTATGATAATTGTGTGCCGAGAATAAATGTGGCTCCAGCAAAACCCCAGAAATGATTTTGGCTAATCGCCCAAGCAGCAGCAAAGGCAGCAAGACTACTGATAATGGCAGCGGTTACGAACGCATTTTTTCGGCCGACGTGAGATTGAATCTTAGCAGCGGGGAAAATGTTAAGCGAGACACCAATAATCAGCGTGGTCACAGGCAGTGTCGAAAACGTGGGGTTGCTATGAAGTTCGGCACCTACGATACCGCCGAGGAAAACATTGAGTGCGCCAACAGACAGCACAAACGGTTGAACGCAAGCTAGGATCCAGGCGTTCCAGGGTAATGACTTCATATAAAAGGTTCTTAGTAATATTGATTGTATACAGCGAGATAGGCACATTATGGGTTAATAATAACAGTCAATGTCGCTGATGGTTGAGGGCTATGATAAATCACTGAGAGAGAAAAGAAAGCACGGTTAGTTAGTCACATAAAAAATGACGGCGTTGCAGCCGTCATTGGTTAATATAGGAGAAACTTTTACCCTAGTGAGTGGACTATTTCGTCGACAATATCATTAATGGATTGAGATATATCGATATGCACAGCCTCTTGTAAATCGGGTTCAAATAAAGTCGAAAACTGGCTCTTTAGCATATCCTGCCCATGAAAATAGTGATTTTCACGTTTCTGCAGGCGGCTCCAGATCAGATCAAAATCCCCCTTGAGGTAGACAAATACAAGGTTTGGGTTATTTTGTGCGAGTATCTCTCTGTAGCTAGGTTTTAATGCAGAACAGGCGACCACCGCATCTTGATTGTCGTTGATCAGTTGACTCAGCGTTTCAAGCCAGCCTTGGCGGTCTTCGTCATTTAACGGCTGTCCACGGCGCATTTTTTCAACGTTTTCGACAGGGTGAAATTCATCACCATCATAAAAGGGTATAGTAAGCCTATCTGCAAGCGCTAGACCAACGGACGTTTTTCCACATCCCGAAACACCCATAACGACCATCTTCACGGTTTTGTTCTCTTTAGTGTTTAGAGCAGAAGAATTGTCTGTAACATTTGTCATCATCATTTCCACCACATGGCAAGTTGCGGGAACGCTATTACAAGGCTCAACACGAATACTTGTAAAGCGATGAATGGCAGTAGTGATGAAAAAATCTCTCCAAGGCTAATGTCTTTGGGTGCAACGGACTTAAGATAGAAGGCTGCTGGACCGAATGGAGGCGACAAAAATGACACTTGCATGTTAAGACAAAAAACCACACCAAACCAAATTGGGTCGTATCCAAGATTAATGACGATGGGTACAAATATAGGCATAGTGAGCAATGCAACACCAACCCAATCAAGAAACATTCCCAAAACCAGTAGGATGACCATCATGATGATGAGGGTTGTTAAGGCGTTACCACCGCTGAGTGATAAGATGGTTTCTTCTACGAAATCAATACCACCCATTAGGTTGTAGATGCCCACCAGCGCACTTGCGCCAATACCAATCCACATGATCATTCCACAAGTACGCATGGTGGCAATGGCACTTTCTTTAAGCATTAGCCAATTGAGTTCGCCGCGAATTAAAGCACTAATCATGATTCCAACAACACCAAGTGCTGAAGCTTCTGTTACGGAGGCGACACCTGTATAGATACTGCCCAATACGACCGCAACGGAAAGAAGAGGGAAAAAGAGCGCCTTAAAATAACTTACATCGTTTTGTTCGAGTTCCTCATCGCTTGGTATCGGAGCGTAATCTGGATTCAGTTTACACACAATGAGTACATAGCCAATGTAGCAAGCGGCTAGCAAGAAGGCCGGTAAAAATGAGGCTTTGAAAAGATCACCAATAGACACGCTGGCAGTCATACCGTAAATGATCAAGACGATACTAGGAGGAAGCATAGTCCCCAATGCTCCGCCGGCACAGGTCGTGCCGATGGCCAGTTTTCGGTTATAACCCAGTCGTAGCATTTGTGGTAGAGCCAAAATACCCAGCAGTACAGTCTCTCCACCAATGACTCCTGACATTGACGCAAGAAGCACAGCAACAAGCAAGGTTTGAACAGCGACACCACCACGGACTTTACGACCAACAACCTTCATTGCATCAAATAGGTCTCGGGCTATTCCGGACCTGTCTAAAAGTGCTGCCATAAGCACGAACATTGGAACGGCGAGAAAAACATAACCTGATGCAAAGCTGTATGTACGACTTGCGATAAGAGGCAGAGCATCAACACCGAACCAGGTATAAGTAAAAAAGATAGCGACAAAGCCGGTGACAAAAGCCAGTTGCATACCAGTGAGTAGTAACCCCACCATCATCGCAAGCATGAGTAGGCTGCCCCACGCTATCCCTAGAGAAGATAAATCAAACATTACTTTCTTTTCCTTAGGTGAGTAATTTCGTGGATGAGGTGCAAAATAAACTGTGCTACAAGAATGCACAAACAAAGGAAGATAAGCCCTTTTAATAGCGCGGGGTATGGGGCATTAAGCACTGAGCCAGAGGTTTCTAAGCGAAGATCTCCCCATGGCGTAAACCAGGCCTCATGAGATAACTGATACGCGGCATAAGCGAGCATACCTGAGAACGCGAGACCAAAAATATGATGAACAATATTGAGGTATTTACGGGTTTGCGGTGAAACCGAATCGTAAATTAGCACCACGCGAACGTGCTTGTTTGTTGCAAAGGCATAGATACCACCAACAATAAAAAGCGATCCACCAACAAATGAGGCGGTTTCATGAACCCATGTTGTAGGTGCATTAAATACGTATCGCATAACGACTTCATAAAATGAAATTATGACGGTGAAAAGGAAGAACAGACTCAGAAAATGGCTGACTTTAACAACTAATTTGTCTAGAAAAGTTTTTGGTTCATCGTCTTTAGGAGTTTGAATCGGAGATTTGTTGCCCATACGGATGTCCTAATCAATGCGGAGGCCGAGCCCTCCGCATGTACTACAAAGATTAAAGTAAGCTGTTTTCTTCTAGGAATGTGGTTACAGAGTTGTAAACTTTCTCAGCATTTGGTGAGCGTTCTGCAAAGACCTTCCACTGTGTTTTTGCGATTTCACGGAACTTCTTACGCTCTACATCGGACCAATTATGAATCGTGATATTCGGGTTCTGATTAGCTTTTGCTACTGCTTCGTTGTCTGCCATTTTTAGCTTAGTCGTAATGTCGTAAGACAAGTCACGAACAGACATGGTAAGAATGGTTTGCAGATCCTCTGGCATCTTGTCCCACTTCTTCTGGCTAACAGAAACATCAATCAAAGGTAGCGAGTGGAAGCCTGGCTGAACTGGGTGAGTCGCAATATCGTTCATACCTGCTGATTGGTTAGTCGAAAACACGGTGTAGTCAGCCGCGTCAATGACGCCTTTACTCAACCCCGTAAATACTTCAGAGCCCGGCAAATTGACTGGCGTGGCACCTGCCGCGGCAAAAACTTGCTGAACGAGACCTTCAGGTGCGCGGAGTTTCAGCCCTTTGAGGTCATCAACACCGTTTAGAGGTACTTTTGAAACGAATGATTCGACACCTGTCGTTGAAGCACCAACAAATTTAACGCCGTATGGAGCGTAAAGTTCAGTCATTAACTCATTACCGCCACCGTAGTTCATGTATTGAAGTAGTTGAGTGGTATCTGACCAAGCACCAACCATATTACCGATTAGACCGAAAGCAGGATCCTTACCAGAGAAGTATCCCGTTGCAGTAATGTGACCATCAATGATTCCCATCTTGATGGCGCCAAGAGTTTCAGTGTGTTTGACCACAGAGCCTACTGGAAGTAAGTCAATGTCGATGCGTCCGTTGGACATCGATTCAACACGCTCAGCCCACTGTTGCTGAACTTTAAAGTTAAGATCACCAGAAGGATCAGATGATTGAATTTTCAATTTGTAGTCAGCGGCAAACGCAGAAGCAGAAAGGAGCCCAGCGATAGAAAGAGTGATGAGATTTATAGTTTGTTTTCTCATTTTTTAGTCGTCCATGTTGATGGTGTGTGTAGGTAGAGTTTCAATGTTACCGGTAACTATTGATGTTACGGGTAACCCTAGGAAGGCGCAGTGATAAATATCACAGTTTGTTATATTGGTGAGAGGTTTATTAATAGTTGTGACGAAAGTGTTTAGAAGATGATGTTTTTAATTGAGGTAGAATGATGAGGTGTTGAAGGATAAAAAAAGGGCGACGGCTCAATATCGCCCGAAATGGTAGAAAAACCTAATCGCTAAATTAGGCAGGGAAATTAAGGAAGCATTACTGTTGCTTCACCAATAATAGCGGTAACTCCTTGCTCGGTTACAACTTCAGTTTTTAAAGTCGCAATTGGTTTATCTTCGCGTATGTTGATCACCTCTACAGATGCCGTAACGGTTTCTCCAACGCGTATTGGACAAGTGAACTTAAGAGTTTGTCCAAGATAGATAGCACCAGGCCCAGGAACCTTCGAAGCTAACAGACCGGAGACTAAACTCGCGCCCAACATGCCATGCACTATAGGGACTTCAAAAGGGGTCGCAGCGGCAAAGTTCTCATCGAGATGAACTGGGTTATAGTCTTCGGCAAGAGAGGCAAATTGTTCTACGGCGGCTTTGTCCAGACATTTGGAAAGGCTGGCTTTTTGTCCAAGGCTAAGCGACATCTTTTGACTCCTTCTCTTCTGATAGTACTTCTTCAATTCGCTGTTTTACATAGGTGCCAGGGGCGTCAAGTTCGCCTTCTAGTGCTTTAGCTTCTAGTTTTTCAGAGAAATTACGCTCGTCTAACCAAGTTTGAAGATGAGGCCACCAAGACCCGGTGTGCTTGTCAGCATTTTCCAGCCATTCATCCGCTTCAGTCGAAGTGTTTTCATTGGTCCAGTAGCCATATTTAGTTGAATTGGCATGATTCATAGGCCCAGCTATGTGTCCGCTTTCGGCTAAAACAAATGTCGATTTACCACTGATCAACTGGTTACCTTTGTAAGTACCCTTCCAAAGCGCAATATGATCTTCTATTGCTGATAGAAAGTAGACTGGTGATTTAACCTTGCTCAGGTCGATGGTAACGCCATCTACAACAAACTCACCTGGCTGGCTTAGTCTGTTTTCAAGGTAGAATTGTCTAAGCATTTGATTATGGCACTGAGCGGGTACATTGGTATTGTCACAATTCCAATGAAGTAAATCGAATGCGATAGGGCTTTCGCCTTTTAAATAGTTGGTAACGTAATAGTTCCAATATAGGCTGTTTTCGCGTAGTAAACTGAATGAAACGGCCATCTGACGTCCATCGATATAACCTTTAGCGTTATTTTGCGTTTCGATGGCACTGATCATTGGATCATTAATAAATACGCCAAGCTCGCCAGGCTGGCTAAAGTCTAGAATTGTGGTCAGTAGTGTGGCCGATTTAATGCGTTGTTTGCGACGTTTACCCGCCAGATAAGCCATTGTGGTTGTCAATAGCGTTCCGCCGATACAATAACCTAAGCCATTGACTTCTCTTTCGCCAGTTTCAGCTTCGATAGCATCAAGTGCTGGGATAAGACCCTCAGTGACGTAGGTTCCAAAATCGGTGTCACTATAACTAGCATCAGGATTTACCCAAGATACCATGAATACTGTGTGACCTTGATCAACCAGCCATTTCACAAATGAGCGTTTTTGGCTAAGGTCCATGATGTAATATTTATTGACGAATGGTGGCACAATCATCAGTGGACGTTTATAGACTTGTTCGGTGGTCGGCTGATATTGAATAAGTTCGAATAGGTGATTTTTAAATACCACTTTGCCTGGCGTTACCGCTATATTTTCACCTAGCTTAAATGCGTCAGTATCAGTCATTCTGATATTGAGCATATCCACGCTACTATTCATGTCTTTTTGTAGCTGTTCGAATCCCTTAATCAGGTTTTGACCATTAGATTCTAACGTCAGCTTCATGACCTCAGGATTCGTGGTCACGAAGTTGCTTGGTGACATTGCGTTAATGAACTGTCGCGCAAAGAATTCAAGTCGCTCTTTGGCTTGCTCATCCATTTCTGAATGATTGCTAATCGTGGATAGAATGTTGTCGCTTGCTAGTTTATAGCTTTCTTTAATATAGCGATAAAGGGCATTATTGCTCCAACTTTCATCTCTAAAGCGTGGATCTCGCTCGTTGATGTCGCTTTGAGCTGAACTTAGAATACAATCATTAAATAATTGGACTTGCTGGTTCCACCAGTTCATTTGTTGGCTCAGCAAATCACTAGGGTTGTTTGTGAATGATTGTGCCATTTTAGACCAATCATCGAATTGTGACTTGCATATTGTCGATTGAGTCGGGGTTTGAAAATTGTCCATCCAAGTCTGACCCACTTGGAAATAGTTGCTAAGTAAATCTTGAAATGGGTGTCTGCTATCCATCAACATATTCCTGTTTTACACAACGGATTAAAGAAATGGCGGCTAACAGCGCCGCCAATCATTAATTAGCCTTTAGCAGGCTTGATCGTAGATGCAGAGATCTCGTCTGCAGCTGCTTTAAAGTCATTGCCAATTTGAGCCAGCTTCTGACCGTCTTCTACAAGCTGCTGGCTTACTTTGCTGATGATTTCAAGTTGCTTGCTGCCATGTGCCATGATGTCCTGTGGCTGTTTAACGTTAACCAGGCTTTGCAGATTTTCGTTGCTCAACTCAGTGTAAGCAGTCAAAGTTTCAAGCTGCATTTTTGACAGTGTTTCGACATTTTTAGCAACAAGTTGGCTCAAGCTAGCAAACGGGTTTAGTACAGATTGAACTTGTGATGTAAATGCTTGGAAAGATTCTTGGTTTTGCATGTTGATATCCTTTACTTTCTTATTGTCTTCGCGTTTGGGGGTAATACTTAGTTATGGAGCATTCAAACGTGCGTTTGAATAAAGCTATTTTGTAAAAACTTTTTGTGGTTGTCATTAGTTATTTGTTAAATATATTTTCCATTTAAGTGTGATCTTGTTGCCATTTTGTTTAAAACGAAGGTGTGATTAGGCATTAATCTTATGTAATAAAGGGGGATAGAAGTAAAAGCGTGGTGGGGCGATGTTTTATACACTATATGAAGCAAGGTTAATAAAGTTTCATTATTGTGATTTTGTTCACGGATTGAATGTATGTTCGGTAAGGTTTGTGTAATTGAAAGTAAGAAGAAATAACGAGTTCAAACTAGCGGTGACGAAAACGGCTATTGTTTTATAATAGATAACTTATACTTCGTGAAAACTAAAAGTGAGTGCTGTTGAATGATAGTAATGAAGACCAATGTAGGTGAAATTTACATTGAACTAAACAAAGAAAAAGCGCCAGTGAGTTCGCGAAATTTTCTAAAGTATTGCCAAGAAGATTTTTACCGAGGAACCATTTTTCATAGAGTGATTGATAACTTTATCGTGCAAGCTGGGGGCTACGACAGCGCTATGAATGAAAAGTCGACCCATGCTCCTATTGTCAATGAGGCTAATCGTGGTCTTAAGAATGTACTTGGTTCGATTGCAATGGCGCGAACTGAAGCGCCGCACTCTGCAACCAGCGAGTTTTTTATCAATCTAACGGATAATCCTTCATTAGACTACACAGAAGCGACCAATTCAGGTTGGGGATATGCTGTGTTTGGACAAGTGGTTACGGGAATGGATGTTGTGTCACGAATTGCCGAAACGAAGACCCACACAGTGGGTGAATTTGATGATGTGCCAGTTGAAAGCATCGTAATAGAGAGTACAACGATTGTTGATTGATCAACTTTGGAAGATATATTAGACAATAAAAGGACCTGTTAATAGGTCCTTTTTTGATTGTTTGCGCGGTAATTAAGCAGTAACTGCTTTGCGCTCTAGATATTTAGCAATCAGAGTCACACCAACGATGTACATTGCACCGCCAAGTGCCAGAACGGTCATCCATGTAAAGCCGTGAGCAGTCACTTCTTTAGCATGTAGGATACACATTACAACGTAAGCAAAAGTGATGTAACTAAATGCCCAGTGAGCAACAGGACCCATGCCGATAGTGATTAATACAACACCAGCTACGTAGATGTAGAATGCGTTTTCACCACCAACGACAGGTGTCAGAGCGCCAAGTACCGTTGGGATCAGCATACCCATCAAAATACCGACTACACCAGCGCCAAAAATGTTTTTAAGTTTGCTCAGATCAAATTTCGCTTCAAAGAAGAAAATAAGTGCTAGAAAAGCTGGCCACTTATCGTGTACGCCAAGCTTTTGAAGGATCACTGTACCAGTGACGATCCATACAGTAAGCATGAGAGTTTTAGTAAGGTGTGCAGAGTTGAATATCGCGTTCATTGTTATGAAATCTCAATGTTTATTGACAACCATGTCTCCCCATCATGATGAAATGACGAGATAGACAAAAAAAGGGTCGCGAATTGTATAGAGAGTTCTCGCTTGATTCATCCATCTTGACTTGTCTTCTATTGGGTATCCTCCAACAACACAGGTAAATCTATTGGTTTGTCTTGAAGGTGTTTAATTAATAGTCAGCAATCAATCGTAGCGGTGATAGTTCTTGGTATCATATTGATTTTGTGTGTAATTCATAGGGTCAATACTAAAGCGTGTGGCCACTACCGAAATGTCGACTTATTGTCTGGTAGGTTTAAATTAGCCAGTCTTTTATGGAATATTCGCTATTCCAAATTACCTGTTTATTTTGCTTAAAATGGATTAACCATTGTCGATTCAAGGAGGTGAAAAGACTTAATGACTTGGACGATACTTACGTGATTCATATGAAACTATCTAAGCCCGAAAATAACAATATCCCCACCATTCAAACAAGTACCATTGCAAATTTACCTTCCCCTATACGTTTCAAAAAACTTCTTTTGTCGTTGGTGGTTATCACTGCCTTTGGCATAACCCAGGCACAAGCAAGTGGGTTTCTATTACAGGAAGCCGTTGTCGCCAATGCGGGTACAGCGGGCGCAGGAGACGGTGTTTACACCGAATCAGCAGCAGCCATGTGGGCTAATCCGGCGACGATGTCGCATATGGGCCAAAGTAAAACAACGATCAATGCGATGGTGTTTGATCTAGAGCTGGACTATCAAGACAATAACGCCAATGGAAACGCTAATGGCCATACAGTAATGCCTACACTTGGTGTCTTTCATGTAACAGAGGTCAATCAAGGGGTCCACTTCGGCCTCGGGCTTGGCGTTGTTGGCGGTTCTAGCATCGAGTACGGCGATCAATGGGCAGGAGCAGCCTTGCTGGACAACATTTCACTAATGGCGGTTCAAGTGAACCCTTCGATGTCTTTTCAAATTGATGAGCAGTGGTCTGTGGGCATTGGCGCGCAATTGAATTGGGCATCACTCGAACAGAACACCGCAATGATTTCGACAGAATCAGGTTCGGATTGGGCTTATGGTTATAATTTAGGGGCGATGTATCAACCGAACAAGCAATGGGCGCTAGGACTGAGCTATCGTTCGAAATTGGTCCACAAGTTCGATTTGGATGCGCAGGGCTTGATACCACACCCTGATTTAGGCATCAATAAGGTTACGACTGGCGTGGTTGTTCCTGATATCGTAGATTTTAGTGCCAGCTTTTCAGCAACACAGGATCTAAATTTACTAACAAGTATTCAATTTCACCGCTGGAGTCACTTGGACAATACGGCCTTGTCACTTAGCAGTGCCAATGGTCGTATCGAACCAGATATGAGTATTGATCGTGAGTGGAGTGACGTATGGCATTTTGCCATCGGCGCTGATTATCGCCTCAATGCAGATTGGCGACTGAAAGCGGGCTTCTCATATGAAACTTCACCGCAAGATGACCCATCTAAACAGTGGGTAGACCTACCTGTTGGCGAGCAATATCGATACTCTGTTGGACTTTCTACAATGTGGAATGATACGGGGGTAGATCTGTTCTATCAATATACAGACTTAGGCAATGTTGATATTAATAGACTTCACTTAGATGGTAGATTTGACGGAAGAATACACTATTTAGGTGCAAACTTTACCTTTTAGTAATAAAGATTCTATGCGAATACAATAAAGCCCACTTCTTATAGTGGGCTTTATTTTATTAAATGTGTCGTTACAGAAACAATTACGCTTCACGCCCGACAGTAAATGCTACCCATGTGAGTAGAGAGCCAATGATCGCACCGAAAAGAGTGCTTAGTGTGATAGCAAGTAAAACAGATTCAGTCACTTATGTAACTCCAAGGTTTGTAGTAGTTCTTTCCCTTATGCTGAAAATTTGAGTAGAGAGTATTTTACATATAGGGATCGTCATTCAGATGGTAAGCGGAATGGTGGTAATCCATATCCGTACCAAACACCATTTTAATAATATATTTAATCAAGTCCTAGTTTTAGAGGGCTAGAAATGAGTAACTAAGTGTTACTAATGGTAAGGTTAATGTGTTTATAATGAAATAAATAAAATATTACATTTTTTAACTGGGTGAAATATATTATAAATTGCAGTATTTATTATTTCGATTGTTATTTTAATAGTATGTTAACCTATTAAGATGTAAATACGTTACTTTACATGTTGGAAATGAAAAGGGGCTTATAGACAAAGCCCCGACACCTCTAGCTTGTTTCTACGCTACTCGCTTCTTTTTTGGTCAGCCAAATAATTGGGATAATAATCATTAGAGTACCAATTAGCATAAAGGCATCAGGCATCTCTCCAAAGAACGCAATTCCCACAACAACGGCTCCAATCAAGCCACTGTATTCGGCGCTGGCAATTTTATTACTATCAACCGCACGATAAGCCACAACACATGTCGCCGCGTAGATCATGATGAACATAGAAGACACCGCGGCGGTGCCAAAAGCACTCCAGTCCCAAGGTTTTCCTTCCCATAAGGCCAATGCGAATGACGCTGGAATACCGGTGAGATTCGTGAGAAGCAATGTTTGCGCCACGGTCTGAGATCTAGGGATCTTTCGAATCAATAGATTATTTACTGCCAATGTCACAGCAACAATGAGTGCAGAGATGGCAGCCCAGTCGAACTGATCGGGGCGAATAATCACCAAAACACCAACAAATCCCATAATAGCTGCCATGATCGACGGTTTACTGAGTTGCTCTTTAAACAACAGGGTTGCTAGCGGTAGCATGATCAATGGCGCAGCATAAAAAATCGCATTGGCGGTAGCCAAAGGCATAGACGAGATGGCGAAGATCATGAAAATGGCACCTAGCAGCCATATATGCGCACGAACAGCATGCCATTTCAAACCAGCAACGAGACTTTCTGTTTTTGAGTTCCAGCAAAACGGAATGAGAATGAGCACTGCAGATAGCTGCCTAAAAAAGACAAATTGAAATACTGCAACATCGTTACCCACGGTTTTAATCAATGCATCAGAGAACACGGCGACGATGTTACCAATCACCAGTAAACCCATTGCAACACTAACTGAACTGACTTTCATTTTCGCCTCCTTAAAACTTTACGGCAGGATAGGGCTGTATTACGATGACGTAAAATGATATTTATTTTTTTAGTATGAGATTTTTAGATAATGAAAATGCCACCACTGCGAGCGGTTCATTGCTTTGAATCTGTCGCCCGTAATAATAGTTTTTCGTTAGCCGCAACAGAACTGAATGTCACTCAAAGTGCAATTAGCCACCAAGTACGACTGTTAGAAGAATATTTGGGGGAGCCATTGTTTATTCGACAAGGCCCTAAGTTGTCATTGTCTGCAATCGGTGAGCAGTATCTGGAGGAAATTGGCCCTGCAATATCCAGCATATCTATGGCAAGTGAAAGGGTACGCGAAGGGGACAAAGGCGTGCTCCGTTTAGCCATTTATAGTTCAATGGCGGTCAACTGGCTTATTCCGAACTTAAACGAATTTCGCCGTCGCCACCCTGAGATTGAGTTGACATTAAACATGGTGGCACAAGACCCAGAGCTTACAGATAGTGTAGGTGACTGCTTTATCACCGTTCGAGAGCCTAGTAACAAATACCAAGTAGACTTTCTTTATCGTGAATGTCTTTATCCAGTATGCAGTTACAAAATCTGGCGTGAGTTGCAAGACAAAACGATGCCAGAAGCGTTGTGGAACTATCCATTATTGTCATCGGTTTCGGTTTATGGAACACCGGGGCAAGATTGGAAAAGTTGGTGTTTAGCCGGAGGCTATACATTACCAAGTCATGTGGATGTTCAGCATTTCAGCCACATACTTTTAGCGACCGAAGCGGCTAGATATGATCAGGGCATTACGTTTGTTGACCAATACATGCTTAATGAAAAGAACAGCGATCAGGATCTTGTCAGACTTCCGTTGCACGGTTTTGAAACAGGCGACAGTTTTTACTTCACCTACAAAAAGAGTAGAGCAAAGAACCCAGATATCATCAAACTAAGTCAATGGCTTCAGCAATTATGTTATTAAAAAAAACATCTAACCTTGGGCTAGATGCTTGAATTTAGAATAGCTCGATAGCTCGATAGCTCGATAGCTCGATAGCTCGATAGCTCGATAGCCATTAGGCATCTTCGACTTGTTGAATTGAATCGAGCACTGTGGATATTGGTGTTAGAGTGAAATGTTTGTCGACGGCAAGGGTAAATTCACACAAATCGATTTTGAAAACGACGTTATTAAGCTCAGGAAAATTCAAGTTAGGTTCGATCCGGACATCTTGAATGGCGTTGAGACGAATAAAAGTATGACCAAATTTATAGTTGGCATCTTTAACGTCAATGATGCTTTTTCCCCTGTTGGCAATGATTAAGTCGACACCATCACACATCACCATCGAATCAAGAAGGTGATATTCGGTGAAACTGTATTGGAGATCGAGCAAGCCAGAACGCTTTTTCTCGGTCAACTTCATTTCTTTTTGACCTGCGAGAATTACGATGGGATCTATGCAATGCTCGGTTCCAGAGAAGTAGCTATATAAGTCACTGTTTTTTAGAGCATCATTTGCAGTTTCAGCCGTAAATGGGGCTTTTTCTCGCGTGGCAATATGATGCCGTAAAACTTGAATCGCGCGACTTGCAATGTCTTGAGAGACCAGGTTGTAACGAATGATCATCTCCCCTTGGTTTGATTGCAAACCAATGTAGTTATCCAATAAGTCACCGCCGTGAGTTAGCAGTAAGACGTCTTTGAACCACATTTTGTTGGCGTGGATTTTTTCCCCTTTCATCGATAGGTGAATGATAAATTCGTTTTGAATGATGACGATTTGTGAATAGAGCAGCATCCCAGGTTTGAGGTTGCGTCGCTCTTGATGAACAGGAGTTTTGAAAGCAAAAAGAGCGTCATCAAGCAAACCTGATTGATCTTCAAATTGAGGAGGAATGTCTTGTGCTGATTTTATCTCGACTAGCCAAGGGCCAAACTGGTCATACTCTTTTTGTAAGTCGTACATAAGTCCCTTCCTTGTTGTTTGTTATTTGTACACATGATAACTCTATGTAAAATAATAGAGGCTTGTTGTGATCTCACTCATAAGCCATAGAAAGAGTAAGGAGTTAGTGATGAAGTTATCAAGACTACGCGCGGCTGAAAAAGAGTTTCTGTTGCTCTACCCAGGCGGATTTTTACATCCTGACATGGAAAAACTTGGTAAAAAGCACAAAATGACTCAACGAGTTGAACAAGCACAAGCAATGTTCTGTCAGGATGCGTTTGTAAAACCGCAGCAGGTCGCAGAAGACATGATAAAAACAGTGAGTCGTTCGTCGATGGTTTCTTTGTTTGAAAAGCCTAAGTTTCGTGATTATGTTAACGCAATGACACATGACGAACGAGAAGGACTTGCGTATGGTTTAAAAGACTTTCTTTATGGCGATCAGGAGTATGGCTTTAATACAATGCTCGATCTGTTAAAACCCGCTAAGTTGGCAAAGTGGGCGCTGATGACCATTATCCCAAATTATGTCAAACCCTCAGATGAAGTATTCATTAAGCCAACGACGGCTAAAGGTGTGATTCAGTTCTTTGAACTAGAAAATTTGGTCTATAAACCAGCACCCAGTTACGCTTTTTATGTCGAGTATCGTAGGCAGTTCCAACAGATGAAACAACAGGTTGACCCATCGCTCACCATTAACAATGCCGCCTTTAGTGGTTTTCTTATGATGACCATGAATGGAAGCGTAAAGCTTTGAGCGACATTTGGATATTTAGCGGTGTTGAGTACATGGCCTAAGACTTCTTGTTTTAAACGAGGTTGATTAGGTGATTAGCCTGAATTTTGGCTTGAGTTAGTTAAATAGACGTAAGAGTCTTAATTAAGGCAAATAATACTTGGTTGGGAGATGTCATTAATAGAGCTTTAATTGTTCGAGTTGTGTTTAATTTATGTGCGAGTGGACAGGTTGTTTAATTAGTTTTAAATCGACAAGGTTATTTAATTTCCAAGCGTCATTATTGTTTTAAATGATTGGTGTTCACTATTCAAACAATAAATGTCTTTGGACGAATGTTATTAAAGAAGGGACGAGTGCGAGTTAGAAGTAATTTTCCCCCGAACCGAAGCTCGGGGGAGATAGGAGTGGGGTTTAGAAGAATACCGCCGCGCCTAGGAAGACGTGAGTGCCTTTAGATGCGCCACCCAAGTCAGTAATGTTTCCTTCGCTATCAAATGTGTAGCTTTCATTAAGTTTAACGTCATCGTTATAACCCTCTAGGTACACTTCACCCCACGGAACCGGAGCCCATGCCGCACCAAGGTTAAACTGCTGAGTTTCTGATTTAACATCGCCTGTGACTTCATTAGTTTCTTCAGCCATTTCGTAACCACCGTAGACACGAACTGTTTCGGAAACGTAAAGGTTTGCACCAAAGCCAAAGGTTGTGGTTTTAGCGTCAAATGCATCTGCGCCGTCTTTAGCAAAGAATTGCTCGAAACGTGCAGATAAAGAAAGGCCGCCTTCCATCAGATGTTGCTCAAGAGCTACCGCGTACTGCTTAACCTCAGCGTCTGTTGCTGTTGTCTCTATGAGATTACCTAAAAAGTCAACAAAACTACCATTAATGTCATTGGCCTGGTTGTATGCTGCAACAACGTAGGTGCCAGTGCTTTCCACAGTGTAGGCAACAGAGCCACCAAAACCACCATCAATAGTGACAGGCTCTGTAACGGCTAATAAACCGCCATAGTTGAGACCATTACCCCCAAAGAAAATATAGTCATTTGCAGTGCGCTTAGCTTGATATTGCAAGCCGACGTACAGGTTGTCAAAATCGTTCTGCCATACAACGGTGTTTGCAGTGCGACGGCTACCTAACTCGTCAGATTGCATCATGTTAAAGCCACCCACCCAATAAGCGTAGTAGCCTTTGTCTGCTTTCATGTATGGGCTTTCTTGACGACCGATGGTCACAGTACCAAAATCGTCATGACCAAAACCAGCGTATGTCTGACGAGCTGTTAAAGCCTGACGGTCATATAGGTCTGTTGCAGTATCAAAATCGACATCCCACTCGACTTTAGCAACACCATAAACCTTGCCAAATTGGTGTTTAATATCAAAGCCAAGCCATGATCCTGGATCTTCAATAAGTGTCGCATCGCTGTTGTAGCCTAAACCGTAATCGCTACCGATAACAGAGCTTTTATCATAGTCGTACTTACTTACGTGCGCCGCAATCGCGCCGTACATATTAACTGATGTACCTTCTGCATTATATAATTCAATTGCACTGACTTGTGATGCTGCAAATAAACTCACTGCTAGAGTTGAAAGTTTAAATAGACCTTTCATATTATTATTCCTTTTATATATTCCATTATTGCTGATTGTTAATTCAACGCGAGATGAATTAAAGCAAACGAACAAGATTCGTAGGGGTGAACTCTGCTACGGCTATTTGCATACCACTGCTTTTATCTTTTAGCCGATTGTCATTAGTTTAAAATAATTTATTCAAACAAGTGTTTAATCTAGGTCACAATAATTGGACCGATGAATTGTTGAGTATTTATTATCCCTATGGTTCTGGGCGTCAAGTACAATTAAATCAAATAGAATAAAGATTGAAAAAACCTTCCATTTGGTTCGTGTGATAATTGATGGGTTCGACTATCGACCCTTTATGTGGGTTTTATTGCATATCTTATCTTGAGTTAAAATCGTATTTGGAACGTTAAATGGTGAAAAACCTAGCAGTTAAGATTACCTTAGTCACTGTGAGCCATTTTTGTGAGGCCACCTATTGTGGGCATTGACCAACAAGCTTAGGATGTCACAAGACATTGATAAGGAGACAACCAATGGTTGCTAAAGTAACGATTGCGCCAAACGGCCCTGATTTTTCTGAACTAGTACAGGGCTATTGGCGATTAGCCGATTGGGGAATGACACCGCAAGAGCGCCTTACGTTTCTCAAACAACACATCGACCTTGGCATTACGACGGTCGATCATGCCGATATCTATGGAAACTATGAATGTGAGCAGTTGTTTGGTGAAGCGCTGGCACTGGATAAAAGTGTTCGAGATGATATCCAAATCGTCACTAAGTGCGATATCAACCTTTGCAGCGATAAGTTTCCGCAGCGTAAGGTGAATCACTATGACACAAGTTCTCACCATATTTATGAATCCGTTAATAATTCACTTGCACGCTTAAATATAGATGAAATTGATGTGCTACTTATTCATAGACCGGATGCACTGATGGATGCAGATGAAGTCGCAGAAGCTTTTACTGAGTTACATAAAGTTGGTAAGGTGAAACACTTTGGTGTATCTAACTTTACACCTCGTCAGTTTGATTTACTTCAATCACGCTTAAGTAAGCCATTAGTCACTAACCAAGTCGAAATCAATCCCCTTAACTTTGAGGTGATACACGACGGTACACTCGACCAAATGCAATTGCTACGCACGTCGCCAATGGCATGGTCAACGTTGGCAGGCGGAGAGATTTTTAATGGTACTTCGCCGCAGGCTTTGCGCGTTAGAACAGAGTTAGAGTCTATTCGCCAAGAGCTAGGAGCAAAAAGCATCGATCAAGTTATTTATGCTTGGGTTCGACGATTGCCATCTAACCCACTCGCCATTGTAGGTTCTGGTAAGATTGATCGCGTTAAGGCTGCGGTTGATTCACTAGGTTTAGAACTAACACGCGAGCAATGGTACAGAGTCTGGGTTGCATCCAAAGGGCATGGTGTTGCCTAGGTTGTCGAGGCAATTCCAGTTTGGTTTCGCCACCAAATTTGATAAAGCAATTAGCATCTTTCACTGAGGTGCTTTTTTTCCAATAAACCCAGTATATAGGTTGCTGGGTCTATCCTTATAAAGCATAATTGCGGCGCAAATTCTGCAGCATATTTTTTATAAAGAGTAATCATGAATACTACGTCTACCGTAGGGAGCGCTGAAACCTTCCAACGTATCGATAGAAAGCATAAAACATTAGCCCGCGAAACAATGTCATTTATGAAAATGGCTTCGATTTTAGGACTGCCTTTACTGCTTGCCGGGTTGGTTTGGATCTAGTACTAACATAAGCATTGATGCATACATGGACGTGCATCTGAGCTCTATCCCTTTCTTTAATTATAAAAAAAGCCCTGATAATAATCAGAGCTCTCTTTCAAATTCTTTAGAACTTATGCACTTGCTCTAGCCAATTTGTCTTGCTTTTTTTCTTGTTGCATTTTCAATAAGAAGTACACGTTAACACAAGCGATAAAGCCATTAGTGATGACAACAGGCATAGAGTCAATGGCCAAGCCGTAAGCGGTGAACAAGCCACAGCCAACAAAATTCAACACACGAAGTTTAACGATATCTTTCATTGTTAGTGAGATAGCGACCATGATTGAAGCTGCGTAGCCTAAGATTTCTACCATATTAAATTCCATATCTTGTTCCTCTAAAATTTGCCAGGCGATGTGCTGGTACCAATTCTTCTCTTCATGAGATTTATGAGGAAGCTCCGTGCCTCGATTGGTGTTGCTGTGTTTGTGCGGCAACTATATCAAGGTGATTAGTGTGATGGAAGTCTAAATTTAATGAAACAGGAGGGTTAGCGATTACGCAAACGTTTTTATGAAAATTGATTAAAAAAAAACCGCTTTTAAAGCGGTTTTTTGTAATGGCTTGAAGTTATTTTTTGCCTTGTTGCTGCTTATCTTCTTCTGTTAGCTCGCGAATTCGACGGCTGATATCGCGGCGAACTTTTGAAATTTCAGCACTCTTGATGATGTGATCGTCAACACGGTCTTCGTAATCTGCTTTCATATTTTTAATGATGGTTACGATTTCGTCATGAGTCATATCTGACTTGATATAGTCAAGCAGGTTTTCTAGAAGATCGACACGCTTGCGGTTATCACGAACTTTTTTCTCATTATCCTGCAATTCGCGTTTCAACTTATTCTTACGACGTGCTTGAGACACGATTTCAAATACGCTACTCATAATACCTTTCCTAGCTTTAACAAGTGAGTTTCGTTGATTAAAACATAACAATTGCTGTGATAACAGTCTTTAGATCAATCGATGTAGGCTATTGGCTACTTAATGCTCATTCAGACTTCTAGCGATTGTCTTTGTAGTCCAATAGAAGCTATGATTTCATCCATGAATTCATATTAGCAGTGCATACCATGTCTAAGCATTACGACAATGCGGAAGATACTGAAAATACAATGTCAGATACCGAACCTGAACATCGATATCAACGCTTACAAAAGGCTTATGTCGCTGAGCGTAAACGATCACAAATAACGGATATAGAACTGAATCGCGCGAAAGTAATAGTGATGACACAAGATGGGAAGCGACTCCGTATACCAGAATTAGCAGAGCACTAGCACTAATTAGTGTCTATAGAAATTACCAATGCTACGTGCAAAGGGTAAGAAGGAATTAACAATGAATATAGAATTATCATCAAATGAAGCAAGAGTGATTGGCTGCCTTATCGAGAAAGAAGTCACAACTCCCGATCACTACCCTTTAACTCTCAATAGCCTAACGACAGCTTGTAATCAAAAAAGCAATCGTGAACCAGTACTTTCCCTCAGTGATGCCGAAGTTCAGGATACGGTTCAGGAGCTAATATCTCGTCGTTTAGTCAGTGATGAAAGTAGTTTCAATAGTCGAGTGGCAAAGTATCAACATCGGTTCTGTAATACCGAATTTGGTGATCTGCAACTGTCGGAACAAGAGCGCGGTATTGTGTGTGTTTTACTATTGCGTGGACCTCAGACCCCAGGCGAAATTCGCACTCGTACCAATAGATTGGCGAACTTCACAGATGTCAAAGAAGTGGAAGCTATTTTGGATAGGATGTCTAGTCGAGAAAGTGGCGCATTAGTGGTGAAATTACCGCGCGAAGTGGGTAAACGTGAGTCAAGGTACGCGCACCTATTTTGTGGAGATGTCGACGTAGACGCTATGGTGGCATCGTCTGGAGGGGTGAGTCCAGCGCCAGCATCCAGTAGTCGAATTGATGCGCTAGAAAGCGAGCTCTCAGCTCTCAGGCAAGAAGTGAGTGAGCTGCGAGTTATCATCGATGAGCTCATAAACTGACTTTAGTCTTTGCCTTACTAAAGTGAATATTTGGTAAGGCAGCTCTACCTAAAGTGAAAAATTTCACTCCATAATTTTCGAGCGTTGTATGGCCGAAACAAAAGATTGGTTTGTCTACTTGATACGCACTAATGCGAGTAGCTTGTATTGTGGAGTCACTAATGACCTACAGCGCCGATTAAAACAACATCAATCAGGTACCGGTGCGAAAGCGTTACGTGGTAAAGGTCCGCTGAGTCTCGTGTGGTCTCAAGGTGCTAACTCTAAGAGCGAAGCATTGAAGATGGAAATGGCAATTAAAAAGCTAACAAAAAAGCGAAAAGAGTCGCTAGTTGAGTCTCAAAAGCCATTTATTTTACAATAACATGTGGGTCTGTCTGGCTGATTTCTTTTAACTTGTATAGAATTATTAAAAAGCGACTTTATAAGAATAAGTAATGAAAAAAATATGGACCGCGACCAGTCTTGCATTTCTGGCAGCTACCTTTAGTAGTAGTGCGATGTCTGTGGAATTTCTGCCGGGCTACTGGCAATATCAAGACTTTTTGAACCAGCATCCTGAACAGAAAAGCCTGACTGAAAAACTCACAACGTCAGTACAAGCGCCACCTGAGCCGATGGCACAGTTGCAAAGCAAACCGATTTCTATCTCGATTATATACCCAGGGCATCAGATCTCTGATTACTGGGTGAGAAACGTCAAAGCGTTCGAAATTCGTTTATTAGAGTTAGGTATTGAGTATGAGATCAATGAAGTCTTTACTCGGCCCAATATCGATATCAGGCAGCAGAGCTTATCCTTGATGGAAGCCATAAGAAGCGAGTCCGATTACTTAATCTTTACCTTAGATTCCACCCGCCATCGTAAGTTCATCGAACATGTCTTGAATGCAACAGAGACCAAGTTGATTTTGCAAAACATTACTACGCCTCTGAAGAATACTCATCAACGAAACCCCTTCCTCTATGTTGGCTTTGATCATATTCAAGGAAGCGAGCTATTAGCTGACTATTACAAACGAACAGTACCAAAGGGTAGCGACTACTCGGTTCTCTACTTTTCTGAAGGGTATGTCAGCGATGCTCGGGGCGACACGTTTATTCAGGCGATGAGCAAAAATGAAGAATACAAGCTGACGTCTTCCTTTTACACTAAAGCCGATCGAGATTCTGGTTACAAAGCTGCCTTGCGTGGTGTTACGCAAAATGACAATCTTAAGTTTATTTACGCGTGCGCAACCGATGTCGCCCTTGGGGCATCTGATGCCTTGAAAGAACTCGACAAAACAGACATTGTTCTCAATGGTTGGGGGGGGGGCTCAGCGGAATTGGAGGCGATTCAACGTGGTGACCTAGATGTCACGATTATGCGTATGAACGATGATACAGGAGTAGCGATGGCTGATGCTATAAAATGGGATTTGGAAGGGAAGTCTGTTCCGTTGGTTTTTTCAGGTAAATTCGAATTGATCACAAAACAAGATGACCCTAAAAAAATCGACAGACTAAAAGCACGAGCATTTCGTTACTCAGATCGCTAATGATGACCATAAAGCGACCATCAAATCGGAAATCACTCGCCACGCTAATTACTGGTACGGTAATTTGGGTTATAGGTGTCTTCACCGTTGGCGTTTTACTGCAAAGCTATCATTTGAGCAGCAAAATTGTTCAAGAAGAGGTACTTAGAACGTCAAAGCAAACCAGCAGTCTTGTTAGAAACTACTTTAATTATCGACTCGCCTCGTTGCAAATCTTACAAGACAGTAATGCACAAAGTGACTCTGTCGAGCAGTACTTCATAAACCGAGACGATCAAACACTAGACTTCTTTTTCCTAAGAGAAGATAACCAAGAGCCAGTCCATTCACCTGATTTTCGATTTATCTTTCACCTTAAAGACATGTTGTGGAACGATGGTAATGCCCTTTTTTATGGAATTGATGAGCTTTCATTGGCGAATATCGCAAATAAAGCCAATGCAAATAGCCAATGGAGCATTATTAAAACACCGTCTCAACTTGGTTTAATGCACGTCTTGGTAAGGCGAACGCCTGTTATTGACAGTGAGAGCGGTGAAGTGCTTGGCTTTTTGTTTGTTGGAATAGTGTTAAGTGATAATACTGGGTTACTTTCAAGCATGGCACTGGGCAGTAATAGCGATGACATCCTGCTTGTTATAGATAAGCAAATTATCGGCAGTACGGTCACAATCGATGACAAGTACAGCGCGGAAAGCATATTAAACCGTGACCAAACTAACATACAAGATCTAAACAAAATTTTGATTAGCCACACCGATCTCTCGGTAGGCTCAGACCCAAAAGCGTTGACTTTTTTGTCAGTTCAACAAAACCCAAACGTTTTAACACTTCGAAATAACTATCTGTTTTGGTTAGGCTTTACACTTTTAGTCATCTCAATACTATCGTACATAACAAGACGTTGGTTAGATAACAAAGTAACAAGTGAGCTATCGAAACTGATGCTCTATACCAAAGTTGCGGGAGATAAAGGGACATATACGGAATTTGATGGTTCGAACATTCAAGAATTTGACCATATTGGTCAGACATTAAGTGATACCTTTACTCGCTTATTTGAGCAGGAAAAGCAATTTCAGGATCTCTTTAACTTTTCATTGTCACCACTGCTTGTTTGCTCCGAAGATGCGGCACTCATAAAAATAAACCCTGCGGCTCGTAAAGCACTTGAGTTAGAGCCTTACCGATTAGATTCTTCGGATAACAGCACATTCGAAAACTTCCTGCTGCAAATCAAACCCCATGTTTTTATGGCAAGTAAAGGGGCTACGTTAACAGGCATAAACGTCCCGATTGGTCGCCGAGTCTATCGATGGAACTTGTCTTCAATTGATGTCAAATCGGGGCAGACGATTGTATTGGTTCAAGGACTTGATATTACGACGTTAGTTGATGCTGAAAAGCAGAGTTTACTCGCGAGACAAGAGGCAGAAGAGTCAGCTAAGGCTCGCGCTGATTTCCTTGCAAGAATGAGTCACGAGATCCGAACGCCTTTGAACGGGATTTTGGGCATTTCTCAACTGTTAAAACGCACTTCAAAAGACAAAAGTCAGCAAGATAAAATAGATGTTCTTTGTAATAGTGGGGAACATTTACTGGCCGTGCTCAATGACATTTTAGATTTCTCGAAAATAGAAAATGGTAACTTTGATGTTGAGCTTCATACTTTTAAATTTGAAGAATTGGTCAACGCGTTGGAAGGTATTTACAAACCTCTTTGCATTGAAAAAGGCATTACACTGGAAGTCGTGAATACTCTAGAAGACGAAGCGACTATTTATACCGATCAAGTTCGTGTCAATCAAATATTATTTAACCTTGTTAGTAACGCGATTAAGTTTACTCACCATGGTACGGTACGTATCCACTTTGAATTGCGAGAAGGAAATTCACGACACATTTCTCAACTCGTGGTCGCTGTACGAGATACAGGTATTGGTATTTCTGATGATCAAAAGCAACGTATCTTTGACCCATTTGTTCAATCTGAAGCAACGTCTATTCGTGAGTATGGTGGTAGTGGACTAGGGCTCGCGATAGTGAAGCATTTGGTGACAATACTTAAAGGCAAAATCTTTCTGGAAAGTGAAGTCGGTAAAGGAACAACATTTACCGTCAATATTCCAGTAGAACGCCACGCTTCTAGCTTGACGCAAACCTTATCTGAGCCGGAAATCGACTTCAGTTTATTTGACAACCAAGTCAATGTTCTTCTGGTAGAGGATAACCATACCAACGCGTTTATTGCTAAAGCATTTTGCGAAAAGTACGGTATGTTGGTTGTGTGGGCCAAAGATGGGCAAGAGGCGTTGGAACTGCTTAAATCGCAACGCTTTGACCTGATATTAATGGATAATCAGTTACCCTCAATGTCAGGT
This sequence comes from Vibrio gelatinilyticus, assembly GCF_022836845.1. Classification (GTDB taxonomy): domain Bacteria; phylum Pseudomonadota; class Gammaproteobacteria; order Enterobacterales; family Vibrionaceae; genus Vibrio; species Vibrio gelatinilyticus. The sequence continues at coordinate 35,150 of NZ_JAJNNZ010000006.1, forward strand.
ATAGATGTCACCAGGCAGATCTGTGAAGATTTGGCGCTTAGTACGCCGATTTATGCATGTACAGCGGATAATCTTGAGTCTACGCGCATCGCTTTTATAGAAGCTGGCGCAAAATATGTGATCGTTAAGCCGATCAAAGAGAAAACGTTAAATGAAGCACTCGTGCACTTTAAGCGTAATGACTATAAATAATCACCGCAGTTGGCCAGAAAGAGAAAAGATAAATGAAACAGGTAGGTAACAATAATATCGTTACCTACTAATGACGACTATGCGTTAAAATTTAACGAGCCAGCTTGTGATGTGCTCGCGAAAAATGCCCGGCACAGAATGCGCCCACAATCGAAAGTTCGCCGGCCAAACACAAGGCTGCGACGACTTCCGCTAACGCTTGGGACTGACCATTACCGTGTAAGCCTAGCAGATCGAGACATGCTTTTTGGCTTGGTAAACCAGTTCCGCCACCGACGGTACCAACCATCAGATTTGGTAGCGTAACACTGGCATAAAGCTCTCCATTTTCAGTTACTTCCATTCGAGTCATGCCTATCGCTGACTCCGCAACACAAGCAGCATCTTGACCACAGGCAATATAGAGAGCAGCCAGCGCATTGGCATAGTGAGCATTAATACCGATAGTGCCACTTAATGCTCCACCAACCGTCGTCATTTGACCGAACTGCATCATACGTTCAGGCGTAGTGTGTAGGTATTTTTCGACCAAGTCCACTGGAATAATGACTTCTGCAGTGACTTTTTTCCCTCTTACGCTTCTTAGTGTTTGCGAATTTGCTTTCTTATCGCCAGATAAGTTGCCGTCGAGAAATGCATAATGAGGTTCAATTGGAGTATTTTCGAGGATGTATTCAAATGCAACGTTTGTCGCAATGGTGACCATGTTTTGCCCAGAAGCATCACCAGTTAAATATTCGAAAACCAGGTAGACATGATTTCCCTCAATATTCACGTTGATGTCAGTGAGCTTTCCGTGAGACGTGGTTGTTTCGGCGAGCCTTTTAAGCTCGTCGAATTGGGTCACGACCCAAGCCACAAACTGACCAGCTTCGGCAAGATTACGAAAAGCAAAACCGGGTGTGCGAGTAACACCTTCATTGAGCAGCATTGCACTCGCTCCACCGCAAGCGGTAATGAGCGATGAACCACGATGGTAGGATGCAACCAGAGCCGCTTCGGTCGTAGCTAAAGGAATAGGGTAATCGCCTTGTGCGAATAAGCCATTCACTCTAAGAGGCCCAGCGATACCAACTGGCAATTTCACTGTACCAATAAAGTATTCGATATTTTTATCGTAAACACTCATTTGTTGCTGAGTATGAGGATCAAGCAATTCGAGCTTGGAGTCAGGGCAGGCGAGCTTTTGCCAACGATAATCTACATTTTTCTCAGTGAGGTAGGGGCTTCGGTTGACTCTCTGCGTTATCGCACGATGTTTTGGTGCAATAAGCTCATTCATTTGCTCAGGGGTCACCTCGTTTCCGAGCTGAGACACGTAGTCACGTTTATGTAGATTTAACTTTGGCATGATGGCTTAACTTGGCAAATTAGACGCCGATTCTACAACTACACAAAAGAGATTCAAGAAAAACTAAGAGGGGTACAACCAGTTTGGTTTCTTATATATTGTTTTTGTTGGTTTTTTTTAAAACTCATTTACATAAATACACAATTTATTGCACATTGCACTTACTTTAATTTTGGAGGCAGCGGTACTGAGAGTGTATTTTGATGCTTTGCTTAAGAAAACAGTTTTGAAATTACAGAAAGCTCCTCGTCAGTCAACATAGTCTGTTGTGCTGGAACGAGTTTGTCCGAAATTTCGCCTTGCAGGGCTTTTAGTTGCTGTGGCGTCAGTAAATTGATCTGTTGTCTAAGTTGTTCAAATTGTTGTTGAGACATAGTACGGTCACCTTGTAATTTTTCTTGAACTAAAACAGTGTGAATTCCGTTCATCGGTGTTTCATTGCGTCAATAGGTAGCGTAAATGTAGTGGTAAACCGGCGGGGATTTGTCCGAGAAATGTTAGTAGATATCGATTGTTTTGTAAGGAGTAGCCGCCAAAAAGCACCTATTTAGGAGTATTTTGGCGGATTTCATATATGGTTCAGTAAGTTATTGAACCATTGTTTAGTTGTATATTAATTTAACTTTGACGCAGTGCTTTCGATCAAATTCGTCCGAACGGACAACTGATTCGCTAGAGAGTGCAATTCAGGTAACATTCGATATACGAGGTGAAGTTGCTGTAGCACCATTCGGGCAGAGCCTTCATCTTCATCTCTCCACTCGGATAGGCGCTTAGCAAGATTAAGTTGTTCAATCGTAGCAAAGTTACAATTGTCACATTGCCCCAATAACTGTTGCTCAAGTGTGTCTAGGTGACTATTGATAGTTCTATGTGCATCAATCACTAACAGGTGAATAGATTCGTCTTTGAGTCGCTGCCTGTGGGCACCTAATGCAGAGATGTAGCTCAAAAGTGCGTGGTTAAGAGTCAAAAACCGAAAGCTCTCTTCCGTTGCGCCACGATAGCGCCCTGGCTCTGCTAACATATTGGATATGGCGTTGGCTAAACTAGCGTCACTGTTGTGAGCATTTCGTCGAGCGATCCGATAGTTTAGGTCGTCTCTTTTCCCTATTCGATATTGACCAATGATTTGCGCTAGATAGTGGCGGTTATGGCCGATGGCAGTTGCCATCACTCGATACAGTTTTTTCGATTGCCAGTCTGGGTAAATAAAGTACACAGCAGCAACGGCAATAACACAACCAATAATCGTGTCGGTTAATCGGGGCAGGACAACGTCGTATCCTTCGCCCAGTTGATGAAAGCACAGTAAAACCAAAACAGTAATAAAACCAGTGGCATAACCGTAATTATTGATTCTGAAGGCGAAAAACATGACACCAGACAAGACAATAAAAAACAGCTGGCTAGCTTGAGTTGGGAACATTGTCAGTATCGGAACACCGATGAGCAAGCCTACGATGGTGCCCGCGATACGCCCGTAAAGCTTTTGTCTTGTCGCACTATAATTGGGCTGGCAGACAAAAAGGGTCGTTAGCAAAATCCAATAGCCGCGGTCTATGTCAAACACCTGGATAATGCCATAGCCAAGAGTCAGAGCTATGGCGAGTCTAATAGCATGACGAAACAAAATAGAGTTTGGCGAGAAATTACTTTTGATCTTAAGCCACATCGCTTTAACGGTATGTGGATTGGTATCATCAAGAGCGCTTTCTTCAAGCTCGTTGATGTCGGGATTGTTAACGTTGTCGAGCATTTTTTCTACCGTCGACAAGTTATTAAATAGGTAATTTAACTGGGCGAGTAACGGTTTCGTTTCTGCGGTTGCATTTTTCTCAAGATGATCGAGTGAATCTTGAAGTTCAACAAGTCCTTTAAGAGTATTGTCGCTATTCACAAAGGGGTAGCCGAGTTGGATTGAAAGAGCGATGTCGCGGCATGCTTGTGCCTGTGACTCTAATACATGCTTAAAGCGAAATAACACATCAGATCGCGATAAATGTGTTGCTAGCTCTTGGTAGCGATAGTGACTAGAGCTAACGCGCTCGTGTATGTCTTGAGCAATGAAGTAAATTTTCAGAAATCGATCACTTGGCCCATCTATATGCCCTTTTTTTGACCGATTAAGTAAGGTTGCCTTACAACCATTGAGCGCATCAACGGTTTTACCGTTCGCTGAGGCCTCACTAAGACGGTAGGGCTGTGGTGCCAGATCTATCTTTGGGTGGAATAGATCTTGTTTAACTTCCAAATAACTCGCTATTTGATTGAATACATTTGCAAGGCTTTGTTGGACTGGTTGTAATGGCCAGAAGATATTCCAGATCATTGAAACCAGGTAGTACCATGCAGCTCCACTCAGAAGCAGTATCGGTTGGGCCCAGATATCAATACTATTGTGAGCACCCAGCATGGTATAGATGGCAATGAGTAATGAACCAAAGGCAATACTGGCATAGCGAGGACCAAGAGCACCTAGCATAATGAATGCGAACGTAGAAACAAAAAGACCAAGCGCAAAGAACCAGGGTAGATTGAACAATATTTCAATAGAAAAAGCCGCCGTGGCAAAACAAATCATGGTCAATATTATGGCTTTGATACGGCCAACGAGGCTATCGTCGGTTTCGGCTAATGCGGCTGCGATAACGCCAAGGATCAAAGGAGTAATCCATTGATGCTGCTGCAGATACCATGCTGGCAGTACAACACCCAGCAAAGTGATTAAAATTAAGACGCTGTAGTTAAAGGCTCGGTTTGCCCATTGAAGGCGAATTTGACGAAAGATAGACACAGTAATCAGCATACGAATTAAAAACGAAATTATAACAGAAAGTTAGCTGGTATTCAGAAGAAGATAAAGTAGACTGATTCCACACTCAATAATTAAGGATTATTCTTTTATGCAATTATGTGCGAGCGAACTTGCTCAGTTATTTACCCAGCATGAATATCGTTCAATTTGCATTGATGAAGAAACCTTAGAGTTAGCGTCAGCAAACTCGGTTGTTAGGATCCCCTTTAGTATTTGGAATGGGAAAATAGCCGTGAAACGTGGCTTAGTTTGGTCTGAACTTAGGGTGCTTAGTCACGAAGAAGAGGGCAGACAGACAGTTTGGGTGGTTCAAGGTCTGCCATGGCCAGAAGCTAAGCGATTCGCTAGGCAAGCGGTGCATTGTTACCAACTTTGGCATACAGAGCAATGCACCTTGTTAAAGACTTTCCTCCCTAAGTGGGAAGAGGATTTGCATAGGCTGATTCAATTACCTAGATATTTACCTTATTCAAAGGTTCAGGCATGGCGTCAATTGGTCGAAAAGCAATTCACGGATATGAGTATGTCTCTATGTGAGGCAAAAAGACGCATGCCAGATAGAATTGAAGCATTAATTCCTTGGATTGATAATCCCGCTAGAACGTTAGAACAAAGAAATCATCAATGGGTGTCACGAGAAAGAGAGAATTGGCAAGTGCTTTTCTCTCAATCAGAGTCCTCCCCTCTTAACTTATCGCAGCAGAATGCAGTATTGCTAAACAATGACCACAACCTAGTATTGGCAGGGGCGGGAAGTGGCAAAACCAGTGTTTTGATTACGCGTGTGTCTTATTTAATCCAAAGTCATCTAGCTCAGCCAGAAGAGATATTAATGCTTGCATTTGGTCGAGATGCAGCCGCTGAAATGCGCGCTCGATTAGAAAGCAAATTTGGGCAAGTAGCAGAAAAAATACAAGTATTAACCTTCCATCAGCTTGGCTTGAATGTGCTGCGCGACGTTTCAAAAGATCCTATCGTTATCTCGCCACTAGCCACAGAAGAGCGTTTAAAAACCGCTTGGTGTATTGATTGGTTAAAACGTCATTGGATGACTCCCACCAACTTCAAACGCTGGCAAAAACATTTATCAAAATGGCCCATAGCGTATTTAAAAGGCGATGATGAACTGGGTAGTCAAACAGAGAACCCGAAACTAATCGCCTGGTTAGAAAAGCAACTTGACCAACTTATTTCAAGTTCAATGAGCAAAAAAGACATTCAAGAGCTGATCGTCGGTGAACAGGATTATTCGCGCCTCAATAGTGAATTGATGTTGACGTGGCCATGTTATCAAGCGTGGCAAAAGCAACTTAAAGAGCAAAAGCACGTTGACTTTACAACCATGATTCAACAGGCGACCAAGTATATTAAGAACAATCGATTTAAAGGCGGCTGGAAGTTTATCATGGTCGATGAGTATCAGGATATTTCCCCAGATCGTTTAGCGTTGGTTCAGTCTTTATGCGAACAGTGCAAACTAGAAGAAACACCGACGTTGTTTGCGGTAGGCGACGATTGGCAATCTATCTATCAATTTACAGGTTCAAATGTCGATCTAACGACCCGTTTTGATCGCCGTTTCCCCAATGCTGTCGTTCATAACTTAGAGACTACCTATCGATTCAACAGCCAGCTGGCACAGGTTGCTAACGACTTTATTCAAAAGAACCCAAATCAATTAGAGAAAGTCTTAGACAGTTATAAAGAGGTAAAACAAAAGTCAGTTATTGTTGAACCTATGGGTAACCTAGAAAAGTGCTTAGACGAACTGAACCGTAAAACAACGAAAGCGGTGAGTGTATTGATTTTGGGGCGAAATCATTACCATTGCCCCGAGCTAATTTCTGATTGGTGCCAACGTTTTGGCCAGTTACAAATCAGCTTTATGACCTGTCATGGTAGTAAAGGAAAAGAAGCAGACTACGTGTTTATCGTTCATGTCGATGAAGGGCAATTTCCAGGTCAAAAGAAAAACATCCACCTAAGTGACGCCTTAACAAAAACCACCGATACATTCCCATACGCTGAGGAACGTCGGTTATTTTATGTCGCATTGACCAGAGCAAAAAGAAAAGCTTGGGTGATGTACTCAACTACTCCATCAGAGTTTGTAAAAGAAATGATGGAGCACCCAAGAGTGCTCCAAAAAAAAGAAGCCAGTTAATACTGGCTTCAACAACAACTGAGCTTGCTATTCGCTAATTCGGTAAATGGATACCGCCAGTTGCATTTGCTTTGCTTGCGAAGAGACTTTATCAACTTCATTTAAACACGTCTCTGCACCTGACATGTTTTTATTAGAGAGGTCGTTGAGCTCAGTGATTGACTCGCTGACTTGATTCATCACAATACCTTGCTCTTCGATAGCCGAAGCTATGCGCTCTGAATTTGCCTGGATTTCTTCCATATCCTCTAAAATGCTGTGAAGAGCTGCATGGAAGAATCAAGCCTCCCTTTACCTTGAGCATTACAGCTTTCAAACTAAAAAATCACGAGTCAACCCAATACCGGGTATAATATGTGCTTCACTCTCGATAGGAGATAACCATTGTTAGAGCTTTCGCGGTACCAGGCCATTATTTTTGATATGGATGGAACATTACTTGATACCATGCCAAACCATGTAGAGGCTTGGCAAAAGACAGCAGAATATTTTGATTTTCCGTTCGACAAGGAATGGCTGCATTCTCTTGGCGGAATGCCTAGCCCCAAGATAGCGCACGAAGTCTCTAAGCGTTATGCAATAGAGCTAGATTGCTTAGCGGTTTCAAAGCGCAAAATGGCGTTTTTTGCACAGCTTTCTGCGCAAGCGAACCCTATTGCTGTCACTTTCGATGTATTTAAGCGGTATACGGGAATCAAACCAATGGCGATTGGTACTGGTAGTCAGCGGCTGTCGGCGATGGACTTATTAAAGAAAGCCGGGATCGTCGATGATTTCCAGGCGATAGTCACTGCGAATGAAGTCGATAATCACAAACCTTTTCCAGATACCTTTTTGAAAGCAGCGGCGCTTATGGCTGTAAAACCTGAGTCTTGTGTGGTGTTTGAAGATACGCAACTTGGATTGAGAGCGGCACATGCAGCGGGAATGGACTGTTATTTGGTAACGAATAATGAGCTGAAATTTCACCCAGTAAGTTAAAGAAAAAGGTCGCCGAAGCGACCTTTTTGTCTTATTCAATACCGATAAGTTCGACATCGAAAATGAGGACAGATGAGGGTGGGATCGGCCCTGAAGCACTTTTACCATAACCTAATGGGCTAGGGACGTATAAACGAATTTTGTCACCAACAACCATATATTGAAGACCTTCTTGCCATCCTTTAATAACCTGAGTAACACCAAAAGTGATCGGTTGGTTGCGTTCCACAGAGCTATCAAATACGGTGCCATCAATCAACGTTCCATGGTAGTGAACTTTGACGCGGTTGTTAGGTGTTGGTTTTACCTCGCCGTTCCCAGAGTGAAGAACTTCATATTGAAGACCCGACTCAGTGGTAATGACGCCTTCACGTTGACCATTTTCTGTTAAAAACGCTTGCCCTTTAGCAAAGTTTTCATCGCTCAATTTGTGATTATTCCAAGTACGATAAATCAAAAATCCAGCTAGGATAACGACAATGAGTGGGAACAGAACTTTAGACACTGTTTATCTCCGTATTATTTATTTTTTAGGTAGTTAATTGTTTTGGCAATATCGTCAACATTGTCGTGTCCAGGAAGGAGCACCTGATATTTGCCGTTAATGATAAAAGTCGGTACAGAATCGATTTGCGCATCAACAGAAACAGACTCAGCCGTTTTCATATAGCCAAACAACGCTTTTTGTTGCTGATCGTTCAAATCGTATGGGCTTGTCATAGCGTTTTCAAGAAATAGAGCATCAAGCTGGTTTTTTTTATCTGCACCGCTCAGCTCATGGTTTTGCATGAGTTCGAACAACTTAACTTTCATTACTGGGGGCACAGCGCCGTCATCAGACTGCATTGCCGCCGCGTAGAAAATCATGGCGCTGATTTGAGCACTCTCATTAAAGGTGACATGAACTTTGCCAATTTTATCATTAATAAGACTTTCGATATTAGGAAGTACAGATTCTAAGTTACGGCAGTGACCACACCCAAGAGAAAATACTTCAACAACTGGTGGAAGCTTGTGTGTACTAAGGTTTACCGTCAGAGTTTTGTATTGTTTGCCTTCGATTGGCTCATTTGACTCGCTGCATGCTGAAAGAGTGATAACGGCAATAAGAACAGTTAAAACAGAAAAAAGTTTTTTAAGCATTTTAATCAATAGGGTGGATGAAGTAGGGTTTGAGTGTAACGTTTTACTATGAATGAGTACAAGTACTCTCTTACGCTTACGGTTGTCACAGATAACTAAAACGGACTAAAGTTTTCCTTGATTGTTCCGATATAAATATTAGTCGTGATTTATGTGGAGAGAGTTAGATGTTTATCCAAAGGTTAGTGTTTGCGGTTGTTGTTCTCGCCTTGGCTGGATGCAGCTCAAACTCCTCGGTTTCAACGGGGGTTTTCGGGTCTATGCTGGAAACAGCTCCTCGTTCAGAATCTGATGTTTTATATCCTGAATGGGGAGATACCGTTAGTGACACTGCTCGTGTAGAAGGTCCTCATGGCCAATATCGAACTCGTTCCTACGATTCACTGGAGTCTTACCTACTCGCCAATGGGTTGGATTACGAGTTATTGCCGGGTGATTACGTGATGATCCGCCTAAAGCACAAAATTCACTTTAATACAGCCTCGTCCAAAGTCTCTTCTCAGTCGGCGCAATGGCTTAGCCAATTGGGATACTTCTTATCCAAGCAAGAAGGTATTGATGTGGTGATTGGTGGTCATACCGATAACACTGGAAATGTAAAACTTAACGACTCTCTGTCAGAAAAACGAGCTAAAAGGGTTAAACAGGCATTGGTTCAAACTCAGGTACCGAGTCAAACTATCTACACCAGAGGGTATGGAGAGTGGGTGCCAGCGTGCACCAATAAAACTCACTTTGGCAAAGCGTGTAATCGACGAGTTGAATTAATGCTGATTGTTGAAAAGTAGATAAAAGAATGAACAAGACATAAGTAAGGCGACCATTGGTCGCCTTACTAGTATTTAGCTTTCGATAGCCGTTTAGCTCAAGAACAACTTAGCTCAAGAGCAACTTAGCTCAAGCCCACAATATTACCGTCGTCATCTAAATCAAGTGCCATGAAAGCCGGTATATCAGGTAAACCTGGCATGGTCATAACGTTGCCACACAAGGCATAGATGAATCCAGCACCTGCACATAAGCGTAGCTCTCTAATATTGACCTCAAAACCTTTAGGAGCACCTTTTACGCTGCCGTCCGTAGAGATAGAAAGTGGTGTTTTGGCGAGGCAGACAGCAAGGTGGTTTAAACCATGCTTTTCATATAGCTTAAGCTGCTTTTGAGCTTGATAAGACAAGGTGACATTTGCCGCGCCATACCCCACTTCTGTCACAGCCATCAGCTTTTCTTCAATGGACTGGTCAAGGGAATACAATGGTTTGAAACAACTTGGTAACTGACAAGCTTCTATGACCTGCTTTCCAAGTTCCATTGCACCTTCACCGCCTTTGGCAAAACTTTCGCTTATTGCAACGCCACACGGCAACTCCAATTCGTTAACCCATTGTTGTAATAGCTCAAGTTCTTGCTGTGAATCTTGGGGGAAGCGATTGATAGCGACAACTGCTGGTACACCGTATTTGGCCACATTATTAATGTGCCACTTTAGGTTTTCAAAGCCTGCCAATAGCGCGTCGTTATCTGGCTCGAAAAGGCTGTCAGGTATGGCGGCTCCAGGTTTCAAATCGTAGAGACCTGAATTGACCTTTAGGCCGCGCAAAGTTGCCACAATAACAGCACAGTCTGGTTTAGTATCTGTGGCAGAGGCTTTAATGTTACAAGCTTTTTCAAAGCCCATATCAGAACCAAATCCACCTTCAGTGACTGTGTAGTCGCAGAGTTTTGTTGCAATACTGTCAGCAATAATCGATGAATTACCATGAGCGATGTTGGCAAAAGGTCCGGCATGAATAAGCGTCGGTACGCCTTCAAGAGTTTGCATCATAGTTGGCTCGATAGCCTCTTTCATGCTAACAGCCATTGCACCAGCAACTTGAAGATCTTCAGTGGTAATCGGCAATCCGTTTAAACCATAAGCGAGTACAATTTTTCCAATGCGCTGCCTTAGGTCCTTAAGGTCTTTGGACAACGCAAGGATGGCCATCAACTCAGAAGCGGCAGAGATATCAAAACCATCCTCACGTTCGTAGCCGTTAATCGTCTTATTTGGCTCATTTTGACCAACGGAAACCATACGGAGAGCGCGATCATTGTGATCCATAACACGCTTCCATACGACTTGTTGATTGTCGATTCTTAGCGCCTTTAATCCAGTGCGTTTTTCAAAGGCATCATAACCTTGACGTTGTTCGTGATAGATCCTTGCGTCGATAGCAGCAGCGGCAAGATTATGCGCAGCGGTAACGGCGTGGATATCGCCAGTTAAGTGCAGGTTTAGCTCTTCCATCGGAGCGACTTGTGAAAAACCACCCCCCGCCGCGCCGCCTTTAACTCCGAAAATCGGACCCATTGACGGTTGGCGAATACACGCCATAACGGATTGGTTGAGTTTTTTGAGGCCCTGAGAAAGCCCGATGGTGGTCACTGTTTTCCCTTCACCCAATGGAGTCGGAGTAATGGCCGTCACGACAATAAGTTTGCCACTTTTTTGATCTCTTAAGCGCTCAATGGCTTTCAGGCTAATCTTGGCTTTGTACTTTCCTTGAGGGTGATACTCTTCGTTTAGGAGGCCGGCATCACGTGCTATGTGCGTGATAGGTTGTAGATAAGTGGCACGACAAATTTCTATATCGGATAGCATTAAACAGCCCTTATTGCCATGGAAGTAGTAAGGTAATCGTTTGCGTCGAGATAATACTAGTTAAATCCACTTTGTAAAGTTAAAAGTGTGGTTATCTTTACTGTTGATGTGTTAGCTGTCAATAGGCAGTTATCGTTGATAAAAAAAGAAGACCATTTGGTCCTCTTTTCATGTTATCTATCCCAGTAAGTTTCTTCTAAGCTCTCTTCGCGTTCTGGTAGCGCTCTAGAAAGCCTAGGGGAATGCTGGGTCAAGACTTCGTAGCTAACGCGGTTTGCATATTTACATATTTGTGATAGCGACGAGTAAGTCAGGCAAGGTAAATCGTGTTTATCCGAAAGTGGTACGTTTTTGTGGTGGAAAGCATTCGCTGCCATATCATGAAGTAATGCTGACAGTGCACCATCACCAGCGCCATTAGTATTTTTGATTTCAAGCGGGCCGCCCAAGTAAGGACCAATGTGTGAATATACTTTGATTGGTTCGTTACAGTCAGCTTTGCGCATGGAGCGGCTAAATTCATATTGATTGAAATTGCCGATATTGCCGGATAACAGGTCGTGAGTGGTTTCACGTAACGCAACGTTATCGCAATAACCTGCCATGTATAGACCTTCAGGCCCTGCTGTACACAGAACGAGATCAACCCACTCTAATGCTTTATCGGCAGCCAGAATTGGGTCACTTTCCCCTGTTAAGGCTTGACCTTCTTCTTCGTTCATAGCAACAACAGTAATGTTGTCTTTTATGTAATTTTGCCAAAAAGATTCGTTACCTTCGATTACCCATTTGGTGCCAAGGGTGAGCACGACCGGAACGCCTTTTTGTTTGGCAATGTCAACAGCGCGAGCTACGGCCTTTGGCATTGGATCTTCGGGCTGTCCGCGCATCAGGTAAGATGAAACAACAAGGGCTGCCGCTTTATCAAATACGGTCTCTGGAATGCTTTCAGGAAACAGCTTGTTCATGTCACCTTCATTGATCGCAAACGTACGTTCGCCATCTTCGGTGATCAGCGTATAACAGCGGCCGATTGGACCATCTACAGTTTGAAGATGGTTAAGGTTCATTCTAGAAGAGGTTCGGCATAAGTATCGATAGCCGTATGAACCAACTTCGATGTTTTTCGACATAACACCCAATAGGACAGATTTGCTGTCTGCGAGTACTGAGTAGTTATGAAGCGTATTGCCAACGGTATCCCCAGGGAATTGGTGGCTGATAAGTTGCTTTTCAACAAGCTCTTTATAGAGCGCATCAGCTTTACTTTCCTCTAAAACCAGTGAGTGTCCTTTACTCAAAGAATGGCGATCTAAGAAGTCGTCATCTACACGCGCTTCAATGTCGACAATCGTTTGACCTACGCCGACGATGGTGGGTCTATGGAGTCTAGGCAGAGATCGCGCTTGGTGAAGCACTGGATCTTTGGTGCTAGTGGGGAAATAGTGTTTCGATTTACGTTGACCGGGAAATTTCATGACTAGGACTAAGGGATGAAAATTTCCCGCATAATATCACAATATTTGAAGTGAGCTTTCATTTTATTACATAAAAATGAAAGCTCGTTTAAACTCCAATGACACTACGGTTGGGTTGACACACTGTATGCTTGTGTTCCCCACAATGGCACAGTCGAAAGGCTATGCTTAAAGCTTCCTGATGTTTCCTTTGTAGAATAGGATAGGTACATTAGTGTTTGGTTATCCGGATCATAGATACGACGAACTTTCATCGATTTAAAGAAAACGCTTTTTGATTTTTTGAATACCACTTCGCCCGATTTTGACTTGTCAACCTGAGCGATCATCTCGGGGGTAATTTCGCCAGTTTGACGACAGGATATTGAACTATCGCTGGGATCTGAAAAACTTAAGTCGGCTTCAATACTGGCAATGTGGCAGGTGACACCAGTGACGATTGGATCAGTAAGGGTGTTGAGTTTAATGTCTTTTAATGTAAACATGCCAAGTGAAACATCTCCCACTTCCTTATCTCCACAGGCACTGACTGAAAGTGCGATAACAGGGACAATCAAGAGCTTTTTCAACATATGTCGCGAATCCTTTTTTAGGCGAATTATCTATACAATAACTAAGCTTTAGACAAAGATCGAACAGGAATTACTATGAATGACGCCGGATGGGCTCTATTCGAAAGAAAAAACAAGTGGCTGGCTCAACAAGTCGAAGTGAAATTTCCAACTGCAGAGAGCTTAAAGGGAAAGGCTCTTTATGAATCATCTCTGAGTCAAGCGTATATCGAGAAGTATTCTCTGGGTGATCTTGGTGATGCTGCAACGCTGGTTGAGGATTGGTATTTAGTCGATTTTCATCGATTGACCATTATGTTTGCTATGCTTCAGTCTGAACGCTGGCCTATCGAAGAGCATCAGCAACTGATCGTCGAATTTCTGACTCAAATTATCTTAGAACCGGCTCATCAGCTCTATCTGGGTTTTTGCGAAAACACGCCCTGCGCTGCTGCGATAATATCATCACAAGACAACGATGTTTTACTGTCTGACATTGTGTTGTCCAATAAGTCCAAGCTCTTGCCTCAATGTAATGAGAATGATGTTATCAACTCTTTGCTGAGTCATTTGGCACTGCCTGATAATTCGACGATATGGGTGGAAAAACGGTGACCACCTCGTAAGTTTTGATCATTTACCATCGTTAATTCGTTAAATTCCCACTTGTGTCTACTAACGTTATGCAAGAGTGCTCTATATTCCAATTTCATAAGTGAAATAGTGTTAGTGAGTATGGGTTTGATTAATTGCGTAATTTTTGATTGTGACGGCACTCTAATTGACAGTGAAAAGCTATGTTGCAGAGCGGTTGTTAATACCTTCAAACAGGTCGGAATCGAATTAGAGTTTGATGAGGTTCAGAGGCAGTTTGTGGGTGGAAAAGTGGCTGACATACTCAGTCACTATAAGTCATTCTCAGGCTGTCAGGTCTCTCTAGATATGTTAGAGCCAATCTATCGAAATGAAACGGCACATTTATTCGCCCATTACCTAAAACCAATGCCAGGTGCTTCGTCGTTACTAGATTCGTTGACGAAACAGGGTATAGAGTATGCGTTGGTAACAAACGGTCCGACCTCCAAAACAGAATCTTTACTTTCTATGGTCGGGCTACTGGATAAATTTAGAGGAAAAATTGTTTCTGCCTTTGATGCGAATAGTTGGAAGCCAGAGCCTGATTTACTCAAGTACGCGATAATGATCTTAGGATTTGTTCCCGACGAATGTATTTATGTTGATGACACCAAAAAAGGTGTCGAAATGGGACTTAACGTTGGTATTAGAACGGTACATTTTACGCTAAACAAAGAGATACCAGAGAGTGAGTTGTGTGTGGTCTGTAGTTCACTCGATGATGTAGGGCACTATATTAGTGAAGTAAGTGCTCGTTGTGGGGGCGTTTTACTGAATGAAAGCGAAGAGTAAGCTCAAAGGCAATGAATTTTGAGTACTCACTGGTATGGAAACCACACGCACAACATAAGAACGTTTCGCCATCATCAGAGAGAAGATATTCATGATCGTCACATTCTGGGCATGAGGGTGTGGCCTCGACAGTTGATTTCTTACTTGTCATTAAAAGATCCTATGCTCGGATTGTATTGAGTATTCACTCATCAGTTGATAATGATAGCGTTTTTGTCGGACTTCGGTTTGTAAAAAGGTTGATACAAAAGTCTTAATGCGACTCAACTCTAACTATTGCCGACTATTTCGAATGGCTCGCCCACTAACGCCAACGAATTAAAACAAAAAAGCAGCGGTAGGCGTCCGCTGCTGCCTTTTCTGACATTAGAGTTTGTAGCGACTCAACACTTCCCCTAGACTACGAGTCGCGTTGGCGATATTGGTGACACCTTGTTCACTGTTTTGGGCCGCATCTCGTATAGCAGAAGACTGACCACGAATGTCACTTAATTCAGCGGCAATACTATTAGCAACAGCGCTTTGTTCGTTTGCAGATGTTGAAATGTGAATGCTCATTTCTTTGACGGCTCTAGAAGACTCAGAGATTGCGTTGACGTTCTGACCAATTTGAGAAATTAATTGGCTGCTTGACTCGGCTTGGAGAACCGTCTGTTCGGTAATCGATGCAATACTTTTACTTTCTGATTGCAATCCTTCGATCATCGCTTGGATTTCAACGGTAGCGGCTTGTGTCCTGCTAGCGAGCGTTCTCACTTCGTCTGCAACTACCGCAAAACCACGTCCTTGTTCTCCAGCGCGCGCCGCTTCGATCGCTGCGTTAAGAGCAAGTAGGTTAGTTTGTTCAGAAATTGCGTTTATGGTGGTAATCACCTCATTAATTTGAGTCGCATTTTCGTTGAGTGTTGCGACAGAACTTGATGCTTGTTCGATGTAATCTGAGAGTTCTCGTATCTGCCCAATGGCTTGCTTAACGCCCAGATAACTGGTTTCTACCTGTTTGCTATCGTCTTCGACTTTTTGAGTTGATTGATTAGAAATACTCGATACTTCTTGCGCTGATGCCGTCATTTCTTCCATCGCAGTTGCAACCGAATCTAAAGAAGAATCTTGACGACCAATTTGTGCGGTACTCTGCGCAATTTCTTGTTGAAAGGAGATCGAGGTCTCTTCAAGCGTCGTAGCGGATGTTTTAACAACAGAGATAAGCTCTGTCAGAGTGTCCATTGCATCATCAAGCGCGC
Organism: Vibrio gelatinilyticus; assembly: GCF_022836845.1. GTDB lineage: Bacteria > Pseudomonadota > Gammaproteobacteria > Enterobacterales > Vibrionaceae > Vibrio > Vibrio gelatinilyticus. Next base: position 51,141 of record NZ_JAJNNZ010000006.1, read on the forward strand.
AGCCAATGGTTCCAAACTCATCACGACCAGCCACAAAATTTAGACGTGAAGACAAATCGCCTTCAGCAATTTTCTTTGTCGTATTGAAGAGTGTCCAAAGAGCGCCACCGAGAAATGTTGCTAGCCAATAACAAAACACTGCAAAAGGAAGGACCCATAAAGAGGTCAGTAGCAGAGTCTTTAGTGCCCGAGCTTTCAGTTCGTTGATACTGGCGGAGAAATCTGACGATAACCGGTATGTTCGGCCATTAGTTGCTTTAGTACTAACAACGACTTGGCCATCATTAATGAGGTTGGTATTGCTTTGCGATTCAGAAACACCAAACTTCTTTAAAGTAGCATAGTTGTTTGTCGACTGGGCAAGTTCTAAAAAGGCATTGAGTCGAGTTTGAGATTGTGTGATTGCATTACGCTCTATGGCGTTGATTTCGGAATGATATCGGCCAACGGCAGATGTGGATAAGGCCAGCACAAATAGGATAAATAACACCCAGACTTTGTCGCTGATCGACATCTTTATAAAGATACTGTCGATAGTCCTAAATTTAACTTCTCTCATAGACTCTCCATTTTTACTACGGTGGCAATCTGATATCGCAATGAATGTTTAAAAGCTTGAGCATCGATGAGTGATGCTCAATGGCTCTAGCAACCTCTTTGAGCTGCTCTACTTGTGACCGTAGTATCGACTGAAAGTGAAACTATTTGAGATGATTTCACCAATTGCGTGACTTGGGTCACGCAATTGTCCTAATTAGCCTAGGGAGGGAAGGAAATTGAATGTGATAAGTAATTGAGCTGTAACGATTAATCCACCTAGAGTAAAAGTAGTAACCAATGCGGTTGTACCGCCCTTTACTTGGTAGTACTGGCCTTCTAAGTGCTGCTTGCGAACTTTTCTCACCATGATCGTAGGTAAAAAAACGGCAAGTACGGCTAAAGCGATAGCAGCGTACCCTAAAGCCATAATAAATCCTTGTGGGTAAAAAAGTGCGAAGCACAGCGGCGGAATGAAGGTGATTAAAGCAGCAACCACGCGAGTTGAAAACGACAGGCTGACTTCTGAGTCTTCATTTAGAGTACTTTTTCGTTTAGTAAGGTCTTTAAGAAATTCAAATAAGCCAAGACTGACACCTAGAAATGATGTCACAAGTGCTAGGTCAGCAAAAACCCCTATAACATTACTGAGGTGTTGTTTGTGTACAGTGTTACTCAACAATGAGATCAAAGAAGATAAACCAGCACTGTCAATCATGTGCTGTTGTGGCACGACTCCCAGAGTGACAATTTGCCAAAGGACATAGATTCCCAATGGGATACTTGACCCAATGATGATGGCTTTTCGTAATGAACGGGTATCACCGTCAAGGTAGTTAACAATCGCTGGGATACTCCCATGAAATCCAAATGAAGTAAAAATCACTGGGATAGAAGCGACAATCAAGCCTTGTTGAATCGGCATGCTGAGTAAGTTTGGTTGGGAAACACTAGGAGCTAGTACAAACAATACCGATGCCATGGCTAATAGCTTCACGGTGAATAACACGCGGTTGAGCTTATCTACGGCGTGTGTGCCTATGGTGACAGTAAGCGCAATAACAACGGTAAACAGCGTCGTGCCCCACGCTTGATCTAGCTTAATATTAGCAAGGCTTTCTAATCGCTCCGTAAATTGGCCACCACCACCGGCAATGTAGGCAGCGCACAGCGCGTAAAACAGAAACAGCATTGCGATACTTGCGATCCATTTTCCTTTGGTTCCAAGGATTTGAGTCGCGATAGTATGAAGTGTCGCTTTAGGTGAAGCGTGTTGGTGTAATTCAATCATTAATAGCGCGGTATAGGCCATCATGGCCCATAGTGCGATCATGATGGTAAGAGAGGGGATAAAACCAATGCCAGCAGAGGCTAGAGGAAGTGCCAGCATACCTGCACCGATGGTGGTACCAGCGATGATCAAAGTGCTACCAATAACTTTAGAATTCATATGTATAACTTACTTTACAACTTGAGTGGTAACCTTTACTTACTAGCAAAGAATCTTGGTGTATTGATGTCTTTGTAGAGTTAAAGGCTAATTATTTGCTAATTATGCAGTGGATAACTTCGTCTGGCAATTGATTTGTAAACTTTAATGTAATACGGTGTTTATTAAAGTTTACGGTTTTAATTTTGGATTGCGGACAGTGAAGACGCAAACGTTTAACAATGATGTTGTGCTAATTTTGGCAACAAAAAGATAGGGGTGACGTTGAGTCTCATATACAGTTACTGTTTAAATATCGTGCATGAAAAATATGTTTTTACAAACCAGAAGGATAGGTTATGGATAAGCGAAATGATGATGAAATGCTAGAGTGGTTAGATGCAATGGAGATCGGCTTTGATCTTTCCGATTATAGTGAGCAGCTTGACTACATTGAAGAACAATAGGCGGCTGACTAGAAAGGTACGTTAGAGCAATCGTTAAATAGCCAGTATACTCTTACCATACAGTCTTACTTGTGGTCTTTAGCCTGAATGAATTTTCTTGCCCATCTGCATATTGCCGAGCATTGTCAAAGTGACCTACTGGGAAACTTGCTCGGGGATTTCGTAAAAGGTAACCCATACGACAAATATCCACACGATGTTGCTAGTGGGATCTTAATGCATCGCTTTGTCGACAGTTATACCGACTCACATGATGTCATGCGGCATTGCAAAAGTCAGTTTGCATCTGAGCGTCGTCGCTATGCATTTATCGCACTTGATATGTTTTGGGACCACTGTTTAGCAGATTCGTGGCAGCACTACCATGATAAAGAACTCGCTGAATTTTGCCACTTAGCTAAGACTCGTGTCCAACAGAGTTCGGTTGAGGTCCCTCAACGCTTTCAACTGGTCAGTGAAAAAATGTGGCAACAGCATTGGTTAGAGTCCTATAGGGACTTTGATACTGTGCTCTATGCTCTAGAAAGAATGTCGACACGCAGTTTAAGAATGGCTCCGTTAGCGACTTGCGCTGTTGACCTTAAAAAGCACTATTCTTGTTTTTATGACCTATTTGCCCAATTCTATCCAGAACTACTCCATGCGGCTTCGTCATATAGCCCCAAGGACAAGTAGCGGATAACGGTATCCCTGTTTGTTGCTTTTCTGCTAAACTCTGCGACCTGTTTTATTCCTGAGTCTTAGTAATGTCAGAAAATACCCCCCACTCATTTCAACAATTTGGTTTTGATGAGCAAATCCTAAAAAATATAGAGCAACTTGGTTATACGACGCCAACGCCAGTTCAGACATTAGCGATTCCGCCGATCATGGCACAAAGTGATGTATTGGCAGGAGCTCAAACCGGGACGGGGAAAACAGCGGCCTTTGGTTTACCGATTGTTCAGAAATTACTGAGCTCTCCTTTAGCACGCAACGAGCAAACTAAGCATGTGAGATGTTTGGTGCTAACACCGACTAGAGAATTGGCACAGCAGGTTTTCGACAGTTTGACTGGTATTGCCAAAGAGACAGGTGTCAAAGTCGATGTTGCTTATGGCGGTACTAGTATGAATGTGCAAACTCGCAATCTAAGAGGCGGAACAGATATTCTTGTTGCGACGCCGGGTCGACTTCTAGACCATTTGTTTGTCGGTAATATCGCGCTTAATAAATGCGAGTTTTTGGTGTTTGATGAGGCTGACCGTATGCTTGATATGGGATTCATGCCTGACATTAAACGCATACTTAAACGAGTTAGTGACAATCGCCAAACCATGTTGTTTTCAGCGACGTTTGAACCCCGTATTAAAAAAATGGCTTATGCGATCATGAATGAGCCTAAAGAAGTTCAGGCTTCGCCTCAAAACTCATCGGCAGATACAGTAAAGCAGATTATTTACCCTGTAGATAAGAAGCGAAAGAGCCAACTGCTTGCTTATCTTATTGGCTCAAGAAACTGGCAACAAGTACTTGTGTTTACCAAAACAAAGCAGGGCAGTGATGCACTAGCAAAAGAGCTAAAGTTAGACGGGATTAAAGCGGCCTCTATAAATGGGGATAAAAGCCAGGGTGCGAGGCAAAAAGCACTGGATGACTTTAAAACGGGCAAAGTACGCGCTCTTATCGCAACCGACGTTGCTGCTCGTGGCTTAGATATCCAACAGCTCGAACAGGTTGTCAATTACGAGATGCCTTTCAAGGCCGAAGACTATGTACATCGAATCGGACGTACGGGCAGAGCTGGTCATTCGGGGCTTGCTGTGTCATTGATGAGCCATGATGAACACTATCTTTTAGAGGCAATAGAACGTTTATTAGATACGCGACTTCCTCAGGAGTGGCTCGCGGGCTTTGAACCGAGTGCAATTTCTGAAATAGAGCCAGACAAAGCACCTGGAAGGCAAAGTCGTTCGTCAGAGAAGCGAAGAATGAAAGCGAAGATGAAAATTCACGCCCAGCGTGGTCAAAGGCGCTCTCGCTAATGCAAATAGTGGCTATTTGCTAAGCTCTGAGTAAAACGCAGCGACGTCTCTCATATCGTCATCGTTGAGATTCTGAAGCTGAGCACGCATCATTTCTGCAAGGGGACCAATACGGTCTCCTTTTTTATACGCCTGCATCGAATTGAACAAGTAGCCCGTATCCTGGCCATTTAAAATTGGATAATGATCTTGTGTATCTTCTGAGTTAACAGTGTGGCAAAAGACACAACTCGGTGCTTTCATCTTTCCAAGCTCGGCGTTACCAATTCCAGTTGCCATTGATTGCGGAGCTGTTAGGGATAGTAAAAAAAACAGCGCTGTATATTTGATGGTCGCTCGCATCTCGTTCGCCCAATTGCAATTAAAGAAACAACATAAAGCTTCCCCTTAGGGGAAGCTCAAGCAATCGTGTTGTGTTTTTGCGATGCCGGTCAAATCAATCTACAAAAAAGTTTTGAGCCTGCTTATAAAGCGATCAATGTCTGACTTGGTGATGTCTTTGTGCGTAACAAATCGCATTGAGTTATTGGAAGGCATAGTGATGCCTTCTTTTGCTAATTGGTTTGAGATGTGTGCAATATCGATATCGTCGTTGGCCGACGCGAAAACGATATTGGTATGGACTTGCTCAATAACAACGCTAAAACCAGGTAACTGAGCTAGCTGATTCGCAAGATGCTCTGCATTGTCATGATCCACTGCCAACTGTGATACTTGTTCGGTGAGTGCCAGTTTACCCGCTGCAGCCAAAATGCCCGCTTGACGCATTCCACCACCGACCATTTTGCGTAAACGGCGTGCTTTAGCAATATACTCACGTGAACCTAACAACAATGAGCCGACAGGCGCTGCGAGGCCTTTTGAAAGACAAATGGTCATCGAGTCGAAATAGTTAGCTATTTCCTTTACATCAACGTTGAGGGCAACCGCGGCATTATAAACTCTTGCGCCATCGAGATGCAGGGATAAACCATGTTCATCAACAAACTGGCGTGCTTGTGCGAGATAGTTCATTGGTAACACTTTACCGCCAATTGTATTTTCCAGACTCAGTAATCGAGTACGAGCAAAATGACAGTCGTCCTCTTTAATGGCTGCTTTTAATTTGGCAAAGTCGATTGTGCCATCTGGATTATTTTCTATCGGCTGCGGTTGGATCGAGCCGAGCACTGCCGCGCCACCCGCCTCATATTTGTAATTGTGCGCCTGTTGACCACAAAGATATTCGTCACCACGTTCACAGTGAGCCATTAAGCCTAATAAGTTGGCTTGCGTGCCCGATGTGGTGAACAAAGCGTCTTCAAATCCGTGTCGCTCTGCGGCCCAGACCTCTAAATCGTTGACTGTCGGATCATCTCCGTAAACGTCATCACCCACAATGGCAGTGGCCATTGCTTCTCTCATCGCTTGGGTTGGTTGGGTCACGGTGTCAGAACGAAAATCCATATAAACTCCTATATATATCCGCACAGTTTGGCTTTGCTCAAGCACGCAATTGTTTTGGCGTCGCTGATGTTGCCGTCAATAATTTGTTGTTCTAGTTCATTGCGTGACATTGTCACTACTTCTATGATTTCATCTTCGTCACAGTCTAACTGCTGGTTTGTTGTTAGTTGTTTAGCGATAAAGAGATGTTGTATCTCATCACAAAAACCCGCTAACGGGGTAACCTGGCCAAGTGAAATAAACTCTTTGGCTTGAAATCCAGTTTCCTCAATAAGCTCTCTTTGTGCACAAGACATCGGAGACTCGTTGGGCTCAATGGTGCCGGCAGGCAACTCGATAAGCCACTTTTGTAAAGAAGGGCGAAACTGATTAATCAAGACGATATTACCATTGGGATCGATTGGTAATATGACGGCTGCGCCGGGATGCTGGATCGTGGTGTGACAAATGGACTTTCCGTTTGGAAGTGTGATGTCTTGCTCGGTTAAAGCGATATTTTTCCATTGGTGTATCTGTCGTGATGACATTGGGCTTTCCTTAATCAAGCGCATGCTGGCAATAGCGTTGCGCTGTTATCGCTTTATTCTGTAGTAATGCTTATAGGCCTGTTGGTGCTATCGCGGTATTAACCTTTACTACAACAGGCTATTGTTCACATATGACCACAAAGCCTTTCGAAAGTCACTGTCTAAAGTGTCTGCCGCATGATTTCGAAAATGAAATCTCTGTTTGTTCTACTTTTTCTCAATGGAGAGTTTAGGTATACACCTGTAACAATTTGTTTCGCTGTGATGGCGAACGATGGTTTAGCGTCATACAGGAGACAGGATGGTAGCCCCAAACGCGCAAGTCGGTTCTTTAAAAGCATTTTACTTTGATCATAGCTCAAGAGCATTGATTGCTGAGCGAATAAACAAACTTGCAACTCTGTTGTCTGACGGAGTGTATGAGAGAGAGGAAACCATCAAACTGAGTCTTCTTTCCGCTTTAGCGGGAGAAAGTGTTTTCTTGTTAGGGCCTCCAGGTATTGCCAAGAGCCTCATTGCTAAACGACTTATTCAGGCTTTTGACGATAACTCCTATTTCGAATACTTGATGACACGATTCTCTACACCTGAAGAGGTTTTTGGTCCACTTAGTATTCAAGAGTTAAAGGACAATGGTCGTTATCTACGATTAACCCAAGGTTATTTGCCTACGGCTCAGGTCGTATTTCTTGATGAGATTTGGAAAGCCGGACCTGCGATCCTCAACACGCTTCTTACTGTGGTGAACGAGAAAACCTTTAAGAATGGCAGCGAAATTGAACGCGTCCCTATGAGGCTACTTATTACCGCGTCTAACGAACTGCCAGATCACGATAGTGGCTTAGATGCGCTTTATGATCGTATTTTACTTCGTCTATATGTTTCGCCAATTAAGAGTAAACAAAACTTCAAGTCAATGCTTACCGTGGGCACATTTCAAGAAGTTCCAATCCCGAACGATCTAAAAATCTCAGACACCGAGTATTACGCTTGGCAAAGAGCGTTTGAGAACATCCCTTTAAACAACCATTTTTTTGACAAGCTCTACTTACTGAAGACGCAGTTAGAATCCAAATTGGCTGAAAGTGCTTTATCGGACTCTGACCAATATATCTCAGATAGGCGATGGAAAAAGGCCATCAAATTAATCAAAGCCTGTGCGTTTTTTAGCGGTAGAGATGAGCTCTCGACGATAGACATTTTGATTCTAGAAAATTGCCTTTGGAACACACCGCAATCTAGAGAGGTTGTAACTCAGGTGATACAAAGCTTTGCCACGAATGAAGTCTATTCGCTCGATAGGGTACGTGGCGTGATTGAACATTACCATGATGAGATGAGTGAGATACAACAAGAATTAGAGGATAAGTTGTCTCTGGAGATCATTGCAGAGTCAGGAAGTGGCCTACGTCGAAAACTCGTCCCTCTGTTAGATCTAAGTAATGCCAAACGCTATGAGCTACACAATTCTGAAATGCTGTGTTTGGCCTTGCTACGAGACAATATTTCGGTAAGCGAAAAGGAAAAAGGGGACGCGCGCTGGATTTATATTGCGGAGCGCGACTTGGCAAAAGTCGTTAAAGAGGGCAGTGGTGACGCGCTTGGTCTGGTTAACGAAAATACCACTCTGTGTCGATTGAAATTAGAAGTCGACTCGAATGACCGTGTGATAGTCAAAGATCTGGCAAACCGCTCAATACCTACTTGTTTAGTACAAAAAGACGCATACTTTTGTGAGGAAATCTTAAAGTATCAAGAATCGATTAATCAATGGCAAAGTGCTTTGGCTGATGTGAATGCTGAAGTTAAGCGAGGACGCAGTGAATTTAATGCATCATTACCTCACCCATTCGTCGATACAGATCTTATTGTTAGCATTGATCAAGAAATCACCACGATTGCTAATGAGATTGACAATACAATCGCCAAGCACCGCAAGTTTAGGGACAGAGCGTCAATGCTAGTTAATCTGTTAAGGGCTTCATCATGCTAGGAGCGGACAGTATCAATCTGGCTTTGATGGTCGCGGATTCTGGTCTTATTGATACTGCAGTACAGGATATTTTGCGTCAACCTGAACTCTTGATGATGTCTGAAAGGCCAGGAGTAAAGCGAAGCATCAAAAAGCATCTTAAAAAGTGGCATAAAACAGTGCGCCATAAAGTCACAACGCGTCGAAACAGCGACTGGCTTACTGAGCAGCTTGCACTGTATCAGGACACTATTTATTTAGATGAACAAAGGTTTCTAGAGAACGTCGACAGTATCATTGTCAATATCCACCCAAATTCATCGTTTCACACAATCGTGCATTCGCAACGAAACACGATGTCTGCCCATTCGATTAACTTCGCCCAATCTTTCTGTCGTCAGTGGTACGAGTGCCTTAAGAAAGATGTCGAGCGAACTCAAACTGAAGCCCTAGAGACCCACAAATCAAAATTGCTGGATGAACTTTACAAAAGGTTAGAAACGCTCAAAGAGTTAGAACGCGTCTCAGAACAAGGTGAAAGTGGCAACCAAGGGCGGTTATGGGATCTTGCCGGGGCAAAACTCACCAAAAGAGATTTTTCTCGGATAGCGAATTACTCTGAGTTTTTGAAAAAAAATGGCGATTTGATGTCCATTGTCAAACAGTTAGGCCGTATGGCACAGCAGGTAGAGGCTCCCGAGTTAAACCGAGCACAATGTGACAATTTGCAATGTAATGAACAACCGAGCGATTTTGCGATCGATGACATCGTGGGTATCCATACTAGTGATGACATCAATAAGTTGCTTCCTAACGAGACAATGTATCTAGCGTACCCAGAGCTTGAGACGGTGTTTTATCAGCATTTGGCTGAAAAGCGCTTGTTGAGTTACAAGTCGGAGGGTAAACAAAGAAGTGTTCGACAGGTCAATGCACCAAAGCATGATCAACGTAGTGAAGAAAAAGAGCAGGGGCCTTTCATTGTGGCGATTGATGCGTCAGCTTCGATGATGGGATTTCCGGAACGATGCGCGAAAGCAACAGCATACGCCATGATGAAGCTGGCGATAGAACAAGATCGTGAATGTCACGTGATTATTTTTTCGTCGACCTTCATTACTTATGATTTTACCGGGCAATCGGGCCTTCAAGAAGTCAGTGACTTTCTCTCTTATAGTTTCATGGGAGGAACAGACTTAGAGAAGGTACTTGAGCATGGCGTAGAACTGATGACGGGTGAACAATATCGAAATGCCGATCTGTTGCTGATCTCAGACTTTATCGCGCCAAGGCAGTCACAAGCATTAGAAGATAAAATTAGAAACTTGCAGGGCCACCACAATCGCTTTCACTCATTGTGCTTGTCTAAATATGGCAATCCTGAAGTACTTGCGTTATTTGATTGCCAATGGCGTTACCATCCGTCTGCGATGGGACGGCTACTCAAAAAGCCGATTAAGCATTTAAAAAGCAAAATGGATAGCACGTTAATACCAGCTCAAGGCCAGCAATCTGCGACCATTGGCTAATGGTCAAACCGATGTAAATCCACCATAGTAAATGCAATTACTGGGTTGCATTTATGGCTTAATACCGGCTTTGAAAAGCGTGTTCATCAACGGATAGAGTTTGAATTGCGCTAAAACAAAGTCTCGGTCTATTTTTCTTGTAACAAAGTGATAACAAATGTATAAATGTAGTAACAATTAAATCCGCTTTGTGAGGGAATGGTATGATCAAACCGTCAGTAGTATCACATGCAGACAAGGCTTTATTATCCGAACGTATCAATAAGTTAACCCAGGCGTTGTCAGACGGTGTCTATGAACGTGAAGAAACAATTAAATTGTGCCTGCTTGCAGCTCTGGCAGGTGAAAGTGTTTTTCTACTGGGCCCCCCAGGTATTGCAAAAAGTTTGATCGCAAAAAGACTGATTCAAGCATTCGATAACAGTAGTTATTTTGAATATTTAATGACGCGTTTTTCTACTCCAGAAGAAGTGTTTGGTCCATTAAGTATTCAGGAGCTCAAAGACAATGGTCGTTACTTAAGATTAACCGAAGGCTATCTTCCTACCGCTCAAGTGGTGTTCTTAGATGAGATATGGAAAGCAGGCCCCGCAATACTAAATACCCTTCTCACGGTTGTGAATGAAAAAACCTTCAAAAATGGCAGCGAAATAGAGCCTGTTCCAATGCGCTTATTAGTCTCCGCTTCTAACGAACTTCCTGATGAAGACAGCGGACTAGAAGCGCTTTATGACAGAATGTTAGTTCGTATCTTTGTCAACAGAATTCAAAACAAGCAGAACTTTAAATCAATGTTAACAGTAGGGACGCCACAAGAAGCGAAGATCCCCCATGGGTTAGCGATCACCGATGAAGAATATCACCTATGGCAAACGCAACTTGAACAGTTGGAGTTGTCTGATGATGTTTTCGAAAAGTTATATCAGTTAAAGCAGATGCTTGAGAGTGCCTCGGCAAAAGAAGGTGCTCATTTGGCGGAAGCTGACCTTTATGTTTCTGACCGCCGTTGGAAAAAGGCGGTTAAACTGCTAAAAGCGAGCGCCTTCTTTAATGGTAGAGATAGTGTCAATCCATTGGACTTACTGTTACTGCAAGATTGCCTTTGGAATAGCCCAGAATCCCGCGAGATTGTCCGCGATGTAGTGCGGGACTTTGCGCTAAATTGCGCTTTTGACCAAAGTGAAGTGTCTGTACAGATAGAAGAAGGCAAAGAGATTTTGTCGGAGATACAAGAAGAAATCGAATCTGAGTTTGCCATGCCACTCTCAATGGAAATGACAACAGGCATCTTAAGAAAAGAGGTTTTTCAATACGATATTTCCGGCGCTAAAAGTTTTAAGGTCGGTAATGCAACGAACCTGGTTAAATTGGTTGTTTTGCAAAGTAACATGTCGGTTTCCGAATCTGAAAAAGGCGATAGCCGCTGGCTTTATGTCGCCAAAGACGAGTTGGAGCGTTGTATACGCGAAGGGGGCAGCGATATCTACGGTTATGTTAACCAAAACACGTCGCTGTGTCGTCTGAAACTCGATCTCGATGCATCCAATAACCTTGTCGTTAAAGACATCGCAAATCGGTCGGTCCTTGTTGCACTTGTCACCACAGCTGGTATTGATGAGTCATTGTATCAAGAGTGGGTGACCAAAGCGGACCAAGTGATGGCACAGATACACCATGCGGAACATCATTTGAGGCTGGTACGTTCCAAATTTCATGGTGCGTTACCCCATGGTTTTATCGAAGCGACTCTACCGATGGAAATGGAATCGAGCCTACAGCAAGTTGCGAAACTGCTGGAATCAACTTCCTCTGAAAGTGAAAAAGTCATATTTAGAATTAAAAGTCTAAAGCAGTTTTTCGAATAACGCCGAAACGGAGTGAGCCTATGTTAGGAGCAGATGGACTAAATTTGGCTTTGATGATCGCCGACTCTGGGATTGTCGATAGTGCTGTAAACGATCTTATGGCTCGCTCACAAATGATGGCGATTACCGAAAATCGCAGTGTTAAATCGTCTGTCAAAAACCACCTAGCGAAGTGGCGAGGCTCGGTGAAAAAGCGCATGACGAAAGTGTGTGAAACAGAGCGTTTTCAACAAGAACTGAATTTGTATCAAGAAGTCATTCACTGGGATGAAGAACGTTTTTTTAAAGACATTTCAGACGTTGTCAAAAAGCTCGAATGGCATTCAGCCTTCTATCTTCAGGCCAGACGTCTTCTTGAGAAAAATAAAGCGCTAAATAATCCTATGTTTCCTCATTACTTTTGCGACCTTTGGTATAAAAGTCTCGCAGATGCCATCAAACAAGCTGAGATTTCTGAGCTTGAAGCTAACAAAGAAAAATTCCTTGCCGATCTGTATCAAAGAATGGAAACACTCAAAGAAATGGATACCGTTACCGAACACGGTGATGAAGGAGCATTGGGTCGACTGTGGGATATGGCCTCTGCGAAGTTGACGAAAACCGATTTAAAAGTGATGCATCAGCATGCAGATTTTTTAAAGAAGAATCAGGGGCTGCAGGAGATTTCCGAACAGCTGGGGCGTATGGCGAGTGAAATAGATGATCCTGAATTAAACAAAGCCCCATGTGACGACCTTGAAATGGTTGAAGAGGTCAGTGATGAAGCGACCGACGATATTGTTGGTGTTCATGAATCTGATGATCTCAATAAGCTTCTTCCAAATGAAACGATGTTTCTGGCTTATCCAGAGCTCGAAGTGGTTTTTTATAAGCATCTAGTCGACAAGCGTTTAATGAACTATAAGACGCAGGGCAAAACTCGAACGTTAAAAAAAGTCAGCACCAATAAGCCCGATCACAAACAACTCGAAGTAGAAAAAGGCCCTTTTATAGTGTGTGTGGATGCATCGGGCTCAATGAGTGGTTTCCCAGAACAGTGTGCTAAGGCCATGGCCTATGCACTGATGCAGATTGCTTTGGCTGAAGAGCGTGATTGTTATGTCATCTTGTTTTCAACAGAACACATTACCTATCAATTGACAAAACAAGATGGTCTTCGCGAAGCCAGTGACTTTCTTAGCTATACCTTCCACGGTGGTACCGATTTAGAACCCGTGTTAATAAAGTCAGTCGATCTGATGCTAACGGGTACTTATAAAAACGCCGATCTGGTCGTGATCTCTGATTTCATTGCCCCTCAGCAGACTAACGAAATCATAGAGAGAGTAGAGTCGTTGAAAGCGAAGAAAAATCGTTTTCACGCCATCAACCTCTCTAAGTATGGTAATCCAAAACTCATGGAGATGTTTGATCATTGTTGGTCTTATCACCCAAATCTTGTCGGACGACTGATGAAAAAATGGTAAAAATGCTGCTTTGACGATCATATTGATTCAAAACTCGGCAAACGAACCAACTATTTCATATTAGTGTTTGACTAATTCTCCTCAATCCGTAAAGTATGCACCGAACACGGCGAGATGCTTTTTCTAACGTGTTGATTAATAAGGCGCCTTGGCAGAGTGGCTATGCAGCGGATTGCAAATCCGTGGACCTCGGTTCGACTCCGGGAGGCGCCTCCATATTCTCATTCGAGATATATGCGACACTAGCTCAGCTGGTAGAGCGCAACCTTGCCAAGGTTGAGGTCACGAGTTCGAACCTCGTGTGTCGCTCCAAATTATAGAATGTAGTGTTTTACAACGTTACATAAGATGGTGTTTTACTTTTCAGTAATCGGCATCGCAACAAGTTTTGCGTGCCCTGGTGGTGGAATTGGTAGACACAAGGGATTTAAAATCCCTCGGCGTTCGCGCTGTGCCGGTTCAAGTCCGGCCCGGGGCACCATCTATTCGTTAAACAGTTAGCTCACAGTTTAAAGGCGCCTTGGCAGAGTGGCTATGCAGCGGATTGCAAATCCGTGGACCTCGGTTCGACTCCGGGAGGCGCCTCCATTTCTCATTCGAGAAAAATGCGACACTAGCTCAGCTGGTAGAGCGCAACCTTGCCAAGGTTGAGGTCACGAGTTCGAACCTCGTGTGTCGCTCCAAATTTAAAAATGTAGTGTTTATCAATATTACATTAGATGGTGTCTTACCCATCGCAACAAGTTTTGCGTGCCCTGGTGGTGGAATTGGTAGACACAAGGGATTTAAAATCCCTCGGCGTTCGCGCTGTGCCGGTTCAAGTCCGGCCCGGGGCACCATCATTTATGAGATTTAGCACCCGGCTTGAGTGCCGGCCGATATGTCGGACCATCAACTCCGGCCTTGGCGCAGCATCTATTCGCTAAGCAATTAGCACACAATTTAAAGGCGCCTTGGCAGAGTGGCTATGCAGCGGATTGCAAATCCGTGGACCTCGGTTCGACTCCGGGAGGCGCCTCCATTCTTTGAAAATACTCAAACGCCAACTGTCCACCTGTCCACCTGTTCACATTGCGAGACAATGTAACGACCATGTTGTTTTCATTAGATAATCCTATCATGTATTGAGTGAACACCTGATGGTGAGCACATCTGAACACATCTGAAAAATAAATTGTCAATAACTTCAGATAGTTAATTATGGTTTAAATATTGCTTCGCTCTGGCTCTCAGGGGAGCCGTAAACAAAAGAAGCGTTGCGTGGAATAGACAGATAACCACCAAACAAGCTCCCCAATAGATCAATTGGTTACGGGAGTACCGATCATGAAGTTATTAAAGGTAAGTCTTTGGTGGAGAGCCATAATACTTGGATTTTCAATGACATTATTTGTTGTACCAGCTTACGCGGTTCACGAATTAGGCGTGTTCGAGCTCGATGGTGATGCTGCAGATAATGTAAATATTGATGGAGACGATTGGCAGAACATCTACGATAAGACGGACAGTTCAAATGCAACGACAGGGATAATAGCCGATCCCTCTCCAGTGTCCATTTTTACCGGTGGACGAAAAGATATCCAGGATATACCACAATGGGGCCATAAAGATGGTTCTGTACCGGATAAGGATGACCTAACTAATGCCTACGCAGCGGCTTACGGCGTGGACAATACCACGGGTGGAAAAGATCTCGTCATTTACTTTGGTGCCGATAGATTTGCTAATGTTGGTGACGCTTATATAGGTTTTTGGTTCTTCCAGGAAAAAGTCGAGGCAATGCCAAATGGCAGTTTCTCGGGTGTACATAAAGATGGAGACGTACTCGTTCTGATAGATTACCCGCAAGGTGCAAACGAAAACCCCTATGCGGCGCTGCTGGTATGGGATCCGACCTGTAACAAAGCGGACAGTAATGATCCTCAGCCAGAAGAATGTGCAGCGAAAAATCTCAGACTGAAAGCTGAATCGTCTGACGACGTCAGTGCGGAATGTGGTGCCAATGATTCAGATGATAATGGTTGCGCCATTACAAATAGCGACACTACAGATTCGTTTTGGCCTTATTTATCTAAATCAGGAGCGTCAAACTTCCCATCTGAAAGTTTTTACGAAGGTGGTGTAAACCTTACTGAGTTACTTCAAGGTACCAATACATGTTTCAGTAGCTTCATGGCAGAAACAAGATCTTCGAGCTCATTTACAGCGTCACTAAAAGACTTCGTACTTGGGGACTTTGAGTTGTGTGGCATTGACTTATCGAAAACTTGCTCCGGCGGTACACTATCGCAAACGGGTGATTCGATAATCTATAACTATACTGTGAAGGTAACAAATACGGGCTTTGGTTCGCTACATGATATCAACGTAAAAGATATTACAGCTAACGATGATTACTATCAGGCACTCTTAGCTGCTGGTGATACTGCCGAGTTTAGCGGAACCTTGGAAACACAAACCAACGGTGTGCTAAATAAAGCGAGTGTGACCGCTGCTTTGGTAGCAGGAGGCACAGTAGAGATAAATGATACTACTGAATTTAAGTGTCCAACGATTCCGGATCCAGGCATTTTGTCCATTACCAAAGAGTGTGAAACATTGATTAACCGAACGTCAGCGGGGCAATATGGCGTGCTGGTCAAATACAAAGGTAAGGTTTGTAATGACTCGCTGGTCAAAATCAATGCTGTGAGTATTACCGAAAACCACGACAGTAAGAATAGTACGATCACTGTTGGTGATATCGGGCCGAAATCATGTCAAGACTACAACGGTGAGTATGTACCTGTTCCCCCTGCTGAGGAGAACTTACCTTTGCCTGCTCACGATGTTAGGACATTTACCGACACAGTTGTAGCAAAAGGTACTACAGCAATATTTGGACTACCTGTCGACTCTGGGCTTCCAGTTTCGGCTGACTGTCCACTTTGTGTAAAACCTAACTAAAAGTATCATCTCAAGCCAAGTGTAAGGTGCCTTTTTTATTTGTTAGTAAAAAAGGCACCTTAGTTTTTATATAAACAACAGAAGGTTAGCTCATAGCCAAATCGATGGTACGCTAAAGCTAAATGTAATTGCCAATGACCAACATTCCCACATGGTCTCTTTTCTTCGAAATACCACCTTATCTTTTGTGCTAATTAGACTACTCTTAGTAAGGATAATATTTGTATTCGAGGCAGTGTTACTATGAACACAACGAGCCAAGATACAAGGAATGTACTGCTATTAGAGCTTGGTATCGAAAAGCTCGATTTAAAAAACCTCCTCCCTGACCAATGGTGCACAAATCGGAGCAGCACTTTAGAGCAAGCACAGGCCTTGCTTGAAAAGAATCCGTTTGTCGTGTCAATTGTCTACGTCACTGCTAAAAATCGAGTTAACTCATTGAGTTGTGTCACTAAACTTAAGAAAAGCTTCCCAAGAGTCCATTGGCTGGCTGTGTTTAAATCAGATCGGGCTAATGAACTTGCATTTATTCAGGACTTTGCGGATGTATGCTGGGATATCTTTCATACTCCGTTGCCCAACTCTCATTTTCTAAAAAGTCTAGGGCATGCTTTTGGTTTAACAGAAATGCTAATCCATGGTGAGAATAGAGCCACTGAAAACTTAACTCAAACGAATCGATTAATCGGAGATTCAGATAGTTACAATCAGTTAAGAGAATTGATAGGTCGAGTTGCGTCGAGCGATTGCCCTGTTTTGATTACGGGTGAAACGGGTACTGGCAAAGGTTTATGTGCTCGACATATCCACTTGATATCGCCGCGTAATGAAAAGCCCTTTATCACAGTTAACTGTGGTGCCGTTCCGGAAAGCCTCGTTCACTCAGAGTTATTCGGACATGAAAAAGGCGCTTTTACTAATGCTTATCAACAACATATTGGACAATTGGAAAAAGCAAATAAAGGTACACTTTTTTTAGATGAGATTGGCGATCTTTCCAAATCAATGCAAATTCAATTACTAGAGTTTATCGACTCGAAGAAACTAATGCGTGTGGGAGGTACAAAATGGATAGACGTAGATTGTCGTTTGATATTTGCCACTCATGTCAACCTAGAGAAAGCCGTCGAGAAAGGGCAGTTTCGTGAAGACCTATACTACCGGTTACAAGTATTGAAAATAAAAATGCCACCTTTGAGAGAACTTGAAGAGGACATTGAACGTATTGCCACTCATTATCTAGAGATCTTTAGCGCCAATCAATTAAAGTTTGCACCAGTGACTTTGGAAAGAATTCATCGTTACCAGTGGCCTGGAAATATTCGAGAGCTTCGTAACAGAATCCAGCGAGCATGCATATTGTCGGCCGGAAACCGAATCATGCCAGGAGACTTGGGACTACAAGACGAAAACAAACCAGCAATATTGAAAGGGCACTTACAGAAAAAGAAACTAAAGCTAGATCAAGAAAAGCTGTTGGAAACGTTACATAACTGTGGTAACAATATTTCAGCTGCGTCAAGAGCTCTTCATATATCGAGAACCACTTTCTACCGGTTACTCAAAAATGCCCAATCGACAAAACACAGTCTACATCAAACAAAGTAAGGCTGAACAATTGCCCAGCCTTATCTTATTGAAAGATAGAATGAATCCTATAGTGCAACGAGAACTAAACTAGTTTGGAATTAAAACTGTGTCGATAACATGTATAACCCCATTGTTAGCTTTTACATCTGTGGCGGTCACCATGGCATTATCAATCATTACTTTCCCATCCATTGCTTTAATGGTGAGGTCTTGACCTTGCACGGTAGTTGCCTTAGTCAAATTGATTACTTCTGCTGCCATTACCGTTCCGGAAACGACATGGTAGGTAAGAATGGCGACAAGTTGATCTTTGTTTTCAGGCATGAGAAGAGATTCCAATGTCCCTTCTGGCAACTTAGCGAACGCTTCATTGGTCGGGGCGAAAACAGTGAAAGGGCCTTCACTTTTCAAAGTGTCGACTAAATCTGCGGCTTTCACCGCGGCAACTAGCGTTGAAAAGGCGTCATTGCTTGCAGCAACATCAACGATGTCTTTTTTCATTCCATGGTGATTTGCATGAACGGTTCCGAACGACAGTAGGGATAGAAAAAGTATGGTGGTGGGTAAAATAATACGCTTAAACATACGTGACTCCAAGGGACTTAAACGCAAAGCCCAGTTAATAAGTATTCGAAGCTTCCTACGTGTCCAAAGGGTGTTGCGATCATAATACTCAATAGCCAATAAAAATCATGTGTCGTCGGGCTCTCTTGTCTGGAGGGCCTCTATAGTGTGTTAGGTGAGTACTGCAGGAACGTCATTTGACAATATTTAGAGCGGGCTGGTGGTCGCGAGTCTCTTCAAGGTTTGCTATTAACAATTTTTCGAATTCTACTGCGGGGACTGGCTTGCTGTAGAGGAAACCCTGCCCAAATTCGCAGTGGATAGAGTTGAGGAAGTTCGTATGCCATTGCTCTTCTATTCCTTCTGCAACAACCGAAAGATTAAGCGCTTTTGCCATCGCAACGATTGCAGTGACGAGCTCACGATCCGCTTTATTTTTGCGAATGTTCATTAAGAAGCTTCGGTCTATTTTTAGTTGATCGAATGGGAATTTTTGTAAATAACTGAGAGCAGAATAGCCAGTACCAAAGTCATCTATGGTCAAGCGAACACCCATTGTTCTTAATTTGTTTAATAGGTTGATCACATCTTCGTTATGATTAAAAAGTAGGTTCTCAGTGATCTCAATGTCCAATAACTCAGGCTTTAAGCCGGACTTCATCAAACTATAGCGAATTTGCGTAAATAGTTTTTCACAATAACGAAATTGTACGCTGGAGAAATTGATCGAGATACTTAGTGGGGCGATTGACTGCCATTGAGCAGCTTGTTGACAAGCGGACATGATTGCGAACTCACCCAGTTGGTGTATCAGACCGTTCCCCTCAGCTAAGGGAATGAACTCATCAGGTGGTATCATTCCATATTCGTTATCATTCCAGCGCATCAAAGCTTCCGCACCGATAATTTTGCTGCTTTCGAGGTCTATAATTGGTTGATAGTAGAGTTCAAGTTCTTGATTTGCAATTGCATAGCGTAGTCGGCCATCAAGATTAAGATTGCGTTGAACGTTGCTGCTCATTTCAGTGTTGTAAAAGCTATAAGCGTTTCGGCCATCTTGTTTTACGCTGTACATCGCCATATCTGCGTTCGCTAACAACTGCTGAGTACTGTTACCATCTTGTGGGTAACGGGACATCCCAATACTTATAGAAACAAAGAACTTTTGGTTGTTCCAGACAAAGGGCTCGTCAAAGAGTTTTAAAATTTCCTCAGCATATTTTTTTGACACTTCCTGATTATCGAGCTCAGGTATGATAAACAGGAATTCGTCTCCCCCTAAGCGAGAAAGGAGATCTTTACTTCCGACGGCGTTAATTAATCTGTCTGTACTTTGTTTTAAAACTTCGTCACCCGCTAAATGTCCCAAAGTATCGTTGATTTGCTTGAAGTTATCTAAATCAATAAACATTACCAACAAATTAGAATTGTTATAATTTGCTTTGTCTATTTCCACTTGAAGCCTTTGGTTACCGTAACTTCGATTTGGCAATCCAGTGAGCGCATCATGTGAGGCTTGATAAGAAAGTTTTAGTTCCGATTCCTTCCTTTTTTCGATTTCCTCAATGAGTTGTTTGTTTTTTGAGGAAAGCAATCCTTGCTGCTTTCGTGAAGCATCTATCTTTGTTCTCAACACTAGGTTGGCATTATTTATCACGAATATATAAATCAATCCGGCGAACACGGGAATTGCAAGAAACGACAGCCCGAGCGTAAACCAAGACGAGGTTAGTACACTTTTGTGTTCAACCGGTTCGAACCAGCTGTTTAGAACAAATGGCGTGTTTTTAATTGGCAAGCTGAAGTTGATGGCTTCTGCCAATTGTTGTTTGGTAATCAGCGTGTCGCTATTTAAAGGTGAATTCCAAAGAAAAGAATGGCCGTAGTTAGAAAGCAGTTCAATTCGACTTTTACTTTGTTCACTTTCTTGTGAGGTGAGTTGTTCAAAAATTACTTTTTTATTGAGTGTGGCGACCAGATAGCCAGTCGGGGTTCCTGAATACAATACCATTTTTACAAGTTGGATTTCATTACTGCTAACACTATCGACAGTTCGAAAAAAAGCAGGTCGAGTAGAGTGATTGTTTAATTCTTGAATATCTATATTTGTCGCTGAATTTGGAGATGTATCGGAAATGACCGAGCCGTCTAAACTGATTAGGGTAAATCGGTCATAGATTTTTTGTTGATTTATGGTCTTGTTTTTAATCGTGTATGCCAGTTTTCTATCAAGCGCTAAGATGCTTGATGCCAATCCATATTTCATTGACATCCCTGAGGCCAAGTTAGCAAAGAAAGCATGCATTACAGGGGTTTGCGAAAGTGTGTTTATATCTTCGTTTGTGACGTAGAAGAAATATTCTAGCGCACTCGCATAGTTTTCAACTTTGAGTTCAAGCTCTCGGTGTAGTGACTCGTTTAAACGAGTTTGACCAAGATTTGTTACTGCTAAAATTGAAACTAGATAGCCAGCTAATAGCAGTGCGGCAACGATAATGTAGGTGTTTCTGGTAAAGTTTTTGATCATAGCTGTGATTGACTATTGCCCTTAAAATAATCACCATAAAAGTAAAACACAGATGGGTAATACTTTTCAACAAGTTGTTCGTAGGTACCGTCACTCCTGATTTTTGATAAATACTGATTGAATGCATGTCGGAGTTTGGGGGATTCTTTTCTAAATACTGCGGCCATACGCTGATCTTCTGATA
Source organism: Vibrio gelatinilyticus (assembly GCF_022836845.1). Lineage (GTDB taxonomy): Bacteria > Pseudomonadota > Gammaproteobacteria > Enterobacterales > Vibrionaceae > Vibrio > Vibrio gelatinilyticus. The sequence continues at coordinate 72,217 of NZ_JAJNNZ010000006.1, forward strand.
CTGGCCCAATAACTTTGATCTCTCCTGGCCATTTTTCTAAAGCGATTAGGGTGTCGGGTACATCGAGTAATGTACTTTCAGCATCGCTATTAAGAACCGCAGGCACCATTTCATTAAGTTTTCTCTGCTTTACTGGTAAAATGATATTTGCTCCGGTTTCGTATAGGTTATAAAGGTTTGGATCGAGACAGGACTGTTCCATGGCCAATACATCTTTGCCACGCATGAGGGTTTTAACCTGAGCGATATCTTGTTGTAATTCTCCTGATGGTCGAATAGGTCTCATAGAAGAATTAGACTTGGCGATTAACCAAACACCAGAAGGAAAGTAGTCATCTGAAAAATCTGCGACCTGAGCTCGCCACTCTAAAATAGTGACCCCATTCGCTATGATATCACCCTCTATTGGCATGCTCTCACCGAAAACCAGTTGGTTGTTGGTAAACTGGGTATTTTGACCGGTCAGCTTTCCAAAGACATTTGTCCATTCGGCAGGAACATACTGGTATTCAACACCCAAGGATTTAGCAAAGCCTTGCATTAATTCGACGTCAAGTCCACTGAGATATTGAAAATCATTTTGGCCTATGTAGGAAACGAAGTTGGCGTAACTAACACCTAAATGCCTTAAAACACCTCTCTTTTTTACTTCTTCTAAATCCATTGAAAATGAAGAAAAGGAGGCAATACAGAGTAAAAGTGACGCTATGGAACTGAATATGTGTCGACGTGTTTTTCTTGCTATCATTGGCAGCCTCCTTGCTAACTTTTTAAGTATACGCCCAAATTCAACTGGGCGCATAATCCTTAGGCCATATAGTCATACAAATCGCGTATCGCGGAAACGAGACCTCTGACGTCTTCTTCATTGTGGAAGAGGTGAGTAGAGATCCTTAACGCGTTGCTGTCTGCGGTATCGTCTTTGTATAATTTGAAATCTGTTGTACGGATGATATAGCCATAATCTTCTCTTAAGCGATCTCTAAACTGTGTAAGTAACTCTTTATCTTCAAGTTCAAATGGATTGAAGGTGGTGAGTCCGCTCGTTAATCCTTTTTCGTTCGGAGAGAAAATGTAAGCGTTAGGCAGTGCTTCTTGTAGGAGGTCTTTACATAGAGACCCCAGTTCTAAAACGCGTTTCTCGATACGAGCACGGCCAATATCGTCCCACATTTTGCAACTATCGACTAATGCTTGCTTGGCTGGATAGTTGTCATTTCCAATGTATTGGAGTTGAAGTTGGCTACCAAAAAAGTCGAGATGACCCAGTGACGAGTTGATAGCCCAGTAAGGCTTTTCGCCATTTGACCACTCTTTCAAACGGTTCATGTTATCTCTAACGTAAAGAATGCCCGTTGCGCCAGGACCACATTGCCACTTATGACCAGAGCCAGCGTAAAAGTCACATTCAATGTCGTGAAAGTTAAGATCAAGCATACCAATGGTATGAGCACCATCGACCAGTGTCGGAATTTGATGTTTGGTCGCTAATTGACAAATTTTCTTGGCAGGTAATCTAGTACCTGTTTTATAGGTTATATGTGAAAAAGTGATAAGTTTAACGTTTGAATGCTCTTTAATGGCTTTACGGAACGCTTTAACGTAATCACGCTCTGTGACGTTTTCGCTGCCTGTAAAGACAGGTAATTGTATCTCAACGATTTCTACTCCAAACCTTTCTTTAACAACGTTAAGAGGAGAAACGGCAGCAATGTGTTCATGGTGTGTGGTGAGAATGACATCACCTGGTTGTAGGTTCAATCCATTGATGATCGAACACATACCATCGGTAGTATTTCGACTTAGAATGATTTCATGCGGCTCGGCTCCGAAACTAGCCGCGATGTCAGAAACCATGTCAGAAACATAAGGCCAACTACCAAATTTATTGTCCATATCCCAGGGATATTTGGCAACCGTTTTATTGTTCTTATGGTAATTTTTGAGAACGTGTTTAGGCATTGAGCCAGTTGTGCCAATGTTCATATAAGTAGTAGAGTCGTCAAGGATAAACTGGGAGCGCACACCATCCCAAAATTCTTCATCACTCGAATAACGGCTGATTCCCCAGTCATTATCTAACTCATCAGCTACCGATGCTGCACTAAACACAGTGCTGCCGATACCGGCAATGGCCACACTTGCACCACCTTTGATGAAATTACGACGATTGACTGAGACAACGTCTTTATTCTGGTCCTGTTTTTTCATTGATTCATTTCCTTGTGTGTTGTTAATGTCCATAAGTTCAATGTGTTGCAAGATGTGAGCTAAAATAACAAATTCTACCTTTTAATATGTATTCTATTAGAACTCAACCACAAAAAGGTGATCTTTATTCCATAACTAGTTGTTATTGAATAAGATTTATATAGTCTACGATGCCTTATCGATCGTGACTTAGTAGCAGCTTATGCAGTCAGTTTAGTATTTAATTGTCCGGGTTGTATTTTTAGCTATGAAATTTTGATGAGTACGATAGTGTTAGACAAAACTGAGCCATGGCACGTAAAATACGCCGTTTTTTGATGTCATGTGAGCTACAAAATATGAGCAAGCAATTTGAGCTTTTAGCGCCAGGAGGCGATCTAGAATCCATTAAAGCCGCGATAGTCGCCGGAGCGGACGCGGTATACTGTGGACTAGGGAAATTCAACGCGCGTAATAAGGCGACAAACCTGAGCTTGGACGACCTTAATGGCGTTGTAAGATTAGCGCACCAATACGATTGTGAAGTCTTCCTCACACTGAATATTATTATGCTAGAGCAAGAGATCCCAGAGCTTGTTCGTTTGCTTAATACGCTCGTTAACACCAATATTGATGGTGTTATTGTTCAAGACCTTGGACTTGCTTATATTTTAAAACATCACTTTCCTACTATGGATGTACATGCATCCACTCAGTTCAATACTCATAATGAAGGACAAGTAGCGTTACTCGGGCAACTAACCGCCAGTCGCGTTAATTTGTCTAGAGAGCTCAATATTGATGAAATCACTCAGCTAGCGAGTTATGGGCGAGACCACAATGTATTGATGGAAGTCTTTGTTCATGGTTCATATTGCGTGAGCTTTTCCGGATTGTGTTATATCAGCTCACTACAAAATGGCGCTTCGGGTAATCGAGGGCGGTGTCGTCAATCATGTCGTGAGCAATACCAGCCCACTGATGTTGGTAAAAACTACCCTCTTAATATGAAAGACAACTCAGCTTTTTATGATATGGATGCCCTCGCCAAAGCAGGCGTTTATTCGTTAAAAATAGAAGGAAGAATCAAAAAGTCACACTATGTTTATACCGTCGTGGATAACTGGCGTAAACAGATAGATCGTTACTGTGACAATAAACCTTTGCTGGCCGACAATAGTGAGCTGCACACGGTATTCAACAGAGATTTTTCCAATGGGTTCTTGATGGGAAATATCTCAAATGCGATGTTCATTGATAATCCAAGGGACAATGCTGCTCACCACCTAGCACAACAAGAACAAGCATCAACGCCCGAGCAGTTGACTGACATCAAAAAGCGTTTATATGATAAAAAAACCGACATAATCGGAACGGTACGTGAAAAAGTTGCTCACTTGGATACTGATAAGTGGCCAATCACGGTAACTCTGTCAGGAAAGATCGATAGACCACTTATTGTCACTATCAAGACGCCAAGCAGGCACTTTAGTGTCCAATCTGATTCAGTATTAACGTCTTCAAGTAAGTATGGTTTTGATCAATGTTCGGTTGAGAAGTGGTTAAATGGATTAAACGATATTGATCATATTATAGAGCGAATTGACCTAACTGAGTTAAGCTGCGACTTGTATCTGCCTTTTAGTGAACAGGCTAAGATGCGTGAGCAGCTCGTTCAAGCATTAAACAATGACCGGTTAATAACGCCAGAAGTTGTACTTCCTCGTGTTGAAAGTCCACAAAAATTAAAGTTCAAGCCAAAACTTGCTGCACTGTTATCTGATGTCGATAATCTCAGTGACATTGATGATGACATAGAGCTCTATTACCCATTGCCAGAAACTTTGTATGTCGAGAGTGAAAGCACCATTGCTTTATTACAACAGTTTCCGCGCCTTGTGCCTTATTTCCCAGCTATTGTCATTGGCAAAGATTTTGACGCCGCTAAAAAAATACTCGACGAAGTCAAGCCCAAACGGATTGTTACTAACAATAGCGGTATTGGTTATCTTGCTTACCAACGGGGAATTGAGTGGCTTGCGGGGCCACAAATGAACTTAAGTAATTCATACGCTCTTAAATGTTTGAAAGATGAGTTTAATTGCTCAGGAGCTTTTATATCGAATGAGCTGAATCAGAAACAGATTAAGCGTATCGTTGCTCCTCAAGGATTTGAGCTGCACTACTGTATGTATCAACCTAATGCGTTAATGATTAGCAGACAATGCTTGTTTCATCAGACTGTTGGATGCCGTAGAAAACGTTTCGATGCTCGATGTCTCACCAAGTGTGAGAAAACAGCATCCATATTGAATTTGAAAGACAGTGCCTTTGTGCTCGATAAGCAAAAAGGCCATCACAACATCGTGTATGCCGAGTACAATATGTTGAACACTGAAGTTCTTGAACAACCATCGAATAACTTTGATGGTATGATGGTTGATCTAAGGCCGATTAAGACCCATACCCAACGAACCTCTAACACAGCAAGCCTCGTCAAAGAGTTTAAATTGGCTATCGCAGGTGAACGCCATAACCTTCATGGACAATTACAGCCTACGTGCAATAAACAGTACAAGAAAGGCTTATAAATAAGCTTTGGTCGTGTTTATTGGATTAAATCAATCAGTTAGATACAGAATTTAGTGAATATGCTAAATTGTAAAGGCGTTCAAAAAAAATCCACGAGGTAGCTAGTGAAAATCGTAACGAAAGATGACAATTTTTTTTTCTTGCTGATTTCATTATTGAGTCTTTTTTTCATAAGTGCAGTTGTTCATCAATATCGAGACAATGCGCAAACATTTGTGTTGATGTCTCTAGTTCTATGCATGGGAGTCTCGATTGTCGGTGTACACCGTAAACAGGCTTTTTATCGTTCATGGTACGTTATACTAATTTTGGTTGTGGTTGCTTCGGGGTCACTGTCTTTATTTCAAGAGGTTGATTTATCTCTAGTCACAATGAGCGCGATGTTGTTCTTCTTACTGGCACATACCTTCTCAGCTCTGAAACAGGTGATTACTCCCAAAGAGGTGACACTTAATCAAATAGTAGGGTCAATTTGCGTCTATCTATTGTTTGGTTTGTCTTTTGCGTTTATTTACTTAATACAATTAGAACTCTTTAACACACCGTTTAATGGATTAGAGCATAAGCCTTGGCTTGATAACCTGTTTGAAGTGATTTACTTCAGTTTCATTACACTCACTACCGTCGGATTTGGGGATATCTCACCGACCCTTGCTATTCCAAAGTTCTTTGTCTTTCTAGAGGCGATAACTGGGAGCTTTTATTTGGCTATCTTAGTCGCGAGCTTGGTTAGCAGTCACCTAAGCCAAAAAGACGCAAAAAAATAGCATAAGATTCAAATCGAACAACGGGTTTTTGTAATGAGACTTTCTTGTTGCCTTAGAGGCATTTCATCAATGTGTTCTTGAAGTTGGGTCCAATCTATTTTATCGCTCCATCGCCGTTTTTCCTCTCCGTCTTTGCCGATCAAAATGGCGGCGTGACTGCCTTCTTTGATGTTAAAAAAGGCTGACAAAGTCGCGTAATCAAATATGCTGGCAACCCATTCAGGATAAGAGAATCCCTCTTTTGTCACTACGATACTGACCACATCGCGCTCTTTGAGTGCACAGTCATTGGTAAAAGTACCAAGTAGAAAGGTGTCCACGTGAGTGTCTCTGCTAGGAGCAAAGTAAATAACGCTACGATGATGTAAGCGCATGTACTGGTGTCCGGATTCTGACTTGGGAGCACTTTGATAATTGGGGTAGGCGAAAACTCCGCCTATAGGCAGCGAGCATAATAAAGTGAAAATCAGCAAAGAAATTGAGTAACGCATCATCACCCCCCTTCCGAGGAAATGCACGAAATAGTGCGATTTAAAATTGGACTCGTCCTTTGTATACGTAAATTATAGTCAATTGGATTGACGCTTAAGTCGCTTGTAAAGCGAACAGCGAGAAAAAGTGAACATCAAGCTAAGCAGTTAGACAAGAACTGACGGCTTAAGTTGAGGTATACTATTGAGAAACAATGAGATGATGAAAAACGATGAAAACAGCAGCCATATTTGTAGATGTACAGAATGTCTATTACACGACGAGAGATGCTTACGGCCAGCATTTTAATTACAATGCATTTTGGCAGGAAGTCTCCAGTAGTTACGATGTCACATGTGCGAATGCCTATGCTATATCAAGCCACAACCCAAAACAGAGACAGTTCCATCACATATTGCGTGGTATCGGTTTTAATGTTTGTTTAAAGCCGTTCATCCAGAGAATGGACGGCAGCGCTAAAGGAGATTGGGATGTTGGTATTGCACTGGACGTCTATGAAAAAGCTTCTCAAGTAGACACGGTTATCTTACTTTCAGGTGATGGTGATTTTCAAATATTAGTTGATCGAATTCGAGAACGATTCGATGTCGAAGTTTTGGTGTACGGAGTCGAAAAGCTTACTGCCAATAACTTGATTGAGGCTGCGACTCGATTTAGAAAAATCGACGATTCATTGTTGCTTTGGTGATCTGTTTCGGTTTGAGCCCTAGGCGTTGACTTCAAATCCACGATAGCGTCTATTCTGGTAGTGGTTTGTTTGATAGGTTTAATATGAGTAGTAAGGCTAGTGAAATCTTAGTTGGTGCGTTAGAGACTGAGTTTAAAACTGTTAAAGCGATGATGCAGATATACTGTAAACAGCACCATCATCAAGATGGCCTGTGTGATGAATGTCAGGCTCTGCTTAACTATGCAGAACTGCGTTTGGATCGCTGTCCATATGGACAATCAAAGCCGACGTGCAACAAATGCCCAATTCATTGTTATAAGCCTGAACCTAAAGAGCAAATGAAAACTGTAATGCGATTCTCCGGCCCAAAAATGTTGTTACCTCATCCTATACTGTCAATTCGTCACTTACTTCACGAGAGAAAAAACGTGCCTCGTAAGCCAGATGACAATTTGTCTAATCGAGCTATTCGCTTGAACAAAACCAAACAATAGAGCGAATGTTTTGGGACAGTTCAGCGCCGAAATGTTCGTGTGATAGGTAGGACGACGACTGAAAGTGAAAGGGCACAACATGGCTACTATTAGGTATTGTTAGCTTCAATCACCAAGCCTTCAGGTATGCAAATTAAAAATTATTCTAACAAGTTTATACTTGTTAGAATTCACGGCCATTTTTAAAGCTGATTAGCGAAGTCTCCGTGAAGCACATCTCCTCTTATTACCTATGCGCATTAATATGTGCAATATCCTTTACTGTAATTGCAGCACCAGCGCCAGAAATCGATGAAGATTATGGGCGGACATTGCCTTTTTTTGGCGATAGAGTGCGAGATATGGGGATCACGTTACCCAAACCGATCGGAATTTCATTGTTCACGCACCAGCAAGAAGATCTTATGCATCTTGGCGACTTTAAAGTTGATGGTGAGTCTGTGAACGATCTACTTCCTAATGGTGAAAGTCAAACAACCAATATGACAAGTATCGTGGCACTGCGCGGCGATGTCTGGATACTTCCTTTTTGGGGGGTTAATGCCATGATAGGAAAAGCGGTCACGTCTTCGAATATCTCTCTTGGTTTAGCTGATTTTCAAAATGGTAATTTGAGCAAGCTTGAAGTCAATGGGTTGGCGACGACAAGCACTATTACAGCATTGGGAACCAGTCTGGCGTTTGGACATCGCAATATGTTCGCAACAGTCGACGCGCAATACATACAAACATCGGTTTCCGGCGTGGGAGTGAGTCTAGATGCTCTAGTCATTACACCGTTGCTTGGGCTTAATATTGGTGAGACAGGATGGAGGGTGGTTATTGGTGGTCAATACCAAGATTACCAAAAGAAGCTAAGAGGGGATCTCGGTGATATAAAGTTTAGTGCCACGCAAACATCAAGTCGTTGGTCAACTATGGTCGGGATGCAAAAGGAGTTTGTCGACAATTGGGAAGCATCAGTAATGATGCAAGACGGAAAAACAAGGCAAGGCGTGACGTTTATGCTAGGTAAACGTTTCTAATTAGGACACACATTGCTGGATAACGGGCTCAATAGCGCTTGGTAGTGCCAAATAGTAACCTTGATAGAGATCGAAGCCGATAGCTTTCATCGCTTCAAGTTGAGCCTCCGTTTCAATGCCTTCGATGACAGTGAGGGCATGGCAGCTTTTTGCTAATGCAAGACCATCCGTCAGTCTTTTTTCTTCACCTCTCATAAACTCTAAAAGCAGTGAACGGTCAAATTTCACCAAGTTTGGCTGAATAGCTGTAACCCGTTTATCTGTTGAGGCATCGCATCCGTAATCATCAATGGCAACAAGAAACTTGGACTCTCTGAGTTTATTAGAAGCACGACAAAAGGTTTCTTCTTCTTTCGCATCGAGCTCTAGAAGTTCAATTACGACACGTTTATTGCAAACTTGTAACTCTTTTAACCTATTACAAAGCAAAGAAGTATCAACGCCATCACGGGCAAGTTGCTCACTAGAAATTGGCAAAAAATTTAAGAAAAGAAGATGGTTATGAAATGCAGATAAACTGAAGTTTCTGATATGAATTGCTCGACTCAAACGATCAACGTTTAGCTGATCTGTCACGGAGTAATTCTGCGGCTGGAAAAAAACATTCGGCGGGACACTGTTTCCGCGATTGTCCTTGATGCGAACAAGAGCTTCGATACCAACGACCTTGTTATTACGACTAAAGACAGGTTGATAAACGCTACTTAACACAAGGTTTTTATAGCGCGCAGAAAAGCAACCATCTTGGCCAATATATATGCAGCGTTGAAAATCAGATTTATCTTTTAAAAGCATCGTAACGTAATTCTGTTAATACTAATCTTTACCCAGTAATGAATTATAATATTCGCTTTCTAGCATAAAAAGTCAAACCAAATGGTTGATTGAAATTTGTCCAATTCGTCTTGAGAGTAATGTTCTACACAAGTTTCAAGTATACAAAATTGGGTGTGTTGCTTTTCACTTGATAAATTATTAGTTAATCTATTCAATAGTTTGCATCAATTTTTGGCGAGTTTAGCTAGCCCATTGTGTCTTTTATATTATTAAAAATAGACTCGTTTTCTATTATCTAGCGAAACGAGCGACTTAAAAATATCTCTAAAATTTGAGAAGTATCTCGTTACTATGAAACATTTAATGTTCATCAAAGAAAACTTTGTTTCTGATGTATTTGCTCATTAAATGATAGGAGAACGGTCGCAAAAACCATGAAAACAACGAACGTATTAAGCGCTCAAGAGTCGGTGTATTTTCGTATATACGTCCATTGTATAACCATAGCATTTTCCCTACATGCCAGTAATAAAAAGGTAGAGGAGGCAGAAACGTCACGATATCAATATCACAACAAATACGATAGGTCTTATGGTGAAGTTTATAAGACTTCTTAAACTGCCATCCGCCGACAGCGGGTTGACCAAATGTCACGACCCTTTTGATGGATTTTGGAAAGCGGTGTTCAAGTGCATCAGCAATAATGCACCCAATCGCCCCTCCAGAAGAGTGACCTGTAACGGTGATCCGCTTGCCTTTTCTAATCAGTTCTTCACTGATCCGTATGGTTTTCTCAAATACCGTCTGCCCCAACGTATCATCTTTGTGAGACGGACGACTTTCTTGTGAAAGCAATGCCATGAAACCAGCATGAATTCGATAGGGGAGTAACAAAGGCTTACAACGACGTTGCCACATCGCAAAGGTGCCAATCCAGTCCCATAGGCTGTGCGATCCTTTAATCACAATAATGGCTTCTTGCTGGTGTTTACTCCATAGAACTCTAATGATCGTTTTGCCAAACCGATTAGCAATAATTCGTTGACCGTTAGGATCGAACCCGTATTGGGTTTGTCGAAACACTCGTGGGTAAGCTAGGTTACACAGGACAGCGTATTTTTCATATTGATATCGTTTAAGTCTTTTCACGGAGTCTTCGAGTAAAGTCTAAAAAGCAAATATGCGGGTTCAATATGAACAGAGAATGACAGCCATGAGCTGATTAGTGCATTTGAGTCAAATTAGTGGCTATTCACTGTTTTTGAATCACGGCGTAAAGCTGAACATACTTACGAACGAGTTCTTGATTGGATGAACGTTTCAAAGGATGGCCGTATTGTATGAAGCAGGGGCTGAGAGAAAATCGTTGGTACAATGTTTGCGCGAATTGAGAATGACTTTCATGAAGAACAATTCCTTGTCGCACGTAGTCTTCCAAATCATCCGGCATTTCACCTGTCCACCAGTGCATCAACTCTTTGCTGTGGACGCTACGAGAGATCCAATGGTCACTGATTAGGACCAAAAGATCACTGGGTTGAATTGCAAAGGCATATTCACTCAACCACTCATCAACATCGAGCATTAAGCTATCTCGGCTGTGTTTACTCGCGTTTACCAAATGGTGGGTTAGCACCCATACAGATCCTAATTCAGATGTTATTCGATAGTGATGAGGAAATTCATGAACTTTGATCGTGTCTATTGCTTCCATTTCGGTCATGTGACCAAACTGCTGCTGTGTATGACTAAGTCGTTTAGCGAATGCTAGACTGAGGTGGTGGCCTTTCATACCGCGATTATGAACAGCAGGGTAGTGTCTTTCACAAAGCTTTAAACAATCAGATTGAAATCCAGTGATGCTGTGAATAACCAAATCAAGTAACAAATTCCATCTCCATCAATATACATAAATAAACAGCGAAGTATATTTAATTGCGTTTTTTCCATGTACCCCAACTAACGACACCAATGATCTCAATATTGTCGTCATCAACATGTTCGATAGCGTTTTTGGACGTATCGTCACCGTACCATACGTGAATTGTCGTACCAACTTTAACGAGTGTGAAAAAGTCTGGAATTGGGTTTCCAGGCAGACGAGCTAACACGATGTCATCGTTGTTCCACGATTCTTTGCGATTAACGATCGCAATGCAATCCCACTTATAAGTAACGGTACTGCTAATTGGGTAAAAAACGCCAAAGCAGTCAGAGTATTCACAAGGAACCGGAACTTTAACGTGGCTTGTGGCCGTGCCTGACTCTATTAAATCAGGAACATCGTTTCGTCTGTACACCTTAATTAAAGAGGCGTCGTTTTTTGTGGCTTGGTTAAGCGCCTCGGCTGGCGTAGCTTGGTCTCCAATACCAAAGCAAAGCCAATGTGGCTGAACATCGAAAAAGGCAGCTATCTTAACCAGATCTTCGATCGTCGGGTAAGTGCGATTGTTTCCCTTGCTCAGGTAACGACTGATGGTCGCTTTTCCTTTACCGATTGCATGAGCCAATTCACCAGTAGTGCATTGAGTACTCTTCAACAAAAACGTTATACGTTCTTGGTATCCTTCATCCATGATGTTTTCCTAGTAGAACTTCTATTATTTTAAGCAATCAACCTCATAAATGAAACTGAATTTGTAAAGTAACTCTGATTATGAGACTGGCTCCTCAGTTAGCCTATTTAGTTGAAGACAAAAAGGATGAATTAAGTCGAGCGTAGCGTCAAACGGTGACAGAAAACGGATGTAAATGTTGATAACTAATATCAGTAAACCTTAACTGTCTAGAGAACTTGCTGAGGGGCAAGTACACTGTGTTTTGCTTAGGGCAAACAACTAACTTAAATGGTGAAAATATGTTTAGCAACAAACAAAGAACACAGATTGTCCATGGCCTTCAAGAATATTTCCAGGACGAAATGGAAGTAGAGGTCGGCCAGTTTGATGTTGAGTTTCTACTTGACCATCTGATCAAAACGTTAGGGCCCGCCTTTTATAATCAGGGGCTAGCGGATGCCAAAACAGTGATAGATAAAAGGCTTCTTGATATCACAGATGAGTTGTTTGAAATAGAAAAAGAGAGCGATTACTAAAGAACCGGTGGTTGTAACCAGCCGCGAGGCTTCTTCAAAAAACTTGAACATGACATTCTAAAACGCCACCTCGAAGATTTGTCAAAGATTGTAAATAATGTGTTTAATTCGAAACGACATTGTTACTATCGCAAATAGTTATCAACTCAAATGATGGATGTATAAATGAGTTCACCTGTTCGAAACTACAACCTTATTTCACGCACGCTGCATTGGATCTCCGCGTTAACCGTTTTTAGCCTTTTTGGCGTCGGGTTGTGGATGGTTGATTTGTCTTACTACAGTGAGTGGTACAAAACAGCTCCGCAGTGGCATAAATCAATAGGGTTGATTCTCGCTGCAGCAACCATTTTTAGATTGGTCTGGAAAGCCCTTTCGGCGGAACCGAGAGTTGAAGGTTCTAGGTTCGAGATGAAAGCCGCAACAATGGCTCATCATACGTTGTATCTGTTGTTATTTGGCTTGTTTGTATCTGGCTACCTTATTTCAACCTCAGATGGGCGAGGAATAGAAGTATTCGGTTGGTTTACTGTGCCAGCAATGGGTGAATTATTTGCAAACCAATCCGATGTCGCTGGCGAAATTCATTATTACTGTGGCTGGGCTGTGATAGCGTTATCGGCACTTCATGCCTTGGCCGCGTTGAAACACCACTTTATTAATAAAGACAACACCCTTAAAAAAATGCTAGGAGCTGTGAAATGAAAAAACTACTAATAACAACAGGACTGACGGCGGCGATGTTGATGCCTTTTGGCGCGATGGCTACCGACTACGTTATTGACACTAAGGGTGCTCACGCCTCTATCAACTTTAAGGTTAGTCATCTCGGTTATGCCTTTATTAAGGGCCGCTTCAATACCTTCAACGGTGAGTTTAGCTATGAACCCGAAAATGTTTCTGCTTCATCTGTGAAGGTGAGTGTGGATACGACGAGTTTGGATTCTAACCATGCTGAGCGTGACAAACATATTCGTAGCTCAGATTTTATTGATGCAGGCAAATATGGTGAAGCGGTATTTGAAAGTACCAAGGTGTCAGATGCCGGTGACGGAATGCTTAATATTGACGGCAATTTAACCCTTCATGGTGTGACTAAACCTATCGTGATAAGTGCTGAATTCATTGGAGCAGGTCAAGACCCTTGGGGTGGGCAACGTGCTGGTTTTTACGGAACAACGCGTCTAGAGTTGGCAGATTTCAACATCGCAGTCATGGGTGCATCAAGCTATGTAGACATGGAATTACATGTTGAAGGTGTGAAAAAGTAAACCATCATAGTTACGTAAAATAACAACGCCCCGAGGGTCACTTCAGACCTCGGGGTGTTGTTATTTACATAAATGTAATTTATGGTTTTATAGAGTTAAGCACTTGCTAGTTCATTTTCAACAATGTTCAATCGTTCACCGTAGATAGGACGTAAAGCAGACATCACATTCGCTCGTGACAGTGTTCCTACCAAAGTCCCACCATCAAGAACGGGTAACACGTGAGGTTTACTCACTTTCATAGATTTAGCGCGTTCTTCTAAAGACAAGGTAGTAAAACTGGTCGCAATTCCCATAGAAGATGTTGGGTACAACTTCTCTTTGTCAATACACAGGAATTCAGCAACATCGACAAGTCTTTCACTAGCATCAATAGCAACTACATCACGACTCATCAAATCGACAACCTTCTGGCCCGATTCAGGGATATAGTCCTGACACCACAAGTCTACCATGACATCATGTACTGAAAAGAAACCAACCAAGCGCCCTTCAATATCTATTACTGGTGCACTAGTTAGATTGTGATCCAGTAGAGTATCTAGTGCGACAGACGTTGGCATTTCAACGCTTAGCGTTGTAGGTTGAGTGTTCATGATTTCTTTAATTGCGATGTTGTTGTTCATAGGTGACTCCTTGACTGACGATATAGTAGTTGTAGTGGTAATAGCTGTAACGTTTGTTGCTTTTAGTTGTGGTCGGCGGTAAATACTCCAGTTCGCTAAGCCAACAAGTACTGCGCCACCAATGATGTTCCCTAAAGTTACAGGGATAAGGTTGCTGCTTACAAAATGCCAGGGCGTTAGATCTGAGTACTGACCTGCATTGGTCCCAATGCTTGTCCAAAAGTCAGGCCCGGCAAACATCTGAATAGTGATACCCAAAGGAACCATAAACATATTGGCGACGCAGTGCTCAAAGCCACTACTGACAAACATAGCCACTGGCAGTATGGTCATGGCTGCTTTTGTCATGGCGTTGGCTGAGCTAAACGTCAGCCAAATGGCGAGACATACCAATAGGTTACACAAGACGCCCAAAGCAAAAGCCTGAACCCAAGTGTGATGCAATTTGTGCTGTGCAATGTTCAGTGCGTTGAGACCCCACTGGCCGTTGTCCATTTGATAAAGACCCGCTGCAGAAACCATAACGAGCAGAAACATCGCGCCTATAAAATTACCAACGTAGACTTTTCCCCATATCGCTAACATCTTTGAGAAAGTAATCTGCTTGTTGGCCCATGATATGCTTGATAGAACCGAGCTGGTGAACAGCTCTCCACCACAAATAACAATCATGATGAGTCCCATGCTAAACGCTAAACCTCCAGCCAAACGACTGAGTCCCCATCCTGCGTCCGCGCTGCCCGTCGTCACCGTAATGTAAAAGAGAAACGCAAGGCCAATAAAAGCACCAGCCATAATGGCGAGGCTCATCGTCATCGAATTGGTTTTCTTCGCTTTACTCAGTGCGAATTTTTCTGCTTCTGCCATCATTTCTGTTGGAGAAAACAGCAGACGATCGTTGGCGTGTGTTGACGACATAGCTATTCCTTAAAAGTCTGATTGTTTTGATTCTCGCTCATTGATTAACTCCTTAACTCGTTGGCGAGAGCTAGGCCCCATGCCTTGCTTCAAAATCAGAATATGACGTTTCAGTGGTACTCGTAAAATTGATAATTTTGAAAATATGAATCAATTTTATTGATAACACCTTTACACTAGGTAAAATGAACCATGTGCAAATCGATGCGTGGTACTTCACTCATATTAAGAACGAAAACAGAGTCTTGCACCTTCAAGTAATTACGAACTAAACGGCAGGGGAATCTTAGTGCGGTACTCATTAAAACAGTTGGCAGTATTCGATGCGGTCGCTGATTCAGGAAGTGTTAGTCAAGCCGCAGAGAAGATGGCATTGACTCAATCGGCAACCAGTATGTCTTTAGCACAATTAGAAAAAATGTTGGGACGTCCTTTGTTTGAACGGCAAGGAAAACAGATGGCCCTAACGCATTGGGGAGTTTGGTTACGCCCCAAAGCCAAACGGTTATTGCAAGATGCGCAACAGATCGAAATGGGATTTTATGAACAACATCTACTCAGTGGCGAACTTAAATTGGGTGCAAGCCAAACACCTGGCGAACATCTTGTTCCAGACTTAATTAGTGCAATAGATAACGATTTCCCAGAAATGCGCGTTTCGTTGGGTGTTCAGAGTACCGATTCAGTTATCGAAGGTGTATTAGATTACAAATATGATCTCGGTATTATTGAAGGTCGTTGTGATGACAATCGCATTCATCAAGACGTTTGGTGCCGTGACCACTTAATGGTCGTAGCATCTGCGCACCACCCTTTTGCTCGTAGAGAAAAAGTAAGCTTGTCTCAACTTGAACAAGCAAAGTGGGTTCTACGAGAACACGGTTCAGGTACGAGAATGATTTTTGATAGCTCAATCCACCATCTCATCGCTGATCTGGATGTATGGCGGGAATATGAGCATGTCCCTGTACTGCGTAGCATGGTTGCTAATGGTCAATATTTGACATGTTTGCCGTACTTAGACATCGAACGCTTTATTGAATCTGGGTCACTCGTAGCGTTAAACGTACCAGAACTGAAAATGGAAAGAACGTTATCATTTATCTGGCGTGCCGATATGGCTGAAAATCCGTTGGTTGAATGCGTAAAAAGGGAAGGTATGAGAATGATGAAGGGCAAACCTACATTATAGGGTGATGTAGATCACTTTTACGTCCAATTTGTTGCAGTATTGCATTTGATTTTGCGAGCCACGCCTCGGTTTTAGAGGGCGAACTCATTTAGTCTATGTGCATAAATTGAACAGTAAATGGGCACGACTATGAACCCTCTCATCGCAATTTCCCTTACTACTGGTGTTCTTTCAGGGCTCTGGGGCTGGTTATCCATCTCGCTGGGCCTGTTGTCGTGGGCCGGGTTTCTTGGTTGTACCAGCTTTTTTGCTTCACCTAGTGATGGGCCCAAAGGCTTGGCGAAAAGCATGATGACTAATTTATCTGGTGTTGCATGGGCTCTGGTTATTATTAAGAGCAGTTCAATGTTTGACGCTGAAATTGTCGGCTATATTATGACAGCGATTGTGTCCTTTATGATGTGTATTCAGGCGAAGCGAAGCTGGCTAGCGTACATTCCTGGAACGTTTATAGGCGCGTGCGCGACATTTGCGGCAAACGGTGATTGGCAAATCGTCGCCCCTTCACTGATGTTGGGTGGTTTGTTTGGCTTTAGCATGAAATCGAGCGGTTTGTGGTTAAGTGCGATGTTAAGCAATGCCAACACAGCATCAACGGTAAGCGAACCTTCCAACAGTTAAATGGCTTGAAATCGACAATCAATTTATTTGATAGCACCGGAAAGGTGCTTTAAGTATTGCCATTGGCCATTGTAATGACGCGCTTCAAAATCCATCGGATCAATAACGGTACTTGCTCGACCCCTTGTTCTTCGCAATAGCCAACGATCGCAAGGGCGAGATCAGGCTTAGCAAATTTCTTTAGAACCCTTATTATTACTTTTTTAGGAGGAATAGGTTGGTCATGAGGGATTTTTACCAAGTCTTTAAAAAAGAGTTCGAACCCGTGAGCGTAGAGAAAATGCTCGATATCTCTATCTGGCAGTTCAGTTAAGTGATGTCTTGGGTGTTCGTTGCCTAGCTGATGCACAACCGTTGCCGCGTACTTTTTACCTGCTGCATCTCCGTCGGTAACAACGTGCCAATCTATCCCAAAGGTCTTAGCCACCTTGATAAGTGATTTTAATCCTGATTGTGCAAACTCTATGATTTGAACGCCCTCTGCCGCCAGATTATAACCACAAAGATTGGCGAGCTCATTAAAGAGCCAGACCTCAGTTTCTCCTTCGACCAATAACCAGCAACGAGCGAATAATGCGCGAGAGCGGTGAAAACGAATATGAAAGCCAATTCGTCTTAGCTCGTCGTGAGATAAGTTTTTTGTAGAGAGGTTTGTAGCAATGGTTCGGTCAGATTGCCTTACCAAACGTCGAATAGACTGAATGGGCACTGCACTAAGCAAGTCACTGCTGTTCGTGGTGAGGATTTTTTGCATGGGCAACATTTGCAACAGGCTCCAGGCTCTAGATAGATGTGTCGGATGCAATCGACCTTCGGGGTCTTCTAATAGCAATATAGGTCTTGCACAACGACGTAAATCATTAGGGCCTTTTGCTTGCAAATAGGCATTCAATAGTCCGAGTAACAACAAGCGAGTTTGATGGTTTTTGGTTTCATCAATTACTTGGGTGAGATTTTGATCACCTTGTGGACGACTGTAAAAAATACCATCACGCAGTTGATTTGGAAGTGTTCTTGATTGGCTGCGAAAAGAAAAGTAGTGCTCAACTAATGCACGCATAGCGTTTAAACTGGACTTCATTTCACCTTTGTTCACATGACCCGGTACGGCCAGCAGGCGACGGCAAGTATTGTTTATTCTTTTCTCGATATTTGAATTGACGCCATTTCCATTCTCAAAGGGGCGATTAAAACGCCTCGAGTCCCTCAGTCTAATCACCGGGTGTAAGCTCATGAGCTCTTGAGCCAATTTTTCAGAGTGATGCAATTTTAAAGGATTACCTTCAAGATCGAGAAAGGTGTAGCGAGTTATCGGTTCATACCCTTCGAGCGTAGCACTTATCCGGTAGTAAAATCGATGATTGCCATACTCGTCTAATTGCCAAATGGGCTTTAGTTTGCGATAGCGGCCAGCATGTATTTCATTTTTCTCTGTTGTGACAAAGCTGAGAATGATCTGAAGGTGACGAGATTGTGGGTGTGAAATAGAATGATCGACATGAAAATCGGTCATTAAAAATTGGTATGGAAAGCCATTTGATGGCAACACTACACTCAGCGCATCAAGCAAAGAAGACTTACCCCAAGTATTTTCTCCGATAAGGGTGGTGAGCTCATCAAAAGAGAGAGCTAAGCGTTTAATCCCCCGAAAACCAGAAACATCAATACGTTCAAGCTTCATATTGCCCCCCAATTTTGACGCAATACAGGATGTACACGTTAGAACGGCCAATAGTTCAATTATACGAAACTTTAAAAAAACGGAGCGAAATCAATCGTAATAACGATAAGAACCTCATAGATTATTGTGCCTATAACGAAACAAAACGTGATATATCTCTCTTAAAGACCTGTATACTTCTCACTTGATTTCATCAAATTAATACAAATGTCATAAAACAGGGGCTAGGATAAAGGGAATGAAACGAGAAGAAAATATGACAGAGAACAAAACACTGACCATTACATTAGCCCATATCAATGATACCCATTCTTATTTTGAGCCGACTTCTTATCAATTCCGTATCGAGGTCGAAAACCAGGTATATTCTCCTTTCGTTAGTGTTGGCGGCTTTGCACGCTTAGCGTCACGTGCTCAACAATTGAAAGCCAATGCGTTGGCTAAAAATCAAGGTTTTCTGTTTCTTCATGCTGGAGACTGTTTCCAGGGCACACTATATTTCTCTCTGTTTAAAGGCAAAGCCAATGCTGAATTACTTAATGCACTAAGTATTGACGCTATGGCGCTGGGCAATCATGAACTAGACATGGGTAATGATCCAGTTGGCCAGTTTGTGCGCCAGATTAATTTCCCTTTGTTGGCTGGGAACTGGGATTTAAGTAACGAGTATAAAGACAAACTTAACCCATTGAGAAATTTGAATAACATCTACAGCTTTGATGATGAAACCCGAAGTGCAAAGTATATTGTCAGAGACATAGACGGAGAACGCATTGCCATCTTTGGTCTATCACTTGATTTGATGGCAGATATTGCTAACCCAGATATAGATACACCTTTTGTCAATGCTCTAGAAACAGCGCGTAATACCATAGATAAGATACACCAAGAGGGTATCAATAAGATTATTCTTCTTAGTCACCTTGGTTATGAAGGCGACCTACGTCTTGCCGGTGAAGTGCAAGGTATTAGTGTAATCGTTGGCGGACATAGCCATGTATTGCAAGGGGATTTTTCTAAACTCGGTGTGACATCGCGCGACGTATATGGCGTTAGGGTTAATCAAACCGTTGTCGTACAGGCAGGTTATCATGCGTTAACATTAGGGCATTGTGAACTTACCTTTGATGAACATGGGATTGTGCAGCAATGTGAAGGTAAAAATGAAATCTTGATTGGTCGCAGATTTTTTGTAGATGCTTCTTTATCGGAAACGGTAGAGGATCATATACGCCGTAACGTTTTAGCAACCATTCATAATCATGGGAATGTTGTTGTCTGCAAGAAAGATCCGTATATACAGTCAATTATTCAAAATAAATATCAGCCGAAAGTGCGTCAATTGCAAGCGCAACAAGTTGCTTTCTTAACCTCTCCAGCTAGGCATATTCGCATACCCGATGAGCAAGGTGGGAGCGTAATTGCCCCTTTGGTTGCGAAATCGTTCTATTATGCAATGGCCAATCGAGGTTACGCCCCAGATTTTGCCATACACAATGCTGGTGGAGTCCGAAACTCGTTAAATGCAGGGCAAGTGTCACTGGCAGACATTGCAGGAAAAATATTGCCTTTTGCCGTTCCCATCGGTGTATACAAGATACAAGGTCATCACATTGCCACCATTTTAGAAGGGGCGATTAACAACGCCATTAGCAATGGCGTTGCTGGAACGGGCTCAGGGAGTTACCCCTATTGTTATCATTTGGACTTCAAGTACGACCGTCACGCCCCGTTGGGTTCTCGTATTTTAAATTTGAAAATAATGGGAGAGTTCGGTTGGGAGTTTGTGGTGAGCCATAGAGTTTATACGGGCACTTCAAGTGCTTACACCATGAAAGGTAAAGAAGGTTATGATGCTATCCTAAACATGCAGGACGCAGGAGAAGTCACGGCATTGTCAATGGCTGATTGCTTTATCGAATTCTTAGCAGATAACCCTAAAACCTTCGAACAATCAGCTACCTACGAAAATGCGATGTTAATTCCATAGTTTGGCGTAAGTTTTGCCGATTTATGAACTGTTCTCGATCTGGTAAGTCCACTTACGTAGACTTATACAATCAACAGTACAAGGAGTTAGCATGTGGAATAAAGATTGGCTTGACATGCTCGTTGTCATTGGCTGGGTAGGTGCATGGTCAGTATTGGTGTATTTCGTGCCAATCGGAGGCGCACTGTAGGCATTGTGGAATCACACTTACCTAATTTAAGTAAAATCGGTGCTCTGTGACAAAAGGAAAAGGCCGAGTACAACATAATCTCGGCCATTCCAGACGCGCAAGCAAAGGCGTTCAAGTCACGGTAATTCTTTTACCGTACGGCTGTCAAATTTGACTCGCTATAAACTTGAACATTTCTAACAAGCTTGTTGTTGTGCGGCTGAGTTAACAATTTCAAATGTTTGACTTGTTTTTTTATGTTCCTAGTAGTTAAGGAATCGTAACTGGCTCTATGAGTCGTCTACTGTCTTTGTATTAGCAATAGCAATTCAATGACAGCGCACATCGATATCAGCAATGTACTAAGTTTCCAAAACAAAATCGGATTTGTGTTGATCAAGCCTGTTTCAGTGTAGGTTGAAATCAGCTGCTGATTTGGTTTGGCGATATCAATGAGAAATTCACTAAATACACTGTATCGACTTTTTTTATCGGTTGTACAAGCTCGTCTTATAG
Organism: Vibrio gelatinilyticus; assembly: GCF_022836845.1. Lineage (GTDB taxonomy): Bacteria > Pseudomonadota > Gammaproteobacteria > Enterobacterales > Vibrionaceae > Vibrio > Vibrio gelatinilyticus. Next base: position 93,302 of record NZ_JAJNNZ010000006.1, read on the forward strand.
CAGCGTCAAACCACAAGGGGATATCCTCTCTGTGTGTTGGTAGCGGTGTATAATGCCATTTATGGTGACGTGCTCGCGTGAGAGACTGGCTATCGATGCTTTGATAAGGAAGTTCTCCTGTTAGCATCTCATAGGTTATAACTGCAATCGCATATAGGTCGGTCTGGTGTGAATAGTCGCTTTTTAATATAGCTTCTGGTGCCAAATAATTCGCCTCTCCTAGTGGTACGTTAACTCTACCGTTAAAGATACAGTCTTTATCGAGTGAAAAGGCCGCGCCATAATCAATGATCTTGATGCTACCATCATGTTGCAAAATGATGTTATCCGGTTTCAGGTCGCAATGAACGATATTTAAGCGTTGAAGAACCCTTACGGCTTTAACAATACTGGTGATAATTTCCCTAACGGCGTTTAACGGTGGGTTTCTGTGATCGCGAATCCACTGCCTCAGTGTATAACCATCAGAAAATTCGTAAATGTTGTAGATGAATTTAGACTTATCATTTTGTGGATAGTACTTCATTAGTTGCGGGTGATTTAATTGCGAAGCAACCCAACGTTCTCGAAGAAAATTGTTAATCGCGTCTGGATCTTCAGACAGACTTTCAGACAGAGTCTTTAACACTTTGATACTGTTGTTGGCCTTGTCGATAACTTTGTATACATGACTTCGCGTTCCATTATGAATCACATCTAATACTTCGAATTGATCAATTTTATTGCCAATGTTTAGTGCTGGGGGAATATTTTGGTTGTTGAGTAGTGACAGGTAATCATTGTGGGAACGTAGCTCTAGATGATCGACGCAAAGCAATAAAGAACTTAGATTGTCTTTGCTCTGTGCACTTAACGCTTTTTGTGCGAGATCTTGCCCTACAGCCTCGAAGGAATTTTCCCTTTTGGATAAACTCGCAGCAATGTCATTTGGATCTAGATTATCGTGAATACCATCGGTGGTGAGTAAAAACAGGTCGTTCGTCTCGAGTTTAATGGCTAGATAATCAACATCCAAGCGGCTATCTATCCCAAGAGCGCGTGTCAAATAATGGTGTGAGCCATAGGCTTTTCTTTGATGATCACGAGTAAGCAGCTGTAGTTTATCATCCCGATAGAGGTAAACCCTGCTATCTCCAACATGGAATATGTGTGCTGATGTTCCTTTAAACACGATACAACTGAATGTGCATATCAGTTGGTCGTGTAACATAGTCTGTTGGCTACCTTGGTAGTACAGCCAACTATTGAGTGCCGTTAATACCTTTGAAACAGAACGCTTAACTCCCCACGAGTCTGGCGTTGAGTAGTAGTCATTAATAAATTGCACAACAGCGGTTTGGCTTGCTTGTTGGCCCTGAGCGCTGCAACTGACGCCGTCAGCAATACAAGCGGCAATACCTTTGTTCTCTTTCTCTTTATTCGATGTGGGTGAGTAAACCAAGAAAGCATCTTGATTGATCTCTTTTGTTCCTGCACTAGAGTAGCCACCGTATGACACGCTGAGTTTATTGTTTGCAGTATAGATAGAGTCCATTAAACGCCTTCTTGGTTGTCTGAGTTACTGATTATCTAGCGACATCAATAAGAGTTACACTTCCATCGTCATTGACTTCGGCAATTTGTCCTTTTGGTTCTTCCATATAAAGCAGAGCAACGAAACCTACTACCGCAGTACCAGCAATAACAAAGAAGAACGTTTGGTAGTCTACGAAAGACAGTACAGTGAGATACACAACAGCCCCAACGTTACCGTAGGCACCCGTCATTCCTGCAATTTGTCCGGTCATACGTCTTTTAATAAGAGGAACTGTTGCAAAGACAGCGCCTTCTCCGGCCTGCACAAAGAATGAACATAACATCGCTGCTGCAATCGCCAACCAAAGCGGCCATTCTGAGTTGACTTGTCCCATCAATAGGTAACCTACTGCTAGTCCTGCCGTGAGAAATAACAACACAGACTTGCGGCCGAACTTGTCAGAGAGTAAGCCGCCACCAGGTCGCGACATCAAATTCATAAATGCGTAGGCAGAGGCGACCATTCCTGCAACGACAGGGCTGAGCTCGAACGTTTCTAAGAAAAACAGTGGCAACATAGAGACTACAGCGAGCTCTGACCCAAATGTTGCAAAGTAAAGGATATTAAGAACAGCGACTTGCTTAAACTTGTATTGATGAATTTCGTCCACAGGTTGGCGGAAAATTAATTTGTTTACTTTCCAAACCTGACTGACTTCATACAGGTATAAAGTGGCAAGGGCGATGTAAATGACGTTAACCACCAAGTCAGAAAGCATTCCTACGCTTGATGGCGATAACTTCCAAGCCAGCAGAGCGAGTGCACCGTACATTGGAATTTTCATAGCCAACAGTAAAAAGAAGTCGCCTTTTGACGTCACTTCCATTGCGGTCAAGTGTTTAGGTCTAAAATAAGTAGCACCTTTTGGAGTATCTGACACATTGTTATAGAAGATCCAAGAGAATACTAAGCTCATCACACCTGTTATTGCGATTGCGTAGCGCCAGCCTTCATCGCCACCAAACATAAGCGCCAAAGTAGGCAGTGTAAATGCTGCAGCAGCAGAGCCAAAGTTACCCCAACCACCATAAATACCTTCAGCCGTGCCCAGTTCGTTGTGAGGGAACCATTCGGACACTATGCGGATACCGATTACAAAACCAGCGCCAATGAATCCAAGTAAGAATCGAGAAATGGCTAATTGGATAAAAGATTCTGCGAATGCGAAAGCAAAACAGGGTAAAGAACATAATGCGAGTAAAGCACTGTAAACCACCCTAGGTCCAAAGCGATCCGTTAACGAACCTATTAAGACGCGCGCTGGTATGGTGAGGGCAACGTTAAGGATAAGAAGTGTTTTGACCTCTTGTGTGGTTAGGCCAAACGTTGCTTTAACCATCTGTAATAGAGGAGCAAAGTTAAACCAAACGACGAAGGTGACAAAAAAAGCCATCCAACTAAGATGGAGTACTTTCATCTTTCCAGTGAAAGAAAATAAGGAGAATTTCCCACTATCCATTGTAAATATCCTTAAATAATCAATGAGCCTGAACTTGAACAAGTGATTTTTCAATTCGAATAGGGAATGTGTCTAACTTCAACTTGTCGTTGTCGAGACATATACCCGTTCGAAGGCTGTATGCTTCCTTATACAATGGTGATGCAACGATAGGTTCACCCTGCGTTGAGCCCATAATACCACGCGATATCACGTTGGCTTGGCCAACGGGATCGTAGTTGGACGTCGCGTATATCGAACTTGTACGAGAACAATAAAATATGGCGACTTGCTGCGCTCCGACTTTGGCGCAAACCCCGGTTTGAGGTACCAAGTCTTTGATATGGCATACTGTTTTCCATTCACTCATATGAGTCTCCTTACTCTGTAATTTCTACAATATCAATTCGGTCGATAGTGGATTCACTAACGGTCTGACTTGGTTTAGGAACGCGCTGCTCTCGAACGGTGACAAATTGCAAAGTGTCAGACTCGCTATGGTTAATAAAGTGACTAAATCGCTTGAGCTTTTCTGGATTTTCAATGGTTGTTTTCCACTCGCACTGGTAATTAGAGACTGTGTTGTCCATTTCTTTCTCAAGCTCTTTAGCTAGGCCTAGGCTATCGTCCACGATGACTTTCTTTAGGTAATCGATACCACCTTCTAGGTTTTCTAGCCAAACGGAAGTTCTCTGAAGTCGGTCTGCGGTTCGAATGTAAAACATCAATAATCGGTCGACGTAGCGAACAAGAGTGTCCCTATCTAAATCTGTAGCCAATAAATCAGCGTGCCTCGGTCTCATACCACCGTTGCCACAGACATAGAGGTTCCAACCTTTATCAGTAGCAATGACGCCAATATCTTTGGACTGTGCTTCTGCACACTCGCGTGTACAGCCAGAAACCGCAAACTTAAGTTTGTGAGGAGAACGTAGCCCTTTGTAGCGATTTTCTAGTTCAATCGCAAAACCAGCGCTATCATCGACGCCATAGCGACACCATGTGTTACCAACACAGGACTTGACCGTTCTGAGAGATTTTCCATAAGCGTGACCGGTTTCAAAACCAGCGTCTATTAATTGTTGCCAAATTTCTGGAAGTTCATGAAGTTGAGCGCCAAACAGATCGATTCGCTGACCACCAGTAATTTTCGTATATAGGTCAAATTGTTTTGCAACCTGCCCAATAACAATGAGTTTTTCGGGAGTGATCTCACCACCAGGCACTCTAGGGACAACCGAGTAGGTCCCATCTTTTTGCATGTTGCCTAGATAGATATCATTGGTGTCTTGTAACTCAACGTGCTCCGTCTTCAGGATATAGTCATTCCAATAGGAAGCGAGGATAGAACCAACGGTGGGTTTACAGACAGCACAACCAAGTCCTTCACCATGAAGTTCCAGTACCTGGTCAAAAGTGGTCAGTTTACTGACTCGAATGATATCGGCGAGTTCTTGCCTAGAATAAGCAAAGTGCTCACAAAGATGGTTGTTGACTTCTACACCCGTCGCCGCGAGTTCACAATCAAGAACTTGCTTGGCTAGGGCTGAACAACCACCGCAGCCAGTTGAAGCATTAGTGGTTTGTTTTAGTTCGGCCATCGTGCTGCAACCATTGGCTACAGCTTGTACAATGTCGCCTTTGGTGACATCAAAGCAGGAGCAGATAACGGCGCTATCGGGCAACGCTTCAACACCAACTGCATTCTCACCGTCTTCAGCGACATTGGGTAAAATTAGCGTTGAAGGACTGCTTGGTAATGGCATATCATTTTGCTTAATTTGCAATAAAGCACCATAAGCATCCGCATCGCCAACCAGCACTGCACCAATAATTTTTTTACCATCTTCACTAATGATTAGGCGTTTATACACCTGCTCAATTTCATCATTAAATGTATAGGAGCGAGCACCAGGTGTTTTGTCGTGGACTTCACCGATACTGGCCACATCAACACCCAGTAACTTGAGCTTCGTACTCATATCAGCTCCTTTAAATAGAAGGGCTGAGGATTCAGAAGGCTTAGCCATGATATGGTGAGCTGCAACTTTAGCCATTTGATAGCCGGGAGCCACCAAACCGAAGATTTGATTCTCCCAAAGTGCACATTCGCCAATTGCGTAGATATTTTCGTCGCTTGTTTGGCAGTTGTCGTTGATGACGATGCCACCACGAGGGCCTGTCGCTAATCCAGACTGCTTGGCTAATTCATCTTGAGGCCGGATACCCGCTGAGAATACGATCATATCGGTTTCTAGATGGCTTCCATCAGCAAAGTTCATTCGATAGCGCGAATGTTCTCCGGGGACGATTTCGCTAGTGGCTTTCTCGGTATGGACTGTAACGCCAAGATCTTCTATTTTGCGCCTGAGGAGAGTGCCGCCACCTTCATCAAGTTGAACCGCCATAAGTCGAGGAGCAAACTCCACAACGTGAGTGTTCAAACCAAGACTTTTAATTGCGTTTGCTGCTTCAAGGCCTAATAAACCACCACCAATGACAACGCCAGTTGAACTTAGCGTACTCGAAGCTTGTATCTGATCAAGATCTTCGATTGTTCGATATACGTGACAATGCTCTGAGTCATTTCCAGGTATAGGAGGTACAAATGGGTAGGATCCCGTCGCTAGAATGAGTTTGTCGTAGGCTTCTATTCGCCCCTCTCTGGTCGTCACTGATTGATGTGTGCGATCTATCTTGATCACTTTATCATTAGCAATAAAGCGCACGTCTTTTTCGGCGTATTGGCTCGCGGAGGTCAGTGCTAAATCGTCGGCGGTCTTTCCCGTCAAATACGACGTTAACTGAACACGATCGTAGGCAAGCCTCGGCTCTTCGCTAAATGTAACGATATCAATATCAGGATCTTGTGACGATATTGTGTCTATAAATTTGTGGCCAACCATTCCGTTGCCAACGACTATTACTCGTTGTTTTGTCATAACTGTTCCCTAGTTCTAAATGGTTTCTTGGACAGCAGAAGGCGTAACGGGCCTTTTGCCGAAATCTTGTTGATACAAAAAAGCAAATTGGCTATCGAGTTCAGCGTGTTCTTCCAGTTGAGTATGGATATTGACAACCTCACCGATAACAATCAGTGCTGGAGAGCGAACATCGTATTTTTGTTTGAGAGAGGTCAGCTTACTTAGTGTGCCTCGAATTGTTCTTTGCTCTGGGCAGCACCCTTTTTCAATGAGGGCTACAGGGGTCTCTTTAGATAGACCAGCATCGACTAGGTGTTGTGTAATTTCATCGGTTTTGGATAATCCCATATAGACAACAATTGTCTGATTTAATTGTGCAAGTGCTTGCCAGTTTACTGATAACTGTTTCTCAGCATGTGCAGTTATGAAAGTGCAACCTTGAGAAACGCCTCTATGGGTTAAAGGGATGTTGGAATATGAGGTACAACCAGAAGCAGATGTTATTCCCGGTATGATTTCAACTTCAATACCACAATTAGTTAATTCAATCATCTCTTCACCACCACGGCCGAAAATAAAAGGATCGCCGCCTTTTATTCTACAAATAGAGGAACCATTTAATGCATGATAAATTAATATTTCATTTATCTCTGTTTGAGTGGAACTATGGTTACCTTTAGATTTTCCAACATTTATAGTAAGTGTTTGAGAAGGGAATAGTGCTTTGATTTCATCACTGACCAGATTGTCATAAACAATAATGTCAGATGTTTGTATCGCTTTCAGAGCTTTTAAGGTCAGTAGTTCCGGATCTCCTGGACCAGCACCAGTTAACAACACCTTACCTAAGTGACTCACTCGTTTATCTCTATTGTTCAATGACATAGCTGCATTCCTTGCATATCTAACTTTCTATATTGAGTTAACAGAGCAATATGGATGCCAAAAAAACCTTCACAGCTAAATCTAAAGGGAATTGATAGTTATTTACCCCTTAAGGGGTATTAAATTGGAAGTGTTTCGATGAATGGTTGTGTCTTTTTTAAGTTTATTAATTACGGTTTGTTCGATATTAGTGCAAAGATCTTTAAAGTGGTGCAATAAGTATTCACTAATAAAGGAAGGTACCTATTGCAGGCTATATATATAAGCGCGCATTATATTTTTGTGTGGTTATGGTTTTCGGTATGTAAATTGCTTTAAGAAGAATTAAGTATTGAAAGTTTAAGGTAATGTATGTCTTATTCAGATGGTTGGATAAAAACGACGTGTGCGTATTGTGGCGTTGGTTGTGGTGTAGAAGCAAAACCAAAGTTGGACGGTTCTTTAATGATCCGTGGAGACCAGGAACACCCTTCAAATTATGGTCAATTATGTGTTAAAGGTGCTGCTCTAGGTGAAACCGTTAGTCATGAAGGTCGATTACTAACCCCAATTGTAAATGGCGCAGAGAAAAGTTGGGAAAGTGCAATTAACTATGTAGCAGACAAATTCAGCGAAATCATCAGAGAATATGGCCCAGATAGCGTTGCATTTTATGTATCGGGCCAACTATTGACAGAAGACTATTACGTTGCGAATAAGCTAATGAAAGGGTTTATTGGTAGCGGAAATATTGATAGCAACTCAAGACTGTGCATGGCTTCGTCGGTAGTGGGCCATAAGCGCGCTTTTGGAGAGGATATCGTACCCGTATGCTATGACGATCTAGAGCATACTGAGCTGGTGGTGATTGTTGGATCGAATCTAGCCTGGTGTCACCCAATATTGTTCAATCGGCTCAAAAAAGCAAAGCAGCAAAATACTCAGTTAAAAGTGATTGTGATCGACCCTCGTAAAACCGCAACCTGCGAAATTGCAGATCTTCATCTCGCCATAAACAGCGGAACGGATGTGGCACTTTTCAACGGATTACTTTCTTATTTGGCAAGAAATGGCGGTTTGGATGAGCAGTTTGTAAATAAAAGGACCAACGGCCTGCAAGAAACGCTTATGCAAGCACACCTCGAAAGCGATGATCTCGTCAAGTTATCAGCCCTTGTCGGAGTGGATAAGCAAGATCTGGTTAATGTCTATGACTTGTTCACTAAAACAGACAAAGTACTGACCATCTACTCACAAGGCGTGAATCAATCTTCCCAGGGATGTGACAAGGTAAACAGCATTCTAAACTGCCATCTTGCGAGCGGAAAAATAGGCAAAGTAGGGAGCGGGCCATTTTCTGTCACAGGGCAGCCAAATGCGATGGGTGGCAGGGAAGTTGGTGCTTTGGCAAATACGTTAGCTGCGCACATGGAATTTGATTCTAAAAGTGATAGAGGCGCGATCTCTCAGTTTTGGAATACCTCAAACTTAGCATCTAAACCAGGGCTAAAAGCGGTTGATATGTTTGATGCTATCGCTTTGGGCAAAATCAAAGCAGTATGGGTTATGGCAACGAATCCTGCCGTCAGTTTGCCAAATCAATCGAGAATACATGAAGCGCTCGATAAATGTCCTTTGGTAGTGGTATCTGACTGTATTAAAGACACTTCAACGACTCGGTATGCCAATGTACTCCTTCCTGCACAAGGGTGGAGTGAAAAGTCGGGTACTGTTACAAACTCTGAGCGACGAATATCGAGGCAAAGGCGATTATTGCCAAGTCCGGGCTTAGCCAAGCCTGACTGGTGGATTGTATCTCAGGTTGCAAGTGCAATGGGCTTTGGTGACGCTTTTAGCTATCGTCACGAAGGAGAGATTTTCCGAGAATACGCCAGTATGACTTCGATTAAGAGTGAGTCTGAGCGAGCTTTAAACCTGAAAGGATTAACCAAACTTACCGACAGTGAATACAATCAGCTTGCCCCTCAGCAATGGCCTGTTGAAAACGTTCAAACAGCCATTGAGAACCAGCGCCTTTTTGAAGATCAGCAGTTCCTAACGCCTTCTCGAAAAGCGAACTTGATCCCTGTGAGGTATTTAGCGACGAATGAAAGCTTAGATGGCATGAATAAAGTGAGACTAAATACAGGGCGCACGAAAGAGCACTGGCATACGATGACAAGAACAGGGTTATCAGAGTCACTTAGTGAGCTTTCCCCTGAGCCGACAGTGTCAATTCACCCAGAAACTGCCGAACGATTTGGCTTCAAAGATAAAGATATTGCGTGCGTTGAGAACTTGGGGAATAAACTCAAGTTACGTGTAGCTATCTCTCAAAGCGTAGAACCGGAAGACATATTTATCCCCATCCACTGGAATCAAAGCAATTCAGGCCAGTCGACGGTATGTGAAATTATTGACGATAACGTCGACCCAATGTCAGGTCAGCCTGAATTTAAAAATACGATGGTTGAATTGTCACGATGGCCTAAACAAAGTGAGGCGAAACTGTTTTCCAGGACAAGCCTAGTCAACTTTACAAATGAGTACTGGGTTAGACAAAAGGTAACAGATGGCTATGTGTATCATATAGCCTCTACGAGCACAGCACCGGAATTAGCTGAGAGTCTTATGCCAATAATAGATAGGCAAAAGGGAGTAATGCTGTCATATAAAGATAGTACGTCGGCTGTAAAGGTTGCGAAGTTTGATGGTAATGAATTGTTAGTCGCACTCGCAGTGGGTGACACTTTGAATCATGAAGAGCCGCTGTGGTTTAAGGGGCTTACCATTTCAGAAAATGAGAGTCGTCATCAAAATTTCTTTGAGAGCTGCGTAGCTTGAGAAAGGGTTTGTATTGCAGTGTCCGGAGACAATCTTTTCCATGCAGATCAAAAAAGCCCGCTGAATAATCAGCGGGCTTTAAAAAGTGGCGGAGAGATAGGGATTTGAACCCTAGAACCGCTATTAACGGTTGCCGGTTTTCAAGACCGGTGCTTTCGACCACTCAGCCATCTCTCCTTTTCGGGACGTATAATATTCTGGCCCATGACGCTTGTAAAGAAAAAATAAGAACCGATTGGTTTAAGTGATTGTTTATTAGCCATTACAGGTAATGGTTATACGTAAACTCAAAATTGCAAGCAATTAATGGGTCATTTTGATGTAGTAAGCAGGTAAACTCATGACAGAGATCTCATAATAAAATATTGTTTTATTGCCTTAACTAACTGATTAATAATCTTTATTGTGGGTTCAGGATACGAATGTTCGCCCGAAAGTGATTGCCTAACTTTGTGATGTCGTTCAAACTATAGGGATGCGCTCTACTAGGCGATTAAATTGAGGTCAATATGAAAGTCGTGAAATTGTTTAAACAAAGAGTTGAGTCTTCATCGAAGTACCACTCAGAGATTATGCAATGGATGTCTCCAAGTTTACGTGAATATTGGGGGGAGTTCTTAGGAAAAACCCATTCAAGCAATTTTTTATCTTGGGTGAGAGACTATCATAAGCCAGCTGTTAACGAACCACATGTTGAAGACGAAACCAAGAAGATTGTGCTCACTCAAGATGCACAAATCCTCTTTGATGACTTGCAACGTCAAATTGGTGAAGTAATACACGTAGGGAACTGGATCCTAGTTGACCAGGAGCGAATCAATCAATTCGGTTTGGTGACAGAAGATAATCAATGGATCCATACCGATCCGGTAAAAGCTGAGTTAGAGTCTCCGTTTAAGACGACGATTGCTCACGGTTTCCTCACTTTGGCTCTTTTGCCTGCACTGACAGACAGCGTCGATCCAACTAAACCAATGTTCCCGACTGCAAAAATGATGGTTAATATTGGCTTGAATCAAGTGAGATTTCCATATCCTGTGAAAGTTGGTAGTAACATTAGAGCGAAAAGTACCTTGCTTAAAGTCACGCCGATTAAAAAAGGGCTAGAAATTGAACGTGAGATCAGAGTCGAGATTGAAGGTGTTAGGCGTCCAGCTTGCGTTGCGGTTTCTGTTATCCATTTGCACTTTTAACTAGATAAAATCGCTAGATGTGGCCTGAAAGCGTGTTCTCGGATTCAGCACATCTAGTTATCTTTGGTCGCCAAATCTATTGTGCCGCCAATATTCCTATATGTACCCGGGCTCATTCCTGTTTTTTTCTTGAACATTCGAGAAAAGTACGACACATCGTTAAATCCACATTGATAAGCGATGGCAGATATTTGTTGCCTTGAATTGTCTTTCAGTAATTGCTTGGCCAGCGATATGCGTTTGTGGCTTACGTAATCGCGAAAACTCTCGCCAATTTCTTGATGAAATAGGCGCGAAAAGTAGGGGATGGAAAGGTGGCAGTGGTCGGCAACGTCTCTTTCTCTTAACGTGCCAGCATAGTGCTTTTCTATATACGCGAGCACATTGGTGATAGTGTCTGTTTCATGAACACTTTTCCGTAATGTGGAAATGTTTTTGCTTTGAGTTACTGATTTACCTTGAGTTTGTGAAGTATAAATATTGTCCCGACGAAGCTTTGTTTCAATGTACGCAATTTGTTTGATGTGTTGTGACTGAGAAAGGTCGACACTGGCATAAACGATCTCGTCATTTAAAAAGCGACTCGGCACGCTTGCTTCGTGAAAGACAATTAGTGACTTTGAGAGATTATTGCAGATCCGTATACACATCATAAGCAATTCCTCGTCAAAATCTTTATCAGCGTAGAGGAAGCAAAAGAAGACATTAGGATCAGTGATTGTAGAAACATCGCCTCCAACATCAATTAGAGCGTACTTCTCTACCATCAACTTTCTAACCCCTTCGGGCAGGAAAAGGTAAGATTTCCCCAACCAGTATGACATTCAAACCTCTCATTTTTAAGACTTTACCACTAAACTATAACCTTAGTTTAGGACTAAATGATAAAAGTACCAATGAATGTTAAATTAATCGTTAAGTAAATCATATTTTGTCTCAAAAATAATACGTGGTGTATATTTAACCTATTGATAGATATATTGTTGGCAATTAAACCCTTCAGAATAAACGAAGATGAATATGTATGTAATCAGCAAATAAACCCTAGTAAAAGTCAGGGACCCCTCCACATTGGTTAGAGTTTAAAGAGGCCAAAACACGAAAATATAAACTAAAGTTTATTTGTTTTATAAGCCTATAGTTTATTTTGTCATTTTTTTAACATCACAACCCCATTAAATAAGTCCTAATTATTGACAAAAAAGTACTAACGATTAGTCGACTAATCCATCTACTTTTGAAGAGCGATCAACGAGATACGAGTAAAAAGGAGATTTCTTATGTCATCGCTAATCAAATTTGTAAAAGACTTTGCACAAGATGAAGAAGGTTTGACCATATTAGAGTATGTGATAGGCGCAGCTCTCATAGTCATCGCATTAATTGCTGCTGATCCTTGGAATGGTTTGATGAACAAACTTTCGACAACGCTTAATTCTGTGCCGGCAGCAAGTTAATAAGGGAAATGTAATGCAGTTTTGCGCCAATCAGAGTGTATCTGATTTGGCGCGCATTATTCTGCGTAAGACATGGAGGCACAGGGATCATGGAACACGTGTCATTTTGGCTTATTCTATCGGTCATTGTGGTGTTTGACGTTAAGGAGAATAGAATTCCTAATAAGTGGGTTGTGGTATTGTTGGGATGTTCTTTTCTATTGCTTACGATCAAATATGGTGGAGTAACTTCGATCAAGCTAGATCACGTTTACGGAGGGCTCGTAGCCTTTTTTGGTGGCTTGATTTTTTATATTTTACGAGCCATGGCTGCTGGTGATGTTAAATTACTCGGTGTTGTCGGATTTACAATTGGCCTACATGAACTGGGGGATTATTCCTTATTACTCATACTTAGCGGTGGTTTTATCGGTGTATATTATTTATTGGATAATATTTCGAGATCAGGAGTTACGTTAATTGAAAACTTCAAGCAATATGCGGTGTTAAATATTGCCCAACGGAAAAATATGGCTTCAAGTGTTGATGCTAAGCTGGCAATACCCTTTGCTCCGGCCATCATGCTGGCGCTATTGCTCCTGTCTAGCACCACCATTTGAGGGAATGTTATGAATGCAATAACATCAGCAAACAATAAGCCGGAACTTACGCCCCAAATAGACCCGCCAGTAGTACCTTTAAGTATTTCAGAATTGAAAATTCCGGTTGTAGTACTTGAAAACCTGACGTTAAAGCACCTTGCACATCAAAATAAAGTCGATATTTTACGACTTTCTGAACTGATGGGTATCAGTACACATATCGTAGAAGAGTTACTTCAGTCACTTCGTAAAAGGTCACTTATCGAAGTTTACCAACCGCACTTGGGAGCGGGCACGGTAAGCAAACACCACATTCTTTATGGGCTATCTGCATCAGGCTTGCAAGATGCCGAATTGGCGTTCTTAAATGACTCATATATTGGTCCAGTCCCGGTGACACTTGAAGAATACAACGACATAGTTTCTAGGCAAGATATTCGGTTGAATAATATTAATTACGAAAACATAAGTAATGCGCTGAAGGGTGTTCAGGGTGCCCAACATATGGTCCCAATACTGGGGCCTGCTCTAAACTCGGGGCGTGCGTTGTTACTGTACGGTCATTCTGGGACAGGGAAAAGCTTTGTCGCAGCGCAATTACTAAACGCTTTCGACACATCAGTTTATATACCATTCTCAGTGTATGCTTCCGGAAACATCATTAAGGTGTTTTCTGACCTACATCATAAGCCACTAGATAATAACTCGTCGGCCAAAACAATCCATTTTAATCAACAATATGATCGGCGATGGGCGCTCTGTGAAAGACCAAATGTTCAGGTTGGCGGAGAACTAACAATGGACATGCTGGAAGTTAATCACTCCGAACACAATAGGGTATGGTTAGCTCCGCTGCAAATGCTTGCTAATAACGGATTACTAATAATTGATGATCTAGGAAGGCAAAAAATATCTGTCGATACATTGCTGAATCGATGGATTGTACCCATGGAATATTCCGTAGACTATCTTGTCTTACCTAGTGGACAGCAAGTTTGTATTCCATTTGTATTAACTTTAGCATTTTCGACGAACTTAAACCCAATGGAGATTGGAGACCCCGCTTTTTTGAGGCGTCTAGGGTATAAGGTCGAGTTTTCACCACTGTTGGAAGATGAATACTTTGATTTGGTTCAAATTGTCTGTGAAAAGAATGATCTTGAGGCAACTCATGAAGCGCTAAAGTATCTATCTTTTTTACATTCACACTTTAAGGTTCCTTTTTATCCTTGTATTCCAAAAGATGTTGTCGGAATTTGTAAAGATATTATCAAGTTTGAGGAAAAAGAACGGAAGTTAACCAATAATGTTATTGAAGCTTCTTGGCGCCTTTATTTTACTTCCGATGGATTGGAGGATTAGAGAATGAGTAAATCACAAGTGTTTTTGCTGATGCTATTATCAATAGTTCTAGGCTTAACAGCGGTTTTTTTTGCTAAGCAATGGATGGATCAACAAACACAACCTGAGATAGTTCAAGAGGTTGTAGAGCGATTGCCTGTTGTGGTGGCAGAACAAGAAATTCCAGCAGGAACGATTGTTGAAGCTGCATTTATTTCCCTTAGGTTACTCGAAAAAGATTGGGTTGACGAGGATACATTGTTCTTAGATCAAGAAGAAGTAATTGGTAAAGTAGCGAGCGCTACGATGTACTCAGGAGAAGTGGTTCATAAGTCTCGGGTTTCTGTGCCTGGTGAAGGGTCAACATTAGCGTCAATAATCACTGAAGATAAAAGGGCTGTGACTATTCGCGTGAATGATGTTATCGGCGTGGCGGGTTTCTTATTACCGGGCAACCGTGTTGATATTATGAAAACGACTCCAGCAGGAAAGAATTCCGCTTACACTAGAACAGTACTTAAGAACATTAAGGTGTTGGCTGTGGATCAAACGGCGAGAACCAAAGAGAACAAGCCCGTTATAGTACGCGCTGTTACCGTAGAAGTGACGCCTCGTGAAGCGGCGACACTTCTATCGGCTAATAGTAGTGGAAAAATCCAATTGGCATTGAGAAACCCGCAACAAAAAGATCCACCTCCACCTAAGAGCTACGTGTCTCCGAGTGTAACTATCATTAAAGGTACGCAGTCTTCAAATATTCGAGTTAAGGATTAAGGTGACGATATGAAACGGATTTTTCTTTTACTCTCTATAATTGGAATGGTTACGTTTGTCCACGCGGCTACATCCAGTGGCAAAGTTGTGACGGTTCCTCATCATAAATCTGAATATGTCATGCTTTCGGGCAAAGCGAAAAGGGTTTCACTGGGTGATCCTAGTGTACTTGATATAGTTATGCTTCGTTCCAACGAGTTATTTTTGATCGGTAAAAAACTTGGAACGACAAATCTTATGGCATGGGACAGTCGTGGACGTCTAATCGAATCGATCAATATAGAAGTGACGCATGATATCAATAGTGTTAAATCGAAGATGTATGAGTTCCTTCCTAATGAAACAATTGAGGTGCACAGCTCACAAGACAAGTTACTTTTAAGTGGGCAAGTTAGTAGCCAGGAAGCAATGAATACCGCTGTTAAATTGGCCGAAACATTTACGGCCGGTAAAACAGTTGATGCAAGTACTTCGTCGCAAGACGTTACGGTAAATCAAACCAATGTTATTAACCTGATGACCATCGGCGGAGCTCAGCAAGTCATGCTGGAGGTGACTGTGGCTGAAGTTCAACGAAGTTTAGTCCGCCGCTTTGATTCCGACTTTCACTTTTTTTCTCAAAACGGGAACTTCGGCTGGGGTGCAACTAACTCAGGTGGCATCCTAGATGATATTGGCGGAGGTGTGGGGCCAATCTTTGGGACGCCAACGGTTAGTGGTCCTGGTTTATTGGCTACGTTCCTTGATGGTAACACCTTGTTTACGTTAGCTCTTGATGTAGCTAAAGAAAATGGCGTTGCGAAGGTACTCGCAGAGCCTAATTTGACAGCGCTTAGTGGATCTCAGGCTGAGTTCTTGGCGGGCGGAGAATTTCCAATTCCTGTACCGAATAGAGATGGTATTACTGTTGAATATAAAGAATTTGGCGTAGGCGTAAAGTTTGTTCCGACTATTTTAAGTGATCAAAAGGTAAATCTTGTTTTGTCAGTTGAGGTAAGCGAAGTAGCAAATTCTGGGTCATTAACGTTGGCGCCTGTCGATACCAATGCGAGTTACTTTATACCTCCAATAACCAAGAGATCAGCGTCATCAACATTAGAGTTAGCGGATGGACAGACAATTGGAATAGCAGGGCTTCTTAGTGAAAATGTTCGTGATGTTTCTAATAAGATGCCGGGTGTAGGAGAAATACCGGTCTTAGGGCAATTATTTAACAGTCAAGAATATATATCCGGTGAGACTGAGCTGGTGATACTGGTGACTCCTCGGCTCGCGCGCCCTGTGGATAGAGATAAGATTTTGCTACCCACAGATGCATTCGTCAAACCTAACGATATCGAGTTTTATTTACTTGGGAAAGGCTCTTACTTAGCTGATATGGAAAGTACAAGTCAGGTTAATGAAACAAATACGGAAGGTAGTGTTCCATCGAGCCAGGGTGGTTCGGAGGGTTCCTTCGGGCATGAGTTATAAGGAGTTAAGGTATGAAGCTACAGATACTGGCTATGTTTATTTTAGGTTCACTAATGTTTGGGTGCGCAAATGATAAACCACTTGGTTACTCGGTCGCAACATTAAAGCATGAGCAAACCTATGACCATAATGCGACAACAAATAATAAAGATGTCGTGCCTACAGGAACCGGGACGAAGATGCAACAGGCATACGACGTGTACACAGGGGAAAATGCGTATTCAGGTGAAAACGTGGTAGGAGGCATGTCTACTAGTTTTTAGCAGACTATGTAAAAGAGGTAAATTAGATGAAATATAGTAATGATTACAAGATAAGTATGAAAAAACAGAGTGGAATTACGCTGGTTTTTTTTACGGCTATATTCATTCTATTTATGATGTTCGCAGCTTTTGCATTTGATGTGAACCATGCAATGTTAAATAAAACGAGGTTTCAAAACGCTGTTGATGCCGCTGCACTAGCTGGGGCTGTAAAAGCAAGTGATGGGAAATCAGACGAGGTAGCAAGACAGGCAGCGATTGATACTGTCGCCGCTCTTTTTAGTGCCGCTGGTAACACTGAAGTCTCGGAGACTGATGAGTTTGTTCTAGTGCAGTTCTCAAATGACCCACAAGATTTTTCTAATGCAGCAATAGCTGCTTATGACTCGGATGGAGATACTTATATACGTGTTTCAGTAAGCAACGTGCCGCTGAGATCGTTTATTGTAAGCATGTTTGGTATCTCCAAAGTAGGCGCAGCTAGTGCCGTTGCTGGGCCAAGTTCTGAAATCACTACGGCATGTAATGTAGTACCAATGGCTGTTTGTGCCGGCACCGGGAGTACTGAAGATGATGTATTGGGGTATGAGTTTGGGGAAATATATGCGCTGAAAGTCGGCGATGGTAGTGAGACGTCGATGACGTCTGGTAATTATCAGTTACTCGATTTTGGTAGTGGCGGTAACACCGTCGGCGAGGCGCTTGCAGGCGGTTTTACAGAATGTGTGACTTTTGCTGAACAGATTACAACTCAAAGCCAACCCGGTAACGTAATTGGTCCCGTAGGGAAGGGCCTTAATACTCGTTTCGGCGATCATGATCCTCAGCATACAGCTGAAGATTACCCATCAGATTTATACATAGAAGAATTTATTCCTACAAAAACTACAAATGACGATGGCTCAGTAACATACTCGAATGATAGTGATATTGAGGACTATTATGAACACTATCGAACTGAAGCAGCTAAGTGTAATGGGACCTCCTCAGGAAATTGCACCTCTGGAGATCCTGGGCGTCGTATTTTACCAGTACCTATGATTAATTGTGATGAGGCTAAAAATGGTTCAACCCCACTAAAGATTGAAGCAGTAGGTTGCTTTTTTATGTTGAAAAAGGCTCCTACCGATAATGGAGATAAAGAGGGGGTTGTGGGTCAGTTTATAGAAGATTGTACAATCGAAAATGGTTCTACTGGCATTGAACCGGGCGATGAAGGTGTATATAAAATCCAATTGTATAAAGATCCTTCGAGTGGAGAATCCTGATATGAAAACTGCCTCAAAGCAAAAAGGTCTTGCAGCAGTAGAGTTGGTCTTGATTACACCAATTATTATTTTCTTGTTCGTAATCAATATTGAGGTTGGAAAGTTTCTAGTTGAAAATCAGATGTTGAGCAAAATGGTACGTAATGGTGCTCGCTTCGCTATAACTAATGTTTATGGAACAGCAAGTGGGGGGGCAATAGCACCATTATCTGAAATCCAGAATATGGTCGTTTACGGAAAGCCAGTTGTGGCTGACGATGCCGCCCCTCTACTGCCAGGGTTGGTGCCTAATGATATATCACTTGACACTAGTGAAGAATTTGAAGGTTTTGTAGTAGTTACAGCAAGTCACACCTACACACCTGTATTTGTGAAAATACCATTTACAGATATTTCATTTAACGTTAGCTATTCAGCTTCTTCAATAATGGAGAAACGTAATGCGCTATAGAAGCACGATAGGTAAGAAGAGTGGTGTAACGATTATAGAGTTTACCTTAGTTATTTTGGTGGCGTTACTACTCATTTTTACGGCTTTTGAATTTAGTCGTTATGTACTGTCTATGCAAATGTTAAATGAAATGACAAGAAAAGCTGCGAGGTTAGCCGTGGTCTGCTCAATCGAAAGTCGGGATGATATTTTAACGTTGCCAGAGGTCGTGGAAAACAGTCCAACTGACTTTGACTCTTCTTATCTATTAATAAATTACTTAGATCGTGATGGTGTGGAAGTTAACGTGGACGGTTTTACTTCTGAGCCTGATGAGGATGATGAGGACCAACAGAACGAGATGAACCAAATATTTTCTCAAATTAGGTTTGTAAGTGCTGAGATCGACACAGAAAGTTTTAAGTTTCAATTTGTACCGCTACTGTCTTTTTTTGGAGATGCTGGAGCGGTTGAGGTACCCAGTTTTAAAACAATCTTGCCGATTGAAAGCTTAGGGATAATTCGTAATAACGACGGCTCTCCTTCGGGCGCAATTGAACATTGTGGAGGCGTATGATGGTTGAACCTGTACCCATTTCAAAGGAATATGACTTGGAAACTGAATTTAGTTTAAAAACTAATATTAATATCTGGGTTCTTTATATCAATGATTCTTTTAGAAATCACATAACGAGTGAGCTTTCTAGAAGTAGAAATATCAGAATTGAAGTAATGAAAGTAGGAGCGATTTCAGAAGATTCTTTATCCTCTATGAATTCCCCTGATGTAATAATTGTTGAAGCTCGGGATCATTGGGCTGCAAAGATTTTGGAGTTTCAGCATTACAACTTGCCTTTCGGTGATATGCAAGCTTCGCTGATAGTCTTTGGGGATGAAAATGATACTGCTTCTTTGAGACTTGCCTTAAAGTTAGGAGCATCTGACTATTTACCCGACAAAGCGACCCTTAACGAACTATTTCCACTGTTAAAAAACATCTCAGAAGATATGTTAGTAAGCAGAGATTTGGGGGAACTACTTTTTTTTGTTAATACTAAAGGGGGCAATGGGGCGACAACCATAGCTATGAATGTCGCAATTGATCTTGCTGATAAGTTTCCAGATCAAGTTCTTTTGATTGACATAGATACTCAATTTGGCTTAATGAGTGAATACTTAAATCTCGAACCGAAATATAGCTTTTGTGATATTTTAGATTGCGTTTCAGACCTAGATGAAACGTCCTTAAGCAGTATGGTTACAAAATACGATAAAAACCTTCATACAATCAGTATATTCAGAGGGCAGAATAGTGATCTTATGAAAAATTCTGACAAGATTTATGAACTGATTCCTTTACTTAGACAGTTTTATAAATATGTTGTTGTTGATTTTTCTAGAGGCATTGACCCTATTTTTTCAGCAGTGTTGCCCTCATCGACAAAGTTTTTTTTGGTAATACAACAAAACTATATGTCACTGAAAAATGCTAATCAAATAGTTAAAGAATTAAAATTCGACTTTGGATTACCTATTGATTCAATTGAATTAGTGATAAATAGATATGATAAAAATCAACCAATTAGCCTAAAGGATATAACTAAAACGTTACCAAACACCACAAGTCATGTTATTCCCAACGACTTTAAAGTAGCAAACGAGAGTGCAAATTTAGGAAAGCCAATAATTCACTACAAGAAAAAAAGTATTATTAGTAAGTCGGTCGTTAAACTTACAAGTACCTTAATCCCAGAGCGTGAAAAATCTAAGGGTTGGTTTAGTCGGTTTTTTAATTAGAAGTCTAGATAGGAAGAGGACAGATTATGTTTTTTAAACGGAAGAACCTAAACCCAAACTTAGAAAAAAAATTGGCTGACTCGAATATTGAGGCCGGGAAGATTGCACGGATAGACACGGTTGATGATCCGGTAGTAGCGTTTGAAGAACATGATTTAAACATAACACCTAGCGACCGTTCACTTGCAAAATCAAAGGCTGTCGACGAGGCGAAAAAGCAACTTGAACAAGATTTAGAAGTAAAACACTATTTTCACAAAAAGTTGTTAGAAACACTGGATTTAGGACTGCTTTCTAGCCTTGATGAAGAGACTGCTAAAAAGGAATTACACCAAGCCGTTCAACAACTAATGGCAGATGATAATTCACATCCGCTGAGTCACGAAGGACGAAAAAGAGTACTCGCGCAAATCGAAGACGAAGTTTTTGGATTGGGGCCTTTAGAACCCCTTTTAAAAGATACAACAGTCTCCGATATATTAGTTAATGGCGCTAAACATATTTATGTTGAACGCAGGGGTAAATTGGAGCGTACACCTTATACATTTCTTGATGATCGCCATCTAAGGAATATTATCGATAGAATCGTTAGTTTGGTGGGTCGCAGAATAGATGAAGCTTCGCCAATGGTTGATGCTCGTTTGCAGGATGGATCTCGTGTCAACGCAATTATTCCCCCATTGGCAATTGATGGCCCGTCAGTATCGATTCGTAGGTTTGCCGTAGACCGACTAACTATGGATAACTTACTTAAACTGAACTCTCTGTCTCATGATATGGCAAGATTTATTGAAGGAGCCGTCAAAGGTGAATTGAACATACTGATTTCAGGTGGTACGGGTTCTGGTAAAACGACAACCTTGAACATATTTTCAGGGTTTATACCAGAAGATGAACGAATTATTACAATAGAAGATTCTGCTGAGTTACAACTTCAACAGCCACATGTTATTCGATTAGAGACTCGGCCGGCTAACCTTGAAGGTAAAGGTGAGATTACTCAAAGGGAGCTTGTTAAAAACTCACTTCGTATGAGACCAGACAGAATTGTAGTTGGTGAGGTTCGGGGCAGTGAAGCTGTAGATATGTTGTCAGCGATGAATACAGGTCACGATGGTTCTCTTGCCACCATCCATGCTAATACGCCTAGAGACGCACTTAGCCGCGTAGAAAATATGTTTTCTATGGCAGGTTGGAACATTTCGACAAAAAACTTGAGAGCACAAATTGCTTCAGCAATTCATTTAGTCGTCCAGATGGAACGTCAAGAAGACGGGAAAAGAAGAATGGTTAGCATTCAAGAGATAAACGGGATGGAAGGTGAAGTTATTACAATGTCCGAAATCTTTAAGTTTGAGCGGCAAGGTGTAGATTCAGAAGGAAATGTTATTGGTGCTTATAAAGCAACCGGTGTTATCCCTGAATCACATAGTTCGTTAGTGAAGAGAGGCATTGATCTTCCTTATGAGCTATTTAATGAGACGAATAAACGTCCAAGGGGGTGATATGGAAGTTAATAGCACATTATTTTTTGTCTTGCTTTTTGTATCTGTATTCATTATTTCACAAGCATTGATTATGCCTGCGGCGGGACAAAAAGCTAAACATAAAGAGTTAACTAAACGTCTTGAAATGACAAAGAGTGATCTCGATAGTGAAAGCATAAACCTTTTAAATGAACATTATAATAAATCTTTATCTCCGTTTGACCGAAATCTTATTAAGATTAGTTATTTTGCTAACTTAAAGAAAATGATGGAATTGGCCGGGATACGGATGGGGCTTGCCGATCTGGTTGCCAGGGTAATTTTAGTTTGCTTAGCATTGTTCATATTAATATTGCTCATCAACCAACCATGGTATTTTGGTTTAGCTCTCTGCCTATTTGTTGTGTTGTCAGTCACATTTTACATTAATTGGAAAGTAAACTTTAGGTTGATGAAATTTGAAGAGCAACTTCCAGAAGCCCTTGATATTATGAGGCGAATGTTACAAACCGGGCAACCTTTAGTTCAATCTTTTAAGGAAGTCGGTGATGAGCTACCGAACCCAGCGGGAGAAGAGTTCCGAAATACCTTTAATTTGTTAAACTTTGGGTATGATATGAGGATTGCAATCCTTAATATGTCCGACAGAGTACCGACTGTTTCCATGTTAGCATTTTCATCAGCAGTGTTACTACAGAAAGATACAGGGGGCAATCTTTCTGAAAACCTTCAAAAGGTTTCCGAAGTATTGCGTTCAAGGTTTAAGTTGTCTCGAAAAATAAAGACATTAACAGCCGAAAGTCGTATGGCTGCATGGATCCTTGTATTAGCTCCTTTCGCATTGTTTGCCGCGCTTCAAGTTATAAATCCAGATTATGTGTCTGTGCTTTACACTCATCCAGCTGGCCTCAAACTTATTGGTTTTGGAATGATCAGTTTGATGATTGGAGCATTCTGGATGAAAAGGGTTATCAGCCTAGAGGTGTAATATGAATGAGTTAATCTTATTTTTAAGTGATATTAGCTTTACGCGAGACAATTTGGTTCTGGGCGCTATACTGCTAGCTGTTGCACTCTTTGTTTTTACATTAGGCTTTATATTGTCTGGAGTTAAAAGTAATGTAGAGCGAAGAGTCGATGGTTTGATTGATTCTGAGGACAGGAAAGAAAATAGTAGAGTAAGAAACACGCTCGAATCATTAGCGCCTTTTTATATACCAGGTGATTCCAAAGAACGAGACAATATAAGAAGTCAATTGATGCATGCCGGCTATCATGACAAAAAAGCTATAGCCAATTTCTATGCGATAAAATTGTTTTCTTTTGTTGTAGGAGTGATATTTTCAGCCTTGATCTTCTTATTGTTTGCAGATGCGTCTTGGCGAAATTTTTGCATGATTGGGGCTGTTTTCTTTGGCTTGTTTATTCCAAATGTTATTTTAAAGAAACTCATCAAGACAAGACAAAGAAAAATTAGAGGTGGGATTCCTGATGTACTTGACTTATTGGTCGTGTGTACAGAATCAGGACTCGGCTTTTTAGCTGCTCTTCGTAGGGTGGCAAATGAAGCTTACATATCGCACCCTGAGCTTGCCGATGAACTTGATACAGTGTGTGCCAAAGTTAAAGCTGGCGTAGAATTGCCCCAAGCTTTTTCAGAGCTGGTAGTAAGAACAGGATTAGAAGAGCTAAACGGGCTGGTTAGTATGTTATCGCATGCATCAAGAATTGGGGGTAGCCTTGCAACAACCTTACGAGATTACACTGAGGATTATAGAGATAAACGAAACCAACAGGCTGAGGAAATGGCCGCTAAGATGCCAACTAAGATGATGTTCCCAATGTTACTTTTTATTTGGCCGTGTTTTTTCATTGTAGCCGTTGGACCCGCTATACTCATATTAAAAGAAGCTTTCTGAATAAGGATTGTTACTATGAAAGGACTTCAATCTATAATTGTATGTTTGCTTTGTATTTCATTACAAGCTTGTGCAACAAAAGAAGAACAACCCCAATATGATACATCTTTATACCAAGGGCGTCCGATAGACACGTTGACGCAAGATCCACCACCCAAAACTGAAGTGGAAGCGATAAAGCGTGGTGACGCTGCGCTAAACAGTCAGAACATCGATTTGGCGCTCTATGAATATATACGCTCTTTATCATTCGAGCCATCGGAGTATAAAGATCAAACCTTGTATACTATCGGACGCATACACTTATCTCGTGGTAATAATGAGCTTGCTGAACAAGCGTTTTTGATGTCGGTTGAAACTAATCCAAATAACGTATTAGCCTTGCAACAGTTAGGCGCTTTGTATACAGCAACAGGGAGGGTTGATGAAGGAGAAACCTATTTTTTACGTTCTGTAAATGCTGATCAAATTCGAATGAACAATAAAGCCACCATTGAATTTAACACCATTTCAGTAGACAAGGTGAGAGAGCTAGTCGTTGATAAAGAGTCACCAGCGATAGCGTATCTTGGTTTGGGTGTATTGTCTGACGTTAAAAATGAATACGAATTAGCGAGATCATTCTATGACAAGGCTTACTCTATCAAGCCCAATTCCGTTAAGCTACTCATTAATCAAGGGTACTCATTCTATATGTCAGGTGATTACACCAAAGCAGAAATGTTTACTCAAAAAGCGTTGAAACAAGCGCCAAACAATGAAAAAGCTCAGAATAACATGGCGTTGATTTACCTGGCGAAAGGGCAAGAGAACAAAGCGTTAAATATGTTTACACGCCACATGGAAAACTATGAAGCATTAAACAATGTCGGTTACTTTTTGTTACTTCAAGGTAAGCCTGAAAACGCGGTACCGTACTTCCAACAAGCAATAGATAAGAAAGCGTCCTATTACAAACTAGCCAACGATAATTTGGAGAGGGCGCTGAGTGAAATTAGGATGAAAGAGATTGCTGTGACTCAGTAATAGGGAAAGGGGCACGCATTAGAGCTAGCCCCTTTTAGTTTGATATTACCTATTTGATGGCAGTATAACCGTACTCATTGATAAGGCGTTGGCCCTGGGATGAGGTAACAAAGCGGATAAAGTCATCGGCTGCATCTTCGATATCATCGTTCTTGTGTAATAACAAAAACGGACGGGCTAGTTTGTAACTGCCAGCGGCGATGTTCTTTGACGTTGGCTCTACGCCCTCTAATGTCAGCGGCTTAATAGATTGGTCAATAGAACCTGTTGATACAAATCCAATTGCGTGCGAGTTGTGATTAACGATAGTTTTCACCATGCTGTTGCTGTTCACAACGAGATTTGTCGGGTTTATATCTGATACTAAACGTTCATTGACGATTTTGGTTAACCCCAAGAGACTTTCAAAACTGTAGCGAGTGCCAGAAGATGCCTCACGAGTGACTACAGCGATTTTTTGATCGTTACCACCGACTTCTTTCCAATTGGTAATCTTTCCTTTGTAGATATCATAGATCTGGTCGCGAGTGAGGTTAACGACCGGGTTAGCACGGTTTACGACGATGGCTAATCCATCAAAGGCAATAGGAAAGACGTCAAGGTCTTGATCGGATTCTCGTTCAGTTAGGTAACGACTGCTCATACCAATATCGGCGACGCCCTTTTTAACCATTGTGATTCCAGCAGTCGAGCCTATTCCCTGTACTGCGATGTAACTTTCGCTGTGAGTCTGATTATATTTTTCCGCTAAAACATCCATTAGTCTAGCGACAGAAGTCGAGCCAGAAATATTGACTTCTTTTGCTAGGGGTGAGTTGACTGCAAGTAGCGATAGTAGGGCTGCGAAGGCGATTCGTAGCATAGTTTACTCCATCAATCTAAAATTCTTGCGATATGATATTGCGCTTATGTGACAATTTCGTGAATGGTGCTCTCATAGACATATTCAAACTGTTAGTTGGCATCCATTGTCAAACTAATTGGCTAACATTAGAAGGGTAATGCGTATATAGTAATTACTAGGAAAAAGAAATGTGGGGGAGGGATATGTCATTAATTGAAATGACTCAACGCCGACTCGAGCGCTGTGCTGAGCTTTTGTGTGCCAATAGAAACAAGAGTATGCCAGTAGAGTTAGGTAAGTCTCTATATGAATTAGATGAAAATACAGTCGTGTTTTCTAAAGCTCATTACCTACTAGATTCAGTGTCAAGTAGCTATACGAGTTCGGTTGCAAAAGTCGAGCTGGATTTAGACACTAACATGTGGATGTTGTTTGTTCCTAATGAGGAAGATAGGTGGATCCCATACCCGTTTTTGGCTCGAAGTGCGGATTTAACGGCGATAATGCGTGAGATAGAAAAGGACCCAAAGTCCTATTTTTGGTAAGATAGTCTAACTTAACGTATTGAAAAACAAGGCCCTTTAAGGGCCTTGTTTTTATCTGTCAAACTATTCAGATTCTTCTGTTTCGGTTGGCGCTGAACTTGAAAACACTTTCACTGGTTTGGCAACTAAGCTGCGGTTTTCCATGTTCACTTCATGTAGGGTAACTTCGAATTGATCGCCCAACTTATAGGCGACGTCCTTATCTATAAGGATCTTACCTTCTTCGTTATTGGTTTCTAAACGTTTTTTGTCATTCAAAATCAAAGAATTTGGAATGAATACCGTTGCGCCATTTTCCATTAAACGCGCACGAATGCCAGCCCTGTTAATATCAAAGATCTCGGCCGTGAAAACAGTTTGAGCTTCAGGTGCACCGGATAGAGTACGAGCGTAAAGCCAATCGCCTACGGTACGTTCGGCAATTTTATGGTGGCGTCTGTGTATAGCAAGTTCCTCTCCGAGCTTGTCATCAGGAATTTGTGTTGGCTCTTGATTAAGAATGTGAGCTTTTAGCAGACGATGATTAACCATATCGCCATACTTTCGGATTGGTGAGGTCCATGTTGCATACACATCTAAACCCATCGCGTAATGTGGTTTAGGCTCGTTGCCAACTTCGCTGTAAGCTTGCAGTTTGCGAATTCGATTATCAATATACGTCGATTCTTGGGCGGCTAACTCTCTACGAAGTGCGGCAAAGCCTTCTAGTGTAGAGAGGGACTCTACTGTATGAATTGGATCAGAATTTTCAGGATTTACAAGTGCAATAACATCTTTGATTTTTTCTGCTTTGAAGCCTGAATGTGTATTAAAAACACCAGTTTCGAATGATTTGCTTAATACGCGTCCAGCACAAATATTAGCCGTAATCATCGCCTCTTCAACCAGTTTGTTCGATGTTCTTCTCATCTCGGAGTGAATAGCAACAACGTCATTATCTTCGCTGAGCTCAAATCGATAATCAGGTCTGTCAGGGAAAACGACAGCGTTGGCTTCACGCCACGAAGAACGAGCTAGCGAAAAGTCATAAAGATCACGGACGACCGAAGCAGTTAAATCACAAGGTTGCCAGTTTTCGCTCTTTCCAGCTTCTAGCCAGTCAGATACGTGGTCATAAACAAGGCGAGCGTGAGATTTAATATCTGCAGCGAAAAACTCGATATCGTTGTCAATAACACCGTCTTTCTTTACAGTTACTTCACAACATAAAGCTGGACGCACTTCGTTATCGATAAGTGAGCATAAGTTATCGGCAAGGTCACGTGGCAACATAGGGATGTTACGGCCAGGAAGGTAAATCGTGTAGCCACGCTCTCTAGCGACTTTATCCATTTCATCGTCTGGAGTAATGTAAGCGGTAGGATCTGCAATAGCGATCGTGATTTTGTAGTCGCCATTGTCGAGCTTTTGAGCATGGAGTGCATCGTCCATGTCTTTTGTAGACTCACCATCGATAGTGACAAAAGGTAAATGGGTGACGTCTTTTCTTTGCAGTTCACTAGGGTCTTTGCGTTCCCAATTATCTATGCCGGCAGGCTCTGTGTTTGGCAAATCATTTTGTGCTAATGTTACCCACCATGGAGCAATCTTGTCATCTGCTGTTGTTATTTTTTCACTGATTTCTACGAAAAAGCCATTGTCATCTTTTAATGGATGGCGAATGACATGAGCGACAACCCAGTCTCCTTCTTTAAATTCGTCTTGTTTAAGTCCTTTTCTTGTTTTTGCTTTTAGTGATAAGCCTTTTAACTGGGGATGATCTGGGACGACGTTAAGTCTTCCTTTAAATAGTTTAATACGGCCGATAAACCGAGTTAGCCCTTGTTCCAAAAGTTCCTGCGGCTCGGCAACTTCTCGCTCTTTCTCCGTACGAATGATCGCAACGACCTTGTCGCCGTGCATGCATTTTTTCATGTAAGGAGGTGGAATGAAAAAACTCGTCTTAGCATCAACCTCTAAAAAGCCAAAACCTTTTTCAGTGGCTTTGATTGTACCTTCTTTTTTCGGTAGGTTTTCTTGGATTTGTTGCTTGAGTTGTGCGAGTAGCGCGTTATCTTGGAACATGTATAAAATTCTAATCGATGAAAGTGACGACACTATACCTCAATGAATAGTTGCCTGCCTAGATGAAAAATTCAAAGAGATCATTGACCCTTAACGCTATAGATTTAACCGTTATGCGTAAATATTGATGATACTGTGACCGAAAAAAGGGAAATTTGGAAAAAATTGTGATGTATTTCAATTTTTTCTGGCTTTTTTTATGCTTTTAGGGAATAATCCGCCTCCTTGTTTACGTCCCTAGCGGCTTGATGCGATTTGCTACTTATCCGCATCTGAATGGAATCAGCTCTTTAAGGGTTGCTTTAAAGCAATCTGGATCAGTTTGGAATTGGTAGAGCTCATGGGACCTTATGTTAATTATTGATAAATGGGATCCCAATGCAAGATTCTTCAATCCAGTTTAGCGATTTATCGCTGAACGACTCAATCCTTTCTGCTCTTGACGGAATGGGTTTCGTATCACCAACTCCTATCCAGGCTGCAGCTATTCCACACCTATTAGAGGGTAAAGATGCGCTAGGTAAAGCTCAAACAGGTACTGGTAAAACAGCAGCTTTCTCTCTTCCTCTACTTAACAAGGTAAATCTTGATCAGCGTAAACCACAAGCTGTGGTTCTTGCGCCTACTCGTGAGCTTGCTATTCAGGTAGCTGCAGAAGTAAAAAACCTGGGTAAAAATATCAACGGGTTAAAAGTGCTAGAGATCTACGGTGGTGCGTCTATCGTTGATCAAATGCGAGCGCTTAAAAATGGTGCTCACATTGTTGTTGGCACACCTGGCCGTGTTCAAGATCTTATCAACCGTGACCGTTTGCACCTAGACGAAGTGCACACTTTTGTCCTTGATGAAGCTGATGAAATGCTAAACATGGGCTTTGTTGACGATGTCACAGAGATCATGGAGCATGCTCCTGAATCAGCCCAGCGCGTGTTGTTCTCGGCAACTATGCCTCCAATGCTTAAGAAGATTGTTGATCGCTTCTTGCGTGAGCCTGAGTATATCGACGTCGCTGGTAAAAACCACACCGTAGACAAAGTAGAACAGCAGTACTGGGTTGTTAAAGGTGTTGAAAAAGACGAAGCAATGTCTCGTCTACTTGAAACTGAAGAAACAGATGCATCTATCGTATTCGTTCGTACTCGCCAAGATACAGAGCGTCTAGCGGATTGGCTATCTGCTCGTGGTTTTAAAGCGGCAGCGTTACATGGCGATATTCCTCAGTCTTTGCGTGAACGTACAGTCGATCACATCAAACAAGGTGTTATCGATATCCTAGTTGCGACTGATGTCGTAGCCCGCGGTCTTGATGTTCCACGTATTACGCATGTATTTAACTATGACATCCCATTCGATGTTGAATCATACATCCACCGTATCGGTCGTACCGGTCGTGCTGGACGTAAAGGTAAAGCGATTCTTCTTGTACGTACAAACCAAATTCGGATGCTTCGCACTATCGAGCGTGTTACTAAATCATCAATGGAAGAAATCCAACTTCCACTTCGTGACAAAGTTGCAGAGGCTCGTCTAGTAAAACTAGGTGAAGAACTCGCACAAGAAAAAGAGAACAAGTCTTTAGACAAATTTACTGACCTTGTGGAGAAACTTCAAGAAGGATTAGAACTAGATGCGGCAACACTCGCAGCAATCCTTCTTAAGCGCCAGCAAGGCAAGCGCCCGCTATTCTACGTAGGCGATGATCCAATGATCGCTGCGATAGAACGCGACAAGCAACGCCGTAAAGAGCGCCGAGAAGGTGGTCGTGATGGTGGTCGTGATGGTGGACGTGAAGGCCGTCGTAGCTTCAATACTGCAGATTGGGATACGTACCAACTGCAAGTAGGCCGTGAGCAAGGTGTGCAGGTTAAAGATATCGTTGGTGCACTAGCAAACGAGCTTGGTCTAACTAAAGGCGCTATCGGTGCAATTAAGCTTGACCGTGAATCAACTTACGTTCAATTACCGAAGCAAATGACGTCAGATGTTGCTGGCAAGCTTCGTAAACTGCGTATTCGTCAAAAAGAAGCGGGTGCTGTTGTCGTAGATTTTACTGATTTCCGTGAGCCTCGTGGTCGCCGTGATGGCAACCGTGATGGCAACCGTGGTGGTCATCGTGGCAACCGTGAAGGCGGCGGCTATCGTGGTAATCGTGAAGGCAATCGTGAAGGCAGTCGTGAAGGTAGCCGTGGCCGTGGTGATGGTGAGCGTCGTTTTGACCGCAACCGTGGTGGTGATCATCGTGGCAGTCATCGTGGCGAGCGCAGTTTTTCACGCAACCGTCGTGACGAAGCATAATTTAGTTTTTATTAAAAAATAGTTGAAAGCCGGGCTCTAGCCCGGCTTTTTTGTATGCATCAATATGAAATTGGTGTGAATGAACCCTATAATCAAGGTGTGCATACGATTTAATTCAGGTCGTGAATTAAATATGGTCTTGATCATAATCAATAAATATCATTTTGATACAATGGTATGTATAAAAGAAAGTTGAAAGATTAAAAAAATATTGAATAATATAAACAAATATAGAAAGTTGTCTTCCATCAATGCTCAATACAGGATATCCCCCCATGTCTAAATCGTTTGTTCTCGTGATTAACTCTGGTAGTTCTTCGCTGAAGTTTGCTGTGATTGACTCAAAAAATGGTGAAGCAGTATTATCTGGTCTAGGTGAGTGTTTTGGTCTTCCTGAGTCTCGAATGAGCTGGAAAATTAACGGTGAAAAAACGGAAATTTCAATAGAAGGCGATGACAGCCACCACAGAATTGCCATTAGCAAGCTCGTAGGTTTGACTGAAGAGTTAGGTTTACAAGAGAACATCGTAGCTGTCGGTCACCGTATCGTTCACGGTGGGGAGAAATTCACTAAAACCGTCCGCATTAATGAAGAAGTTACGGCGGAAATTGAAAAGCTTGCGGATCTTGCTCCTTTGCATAACCCTGCTGGTGCTATCGGTATCAGAGCTGCGATGGAAGCCTTTCCTTCCCTTCCTCAATTTGCAGTATTCGACACCGCATTCCATCAGTCAATGCCAAAGCGTGCTTACACGGGAGCTATCGCCAATGAGCTATACACCGACTACGGTATCCGCCGCTACGGCTTCCACGGCACGAGCCACTATTTCGTGAGTCGTGAAGCTGCGAAGATGATCAATAAGCCTATTGAAGAGTCTAGCTTCATATCTGTACATCTTGGTAACGGTGCCTCGGTATGTGCTATCAACAACGGTGAGTCAGTCGATACCTCTATGGGTTTCACACCGCTATCTGGCCTTATGATGGGCACACGCTGTGGTGACCTAGACCCAGGTATTATCGAGTACTTACTGAAGAAAGGTTGGTCACAAGATAAAGTCTTTAATGCACTTAACAAAGAATCGGGCTTTCTAGGCGTTTCTGGTATAACAAGCGACGCACGTGGAATCTTGGAAGCAATGGAACAAGGTCACGAAGGCGCGACACTTGCGTTCCAAGTTTTCACTTATCGAGTCTCCAAATACATCGCGTCTTATTTAGCTGCATTAGATTCATTTGACGGTATCATCTTTACTGGTGGCATCGGTGAGAACTCAATGCCAATACGTCGTGAGATTCTTAGCAACCTAAAACTCCTTGGCTTCGAAGAAGATGTTAAGGGCAATGAAGATGCACGCTTTGGTAACGCGGGTGTTATCGCCAAATCTAAAATGCTAAACGCATTGGCGTTGGTAATCCCAACCAATGAAGAATATGTCATTGCGCAACAGTCGGTTGAGCTACTATAAGAATTCTTTCAACAAGAGCTTGAAAAGCGAGCTTAGCGCTCGCTTTTTCGTCGTCATCTAGAATTTAGCTCGTGCCATAAGAAGAAGATGCGAGTATC
This sequence comes from Vibrio gelatinilyticus, assembly GCF_022836845.1. Lineage (GTDB taxonomy): Bacteria > Pseudomonadota > Gammaproteobacteria > Enterobacterales > Vibrionaceae > Vibrio > Vibrio gelatinilyticus. The sequence goes on from NZ_JAJNNZ010000006.1 coordinate 125,272, forward strand.
GAAAATTACAGGTGTCGATCTTTGTAAAAGAAGTTCTTCAAAAGCAAGGACCTACTAACAGTGCCATTGCGGTATATCCATAATATTCAGTAGAGAAAAAAGCCACAAACCGTTGAGATTAGTGGCTTTCGAGGCATTGTTAGATATACGCAACTCTATAAAGACACAGAAACACCTCTAAGTTACTTGGTTTTAGAGCGATAATTTGGATCTGTCCAGCAGCGGGGTAATTCTTCACCCGACATAAAAACTAATTCGGACTTTTTGAACGTCTGAGGGTCTTGCTGCTCTTCACCTGCCTGAAGCCGACCTTCGACAGTATCCCGAAACAAATTGGTTAATTTCGTCATTTCAACAACGTCCACCAGGTCGCCGCTCTTTCTCTCTTTTAAAAACATTTTCTTTTCCCTCAAGCGAATCGATCATGTTTAATTATAATTGTTATTTAGAAAATGAGAGTATTTTCAATTTTCACATTCCTTGACTACGCAAACCTCAGAGCTACTCTTATGAAGATCGCCTATCCGATCGACAAACCAATTAACTAGCAAATAAGTGGAGTCGCTATGTCAATAGACCGCATTGCAAACAATGTCAGTGAACTCATCGGCGATACTGACCTGGTCAGAATTAATTGTCTTTCAGATATCTCGGGCTGTGACATTCTTCTTAAGTGCGAACATCAGAACCCAGGTGGTTCGATAAAAGACAGAGCTGCACTTCAACTTGTGACGGATGCGACAGTGGCTGGCAAACTAAAACCGGGAATGACAATAGTCGAAGGAACTGCAGGAAATACAGGGATTGGTCTGGCACTTGTGGCTAAGTCCTTTGGATATAAAATGTTGGTGGTGATGCCTAAGGGACAGGCAATAGAGAAAGAGCGCATGATATCGCTTTACGATGCTGAACTGTTATTAGTAGACCCTTGTCCTTTTGCAAATCCTAAGCACTTCTACCACACTGCAAAGCGGATTGGTGTTGAGCAAGATAACTACTGGTGGGCTGACCAATTTGAAAATCTGAGTAACTATCGAGCGCATTATTTACATACCGGACCAGAGATCTGGCAGCAAACTCAAGGTAATATCGATGCCTTGGTATCAGTGGTTGGGACTGGAGGAACCATTGCCGGAAACTCGCATTACTTATCGGAGCAACAACCAAATTTAGAAACTTGGTTAGTAGACCCGAACGGTTCAGGTATTTATTCTTTTCTGAAAAATGGACACTATGAATCAATGGGATCTTCGTTTACGGAAGGGATAGGGATTATGCGAACCGTTGAAAATTTCAGGCAGGCAAAAATAAACCACGCTATAACTCTACCCGATCAGGATTTGGTCACGATATCCCGACTTGTTGCGGAACATGACGGTATTTTATTGGGAAGCAGTTCATCGTTGAACGTGGCCGGTGCGTTATACGTTGCCGCTAGAATGGGTAAAGGAAACACAATTGTCACATTCAGTTGTGACCTTGCCGAGCGTTCCTATTCAAAGCTATACAATGAGGAGTTTATTAAGGAAAAGGGGATAGAGCTCAATAAAGAGAATCTCGTTGAAATGTGGGCACGTTACCTGGCAGATGATGGCAACATGGTGGTCACTGTATAGTGGTGTTGCAGACAATGTTCTTTTGAGACTATTACCTTTATAAACTTCAGTAATACGATTTAAAAGTCGGGGCTATCTTAGGCGATTATGTTGCGCCCTGATAAGATGGGGTTCTGTATTGACGCTCTATGATTGTAAATTGGAGTGCTTCTAGCAAGCGAAATTGCTGTTCTCATTCTGATAGACCATCTATCGCTTCCGACATTATTGCATCTTGAACGAGTGACCGACTACTTAATTGGCCGCTTCTACTCTCACCAAACTAATTCCTTTACGCTATGATTAAACGATGTACTCGTAAGTAACATAAATGACTAGTTGTCAAAAGGGTAACATAAAGAAAGGATAGGGGGTAATCAGTACTTATTGGAGCATCTGGTCTATTAATTATACGGACGTAAAAACACGAGAAACATGTGAGGCTCAAATGTCAATTAACGGTCTATTTAGGGATTTATATCGCTCAACAATTATAATTGAATAGGAAATCACTAAAAAGTAAATTGGTTGAGCATGGTAGAACGTACCGTCAACAAGACTGTGTATAGTAAGGCTAATAATAACTAATAAAGCCAAGATAGAGTTTTCATTATGGGTATTTAATATTGACGCAATACCTGACGTAGTGTATTGGATATATAAAAACAAGATAATGGAACTTGAAATTAACCCATATGACATTAATATTTGTAGGATGCTGTTATGGGGTTGTAATCCGAAGATATGATCGGGATGATAACTATAACCTTCAGGGCCATGACCGAACAATGGTTTTTCTATTATCGCGTTGTATGTCTGCAACCAAATCTCTGCACGCACAGATTTATCCAAGTTGAATTTGTTCTCAATATTATTTTCTTGAAGGTGAAGTATGAATCTTCCTGGACCATTCCACTCGAAAATACTAAAGTAGTATGCAATGAAAGATGCTATGAATGATAAGGTTATAAGTTGAGTTAAATTATGAGGTCTAAATTTTTTAATGTTGATTAAATAAATGCAAAAAATAAACAGTGTAGCAAAAATAGAAATCAAAGCAGCTCTACCACCTAGCCAGATAGTAAGAGATAAATTAATTGTGAAAATGGAGGAATATACAATTACGAAGGCTTTAGATATATTATATCTCATCATCAAATAGTATAAGCATATACTTGTCCCTATTGTACATATATAACCAAGGTACCTACGATTACTACCAAAAGGTACGCCACCAGTTAATGAATATTGTAGAAGACTTTTGGGGTAGTCGAAAATACCTACTAGAAAGACTAATAATCCTAGAATGGAAATTACTAACGGTGTGATTTTAAGTGCAATGGAAAGTTCTATATTGTATTTTATTGATATTTCTATTAATGAGTACAGATACAAGCAAGAAATCAAGAGTAATATAATACTAATATATGCCATTTTACTTGGTTCAGAACTTCCAAGTAAGTCAATGTTTAAGGAAAGTGATATGAAAATGCACAGCATTATTATAATAATAAAATTTTTCTTAGGATATAATCCTTTTCTAATTGGTAGATTATTACTTTTTACATTTAGTAGTGTGTAAAGCACTAAAATAGTAAATAATAACTCAAAAATAGCGATTTTAAAAGCAGTAATGAAAGGACCTATGCCACCACAAAATAATACCAATATAGTTCCTAGGATCAGAAATCTACTAAAAAACTCTCTATTCTCATTGTAACAACTTGGTAGTGCAAAAAAAATTCGTTTTAGTTTCATAATCAACCGTGTAGTGTTATGTGAAAATAAAATTGTATTTAATTTTCATGAGTCAATCTCAGATAGTTTATGATGTCGATAGATACGTCTCTCTTTATTTGTTTTCCATTGACTAACCTTGTATTGTCTCCATCCAATATCGCATTGCTATTTTTCCCATTACATCTTGTGGTAATCCATGATCGATAATCACCTCTCCTAAATACTATGCATTGTGCTTCTGTCGCATTGTCAAAAGGATAAATACTTCCTTCAATATCGCCATTACACGATTTCCCCTGCATAGCGTTAGAAATACTTTTAATTAGATCAGATTGTTGAGAGTCTGTTTCTATGGTAGACCTTATTCCATCCCAAATAATAAAAGCAGGAATTTGACTTGCAGCCATATCACCATAAAGGTCCAATTCGTTTTCAGTAATAGGGGTTAACGCTCTATGATCGCTAACTACAATTATAAGGTTATTTTTTCTATCTATTGAGTCTATGAGCTCTCCGAGGTGCATATCAGTATACCTAAATGATGACTCTTCGGATTTGACTATTCCGTTTTTTCCCGGGGAATAGAAGGGTGGATGTGTACCTACATTTTCTACAATTACAAATTTATAATTAGTATTACTGTCAAAAATATTTTTAGCTTTTTCGAATAACTTCTGGTCATTGACGGAATTAAATAAATATTTCTTTTGGTTTTCTTCGAAGTTATCAGAACCTATAATTTTGTCAAAACCTAATTTTTTGAGCCATTCCTTTTTGTTTAAAAAATTCAAATTCCCAGATGTTATAAAGTGCTTTTCATATCCAAAACTGCTTAATGTTTCTAATATACTATTATCTACTGGCATGTTATTTACATTAATTGAGCCATTTGTACCTATGAAACCAGGCATTTCGATGAGTGGTTTTCCTGTAAGTAAGGAGTACAATCCTCCTTCGGTTGAGTAACTATTGGCGTGAAAGTTTTTAAGGGTTATGTTCTCGGAGGCCAGTTTATCTAACCTAGGAGTCCAATCGTTTAATCCTCCATAATGCTTGCTTTGATACTTTGACCAAGACTCAAGGACGAAAATGTATATGTTACTAGGTTTTATCGCTTCGATATTGTTGCATGAAATATTTGGTTTAAATGAAAATATTTTATGAAATTCGTCGCTATAGTTGACCATATAACTGTTGTCGAGGTTCACAACTAGAACATTTTGAAAGAACGACTCAACAACTGAATTACGTGGGTAAAAATAACTGGATATTGTTACCAAAAATACTACGGGTAAAGATGAAAATTGCATTCTTGAAATTATAATACTTTCTGACCTAACGAAAATAATAAACAAAGATAATGTAAGTATAGCTGACAACAATATATCGACCTGAGCTATTTCTCCAAGTTTAATAAACTCGCCATAAAATTTGACTAAGTCTGAGATATAAAGTCTTGTATTCACGAGTCTAGTTAGGATGAAATCGCAAAGGTAAATGACATATAAAAGGCAGGCCAACAAACTTTTAACTACTGTGATGCTTTGACTACGAACTTTGTAATCAACTAATAGAATCACTATTATAGCAATGTAATTTCCATCTGAAAGTAGGACTTTAAGTAATCCACTTTCAATTGAAAATCCAAATTCGTAGTGATATAGTAAACACTTATAAATAAAGGTGGTTACTACTATTAATAATGGAAACACTTCTCTACCACCTTTACAAATTTTCAATATTATTGGTTATTGACAAAAAGTTAATTTTTTTTGTTTCCAATCGAGACCTACTTATACTATCTAAAATAATACCAGTAAAAAAGCACATTACTGCTATTAGCCCTATGCCACTAGATAATATTGCAGTGGGAAACCTTTCGACTAGTCCTGTATCATAGAATTCAGATATAACTGGAACGCCAAGTGATAGACTTGTGCATGTTAGCATAAAGGAAATAGCACTAAAAAATAAAAATGGTTTAACATCTCTTAATAAAAATAGAATGAATCGTAATATTTTAAAGCCATCACTATATGTACTAAGTTTACTTTTTGTTTCGATAGGACGTGAACCGTAATTTGAAGGAACCTCGAGCGTTGATGCTCGTATTTGTTGTGCATGAACGGTTAACTCCGTCTCTATTTCAAATCCATTACTGACTATTGGTATGGATTTAACAAATCGACGTGTCATAAACCGATAACCAGAGAAAACATCCGTAAGTTCTGCATTAAAGAAGGTATTGATAAGCTTTGAAAAGATACGATTACCTAGTATATGTCCTGGGGGAAAAGAATGGTCTTGAAAGTTCCTGGTAGCTGTAATCATGTCTATCTTTTCTCTCAACATTTGCTCAACAAGAAAAGGCGCAATCGTCGCATCATATGTGTTGTCTCCATCAACAAGAATATAAACATCGGCTTCAACATCGAAAAACATTCTTTTGACTACATGCCCTTTACCTTGTCTTTTCTCCTTATAAACAAGAGCCCCCGAATTTCTAGCCTCAAGTATAGTATTGTCAGTAGAGTTGTTATCGTAAACATATATATCAGCGTCTGGTAACGTTCTCTTGAACTCAGATACAGTTTTCCCTATTGCCCCTTCTTCATTTAAGCAAGGTATTATAACCGCTACTCTATGTTCATTCTTCATTTATAATCCTTACAATGAATATATGGTTAAGTTATTATTACTCGTTATAACACTGATTCCATTTGGAGGTTTATTATTCAAAAGTAGGTTTATCAGACTATGATTTTTACTATTGTCTGACAAAATCTTTATATGAGGGTCTCTTTTATCTACAATGATATAATCAATTCTATTATCATGCAAAGCTCTCAGAGTGCTTTTTATATCATGTGATATGAAAGATTCAATGGATAACAAATTACCGTTTATATTTCTATGATAAGGAGCACTTATTATTGAATTATCTGAAAGAGCGAGCAATATTGCTCCTACTTCAACAGAGGTCATTATTTTCTTATTGATTATATTGCTAGTGTTAATGAGTTCTAAAGTCTCTATTTTATAGACAGTGCTTTTAACCTGATCTTCTAGCCTTGGTTCTGAAATCAACTTGTACACTAATATGGATGTAGCGAAAGGCAAAGACAAAGCTATGGGTAACATTCTGACAACAGGTGTTCTCATTCTATTAAAACCTAGATAAGCTATGTTTGCCATAAGTGGTAAAGCAAGAATGGAAGAAAATAGTATGGTTCTAATTTGCCAAAAATACACAAGTAATAATGAAAATATAAAAGATATATAGACTAGTTTTATATGTTGAACCTTTTTAATTATTATAGAGAAGATAGGTATAATAGTAGTAATCGAGATGAATACATTCATTAGGCTAATGTGATCTTCTTGAATAGACACATAGAATGGCCTCGCTTCCATGACTTTCTCTAACCAGTAGTCATTGAGAATCGCTGGGTAATTTCTGTATGGGCTACTTATTAAATCTGGTTGTACTAAATAAACTAATGTAAGAAACACTATGGACTGTATCACTAGGAATAATAACAACTTTATTTTTTTATTGGCATAAAGTATAAATCCACAAAAAAATATGAGTATGAATAGTGAAGAGCTTGCGGTGTCAAAATTTTGAGATGTAACTCCACTGAATCCCTCTAGAGTTAATAAGCCTATTATTCCTAATATAGAAGATGAAAAAGAGGTAACACAGATGAAATCATAAGATGCTTCATCATTCACATTCGATACTAGCAAGGTAATTAACACAATTACTATAAAAGGCAGCACTTCGAGTCCAATTAATAAGGATAAAGTGATTGCTATTGAGTTGAATACTAAGTGATTTCGGTTAAGTTTTTTTCCTTTGATAGGCAATGTTGCCAAAAAAACTGAAAAAATAACTATTTGTAATCCATGATGATCAATATTACCTGGTAAAAATTTAGCATAAGCTGCTACGAATGGCGTTATAAATATGGCTGTTAACGCTATATTTATATTGAAAAAGCGATATGTAAATATGCCAATAGATATTATGAACAGTAATGAATATATCGAAGGTATAATGAAAAGCGTGGCCAGTATGTTTTTGGGATCATCAAGAAATGTTCCCAATAATAGTATGGATGCAGCGATAGGAAGGTCGGGAATACGCGACCAATGCATGATCCTTCCATCTTGAGGGTTGAAGTCCTCTAGTGGTTTTTGATACCAACTTTTCGTCTCGAGGAACGTTTCAACTTGGTGCAACCTCATATAGTTATCGTTGTCACCAAGTTGCCAACTCATGATATTCGGATAACTATGGTTGACCGCGCCAATGGTAGCAACTATCCATACAAGTACAGCAAAAGCTATTAGCTTGCGGTAATCTTCAGCGTTCGTTTGGCTTGTCGTATCCATATGACGTCCATAAAATCCTTTATCTTCTTAGTGTAGACAAAAATTCCGACGGTAACTGACTAATAAGTGAGACAATTCACATTATTGATTCGATATGGTTCTAGCCAAAGAGGAATTAAAAAACGCCTAAAAATTCATTTCGAGTCTAAAGGGCTTCATGTCGTCATCCCTATCTATGCTCTACACTTACGACTATGTTTTGGCGATGAGGTCTCAAACCATTTTTCGTTTATTGCTTATTGTCCTTCCCGCCTTTTTCTTAGGACTTTTCTATTGGGCAACTTCACCTTGGTGGTTGGAGAACCTCAGTTCGTTTTATCGATATCTCGGGTTGTATTTTTTTGCGATTGCCGGACTGTTTTTTGTTCGAGCTGACTATAGACATACGACACTTTGTCTTTTAATTGCTGGGTTTGGGTATTTCTTTATCTTTCCCGAAGAGCGCAAGAAAAAAGATTGTGCTCGAGCTAACACATTGCTTCAATACAATCTTTTTTACGATAACAAGCGTTTGGATCTCTTTGTTAGTAGAGTGGAAGAGATTCAATCTGACTTATTGGTCCTACAAGAAGTCTCACCACAGCACGGTCACCAATTAGCTGCGCTCAAACAAACTTACCCTTTTACGTTTGGCGGGCAACCGGCAGTAGGCTACCCAAGTGGACAGATGTTACTGAGTCGCAAGCCGTTATATGGGACAAACGTGTTAACGACGCCTAATGGACATAAGATCATTCAAACGGTTTGGCGAGCAGAGGAGGGTGTAGAAGTATTTGTCGTCGCGTTCCACCCTCCGTCACCACGTAATGAAGAACTCTGGCATCAACGTAATGCGGTTATAAATACCGCGCTGAAATTGGCAGAGCGGTCTCCTTTAGAAACTACTTTGCTTGTTGGTGACTTCAATCTTGCTTCTAGCACGAGGCGCTATCGTGATATCGCAAGAAATTTTCAATCTGCCCCAGTCAATACCTGGCCAGTATTTCTAAAGAACTGGGATATTCCGGTATGGCCAATAGTGGCTTTAGACCATCTTCTCTTATCCGTAAATAATAAAAATAACCGAATTTGCAGTAGGGAGGCTCTTACCGGAATCAAAGGTTCTGATCACTACCCGGTTTTAACGACGATTTCGCTGGAATAAAAAAGGCGCCTCGTAGGCGCCTAAATCACAACGTAATCATTACTTTTTACGACAGAACTCTGCGATGACATACATAGACTGGCCACCGTTTGTTTTACCAGATACAAGTCTCGGATCATCGCCAAGACTGATACCGCGGATCACAGTACCTTGTTTAATAACCTGGTTTGTCCCTTTAACCGGAAGGTCCTTTATGACGGTTACGTCGTCACCTTTTTTCAATTCAACGCCATTCACGTCGCGTGGCTTTTCAGCATCGTCGTCCATGCCGATTTCTGCCCACTTAGCGATGTCTTCTTCTAGATACATCATCTCAAGCAAGTCTTGCGCCCAGCTCTCAGCTGAAAGGTGCTTAAGCTGTCGCCATGCCGTTACTTGAACAGGTGCAACTTGGCTCCACATACTGTCATTAAGACAACGCCAGTGGTTTACGTCCATCGTTGCGGGGTCTTCAACTTGGCTCTTACACGTTTCACAAAGCATGATGGCGTGATCCACCGTTACGTTTGAGTGCGGTGCAACAACGTATGGAGTAAGTGTGGTTTGCGCTGAACATAATTCACATTTATTTTCGCAGCGCTCAAGCAAAGTTGCTTCAGTAGACATAATCATACCTTTATTAACTGGGTTGCTAAAAATGCAACCTTAAACAATTTAGTTACCCGATTATTAGACTCAATCTGGGTTTTATAGGCGCGCATTATACATGGTTTTGCTTAGATGTGTGATGTTAGCTTACCTCTATAATGGCTCTAAGTGGATAGTTCGCTCATTTAAGGAGCAGAACAAACAGGGCGTTTAGCGTTGTATGCGGGCAATGCGTTTGCTTTTGCAGTGAGCTCGCTAATTCGCGTACTATGAGATGGATGAGTAGACAGTAATTCCGGAGGCTGAGATCCCCCAGAGGCTTTACTCATGTTTTTCCAAAGCTCGATACTTTGATATGGGTCGAAACCACTTTTGGCCATCAACTCTAGCCCCACGATATCAGCCTCGGATTCTTGAGTTCGACCGTAGGGTAAGATGACGCCGTATTGCACTCCTAAGCCGAGCGCAGCCATTGTCACGTTCTGATACTGAGCGTAATCTGAAGCGCCTATTGCGACGCTCGTGATTTGTAAACCCGTGTTGGCAAGCTGGCTTTGTGACATGCGTTCGTTACTGTGATCCGCAAGAACGTGAGCGATTTCATGTCCAATGACCGTTGCGAGTTGATCAGGGGTTTTGGCTACCTTGAGTAACCCTGTATAGACGCCAATTTTGCCACCTGGCAGAGCAAATGCGTTGACCTGATCACTGTCAAATACCACCACCTCCCAATCAGTAAACTCAGGCTGTGGTGGAACATGGCTTGTGATGCTTTTCGTTACACATTGAACGTATGCATTGGTCAACTCATCAGTACTAATTTTTTCTTGTTTTTTCATTTGTTCAAAGGACTGTGTACCAAGTTGGCTCATCTGAACGTCAGAAAAAAGTATCAATTGATTTCGACCTGTTGGGGAAGACGCACAGGCGGTAATGAGGGCAGAACACAAGATTAGCGAGTTTGTTTTCATCCTTGTCAACATATTAGCTTTCCTAAGCAAAAAATGAGTTTAATAAATTGCGATTGCCTTGACCTCTAAAAGGGGGCATGATCTTCAACACCCTTAGCTAAGTATAGGATTTATAGATGAGTATTTGGAAGCAGAATTTTTCTCTGGATACCCTAAATCAAACCTCAAAGAACACTTTAGTCGAGCATTTGCAGATTGAATATACGGATTTCGATGACCAATCGATTACTGGCAGAATGCCCGTCTGTCAGTTAACCCACCAACCACTTGGGATGTTGCACGGAGGGGCGTCAGTCGTCTTAGCCGAGACACTCGGGTCTGTTGCTGCTAATTTTTGTGTGAGTGAGGATCACTTCTGTGTTGGCTTAGATATCAACGCAAATCACGTAAGGGCAATGCGCAGTGGCTTTGTTTATGGTACGGCTAAACCGCTGCACTTGGGCGTTTCCACACAAATTTGGCAAATTGATATTGTTGATGATAAGTCACGACTCGTCTGTACAAGTCGTTTAACGATTGCAGTGAAAAAGAATAAGAGAAAGCAATCATGATGGTCGAATTTAGCCAGGGCAAGATCATTGTTACGCCCCATGAAATCGTCATTCGGTTAGTGGACACTGGTGTGACCGTTCAATCACAAAATGATGCTGTGCAGTTGATTTTGGGCGCTAACGTCATTTCAGCGAATGGCTCTGAGTGCAAATGGTCCGTTCGCGTTGACTCGGAAAAGCAACTAAATGACATCGCCACAGCAATGGGTATCGATACAATCAAAATCTAATACTGTACCGAGTTGTTTTGAACTGGAAAACCCCAAGTATCCTTGCCATTTTAATCTTTAAAGAGGAAACTACTATTATGAATTGAAATTGGTTTTTTCCCCCTTTATGAGTAGCCCTAGACTTCGCAAGCAGTTTGAAACACTTTTTGAACATTTTTCTGGCCAAAATTCAGGAACCCAGCTCGATGATGTAACAGAAATATTATTCTGTACGCGTAGAAATGCGCGTATCGTTCTGAATAAACTTGAAGAAGAAGGGTGGATTGAGTGGCACCCAGCAGCTGGTCGTGGAAAGCTGTCTCAGTTGGTCTTTAAGCAAAACAGACATGAAGTTGGAGAGACATTAGCTAGGCGTTATCTCGATGAAGGGAAAATAGGCCATGCACTCAATGTTCTCGATAAAGACGTAAGTCGTCTAACCAATGCGATTCAAAATTATCTGGGGTTGCAGCAACATAATGGTAAACAGGTTATACGGTTACCGTACTACCGACCGCTAACCATGCTTAATCCAACGAAAGCGTTGAGACGCTCGGAGCTCCATATTGCACGGCAAATTTTTAGTGGATTAACCAAACTCGATGAAAATGAGCAAATTCAACCAGACCTAGCCCATCACTGGCAATTGGTAACCCCTTTGCAATGGCGATTCTATATAAGGCCGGGAGTTCGATTTCATAATGGAGAAGTTCTCACGGTCGAACATATCATTGAAAGTCTTAACGCATTAAAGTCGACCAATCTTTTCTGTCATATAAATAAAGTGACGACTGGTACGTCTTGGGTTGTCGATATTCACCTAAATAGCGAAGATCACCATCTTCCTGTTTTGCTCGCCGAGCTTAGCGCAAAAGTACTGCCACCTACGTCAATGAGAAGCGATGACTTTGACTTATTTCCAATAGGAACCGGCCCTTATCGCGTCGATAGTAATGATGATAAACGGTTGGTATTGTCAGCTTTTGATGGCTACTTCGGATATCGGCCTTTGCTTGATACTGTAGAAGTTTGGGTGATCGATAAAACACACTCTTCTCTAGTATTTCCCACACTCGCAGACCCAATTCCTAATGAAAAGACAAGGCAGCATGAGTTAGTTGATCTCGATCCTGGCTGTACTTATCTACTTTTAAATAAGTTGAAAGGGGTGGCAAAGGACGACAGGTGGGCTCGATATTTGTCGGGTAAACTTAATTCATTATCTTTGTATAAAAAACTACCTGAAGATGTCATAAACGAACTTGGGTTAATTCCAGCTCATGGTCTTAAGCCTGGGTGGTATCACCAGCCGAAATTTAACGATGTCGTGGATGTTAATGAACTGAAAAAACTTGAAAGGCCAGTGTATATCGCATATTACGCGCAACATCCAACGTTTCCGGTGATTGCACAATGTGTAGCGTCACTGCTTTCTGAAGATGGTATTAAAGTGGAGTTTATTAAGTACGATTTACAAAGCCCAAAAAGTGAAGAAGTCGATATTTGGATTCAGCCTATGGGAATTGCGACTCGAAGAGAGGATGCGATCGCCGGTTGGTTATTAGACTACAGTGACATAGAGAAAATGGCGAATACAGATGATTTCTTGCGTTGGAGCCGTCTTATCAACGATTGGAGACAAGAGTCTGAAAAGCCTTTCCCAGCAAGAGAAATCAGTCGTGATCTTATCGAGCAAATTCAAATCATTCCAATGTTTCATTGCTGGATGGGGATAAGTCATGACCATTGTGGGACATTACAAAACGCCAAATGTAACGCATTGGGCTGGTTCGATTTTAGTAAAGTATGGGTCAAGCCTGAAACAACGGAGGCGCTAGATGGCTAAACCCAACAAAAAGGGCCCAAGCAAAAGTGTCGATATATATTGTGCAAAGTGTGGTGAAAAGCTTTACCGCTATCGTAAAGGTGGCAAAGGTGCGCTGGTAAAGTGTTTTAAAGAGCGGATCACAGAGGATTACACATCTAACCTAGGAGTTTGCCCAAGCTGTAATTCCGTTTTTGGGCGAGATACGTTAGTTCGAGGAACACCAGCTATCAAAATAGTAGGTGGAAAAACAAGGATGAAATAACGATATGGTAAAGGAAAGCAAACCAAGCGATGTCATTGTCGTGCTGACTACGACCGAAAACAGCCTGCAAGCGAAGGTCATCATTAATGCTCTTCTGGAGTCTAGGCTCGCAGCGTGTATTCAAACACAGCAAATCGACAGCCACTACGTTTGGCAAAGCGAATTGTGCAACAGTCAGGAAGTGCTGTTAACGATCAAGACATTAAATCATTCTTACGAGGAAGTTGAGAAGACGATACTCCGCCACCACCCATATGACGTACCTCAGATTGTCGCGCTGCCAATAGAGCACGGTTTATCGAGCTATCTTGATTGGGTGAAAAGCAACGTCTCAAATTGAATTGGAGCGGCTTCATGACATTTATTAAAATTAGAAGTAACCGAGTTAAAGGTGTATTGAATATGGTCTTTGGCTGCTCGGTGTGTTCTGTCTCACATTATCTGTGAGATTTAAATTCACTTTTCAGAAAATATTTGATTTGGACTTAACGTAATTCTAACATTGGACTGTAATGGCTCACAAATAAAAAGTAGAAGCAGATGAAATTAGAAACCGTTGATTACCGAGATCACGATGCCGCTGAAAAATTTGTCACATCTTTAAAGGAAACTGGCTTTGGTGTACTGAAAAACCACCCAATACCTAAAGAGCTGGTTGATTCAATTTATAATAATTGGCAGGCGTTTTTCCTGAGCACGGATAAAGCGAAGTACCAGTTCAACGTAGAAACACAAGACGGTTACTTTCCACCTGATGTTTCGGAAGTAGCTAAAGGGCATACCGTTAAAGATATTAAAGAATATTTCCATATCTATCCTTGGGGCCAAATTCCCGATTTATTACGCGACGAGATTCTAGAGTACTATCGTCTGGCGAATCAGTTTGCAGAAGAGCTACTTTCCTGGGTTGAAGAGTACGCGCCACAAGATGTTAAAGAGCACTTTTCAATAAGGCTTCCAGAAATGATCGAAGGAAGCGATAAAACTCTATTGAGAGTACTGCACTACCCGCCGATGACTGGTGACGAGGAGCCTGGCGCGATTCGAGCAGCCGCTCATGAAGATATTAACTTATTAACGGTACTTCCAGCATCTAATGAGCCAGGTTTGCAAGTATTAAGTAAAGAAGGTGACTGGCTTGATGTACCTTGCGATTTTGGTAGCTTGATCATTAATGTGGGTGACATGCTACAGGAAGCATCAAGCGGCTATTACCCTTCAACGACTCATCGAGTCGTTAACCCTACTGGCAAAAGACAAGACAACTCACGAATCTCACTGCCTTTATTTTTACATCCAAAGCCGGAGGTTGTGTTGTCACAAAGGTATACAGCAGATAGCTACTTAATGGAGCGCTTAAGAGAATTAGGGGTTATCTAACATGTAAAGGCCAGCAATTGGATTTGCTGGCCTTTGGGACCAACGTATCTGTTCAACATGATTCTTATTAGATTGGTTTTTCTATCTGCTAACATTAGCAAATAAGCGTGAGAGTATTGAGAAGATTTATGACCCAAAGAACCACAGATTTATCCGCAAGTTATTCCTCTGAAAATCCGTTAATTTGGTCTATCCTAAAAATCCTTCGACATAACCCTAGTGGATGGAAAATCCATACGCTCGCGAGTAAGCTTTCAGAAAAGGGCATGATTCCGGTATTAGACCATAGCTCTGAAAAAGATCTATTCAAACGAAATTTTCTGTTAATGAATGCGCTTTATCAGCTTCAAGAGTTGTTGTTCCCTAAGCAGTGGCTCAATGTTGAGTCTATGGAGATCGAACTCATGCGATTTCATCCGGTTAGCCACTCAATCGCGGTTAATGATCCAATGCGAGAGTACTATATGGATTGGGGGCACTATGAAGCAGATGAGACGGAAATAAAACGTCTACTGAATCAGTTCTGGACTCGTTATAGAGAGCACGTTGGTATAGGTGAGGTGACAATGTCACGCAAATTGGCTTTGGACATCTTCGAACTCGATGAATGGGCAACCGAAAGGGATATACGAAAATCTTGGAGAAAGCTTGCACTGAAGTGGCACCCAGACAGAGAAGGTGGTGATGAGAGTGAGTTTCGTGAAGCTTGTGAAGCATGGTCAGTATTAAGAGGGGGGAACTAATCCCCCCTCTGTTTGATTATTGACGGATTGGACTACTGACGAAACTTTGCTTTGCGGAAACGGCTTAAAGCAGAAATGACATCAATGACTCGCGGTTTAGCTAAATCTCCTGAGTTAGGCATCGAATCGCTCCAACGTTCGTTTAGCAACTCAGATATGGCTTTAGGCGGATGAGTCGCCCAACCTGCATTTTGAGCTAGCTGAAACCAAACCCAACCAATAGCGTTGACTTCAGAACCTGACTCAAGCTGCTCTAACGCAGATAGGTCTATAAACTCTTGTCCAAACCTAAGAGTATGAGTCCCTTTGCTAGACACTCTAAACTTACCTTCGCTTAGTGTTTTCATCAGTAAAGATTGATCGAGTTGACGCGGTGGAAGCAGTTCAAGGGGCTTTTCTGATTCATTCTTTCTCGCTGTTGGATGCAGCTTGATCACTTCTTGTGCTTTTTCTGTTACATCAATGGCTTGGTATTCATGTAGTTGAATGACAGTGTCTGCGACATCTAGGTAATCTCCCGAACCACCCATAACGATTATGGTCGAAACGTTTAATTCATCGCGAAGCTGTCCTACACGGTCAACGAAAGGCGTGATGGGCTCATCGCCTTTAGATACCAGAGCTTGCATACGCTCATCGCGGATCATGAAATTTGTCGCTGACGTATCTTCATCGATAAGAATGCTGTTTGCACCGGATTCGATAGACTCTTGTAGCCATGCTGCTTGGGACGTTGAGCCTGATGCGTCTTGAGTTGAGAAGTCTTTGGTATCACGGCCATGAGGCAAGTGATTAATGTAATTACTCAGGTTCAATGCATGGATACTTCGCCCGTCTTCGGCCTTAATCTTGACAGCGTTGACATCAGTGACGATAGCTTCTCGGCCATCTCCCGGTATGTGGTTATAGATAGAGCGTTCAATGGCATTAAGCAGTGTAGACTTACCATGAAAACCGCCACCAACGATTAATGTAACACCCTTAGGGATCCCCATACCTGTTATCGGACCCTGATTAGGTCTATCTAATGTGACCGCCAGTGACTCGGGTGATTGAAAGGTAATTGCGTCTTTCATCGGCAAATCACAGTCGCCAGATAATCTTGGCAATACGCTATCATTTCCGACAAATGCGACTAAGCCTTTTTCATTTAGCTGTCCACGCAGGGCAGTTTGGTCTTCAATGATTTCGCAATGACGTTTTAGGCCATCTAGGTCGAGTTCGCGTTCGATTGTCGATTTACGAATGTATTTTGGTAAATGAAAGGTCAATAAGTTAATGGCCTTTTTCCCAAGAATACTTCGACCTTCTGCCGGAAGACTTACTCGAAATCGTAGCTCGATCCCTTGTTCTGTGAAGACGACGGCTGTTGAGTCAAGCACTGTTTGCCCTGTAAGGGTTATCGACAGTAAGTTTTCTTGTTTAGCGAGCTCGGCAAATCTACGTGCAATAAAATCTCGAGCTGCGAGTTGATAGGCCGTTGAATGTTCTTTCAACCAGGCTAAATCTGTTAACGACCATTGCCTAAAAGCACGAAAGCGAGAAGATGAAGCGTAAGGATCCGCTTGTACATGATCGATATGGAGCTCAAAATCTGCAAAATTATAGCTACCTTTGATCTGTTGGTAAGCTCGATAATTTTGCTTTTCAATTTTCTTAAGTTTCGCGATTAGCTGATCCATAACGATCGTCTCAAGTTTCAATAAGTTGGTGCGCGATTATAGGAGCCTATCAAGGCTACGTAAAGGGTAACGTGGCTTATCAGGCAAGATAGTGGTCAGGGGCTAATGCCGAGCATTAACGTATGACATTGTTCGCAACTTTCGGTGGAAAACGTTGCAAGAATTTTTGTTCAAATTCATCGCCAGGCATTGGTCGTGCGTAGTAGTAGCCCTGGCCAATATCGCAGTTTTCTTTGCAAATAAAGCTATGGTGAAGCTTGTTCTCAACACCTTCTACGACCACTTCTTTCTTCAGCTTTTTGGCAATACTGATAATTGACCGAATGATAGCCTCGTCATTGGGGTTGTCGTGTATGTTCTGCAAAAAGCTTTTGTCTACTTTGATACTGTCAAACGGTAATTGTTTTAGGTAGTTGAACGAGGCGTACCCAGTACCAAAATCATCTAAAGAAAAAGAGACACCTTGCTCGTGCAAGCTTAAGACATTTGCCTTTGCTACTTCGAGATTAGAAATCAGACAGCTTTCGGTAAGTTCTAACTCAATATTTTTGGCAGGCAATTCGTGTTGTTCTAATAGGTCAATCAACCGCTCTGCAAACAAAGGGTCACAAATTTGCTTAGCCGAGATATTGACAGACACCTTGAATTCGCTTTCCATCGTTGCCCATTCTGAAGCCTTATCGATGGCGGCCCTTAAAACGAAGTTTCCAAGTTCAATGATAAGGCCGTTTTGTTCGGCCATGTGTATTAGGGCTTCATTTGAAATCTCGCCTAAAATGGGATGCTTCCACCTTAATAAGACCTCAGCGCCAACCCAACGTTGATCAATAGGCCTCACTTTTGGCTGAAAGTACAAGATAAGATCATCATTGCGAACGGCTTGAAGTAGGTAACATTCAAGTTGATTAAACTCTTTTTGTTCTTCTGAGTCTGCTTTGGTGAAAAGTGTGTATTGCGCGCCTGACTCCTTGCATGATACTGATGCGTGGTAGGCTTTGTTGATCAGCTTATCTGGATCATCGGTGTGATAGGATGTCGCGATCCCCATATAGGCATGAATATGAACTTCATGCTCTTTTACGACAAAACCTTTTCGGCCAACGCTCGCTAGTTGCTCACATAGTTTAGCCAAATAGCCTTCGTCGTTGGGGGAGACATGCACACAAAAGGCTATTTCAGTTGTTGAAACTCGCGCCATGCTGATGTTGTCGTTGACACATTGTCTTATTTTTTTTTCGTAGTCGATCAGGAGTTCTTCAAATTCATGGCTGCCAAGCCTAGTATGTATCCTCTCGCCGTTGGTTAAATGTATGAGAATAACAGCAAGAAATTTGTTTGAACTTCCTTGTTCACATCGGATAAGTTGCTCTTTTAACGCAATTTCAAACCCTTTTCTATTAAGCATTAATGTGCCCGCATCGTGATTTTTTTGATGCTCTAGTTGCTTTTCCAAAAGGATTCTAAGGTTGGTTTCAACTTCTAAACTGTGGCTAATCTGGTCAACCTTGGTATCAAGTTTACTGATGAGTGCGCCCGCTGTTTTTTGGTTAACTTCAATCTCTTTTTGCAACATATGAATATGCAGATTATTTTTTAAGATACCCGCTAAGTGCTCTATTGTGGCTGTGGCATAGTCTTCATTGGTATTCAATGACACAAGCACGCCATAGGGTTCGCCTTTGGCTAAGCAAATCTGTCTAACCGACAGTGTTTTGAAATAATAGATGGAATTAGGTTCGCCAAATTGCTTGAAGTAATTAAAACAATGATCGATTGCTGTTTTTTCGTGAGTATCAACAGACTTGGTAAGGAAGGGTGTAATCGCTTCTATTTCGGGTACTTTTATATTTGAAATGTAGAGATCTTTTTTGATAAACGAGCCAACGACAACCTTTAGGTACAGCTCTGAACCTTGATAAGTGAACAGTGCGAGAACAGGGCAATGAGTTATTTCAGATACAAAATTCATTAAGGACATGCTCGTCCCAAATGGGTTTTCTTTTATATAAGTGTTATCACTTGACCGAACCTGCATCCTTTGCATAGAAATCCCTTTTTATATATGTCTATGACAAAGTATAAGAAATTAATCATGGCCCGATTACAAAAAAAACCTTCTAATAAAAATAGAAGGTTTCTAAACTACATTGTTCTCAATAGTGAGACGAGGACAAGAACATTACGACGTTATGGGACCAGTTTTTTCAATCTGGTGATATCGGTTTTGGCCAAGTAATCGATATTGTCGTAGCTAAATCCGTTGAGCTTTAAAAAGTCCGACTTAAAACCTTCATAGTCACCAAGGGTTTTAAAGTTGGAATGATCCATGTCTTTCAAAATATCAGCGACTTGAGATTGTACATCGGCATCCAACTCGAGATCGTCCATACGCAACAGTCGCTCTGCGTCGACAGGTACATTTTCGTTACCATAAAGCTTGTCGGAAAACAGGCGTTGCATCTGTGCAATACAATCTTCGTGAGTGCCTTTTTCTTTCATTACTTTGTATAGAGCAAGGAGATAGGGGCTCAATCCGGGGATAAACACGCTGGCTTTGGTGACCAACGCTTTGCATACCGTGGCATAAGCACTCCCGCCAAAGTTAGCCATCTCAATATTAAGAAAGTGGCTGGTTTGGTGGAGATCAATTTTTGCCCGACCGAGTGTTCCATCCAAGTAAATAGGGTGTGTGACTTCTGGTCCCATATAGGAAAACGCGATGGTTTTACAGCCTTGAGCAACAGCTTCTGCATTGATTAATGTATCGATCCAGCTCTCCCAGTCTTCACCACCCATGACTTTGAGTGTTCCTTCAATTTCATTCTCAGTGGCAGCAGGCATCACAGTATCTATCCAACGGTCATGCTCAAGATCGATAATAGAGCCATCTAAGCTTTGCCCAACAGGTCGAATGGCGCTTTTCCAAAATTCTCCATTACCTTTAGGTCGAACGCCAGTTGCCAAGCTATAAATGACTAGCTCAACTTCACCCTCGAAATAGGTTTCAATGGCTTCGATGACTTGATCACGAGTATCTTGAGAAAAAGCATCGCCAACAATATTAATCGCACGCCGACCGGCTTGTTGAGCTCGCTGTTTGAAGAAAATGTTATTGTACCAACCGGCAGTCCCAATCCCTTTTTGAGAAGGGCCTTTTTCGAAAGAAACTCCGATAGTATCGCAATTGGCACCGCCAAAAGTAAGTGCAATACGTGCCGCTAAACCAAATCCAGACGAAGCCCCTAAAATCAACACTCTTTTAGGCGGGGTTTTGATCTGCTTTGCGTTCTTAACGTACTCTATTTGAGAATCAATAGACTGTTTGCAGCCTTCAGGATGAGCGGAGCGCGCGACCACGCCGTTAATAATGGGTGTAATAATCACAAGAGACAACCTGTAGAGTGAACAATACTCATTAGACTAAGTGATGTTGCGAAGATGAGTCTTGAGCTAAACCACTAAAAGTGAATAAATGTTGATTAAAAATGTACTTTTTTACATGCCTAAGCAGGTTTAATCGAGATGAGGTTGCAATTGATTAGCAACAAACTCGGCAATCCAGGGCTGAGCTTGGGCCTTTGGGTGCAGACCATCGTCCATCATCCAATCTGCGCGTTGTATTACGTGCTCTAAGAAAAACGGTACAAGGGTGACTTGGTTTGAATGTGCCAGATCAGGATAGATGTTTTCAAAAAGTTGAGTGTATCTTTTACCATAATTAGGTGGGATCCTGATCTGCATTAGGAACACTTTCGCACCAGAGGATTGGCTTAATGATATGATTTCGTTTAAGTTGTCCTTTACTAGGTTTGGTTTGAAACCTCTTAGACCGTCATTGGCTCCGAGCTCTACCAGTACATAGTCGGGGGTATGCTGTTCAATTAGTGCAGGAAGTTTAGCCAGCCCATTTCCAGTAGTATCACCAGAGACACTACCATTAATTACTTCTATTGTTTGGTTGTGCTCCTGAGAAATGACGTTTGGTAGCAATGAAGGCCAGCTTTGTTCAATGCTCATGTTGTATCCGGCACTTAAACTGTCCCCTAGGACAAGTAGAGTCTTACTGTGAACTGCGAATGACAATATTAGAAACAAGACAAAGGAAATTTTACGGATCATGCGCTCAACCATTATAAAAGCAGAATCGATTAATAAAGTAGTGTCTACGAAATCCGAGTCGTTGACAATCCTAAAAAATGTCAGTCTAGATATTTATCAAGGTGAAACCGTCGCTATTGTAGGCACCTCCGGAGCCGGTAAGACTACCTTGATGACGCTACTTGCAGGCCTGGACAGACCAAGCGAAGGCCGAATTTCTTTGCTAGGCAACACCATTTCTGAACTTGATGATGAAGAAAGAGCGGCAATCCGAAGCCAAAATGTAGGGTTTGTATTTCAAAGTTTTTTGTTGATTCCAAGTTTGACCGCTCTAGACAATGTTACTTTGCCGTGCTTACTGCGTGGGGAAAAAGAAGATCAGAAACAAGCATTGCGTCTATTAGATTCTGTTGGCCTGAAAGACAGAGCCGATCATTTGCCTTCTCAACTTTCTGGCGGAGAGCAGCAACGAGTTTCTATAGCTCGGGCTTTTATGACAAACCCAGATGTACTGTTTGCTGATGAACCCACAGGAAACCTTGATCAGAAAACAGCACAGAAAGTGGTTGAGCTTTTATTTGATCTTAACGCAAAGCATGGAACGACCTTAGTCCTAGTTACTCATGATTTGGCGTTAGCTGATAAATGTGACCGAGTATTACTAATGAATAATGGCACATTAAAGGAGTCAACCGATGAGCAATAAATACAGAGTATTGCAGCGGTTGTTTGCTTGGTCTGTAGATGAAATTCGCCAAGGGCAACTATGGCCAGTCGCATTGTCATTTGCTCTAATCATAGCCTGTATTTTTGGACTAAGTGCGTTGGCGGAAAGAATGGAGCAAGTCATTGTTAAACAGGGTAAAGATGCTCTTACAGCCGACACAGTTTTTGTTAGTTCGAACCAGATTAATACTCAAGTTATCGATGCTATCGAGTTCAGCGAGATGGATTCGTCGTTTTATACCCGCTTCGCAACTATGGCGTTTAGTGACACATCAATGCAACTTGTTACTGTGAAAGCCGTGGATTCTAACTATCCACTTCGCGGAAATTTGCAGCTGAAAGGGAATAAAGGACTGACGCAACACGTTGAGCCGGGTGAGTTGTGGCTTGACGAGCGCATCATGAATCAATTAGAAATAAAAATAGGTGACATTGTCACTATTGGTGATGCTGACCTGACTTTTACGGGCACTATTCTATCTGAGCCGGGCTTGAGTTTTAATCCTTTTCAACAAATGCCAGCCGCCTATATTCATAGTTCATCAATAGATGCCACAGGGGCCGTTCAGCTGGGTAGTCGCGTTCAGTTTCGTGTGTATTTGGTCGGAGATGATGCTCAGGTAAGTAGCCTGAAAAGCCAGATACCCTTGACGGCGAGTGATCGCTGGAGAGACAGAGGGGAATCTAGTAGAACCAATGATATATTCGATAAAACAACACAATACCTTTCGCTGACAGTAGCAATAATTATTATTATGTCTGCAGCAACCTTGATTTTGACGTGTCAGAATTATGTGCAATCTCGTCGCATGACAGTTGCGATGCTGAAAAGCTTAGGGGCAAGCAGAATATGGTTAGTTCGTTGGCTCGTGATTCAGATTTCTGTTTTGCTCGCGGTAGGGATAATCTTAGGTTTGGCATCTGGGGTATTGTTAGAATATTTGTTACGCGTCCCTTTAGATGGACTGTTACCTGATCCGATCCCCCCTTACGGACTAAAACCAGTGCTGACTGCGATAGGGGTTAGCATTGTAATAGGTATTCCAGCGTTAGGTATCCCTTTATACCGTTTGGTATCGATTTCATCAATTGAGGTTGTGCAGAGGACAAGTGAATCAAAAATTGGCTTAATTAACGCTTTAGTGTTGTTACCGCTGGCGGCGTTAGTGTACTTCTATTGGCAGAATACCCTTGTATGGCTGGTATTGTTAGGGATTGTGGGACTGTTTTTTGTTCTCGCTATCGTCAGTTTGCTGTTGGTAAAACTGTTTAAGTCGATGCCACTGTCAGTGTCTTTTAAACTGGCAATTAGCCGGATCAACCGTTCGACTCGTTCTACCGGGTTACAATATGGAGCGTTGGGCCTATCGTTGATGCTGTTAACGACAATTTGGCTAGTAAGGACGGATCTGCTTTCTGACTGGAAAAGAACATTACCTGACGATGCCTCAAATGCCTTTGCCCTTAATATTTCTCAATACGACAAAGACAGTTATTTAGCCGCTCTGGACGCAGTGGATATCAATCGTAGCCAAGCTTTTCCAATCACAAGAGGACGCCTTGTTCAGATCAACGGGAATGACGCGAAATCGTATTTTGGTGATGGATCTCAAGAGGCCCTTAGTCGTGAGCTCAATTTCACGTATGCAGAACAGCTCCCTGATTACAATAGCGTCGTATCGGGTCAATGGTCTACTAAACAGGGAGTGTCCGTTGAACAAGAAGTGGCTGAAAGTCTTAATATCAAAATTGGCGATGAACTCACCTTCATGATCAACGGGCTTGAAGTCGAGGCCTTGGTGAATACGATCCGTACCGTAGAATGGCGAGACATGAAGCCGAATTTCTATTTTATTTTTACACCTGACGTATTAAAACACATTGAAAGCACTTGGTTGGTTAGCTTTCGTTTAAATCAAAATCATGATCAGTTAATTAACGAATTATCCAGACGTTACCCAACAGTGAGTCTGATGGATATCAGAATCATGGGCGAAAAAATACAGCAGCTTTTGGCGAAAATAGTCTGGTCTATTACCGTACTTGCTGGAATTGGGGTTTTGGCTGGCGTGTTACTGATCTTTACACTGCTGAGATTAGGCTTATCTCAAAGACAACAAGAGATTCGTTTGTATCGCACTCTGGGGGCAAGTCGTAGACGAGTAGTGAGAACACTTTGGGCTGAGTATGGCGTAATGGCAGTAGTGGCAGGAGTGATCTCTGCCTTTGGCGCGGAGTTGGTAGTTGCTGTGATCATGAACTACGGGTTTGAATTAGATTGGAGGCCGCATCCAGAGATATGGCTAGCGGTTCCTCTATCGGCATTTTTGGTTTTAGCAATGGTACTTCGCTCATTAATTAGAAGAATGTTAACCCCCGTTGACTAGGGGAGTCTAAGATTTCTCTGTGGTTTTTTTAGTTATCCACAAAAACCGTGGATAAAGTTTTGGATAACTTCACTGATTCATTCACTAAATAACTCGAAAGCCATTGTGCCATCAATCCTGAGGCACTAAAGACTGAAAATATGACTTTTCAACAGTAGAGAGTCCATTTTCTGTCAAGGAAAAACACGACAATAAATGTGTTTTTTTTTAATAATATATAGCGCTAAAATAGCAGTTGTTTATAACTGTAAATACTAATAACGATTACCATAGGTCGGATGAAATTGAGTAGAAAAGTTGCTGTTATTGGAGGAGGAGTCGCAGGGTCGACTGTTTCACTGTTTTTGGCACAACAGGGCATTGATGTAACTTTGATTGAAAAAGGCGATTCTTTAGTTAATGGTCCACCATTTTGTCACTTGCATGCTGGTGGTAATTTATATAGAGAGATTAGCTTAGATCAATGTGAATCATTGTTAAAGCAGTCAATCGAATTTGTTAAGTTCTATCCGTACGTGGTTAATGCAAGACCGACTGTTATTGCAGTTCCAGTATCGGACAATGGAGACCCTGCAGCACTAGAAAGGCGTTTGACTCACTTAGCAGCGTTCTACCAGAACCTCGTCGATGATGATCCTAGCAATGCTGTGTTAGGAAAACCGGTTCACTATTTTAAAAGTTATAGTAAAGACGATCTTCGACGCTTATCCAAGTTATCTCAACCGTGTGACCTTACCGACCTTGAACATTGGCTGATACCGTTTAGCCAACAGGTAGACCTTGAACGGTTGAAATATCCGGTCTACGCTGTTCAGGAATTTGGCTTGAGTCTATTTCGTGTTGCCGCAAGTATTCAATTGCGATCTGCAGCATTACCTAACCTTGACGTTAAACTGAACTCCGAGATAAAAGAACTTCATCCCAATAGGAACGGGTGGGACGTTCAGTTAGGAGATAATGCCTCTGAATTCTATGATTTTGTCATCAATGCTTGTGGATTTGAAACGGGGATTATTGACGATATGCTCGACTGCAAAGAGGAGCGTTTAGTTGAATTCAAAGCGGCCTATGTGACGCAATGGAGTGAAAAGAACGGCAAGTGGCCTGAAGTCATCTTTCATGGTGAACGAGGTACACCAAATGGTATGGCACAACTCACGCCTTATGCTGATGGAATGTTCCAATTACACGGTATGACCAAAGAGATTACGTTATTTCGAGATGGATTAGCTGCTACAAAGAATGGTTCGGCGCAGCCACAACTGCCAAACTATCTAATTAACAAGATTAACCATGGATGGCAAGCTACCATTATTGAAGAGAGAGGTAGAAAAGCGATTGAACATGTCGCCCAGTTTTTACCCAACTTTAAAACGGCAACCGTTGCGGGTAAGCCTCTATTTGGTGCACAACAAATTCCGGGTAGAAACGCTACGCTGCGTAGCGCCGATGTAAGTTTTGGTCATGCGAACTACGCCAGAGTAGAAATCGTAAAAGCGTCATCTTCATTAGAAGCCGCAAAAAAGATCTATCATAAATGGTTCACAACACAACGTATTAATTTGCCAGGCGATTCGGATAAGCGTAAGCCGATACGCAAAACCGACATAGAATCACGAGCGAGATCTATCGCCAAACAACGTCAATATCCAGAGTCACTCGCAAAAGCGTACTAGAATTGAAAGTCGTGTATGAATGCTAGGGTTCCCCTTAGGTTGATTGGCGGCTTTTTATACGCAATATGTGTGTTTTTTCATGCCGAGATACTAAAATGTAAGATATAATCTTTCCCAATTATTCAGGGAGTTAATTATGAATGTACTTGTTACAGGTGGAGCTGGTTATATCGGAAGCCACACCTGCGTACAATTGCTAGAAGCAGGTATGACGCCTGTTATTTTTGACAATTTGTACAATAGTAAGCCGGCGGTTCTACAGCGGATAGAAAAAGTATCGGGCGTGAGACCAGTCTTTGTTAAAGGCGATGTTCGCGACAAAAATGCACTTAAAGAGGCATTAATTGAATACAAAATTGATGCGGTGATTCACTTTGCTGGGCTTAAGGCTGTTGGCGAGTCGGTTGAAAAACCACTTGAGTATTATGATAACAATGTCAATGGAACGCTCGTTCTTGTAGACGCGATGCGCGAGACGAATGTTACCAATCTAATCTTCAGCTCTTCTGCAACAGTTTATGGTGATCCCGCTAGTGTGCCAATAACCGAGGATTTTCCAACTAGCGCAACAAACCCTTATGGCCGAAGTAAGCTCATGGTTGAAGAGTGTCTAACCGACTTCCAAAAGGCTAACCCTGATTGGAGTATTACTTTACTTCGCTACTTTAACCCTGTTGGCGCACACCCGAGCGGTGAAATGGGCGAAGATCCTCAAGGGATCCCCAACAATCTAATGCCTTTCGTTTCACAGGTTGCAGTGGGCAGACGAGCAAAGCTATCTGTGTTTGGTAACGATTATCCAACGAAAGACGGCACCGGTGTAAGAGATTATATTCACGTGATGGATTTAGCTGATGGTCACGTTGCCGCTCTCGATGTGCTAAAAAGAAAACAAGGTTTGCATATCTATAACTTAGGTACGGGCAATGGCTATAGTGTATTAGACATGGTTATCGCATTTGAAAAAGCATCTAACAAACCTGTACCCTACGCTATAGTCGACAGACGACCTGGTGATATTGCTGAGTGTTGGGCAAATCCGGAGAAGGCGAATCGAGAGCTTGGTTGGCATGCTGTGCGTACACTAGATGATATGACTAAGCATGGTTGGTTATGGCAGTCGAATAACCCAGAAGGTTATCCAGACTAAAGAGTTGAACTATGCGACATGGTCCTAATAGAGAAATTAACTCGATTAGTTTTTGATCTATGTCGCGTAAAATTGTATTAATTTATATCCCTATTTGATTATTTGTTATCATTGTCGTGACCAATGATTCAATTGGTTCGAATTGTCACAAGTACTAGGGGAATACGATGGAGCTAGCTCTCATCATTGCGTTTGTTGTAGCCGCTGTTGTTATGGTAACGCGCGAAAAAGCACAAAACTAAAATTCATCAACACTTTATTTAAACTCTTTCAGATGAATTATAGGCCAGCAGCAATGCTGGCTTTTCTTTTCACAGAGAAATATTCCTTACCTCCCTTTCAAAATCACAACAGTCGCTACCAACGAAAGACTCCTAAGACGAAACACTACGCTCTGTGTTAGGCTATAACACAAGCGGTTAGCCTTTGTTTTGGAGAGAGTTTTGAATCAACTAATTACTTTTGAGGCGCTTTATATACTGGATGCCATTGAGCGACGAGGCAGTTTCTCTGCGGCAGCTTCCGAATTGGACAAAGCGACATCTTCGTTAAGCTATCAAATTCAAAAGCTAGAGCAGGATCTCGATATTATTATTTATGATCGTTCTGGTCATAAAGCCAACCTTACCGATGCTGGACGCTTGATACTAGATAGAGGGCGCATGTTGCTGAAAGCAGCAGAAGCGATGGTCAATGACGCACGGTTGTTAGCCAATGGATGGGAAGTTGACATTACTATTGCTTATGACAGCATTATACCCATTGAGAACTTTTTCACACTAGTGAACAAGCTAGGAGAAGTGAGTAGCACTCGAGTTAAACTGCAAGAGGAAGTTCTGGCTGGTTGTTGGGAATCTTTACAGCAGGGGCGTTGCGACTTACTGGTTTGCCCACGGCCGGAAACGCCGCCTTTGGATGTTAAATTAGAGCCGCTAGGCAGTATGAGTGTTACATGGGTCGCGGCAAATGATCACTATGTACATAAAAGATCAGGTGATTTTAATGATGATGCACGCTCTCACTACCGCATTATTGCCATTGCAGATACTGCACGTGAACAACCAGCTTTAAGCGTAAACGTACTTGAAAAACAAACAAGGCTAACGGTGTCGAATTTCAGCTCAAAGGTGGACGCTCTGATCTCAGGCCTAGGTATTGGAACTCTTCCTACGCAAGTGGCAGAAAGGTATGTTTCTGAAGGAAAGCTAAAAAAAATCGCTGGTGGACAAGATACCGCTATTGAAATCGTGGTAGCGTGGAAACGAAATAATATTGGTGAAGCAAAGTCCTGGAGCATCCGTCATCTAACACGGAATTGGGTTTTAAAGTGAAAACACAGCATAGAGTTTTTGCTTCAAACTCTGATGTGTGATTTCACTATCAGCGGGCGTGACTTAGCTTCTGGAAAGAGTTAACACCATGTCCGCAACCCCATCTTCAAATTGAACGTCCAATTCAAACCCTAACTTTTGAGCTAGGGTGAGCATTCCTCTATTGGTAGGCATGGTCATACCTGAAATTTGTTTAGTTCCTTTGTTTTGACAATAGCCAATGATCTCGTTCATTAGAAGCTTACCTAAGCCAACCCCCTTAAGATCAGAGCGAATAAGAATGGCAAATTCTGCATCGCTATTGTCGGGAGTTACCAATACTCGCGATACGCCGATTATGTGTGGTTGCTCGTAGGCTAGGTCAATTGCGACAAACGCCATCTCACGATCGTAGTCAATTTGTGTGAGGTTGGCTAAAGCTTCATGATTGAATTCACCAACGTCTGAAAAGAAACGTTTGTAAAGATCCTCTTTTGTAACGTGCTTAATAAACTCGGCATGAAAGGGTTCATCTTCTGGCTTAATTGGCCGAATGAGCAGTTTGGTCCCATCTTTTAACTGGGTGACTTGCTCTAACTCTGAAGGGTATGGTCTTATCGCTAATCTTCGCTGGGCATCGCCTTTAAATGGAGCAAGACAAACTGAGGCATCAATGACGGTCAGTTCATTGCCATTAATAAGTAAGGGGTGAAGGTCAACTTCTATAATCTCAGGGCAGGCGACAATCATTTGTGACACTTTAACAATAAGTTCGGCCAAAGCGTTGAGGTTTACAGGGTTGGGCGTTTTTTGAAATCGAACGGTGCCTTTGGTAATAGCACGGATGAGAAGGTATCGAGCCAAAGCCATATTTAGTGGGAGTAGGGCTGAAGTGGACTCTTTACTAAGCTCCCATTCAGATCCACCTTGGCCGATGAAAATAACGGGCCCGAATGTTGGGTCGACTTGAACCTTCAAGCGGATCTCTTGCCCACCGGCAACTTTTGCCATAGCTTGAACTAATACACCTTCAATCCTAGCGTTCGGATAAGACAATTGAGTTCGCTCTAGGATCGCGTTGGTAGCGTTGCGGACTTCTGTTTGATCTCTTAAGTTTAGCATCACACCTTGTACGTCGGATTTATGCAAGATATCAGGGGAGCGCAGCTTAATTGCTACAGGGTAACTGATAGTGTCAGCGATTTTTACGGCGTCGTCGTCATTAGATGCTAACCAGGTGGGTAGGGTATTGAGGCCGAATAGATCAAAGAGCGTGTGACTTTGGTGGGTGTCTAACAAAACAGATTTACAATCAGATTGGTGATGCGCTTGCAGAGCACCATCAATCCAGGATTTGGCGTCGTGAAGTTGCTTAGGTTTGATCGTTTCAGTTGTGGTGGGCGTTTCCATTAATTGCCACTGGTTTCGCCTATACTCCACAAGGTGCATAAATGCGGTTACGGCACTTTCAGGCGTTCGGTACGTTGGAATACTAGCTTGGGTAAATCTCAGACGAGCTTGCTTTGCTGTTGATTCTCCAGACCAATTGGTAAGGATATTAAAGCGAGTTGAACGTTTATTAGATTTTATCGTGTCTAAAATGGCATTGGCCGTTTCAACCTGTGGTGCGACCGATGAAGGGCTGTGCATTACCAAAATGGCATCTATATCATCACTATCAAGTAAAATGTCTAGTACCTTTTGATATCGTTCAGAGGTAGCGTCGCCGACCATATCGATAGGATTACATTGTGACCAAGTCGAGGGCAGAATGGCATTTAGCTTATCTAAGACATCCTGACTTAAGTTGGCAAGCTTGCCTCCTTTATCCATCAGTGTATCCAAGGCCATATTTGCAGGACCGCCTCCATTTGTCATAATCGCAAGTCGTTCACCTCTCAACGGGACCGAGTGGGTTAATGTTTCTACTGCGGCGAACAGCTCGTGCGTGTTATTTACTCGTAGCATTCCCGATCTTTGTATTGCTGAGTCGTAAACAATATCGAGTGTTTGGTGTTTCTCATCCATCCAGGAGGCGAGCGTAGAGCGAGAGCGACCGGCTTTCAAAACCAAAATTCTTCGATTTCGCGCCGCAGCTCGAGCCGCAGAGATAAAACGACGGGCATCCCTAATCGAGTCGATATAAAGCAAGATGGATTCTGTTTTGCTATCTCGGCTCAAGTAATCCAAAACATCATCAAAATCAATGTCAGTTCCGTTACCTAGCGACAAAAATGCCGAGAATCCAATGTCCTTTTCGTTTGCCCAATCTAGAACGGTTGTGCAAACCGCAGATGACTGTGAAATAAAAGCTAATTTGCCGGGTTTTGCAGTGACGGGGGAGAAAGATGCATTGAAGTTAAGCCAAGGCAATACGACTCCAAGACTGTTTGGACCAAGTACGCGAATAGAGTGTTCCTTTGCAATCTCCATACATCGTTGTTCAATGGTTTTACTTTCATCATGGTGGTCTGACATATCGGCAGCCATGACGATGGCGACTTTTATACCACGAACCGCGAGTTGTTGAAATATAGCCACATTGCGGCTAGCGTTGGTGCAAAGAATGGCAATGTCCGGTGTCAAAGGTAGATTGTCGATACTCTTGTAACAATACACACCGTTTACTGAAGGGTACCTAGGATGAACGGGCATAATGGTGCCTAAAAAACCTCCCGTAAGGAGATTTTTCATCACAACATTACCCGCTCTATTAGGTTTTTGAGAGGCACCTATGACCGCTATTGAGTTGGGTTTGAACAGAGTATCGAGCGAAGACATACGATATCCTTGTAACTTAATTATCAGACACTTGGCTATATATTAGCCGAGCAAGTTCAATTTAACCCGTTAGCAAAGCTAATTTGAGATGATAGTGTTGCCGTCAGTCCAATATTGTGTAACATGTCACAGGATATGGCGTCCAGCGCTTACAAGCCTTGATAATGCGGGCTTCAATCGGCATGATTTTAAAGACAACTACCTTAGGCTAAAAATAAAATGAAAAAGACTCTGATTGTTGGATTATCAGTATTATTAGCAGCATGCTCTTCAGGTACATATACGACCAACGTGACCTCTGAAAGCTACCAAGAAGACTTTACACCCAAAACTGTAGCGGTTTCAGAGCCAGTTGCGGTAGTAGCCACTGCAAGTGCTTTTAGCGAGAAAAGCGCGCCAGCCAAACCTGAGAAAACGCCGCACGTCGATGCGCAGGTGAAGCAATCAGCTTCAGTCAAACCTGTAGCTCAAAAGCAACCCAATAAAAGTGCGGTAAAGATTACTCCTCCTACTAAGAAACAAGAAAAGAGTAACATGCGATTTGGATATACTATTCAGGTTGTCGCGGTTGGAAACAGAGAAAAAGTCGAGCAGTTTTCGAGCAAGCTCCCTAACAACGAACAACCAATCTGGGTTAACTACAAGGTAGTGAATGGTACTAAATGGTACACAGTATTGTACGGTGACTACGCAACAAGCAAAAAAGCTAAAGAGGCGATTACAAAGCTACCCGATGATTTCAATAAATTAAAGCCGTTTGTAAAAAGCATCGACTCAATAAAGAAGTCTGATTTCCCTACACTCACCAAGTTAAATTAACTAACAGCACAAGGCAGTATTCATACACTGCCTTTTTTCGTATATAGAATCACCACCTAAACGCATTTAACTGCGAATTTACACATTTCACCTGAATGTTGTTTTTCTTTAGTTTATGATGTCTCTATAGATTTTCACGGATAGTTTTTACATGTCAAAACTGAACATTTTACTTTTGTGTGGCGGTACGAGTGCGGAGCATGAAGTCTCGCTGGTCTCCGCGGGATACTTAGAAGCTCAATTGAAGCGTTTTGCTGATTACAACGTAATTAAAGTTGAAATCACAAAGCAAGGTTGGGTTCTAAATGATGGTAATCTTGTTTCACTAGATTTGAACACTAAGCAACTCAAGGCCAAAGAGTCAGTCGTTAGTGTTATTGACTACGTAGTACCATGTATTCATGGCTATCCAGGTGAAACTGGAGATATTCAGTCCTTATTAGAATTAGCCGATATTCCTTATCTTGGGTGTTGTCCTGAAGCGAGCAGCAATAGCTTTAATAAGATCACTTCTAAGCTTTGGTATGATGCACTGGGTATCCCCAACACGCCTTATCTATTTTTGACGGAAAACAACGAATCGGCCCACATTAGCTCTAAAGATGCTTTTGATAAATGGGGCAGCGTATTTGTTAAAGCGGCTAAACAAGGTTCATCCGTAGGTTGTTACAAGGTCACTTCTGTCTCGCAGCTTGCGGACGCGATTAATAGTGCATTTGGATATTCGGATCAGGTTGTGGTCGAAAAAGCCGTAAAGCCGCGTGAACTTGAAGTGGCAGCTTATGAATATGAAGGCCAAATCCACGTCACGGTGCCAGGTGAAGTCATCGCACCAGATAATGCTTTTTATACCTACGAAGAAAAGTACAGTGCAGATAGTCATTCGATAACGAAAGTAGAAGCTGAAGAACTTACAGATTCTCAACTTAATTTAATTAAAGAGAGTTCACTTAAAGTGTTTTCGCACATGAAATTAAGGCACTTATCTAGAATTGACTTCTTTTTGACTGATGAAGGCGAAGTCTATCTGAACGAGGTCAATACCTTTCCAGGCATGACGCCTATCTCGATGTTCCCTAAAATGGTCGAGAATACGGGCCTTAAATTTAGTGAGTTCCTAAGAGATTGTATTGAGCGATCTAAGTAAATAGAGTCAATCCCATTCTTTTTTGTGTCTAAACTTCTGCTTTTGCTTATCAGAAGAGTCTAGTTTTCCGGCGTATTGCAATGGCATCGCCGGACTAGACCATCGACCAAAATCTTGAATTTCAATGATATTTTGTCCGCTTTTCGCTCTTTTCTTCACTTGTCCGACTCGTCCCGACTGGCTTGAAAACTTGAGGTGTTCTGGAAGAGATAATAGGGCACTTGCCCGTCGCAAAATTCTATATATCGACGAATCATTAAGTTGACGTCCACTTAAGTTCCCGTGTCTATCAATCGAACAAAAGACGATATCGCCTTGTGCAGAACTCACCTCTAACCACTTTATCATTGCAATCGAACCTTGTTCGCTCAATATATAAAGTTGATCACTGATCTCTATAGCCACTAAATTGGGCTCGATACGTAGGCTTGAGTGAGTGAGTTCTCTAAGTTCGTGTCTTTTTAGCGCACATTCATACATACAGAAATAGATGGCTAAATCACGAATATCTAAAGCCTCGTTACTTGTAAATAGGCGTTTGTTTAACTCATTTAAATGTTTGTCCGTAAAAGGGTTGGTTTCAACCGATTGGTGCTTTTCACTCGTTCTTAATTCAGAAAGGCTAAAGCCAACTTGCCTGTGGGATGTTGGATCTTTAAAACCAAGAAGGTAGTGAAACATGCCAATAGTGATGACATAACGTCTAATAGAAGAGTATTTACGAGATTTACTTTGTTTATCGATAAACCGACGAACTGCGGTAACTGATGCAGGAAGACTATTTACGTGCATCTCAACACAAAACTCATGAAAAAGTTGCCAATCCTTGCGAATTGCTAGCAGAGAACTGTGGGAATATTTTCCTGACGTCATTTCGTTCAGCAGTTCAAGGTTTATTGGCCTTGTAAGCGCGGCGAGATATTTATCAATTAGTTCCTGATCTAGGATTTTTGGTATATCTTTTTTCATTTTGATGCACTATAACTTAATTGATAGCTAGATTATAGCTGTTAACATACTACAATACAAAGACATAGCGCAGAACATAGAGAACGTCAGAATGGCTTTAGCAAATTACAGAGGCTTTACTATAAAATCTGTTGGACAAAGCAATCAGATTTGGCAAGTCTCGATAAAGAAACGAGAGTTACAAGGTACGCTTACCAGCGTAAAGAAGAGTATAGATTGGTGGTGTGATACGGCATCATTGATTGATCCTTCATCTTTAGACGTACAAAACGAAACGAAAACATCGGCATCTAAAGAATCATTCCATGGTTATACACTTAGTAATGATACAGGCGAGATTAATGGTTGGTATTGTATGTTTAATGGTAAACTAATCAAAGGTGGTAAGCTTGCTATTCAAAGGCATATCGAAGCTTACTTAATCGCGAAACAAAAAGCAGAGCAATCAAGTAGATAGAATGACTTTAGTATACTCAACAGAAACTGGAAGAATTAAACCAGAAGAAACAAAACCAGTTCGTCCAAAAGGTGATGGTGTAGTACGCATTATCAAGCAAACCAAAGGACGTAAAGGTAAAGGCGTTTCAATTGTAACTGGCTTAGATCTTGATGATACCGCACTTAAGTTACTAGCAGCAGAACTTAAGAAAACCTGTGGATGTGGCGGTTCTGTTAAAGATGGCAACATTGAGATCCAGGGCGATGTACGCGATAAGCTTAAATTGACCCTTGAGAAAAAAGGCCACACTGTAAAATTATCCGGTGGTTAATGATTGGGTGCTAATAACTAGCTGTAGCAAAATTTGCGGCTAGTTATTATTTAGTGTTTAGAACAAAATTGGTTAGTCTTTCATAATAATTTCCAGATGGTAATCGAAAGATTAACAGATTGATTATTATATACTTTATGGTAAATAAGGTTAAATTAAGTATTTTGAATATCACCGAAAGAAGAAATACACAGTAAGAAGAAATAGCGGCATAAGAGTGAAGTACCGGTTAATAGGCATATACGAACTTAGATCTCATTTAACATAATATACATAATGCGCATAGGGATTGTAAGAGCAATATAGTAATGTTTGGTTTGAGAAACTTTAAAATGTCCTCCTAAGCTTAAAACATTACTTAGCTTCGAGGACCTAAACTGATGTTAATTGCTATGAGTGATAACGAGATTAATCGATTCAAAGTCCCAACAGATGTGCGAGAAAAACGCTTACGACAAATCGACGCTGCTGATATTTTAAATATCTCTACTCGACATGTCAGACGCTTGCTAAATCAACTTTTAACTTATGCTTGGCACTCATCTTGTGGTCGTCCAAGCAACCGCCGCTATGATAACTCTCGGAGGATCACAATCTGACTGTTTCTAAAGAAACGCTCCGTCAATGGATGATCGCTGACGGCCTTTAGACTCCTCACACCAAGCGAAAGCCTAGGGTCTATCAGCCTCACTTCGTCGTGATTGTCTCGGTGAACTCTTTCAAATCGATGGCTCACACCATGATTGGTTTGAAGGACGCAGTGACAAGTGCTGCCTACTGGTCTTCATCGATGATGCGACTGGTCGCTTGATGAACTTAAGATTCAGTAAAATCGAATCGGCGTTGGATTACATGTTGGCAATCCACGAATACCTTCATGAGCATAGTAATCTGGTTACTTTCTACAGCGATAAACACTCGACTTTTCATGTAAAACAAGAAAAACACAAATAAGTAGGTCAAACTCAGTACGGTCGAGTAATAAAAGAGCTTAGAATTTAGATTATCTGTACCAATAGTTCACAGGGTTCAGTTCGTCGAGAAAGTGTTCTATTTTAATCGATTTTTTGCACATTTAAAGAATGGTTTGATTAAGGATAACAGTAGTAATTTAATTAGTTAAACAAACTGTTAGTATAGCCTAGCTGATTAACGGCATCATAAACAGTCAGATGTCACACTGTAACTTAAATCAATAATATAGCATCCACTTGTCGGGACGCTACAAGTAGCTTTAGCGTTTGGCTTAGTTAGTATGGTTAGGATGTTTGCGGGTTATTTACGAGCACGGTAGCAAATTATTGTTAGCTACCAACGATTAGTTATAGTGCATTAGTTTTACTTCTTCGTGTTCT
The DNA here is from genome assembly GCF_022836845.1 of Vibrio gelatinilyticus. Classification (GTDB taxonomy): domain Bacteria; phylum Pseudomonadota; class Gammaproteobacteria; order Enterobacterales; family Vibrionaceae; genus Vibrio; species Vibrio gelatinilyticus. The sequence goes on from NZ_JAJNNZ010000006.1 coordinate 161,551, forward strand.
ACATGTAACTAGCGGAATGGCCATAGTTTTACCGCTCTATATGGTAAATACTCACTATCGCGTGAGGCCTTGTGTTAACGCCAGTATTTTTCACTACCCCGTTCTGTTCCACTTAAGACTAGTGTAATAAAATTACACTAGTCTTAAGTGGATTCTACCTCTCAGTCGATTATTCTGCTCTAAGTGACTGAAAGGTAGAATAATTAACGTGTAGACATTGTTTGGTATGTGTTTTGATATGAAGGCAATGCACAATTGCGTATCTATTGTAATTTTGAATGGTTAATTGTCGGGCACAAAAAAGAGCCCTAAAGGGCTCTTAATAATGTTTATGCCAAATATTAGTTTTGGTTTGGCTTTTTAATCAGTTTTTTGTTCAGCTCTAATTTTCTCGGCTACGATTTTAATGGCTTCAGCAGTGCTGATCCCTTGCTGCATTAGAACTTGAATTTGTTCAACTGCTTTTTGTTGCTCTTCATGAGACAACGTTGGTAAGTCGTTTAACATGTGCCCTCCCCTAGATCACGGCGACTATAAAGCAAAATACAAATGATGCATAGTGTTTTAGTAAGACGCGGCAAGGTTTAAATAGGCGCCCATCGCGTTCTTCGATGTATAGCTCGCTGCAACGTGAATATCAAATAGATTTAGCGGACTTAAACCAATACCGGCCGTTACCGTATCTTCTGTATCACGTGCCATGTTTCTAATATATCCAGCTCTTAGCTGAATCTGTCTAACAAGATCAACTTCTAAACCTGCTCTTAGTGCCTGTGTATCATCATCAAATGAAGAGAACTTTTCAGCTTTGTTTAGATCATAATCTACAGAGAATTGAAAGTAGTCTGCTACAAAGCCGGCACCAACGGTATACACAGGGTTCATTTTATATATGTCACCGTAATGAATATCTCGTCCACCTACATTAATGGTACCAGACGCTGTTTGTATTTCTCTGGCCATTAGATTCTTAGCAGAAAAGCCTACTCTCATCGGTCCGTGAAACCATAGAGCCCCCGCATCTAAGTTAAATGCGGTTTCGCCCAATGAACTCTCTTTAATGTTTTCGAGTTGAAATTCGTTAAGTGTGTTCACTGACGTAAAAGTATAAACTCTTTGAATTTTGGGAGAGATGCCAAAAGAAAAATGTTGCCCGAAAAGTGTTTGGTACTTAGCAAGTGACACACCAACTTCCGCAATGCCGACTGACATTGTTTTTACTCCGCTTCGAGTTACTCGTTCAGCGGTATTTGAACCTGTTGTATCAATATCTGGCGCCGCAAAATTTTCCGTGTATGCCTGACCATAAATGGTAGCAGCGAGTAATCGATTTGGGATACCAAACGCAACCGCCGCACCTATATCAATTTTAGCATCGGTCCCTTCTAGTCCATTTAGAGCAGAATCGACATCCTCAGGGCTACCACCATTGTTCATCAAGTTAACAACGTTATCGATCTTATCAAGCATCTGATACTCATCATTGTAGTTGAGTCCCAATGCTGGAATTATCATTCCAGCGTCGTCATTTCTACGATAGATTGCTGTAAGTGCGGGGTTATAAAATGGAGCCGTAAGATAAGAGCCAGACACCACACCAACACCTCCCATTCCCGCACCGCGCGCATCTACAGTATTAGTAGCTGCATTTGCAAAAGTAGAAGCAGTAATCGTGGCAATGGCGAAGAGTTTTAAATTTATTGTCATTGTAGAGAAGCCGTTAATTCCTTTATAAAATATTAACGGCTTTTAGTTTGAAAACTTTAACTGATTTGTATAGAAATTCATTCCTCTGGAGAAACATCTAACGTTTTACTAATTATTTGAGAACGGACAAAAAGAATCGGCCCTTGCCATCGACTTTGTTTTATCGATACAGCAATGACATAGCGGTCTGGTTCTATATCTTTTGCCTCGAGTTGACTTGGGTATTCTGATTCGTACTCTTTTCCCCACACTTGAGTGTATTTTCCATCGACATAATCGTACAAGGCAACTTCCAGTTTAGGCAAAGGACAGTAAGGGTTTAAAAGAGCATTTTTCTCAATACGCCACTTGTCCTTTGCTGCCCAGCGTACACTCTGCTTCAAGGCTTGGTCTGAAAAAATAAGCCATTGATTCCAAGACTCCCCGCTTTCAAGAGTCACTTGAATACTATATAAACCGACTTCTAAAGGACCTGCTAGATTGTAACGAATTCCGTAACGAGAAAACTTATTGACAGCGTCTCCCTTAATGGTTTCATAACCTTCTGAATCATTTGATATTTTTTTATCAACCCACTTTAACAGCTGGATTTGATTTATTTTGGATAACGAGTCTATATCGACCGATGTAGTGAATGTATCACGGCCTGGGCTTTGTGCAGATTGCTGGCTTATGGTCACGGACCGTAACCAAACTGGAAGGGGTTCACTCGACAATCCTTTACCACAATCGACTTCAAGGGATTGAAGAAATACTCTATTAATATGAGATTTTATACTTTTCGATTGTTTGTGTTGCCACACTTCAACTAGAGCGTTATACATTGCTTCTAGATCTTTATTCAACAAATATCGATGGACCTGGGTCAAAGGAGTATTTGTTTCAAACCAATCAGCGCCTTTAACTGAAGGCGCTAATAGTGTGAGTAATGCTAGGGCTGAGAAAAACTTTTTCATTAGCCCTTCATTTTATATCCAACACCACGAAGTGTTTCAATTTCTAAGCCTGGTAACTTCTGGCGTAGCTGAAGTACATGCGTATCGACCGTTCGAGTTGTAGGGAAATGGTTGTAACCCCAGACATGATCAAGTAGCTCGTCACGTGTGAATACACGACCAAGATTGCTCGCTAAAAACAGCAGCAAATCAAACTCGGTACGAGTGAGCGTAATCATTTCGTCTTTGTAAATCACTTCACGTGTTGCTTTATCAATAACCAAATTTTGGGTTGATACTTTTGACGCGTCATCAGTTTCTGACTCGGGTGCTCTAAGTTGCGCACGAATTCGTGCGAAAAGTTCAGCCTCTGCAAAAGGTTTGGTTAGGTAATCGCTCGCACCTGAGTCCAGCCCCCTTACTTTATCTTTGACTGTAACGAGTGCAGTAAGCAAAATCACGGGTACATCTTTAATTGTTTTCCAGCCTGGTAGGTGTTCAACTGAATCACCATCGGGTAATTGCCTATCGAGAATAACCAAGTCTGCTTCAGCCCAATGCTGCTCCACATCAGCGATCATTTCAGCGTGCAGGCAATTATAACCAGCTAACTCTAGACTAACTAGAAGTCCGTCAGCTAGATTCTTGTCATCTTCAACAAGTAGCAGTGTCTGTTTCACAAGGTATCTCCAAAATAAATGTTGTTGGTGGACCGATGAGGGACATTTTCCCACCCATTCGTCCAACCATCGATTCGACAATCGTAAGGCCGAGTCCTAAGCCACTTTTACTTACGAACGGTTTTCGCAAAGTTCGCCAATCCCTTGTGGTTAGCTTCCCTTGGTCAATAACTTCAATACGAATGGATTTCTCTCGCGTTACGACATTAAGGGTCACTGGTGCCACGCCATATTTGATAGCATTGCGGATTAGATTATCGATACATGTTCCTAACCAATATATATTGATTTTAGCCGCTATATCTTGGTTAATAGTCAAGTTAACGTCAGCATCGAACTCATCTTCCGCTTTAAACCTTAACCATTCTTCTACTGAAGGAATCCATTCGGTGGCTAAAGGTCGACTATCAGATTGAAGATAGTCCTTACTTGCTTCTGCTAGTTGCCGTAATCGTCGGGTATCTTCGCACAAGCGTCTGAATTCATCATAAACCGATTCAGGTAAACGCTCAAATTCTCGGCGGAAACCTTCTACAGTTAGCGATAGGCTAGCGATAGGTGTTCTCAATTCATGAGTAAGAATTTGCAAAACCAGCATTCTACTTTTTAATTCTTGTCTTTTGGCATTCCATCGATAGATCACCCAGCCAACTACTAATAAGATATTGGCGATGATCAAACTGATCATACTGACCCGCAGTAAATCAGAATGATCTTCAACTTCCCAGCATAAATTGCCTCGTTGAACAAAACAGGTGTTTGTTTCTGAGGACAATTTGAAACTCAACCCAGCCTTTTTAATGTTATCTTTCCATAGGCTTGGCTCAAATAAATAGTATTGATTTCCACGTCTTAGCCACAACTCATTGTTTTCAATAAACATCGTTGATCCGCGGATAAGAGAAATCACTGTTTTTTCGTCCATGACTTGAAGACGACCAAGTAATGAAGTGGGCATATCAATTCGGCGTTCTTTTATGTGCATGTACTTATGCAGTTCGTCGGACATTTCCGGGTACTTTGCAATATACCGAGCCGCATACGTTCCGCCTCCTGGATGGATCAAGCCGCTACGTGCAAACCATTTTTTAGAGAGTTTTCTTCCAGCACACATTGCTCGAGTAAAAACTAAAGGTTCAGTAATCAATGGGCTTAAAGGTAATGTTCCACTGCAATTTTGAGCCAACTTATAAAGTAGTTGGATTTCCTTTAAAGGATACTTAGATGTTTGTGGCAACATTGAAAGAGGTGTCAGTAACTGGGTAGGGAAATCAGCCTGAATCACACGGATATCGTAAGAAGCTGTGGCCTTGTCAAAATCAAAAAGCCCCACAAAATTATCGATTCTTTCAGGTAGGGATTCAGCTCTTGCTCCGAGAGAAAGAAAGACAGTTGTCATTAATGCAAGAAATCTGAACGTTTTATTCAAAGTAGATAATCTATATATTGAGAAGTCGGCCTGTTTATTGGCTATTATCGGCAACAATTCAAAACAGTGCACGTTAAATCTGTGTCAAACCTTCTTTTTGGCTTAGATTGAAGAAAAAAAAGCCAGCTAGCGCTGGCTTATCTAAATTATTTAGATGTTATAGAGCTTTGGAAATTGCATCTACACTTTCTTTAGCATCACCAAACAACATCATCGTGTTATCTTTAAAGAACAACGGGTTTTGAACACCTGCGTAACCTGTGTTCATTGAACGTTTAAAGACAATGACATTCTTTGCATTCCAAACTTCTAGTACCGGCATACCAGCGATTGGGCTATTTGGATCTTCAAGAGCAGCTGGGTTAACGGTATCATTGGCTCCGATAACCAATACTGTATCAGTCTGTTCGAAATCTTCGTTAATTTCGTCCATTTCTAATACAATATCATACGGAACTTTTGCTTCAGCGAGTAGTACGTTCATGTGACCTGGTAAACGGCCAGCCACCGGGTGAATACCAAATCGAACGTCTATACCTTTTGCTCTAAGCTTTTCTGTAATCTCATGTACCGGATACTGAGCCTGCGCAACTGCCATGCCATATCCTGGTGTGATGATAACTGACTTAGAATTGTTTAGCATATCTGCGACATCTTCAGCGTAGCATTCTGTGTGTTCACCTTGGTCTTCATCAGAATCAGAAACAACCACATCTTGCCCAAAACCACCTGCAATAACGCTTATGAACGAACGGTTCATTGCTTTACACATGATGTAAGAAAGAATTGCACCTGAAGAGCCGACCAGTGCACCGGTAACGATTAGAAGATCATTTGCTAACATGAAGCCCGCTGCAGCTGCAGCCCAACCTGAGTAGGAGTTGAGCATAGACACAACTACTGGCATGTCAGCGCCACCAATAGATGCAACCAAGTGGTAACCAAACACAAAAGCGATTAGCGTCATCACTATCAGCGCAAACATGCTACCATCAGCGTTAACGAATTGAGTTAGCAGCACTGCCGAGGCAATTAATGCGGCTAAGTTCATTTTGTGTTTGTGAGGTAGATTTAATGCAGAGGACGAAATGATTCCGCGCAATTTCCCGAATGCTACAATAGAACCAGTGAAAGTCACCGCTCCAATGAAGACACCAAGGAATACTTCAACCAAATGAATGACGTGTTCAGCATGAGTCGCCGCTTCAGGGGCATCGATATAACTGTTATAGCCAACTAATACAGCAGCCATACCAACAAAGCTGTGAAGTATCGCCACTAGCTCCGGCATTTCTGTCATTTCTACTTTCTTAGCGTAGAAAATGCCGATACCGCCACCGATCACCATAGCGATGATAACCCAGGTAAAACCTTGGGCGTCAGGACTAAAGATCGTCGCGATAAGCGCAATCGCCATACCCGTGATACCGTAGTAGTTTCCGGCACGCGCGGATTCTTGCTTTGACAACCCAGCCAAACTCATAATAAAGAATAAAGCAGCAACAATATATGCCGCTTGTACTAATCCTGCAGACATGTGTTACTCCTATTTATCTCTACGGAACATTTCTAGCATACGCTTGGTCACCGTAAAGCCACCGAATATATTTATGCTTGCGATAAGAACAGCGATGAAAGACAGAAAAGTGACAACGCCACTTCCTTGTCCAATCTGTAACAATGCGCCAACGACAATAATGCCGGAAATTGCATTAGTTACCGACATTAACGGTGTATGTAAAGCATGTGTTACATTCCAAACAACGTAGTAACCAACCACACAAGCTAATACAAATACAGTGAAATGTGACAAAAAGGCAGCCGGAGCTACAGACGCTACCCAAGCAAAAGCACCCAAACCTGCAGCCAAGCCGATTAGCTTTTTAGCGGGTGAAGTTGGTTCTTCAACTTTTGGTTCTGCATGAACTGGCTCAGCAGGCTTAGCTTGCGGTTGCGCTGAAACCTTAATTGGCGGTGCAGGCCAAGTAACCTCGCCTTCTTTTACGACTGTAACCCCACGCAGTACTACATCTTCAAAATCGATATCAATGTTGCCATCTTTCTCTTTGCAAAGAAGTTTCAACAAGTTGACCAAGTTAGTGGCGTAGAGTTGAGATGATTGAGTTGGAAGACGGCCAACCATGTCTGTGTAACCAACAACTTTCACACCATTGTCTGTGGTGATGACTTTGTCTGCCACTGTATATTCGCAGTTACCACCGTTAGCTGCTGCCAAATCCACAATAACACTGCCCGCTTTCATCGAATCAACCATTTCTTGGGTGATCAATTTAGGCGCTGGGCGACCTGGGATCAGTGCTGTTGTGATAATGATATCGACATCTTTAGCTTGCTCAGCATAGAGTTCTTCAGCTTTCTTATTGAACTCTTCAGACATTTCCTTGGCGTATCCATCACCGGAACCAGAATCTTCCTTAAAATCAACTTCAAGGAATTCAGCCCCCATAGACTGAACTTGCTCTTTTACTTCAGGGCGAACATCAAACGAACGAACTATAGCCCCTAAGCTTCCGGCAGCGCCGATCGCAGCAAGACCAGCGACTCCTGCCCCCGCTACAAGAACTTTTGCTGGCGGAACCTTACCTGCTGCCGTAATTTGTCCCGTAAAGAAACGGCCAAACTCATGAGCGGCTTCAACTACAGCACGGTAACCAGCAATGTTTGCCATAGAGCTCAGTGCATCAAGCGCTTGGGCGCGCGAAATACGTGGCACTGAATCCATAGCCATAACGTTGATGTTTTTGCTGGACAATTTCTCTAGCAACTCTGGGTTCTGAGCGGGCCAAATGAAGCTGACTAGACTGGCACCGTCTTTGATCAGTTGAATCTCTTCATCTGATGGAGCATTAACTTTAAGGATAAGGTCTGAATTCCATACATCCTCTGTAGAGACAAGTTTTGCACCAACAGCTTCATATGCTGCGTTATCAAAACTCGCAAGCAAGCCTGCTTGCAATTCAATTGAGACATCAAATCCCAATTTAATTAACTGCTCGACCGACTTGGGCGTAGCAGCCACTCGCGTTTCGTGCGCGAGCACCTCTTTTGGCACACCAATTTGCATAGCTATTCCTTGACTATTGGCAGAATGATTATTCTTTTTTAAACTAATGAAGCACTTAACATCAAGCCTTTTGTAACAAAAATACAAAATTTCATTACATATAACCTTGAGGAATGAAAGATTTTCAATTTATATCAGTAAAAAAACAACACATTTAGGGCAAAGCAGAGGTCATACCACTGCGATAACTCATTTTAACAGTGAATGTTCACGTTAGAAGCTAATACTAAGCAAACTCGCTCAATAACATATGACTAGCGTCAATGAATTCGTCATTTTGACGAGGTCAGAGGAGAAGATACAACTTTAGGATCACCCAAATATCCCATCACCCATTTGGTCGATGAACATTTGCGCCTTTTTTAGCATCAAGTCATCAGCGTCACCCTTACCAGAGACAACATCAGAACGGATGAAACGATGTTCCTTCAATTCGCCTTCAATTTCTTTAGTAATTTTTCCAGCAATCCGATATTGACCATTTTCAGCGAGTGAATCTTGGTAAATCAAGAACCCTTTATACTCAACAGGTTCTACAACCTTTGTATTATTCTCTTTGTTACTTCCAAAAAGCTTAGAAAAAAAAACCACTTTATTGACTCCTAGAAACTTGATAACTAACTACTATTCTATGTTGTAGCGTTTATAAGTAAGCGTCAACATCTCTATCTAATAAATGCCGTACAGGTGGGCGAAATCGTTCTAAGTCAATCAATGATTATTGAAGTAACCGTATCAAAGACAAAAATAGCGATAAGCCAAACCTTCAGTTGCTGCTCACGTAACTGTCTTATGCGTTTCCAGATGTATAACATGGGTACCGAAAATGAAATCCATAAACAAGAATTTACTTGGCAAATCATCAAATTATCGTATGCTTAGTGTAAGCAAATCGTTAATTATTGAGTAATTAGAGCTCTCGTTTTAAATGTCATTACCTTTAGTCAGTTCAAATTCAAGCCGTCTGTTTTTACCGCTATTGTTACTTGCGGTAACGATGGCCTTGTATTCACCTATCGCGTCTTTTATAGAACACAATCGAGGGTTCTCTGTAAACCTTCCGTATTTCTTATTCGGTTCTTCTTTAGTCTTGACGCACTTATTTAAGCAAGGTCGCATAGCGATGGTTGCTTTAGCCATGATTGCCGCATATACAGTTATACAAACTCGCCTTCAAACTCCCTTATCGACAGGAACCACATTATTGGAACTGTCTATCCTGGCCTTTTTATTGCCAGTTTCGTGTACACTGCCTTTTTTGTTTCGTGACACTAAACTTTTTAGTCGGGGCGTCGCTGCATTCATTTTTATATTATTAATTTTTGCGTCATGGTCTTCTCTTATCTTGACGCATTTTTATACAGGTGGTTTTGACAGCTTTGGGCAGGACCTACTGTATTCTGTTGATACGTTGTCTAAACTGCCCGTAGTACTGGTTTTGTACTGCTTAGCTATGACAGGCATTGGGGGTATATTTGTTCTCAACTACAACCGGTCAATCGACGTCGTTATCTATTCCAGTGTGCTTTTATCTAGTGCCACCTTTAGTTTTTTTCACGTGCCATATATCTCTTGCATGCTATTTTCCCTATCAGGTGCATTGATGGTGATTTATTTGATTTCGACAACTTACTACATGGCATTTAATGACCGCCTCACCAATATCCCAGGTCGACGAGCTCTTGAATTAGACATAAAACATATGGGCAGAAAGTTCACTATAGCGATGCTCGATATCGACTATTTCAAAAAATTTAATGACACATATGGGCACGAAACCGGCGATGACGTATTAAAATTGGTTGCATCTCGTATGCAGATGCTCAGTGGGAACGCGAAAATTTATCGCTATGGTGGTGAAGAGTTCACTATTCTTTTCAAGGGAAAAACAACCAAAGAATGTAAACGCGATTTAGAAGAATTAAGAGAAGAGATCCAACACTACGAAATGGTTCTTCGCGATACGTCTGCCCGCCCTGATAAAGCTTCAGATGGAGCGGCAAGAAGAGGAATCAGTAATAAAACGAAGTCTGTTAATGTGACGATTAGTATCGGCGCTGCTGACAGCAGGACGACGCGCGATCCCGAAGCCGTTATGAAGTTAGCGGACAATGCTCTTTACAAAGCTAAAGAACAAGGTAGAAACCGAGTGGTATTTTCCCGTTAGCTTATTCTTGGTTGAAAAAAAGTACCAAACTCCCCCCTTTCAACGCACTTCCATAGTTAACTGTTAGCCCTAAACCTACATTTTCAAACAGGTCGGTTTTGAAAGGTGGCGACATCAACCACCCTACACTGGCTTCATAGTAATTAGCCGTATTGAACACATCGATAGAATTACCTCCGATGTCGACGCGTCTTGCACTTGTATATAAGGTCTGTACGGCTCGCCCCCAACGCGTTACATCAAAAAATAGTTTTACCTCATTACTAAAGTACCACCCTTCTGGGGCACCTACATTGCCATTATTAGCTTGCCCCCAAGCTGTACCTGTATAGTAGTTATACGTTGAAGCCAACTTCCATTCACCCCAACCCACTGGCTTGTCGTATTGAAACTTTAGCTTAGGCTGCCACACTGCCGCCCACGCTGATGTGTTAACAAGTAACCCATCGATAACAGGCCTCAAGTATTCTTGAGTTAGTGCCGAGTTGTAACTATAGCTACTTTGATAGTATTGCACATGAGCGCCTAACCCTGTAACAAAAGACCAGTGTTGCGTAATGGGAATTTTCTGTTCATAACCAATAAACCCTCCGTAAATCCATTCATCATGCTGATCTGGAGTCTCATTCGGAATCTTGACAATATCACCGCGTGCACTCAAAGCAGAAAACCTAAATACCACACTTCGGCTAATATTATACTCATCGGCTTCCAATTCTACAGACCAAGGTAGAGTCGTTACGTCAAAACTTTTTCTTAGATCGAGAGCTTCCGACGAACCTATATCTTCGTTATCAATATTTAAGTACTGATTGGGATCGAAATCTTTAAAGCCAACTGTGAATACATCACTGTCACTTAAGATAATCGCGCCCGCAAACATATCTTCGAGGAAGCTTCGATAACGCTCATCACCATAAGCCTGCTGAGTCGAGGTCACTAAGAAAAGTAAAAGTAGTTGATGAAATCGCAATGATAAGTCCGTCTATTTGCTAACAGCGAAAGGTAATTCAATTCCTTTCTGGTTCCAAATTAACCAGCAGGGAGCTCTAGTACGTAGCAATCTCGGCCGTTGTGTTTTGCCGCATACAATCTTTGGTCTGCGGCCTGGTAGAGACTTGCTAGTGCTTCATCCCCGTACGGCGTATAACAAAACACACCAAGCGACACTGTCACGTATGGCTTTGTGTCTGAGTGCTCATGAGGTATGGATAACTGACACATATTCGCCAAAATGCGTTTGGCATTTTCTTCAGCGCTCTTTTTCCCTGATTGACTGAAAAAAATCACAAATTCTTCGCCACCATAGCGTCCGACATATTCGCCACTTCGACTAAACAGCTGTTCTAACGTGTCGGCGATTTTTATTAAACAGTCATCACCCGCCGTATGGCCATAATTGTCGTTGTATGCTTTGAAGTGGTCTACATCAAGTAACATGACGGTCATGGGTGTTTGATGACGACCGTGCAATTTAATCAACTCTTTAAGTTTGCTATCCATAAACCGCCGATTAAACAGTTTAGTTAAACCATCTTCATTCGCTTGATGTTGCAGAGTTTTGTTGAGTAACTCGAGTTCCGCTGAAGTTTGCTTTAACTCCCGCCTCATTAAAGCAATACGTTGCATTGCCGTTAGCTTAGATTGCAAAACCAACTTATTTACAGGTTTTACCAGGTAGTCATCTCCGCCCGCGTTAATGGCTTGTGCGATCATTTCAGGATCGTCATGACCACTCAAAAATATTATGGGTATCCAATCTTGGAAAGATTGTCTGATCTTCATTGCGACCTGAAAGCCGTCCATTTCTGGCATAGTGATGTCCAGAAGGACGAGTTCAGGATCGAAGTCCTGGTACATTTCTAAAGCTTCTTGCCCACTTGCCGCCGTTTCTACTTCATGACCAAGTTTCTTAAGCCGTAATTGCAACTGCAGACGTTCTACTTGTGCATCATCTATTAACAAAACTCTCATTGAAGACTTTATCGCCGCCATACCTCATCCATCGCTTAAGTTGGCCACATTATTAACTTATAACACATATTTTCTACTGATACCTATATGCATAGCACTTACCTTAAAGCTCAAGTTCTTGTGAAACCTCTATTGACTTTTCATCTGGTTCTCCTAGCATATCCCTCATCTTTATACATGATGAGAAATGACTATGTCAGAAGTTGTAAATAATGAGCAGGCTAAAGTAGACCTCTCTACAGTATCGCCAGAGTTGCGCCAAGTTATTGAATTCGATGCGGTACCCGAAGAGCTTCATCATATGGTGGTCTCTATTCATGAGGTTTCGGAAGAAGCAGTGAGAGAATCGTGGGATTCACTACCAGCCAGTGCACAGAATATCCTAGATAATTTCGAACAATTTCATGCTTTGATTTCTGTAAGCCAGGCCTTTGCTGGTGTTAATGTTATGGAAGAGTTTCCTACATTGAAGTTGCCAGAGGATATGACTGAAGAAGGAAAAGAAGAGTATCGTGCACAGTTACTTGATCAAGTATTGCATAACTGCGTCAAAGACATGGTCAAGCAAATAAAGAAAGCACGTCGTGATGCTATCTTAAAGCGCGATTTCAAAGAAGTTTTCACCAAGTAACACAATATTAAGGATAGGCCAGCATTCACGCCGGCCTTTTCAACTATCACCTTTCCAAAGCAATATCTCGCTGTGCGACACTCACACCTTTTATTTGTGCATAGACCGTCATTCCCGGTCTGATATCAAGTTCCTCTACTGCCCATTGGGTCACAACAGCATTCAAATAACAGTCCTCTGCAAGCTTAAGGCTGACCTCTGCACTTCGGCGATGGGTATTATTTGAATCCCCGCCAACAGTGACAACGTCACAGTTTATAACATTTCTTATCGAGGTCTTTGCCGGCTTTTCTAGTGTAATCGAAACATCTGTTGCACGAACTCTTAGACGCACAGCATCGCCTATCTCCCCTTCGATGAATTGAACCCATAAATGAATATCTGCCGATAGGGATACTTTAGTCAGCGCGTAATGTTTATTTTGGTCTGAGATAATCCCTTTAAAAAGCGAGCTCTGCTCGGAGAAGGCATGCCATGGTTTCATGCTTGGTGAACGCCACACTTTTTCAATTGGCCCAGACTCAACTACCCTACCGTCGTCTACGATAACCATATGATTAGACAACCTAAGGATCTCATTTAAGCTATGGGTTACATATAGAATCGGTACATTGATATTTTGAGCAAGCCTCTCAAGATAAGGCATAACATCGCGCTTTCTCGGGAGATCCAAAGACGCTAGGGGCTCATCCATTAACAAAACATCGGGCTTACTTAATAAGGCTCTACCAATCGATACGCGTTGCTTTTCGCCTCCGGACAGTTCTGATGGGTGCCGATATAGAAGTTCACTAAGACCCAGTAATTCAATGATCTCTTGAAAAAAAGACGTGTCGGACTCTCTGATGCCATATTCGAGATTACGTTGGACATTCATATGAGGAAATAAGCGCGCATCCTGAAAAACGTAACCAACGCGCCTATCCTCAATGTCAATATTCACTTTGGACTTTTTACAAAACAGAACTCTATCGCCAACCGTAATCATTCCACTGTCAGGAGTCAGTAAACCACTTACCGCATTGATTAATGTTGTTTTTCCAGCTCCCGAACGGCCAAATATCGCAGTGATGCCACTGGAAGGCAACTCACATTCAATGCAAAAGTTTCTAGCGTCAAATTTTTTACTAATCTTAATTACGATCTTTTCTCTCATCGTAACACTCCTAAACGACGTGACATCCACTGATTCAATCGGTCGGAGCACAATAGAGACAATAGTGATAAACCAATTGAAATTGCGCACAACCGTGCTGCGGCCATTTCAGCTCCAGGAGTTTCTAGGAAATTAAACATAGCTAAGGGAATAGTCTGGGTTTCGCCAGGAATATTTGAGACAAAACTTATCGTAGCGCCAAATTCTCCTAAGCTACGAGCAAACGACAACATACTACCACTAATAATACCGGGAACGATGAGAGGTAATGTAATAGTAAAGAACACCTTCAATGGGGACGCCCCAAGTGTTCGCGCGGCTTGTTCAAGTTTGTTATCAACGCTGTCCATCGATAAGCGTATAGACCTCACCATCAAAGGTAAAGAAACAACAATGCACGCAAGAACAGCACCTTTCCAACTGAAACTAAAAGAAATACCGAAGTATTTATATAACCAACTGCCCACAACACCGTTTCTCCCCATAAGGATTAGCAGCAGATAACCAATCACAACAGGGGGCAAAACCAAGGGTAAATGGACAACACTGTCTAATACACTTTTTCCTTTAAACTCTTTTCGGCTTAATAGCCAAGAGAACAATAGCCCTATTGGGATTAACCACAAAATCGATGCCGCTGCGACTTTTAAACTCAGAAAAAGTGCCTGTGACTCATATTCCGTTAATATCATGTTCAGTACCGTTTCTTCATGCTCATTTAAAGCGTATCAAATCCGTAGCGCTGTAGGATTGCTTTTCCTTGGGGTGATTTCACAAATGCAGAAAAACCCACAGAAGCCTTGCTCGGTTTAACGATAACCATCGGATAAACAATTTGTTGGTGTAATGATGAATCCACTTCAGCAATCACTCGAACCTTATCACTTTGTAGTGCATCCGTTTTATAAACGATTCCCAATGGAGTTTCGCCTCTTTCGACAAGCGCTAACACCTGCCTAACATTGTTAACTGGTGCCAGACTTGTTAAAACGCTATTCCACACCTCAAGATTCTCTAAAACCTGTTTAGAGTAAATACCAACGGGTACAGATTGGGTGTTACCGATAGCAAGGCGTCCTTCATTGAGCAATCGTAGCCATTCAGAGTCATTCTCCAGTTCAAATCCTTCTCCTGCTTCAAGTGTCTTATTTTGAATAACAACTAGGCGATTGCTGGCTATATTGGTTCTAGAAGCCTCATTAATAACTTTTTGTTCGATAAGGTAATCGACCCATAAAGTGTTCGCTGAGATAAAAACATCGACGGGAGCACCATGCTCAATCTGACGAGCTATCGAAGATGAACCACCGAATACTGAGACGACTTTTATGCCACTGTTCTTTGAAAAAGTGTCGATTAGTTCTCCGACAGCGTTAGTCATCGATGATGCGGCATAAACTTTTAGCTTTTCAGCCATTACAACCTGTGACAACGTCACCAAAAGGCACACTAACAGGAGTTTAAACTTCATATTATCAGACCTTTAATGACCATAGTTTTTCGAGATCAAGGTGTTGTTCGATAGCATCTGCAATCCGATCAATTGCGTGCTCTTTCTCGTCTAATACAGAAAAATTCGATACTGATTGACCATTACTCCATTCAACCACAGCGTTTAGAATGTCAGGGTTGTCGAAGAATCCATGCAAGTATGTTCCAAGAACTTGCCCACAGTCACTCAGTGCGCCGTCAGACTGACCAGTCGACAACTTCACTGGTTGTACTTTGTTGGATACGACGCTGCTACCTACATGTATCTCATATCCTTTAACCGAATAAGTACTATTGTTCAAGGTCAGTGTTCCGTGCACATTGGTCAGTTGCTTTGTGTTTTTCAACTCTGTATAAACGTCCAACAGACCTAAGCCAATACTCTCTCCGACCTGACCTTCAATACCCGTTGGATCTGAGATAGTCTTTCCTAGCATTTGATAACCGCCACAAATCCCAATGACCTTCCCACCGAATCTCAGATGACGCAATAACTCCTTGTCCCAACCCTGCTCTCGCATATAACTCAAATCGTCACGAACTGATTTAGTGCCAGGCAAAATGATCAAATCGGCAGCACCCAACGCTTCCCCTTTGCCTACGTAACGAAAATTGATATCTGGATGTAAACGAAACGCATCGAAATCAGTATGGTTACTAATTCGTGTAAAGACAGGTACAACAACCGTTATTTTTGACTGATTTCCGTGAACTTGTTTAGTATCGATAGCATCCTCGGCCTCAATATTAAGCCCATGCAGATATGGAATAACTCCAATAACAGGTTTACCCGTTTTGTTTTCTAGCCATTTAAGGCCCGGTTCAAGTAACGCAATGTCGCCACGAAATCGGTTGATAACAAAACCAACAACTCGCTGCTGTTCTGATTTGGACAAAAGCGCAAGAGTTCCGTAGAGGTGCGCGAAAACACCGCCCCTATCAATATCAGCAACAATGATCACCGGCACATCCGCTGCTTCAGCAAAACCCATATTTGCGATGTCATTTTCGCGCAGGTTAATTTCAGCCGGACTACCAGCTCCCTCAATGATGACACTGTCATACTGTGATTTTAGGTTCGAAAATGATTCGAGTACATATGGCATCGCTATTTTCTTGTAGCCATGAAAGCCAACCGCATCAAGGTTACCATATACCTTACCTTGAACAATGATTTGCGCCCCCGTGTCTGAGTTTGGTTTGATCAATACAGGATTCATATCAACCGTGGGTTCAACCTTTGCCGCCTGAGCTTGCACAACTTGAGCGCGGCCTATTTCTCCTCCATCAGCTGTCACCCCGCTGTTCAGTGCCATATTTTGCGGCTTAAATGGCGCAACCAAGATGCCCTTTCTTGATAACACTCGGCATAGGCCAGCAACCAGGACGCTTTTTCCTGCGTCGGAAGTTGTCCCTTGGACCATTAAAATATGTTGTTGCAAATGTCTATGTCCTTGAATAACGTCTGAAAACCTCGTTCATCAGTTTACCTTTTTTAACCGTTTAACCCAACGACAAATAGCTGAACTCAATATGAATACAACACTCAGTACCAGTTCAGCCGAAAAGTCGTTAAATAGAATCATAACGAAACAGCCCATAAAACAGGTAGCTAACAATGAAAAAAACAATTATTACATTTGCTCTTACTTCAGCAATGATTATGACACCGACTCTTACACTAGCGGGAGGCAATCACCATCATGAACAACAAAAACCTCTAGCTTATACTGGTGCTATTGAAACAACATCCGTCGCTGAGCTATTAAACGATACCAGTATGTTTACTGAAAAAAATGTCATTGTTGATGGTTACATTGTTCGTCAAATAAACAAAGACACCTTTATTTTTTCAGATTCCGAAACTGACATCCAAGTTGAACTCGATGATGTATATTTGGAGCAGGCTCTAAATAATGAAACTAGAATACGTATTTTTGGTGAATATGAGGGCGGAAACACGCCAGAAATAGAAGTTGACCACATTCAAATATTGTAAATAAATCTTGTACATAGTATAAAAAGGTCTGCATATTGCGGACCTTTTTATATTTAACGAGGACTCGCATTAATCGGACCTATATCGATAGATACACACCATGGAGTTTTCATGCTAGGTAAAGCAACTCGTCGGGCACTACTATGCATCGCGGTCATCGCGCCTGTTGTAGTTCAAGCCAATAATTTCAACTATAACTCTTTCCAGGTCCGCTTGGGAGCAGATCCTGGCACCACAGGAGCCGAGTTCTCTACCTATTTTACGCAGAATACTCATTTTATCGTCAAAGCTGACAGTCGCTTTGAAGGCGATTGGGATATTGCCGGAGGGCTTGGGTTTAATGGGCCAATTAATCAATTCGCAGATACTTACGGACAATTATTAATCCATAACGTTAAGTACAAAGGTGACGAAGGCTTAGATACCAGCTTTTTGTCAGAATTCAACATCGGAACACGAGTTTGGTTAATGCAACAGGTCGAAGTCGTCGGGCAGATCGGTATGCTGAATGGCAACGATAAAACTAGATTTATATGGGATATTGGCGCACGTTTTCACTCAACAGACCAACTATCTTTAGGGGTGGATGTGAAAGATGGTGGTATTTATGGCACTCAAGCTGTGATGTCAGTACGATTCGGGTTCTAGTTTGACTACGCTTGATATGAATTACACTTACTAAGTTTATTCCATACAGTTAAAAAAGGGCTTTCTAACGAAAGCCCTTTTTAGTTTATTTACTGCTCGGTTTTGGTTGCACGTATTTTCGGCTAACATCGACTACTGCAACGTCTCTAAAGAAGCTACGTCCAAGTAATACTGGATATTTTAAGTGAGTACGATCGGCCAAAGTAAACTCGGTCTTCTCGCGCATGTCACCAATTTGAATAACGGTTGACACAACAGCACGTTTGTCTGTTCCATCTGAACTTGATTGCTTAACCTTCACCCAACGCTCTACAGGGAGGTTTATTTCCTTTGACTCAACACCGTCATGCTTAATTTTAAACTTAACCCAGTCTTTTCCATCTCTTTCAAATGGAACGATATCGACTGCGCTAAGTGAAGACGTAGTTGCACCTGTATCTATGCGAGATTTAGTGGTGATTTTTAAATCAGCTAATCGAACATATTCTTGCTCACCTAGGATCAGTTTTCCTTCTACCGTTTTCTTAGGCAAAGGTCTTGGCTCTGGTTTAGGTTCAGGCTTAACTTCTGGCTCAACCTCTTTCTTAGGCGTAGTCTGTTCAATTTCTTTTTCAGACTCAATCATCAGCTTATCTTCAGCGACGGTTGACGAGTCAGAACCATCCACTCTTTCAGGTTGAGTCTCCTCGACTTGAGGCTTAGTTTGTACTTCAGTCTCTTCGGTGGGAGTGCTTGAACACGCCACCAAACCACCTGACAACATGATTGGTAAAATCGCTTTCCACGGCTTCATTGATTCACCTTCTTAAACGGTTATTCTTGTGATTTCTAACGTTATTAATTTTGCTAAAACTTGTCACTTAATCATCGCAACAAATTCTATACAACTGTGGCTATTTACTCGCCCACTGCTGCTATCGCTTTTGCGACATAAGGTAATTGTGTCTCGGATAAACCAGCAATATTAATGCGGCCATCGCCAACACCGTAAATTCCAAATTCTTCACGAAGCTGTAGCATTTGTTGTGCTGTAAATCCTAGCACAGTGAACATACCTTTGTGTTGTAGAATAAAATCAAATTTGTCAGATAATTGGATGTTTCTTAACTCATTACATAATCCTGAACGAAGATCTTTTAATCTTTGCTGCATTTCTGACAATTCGCGTCGCCACAGCGAATCAAGTTCACTGTTGGTCAAAATCGTTTTGACTAATGCGGCACCATGATCGGGCGGCATCGTGTATGTCGAGCGAGCAAGTGTCAGAAGCTTTCCTTTTGCATTGGCCGCATCTCTAGCATTTTTGCCAATGACCATAGCAGCGCCCGTTCGCTCGCGATACAAGCCAAAATTCTTAGAACATGAAGTCGTTAACAGCATTTCTTCAACGTTTTCTGCCATGTAACGTAAACCATAAGCGTCCTGTTCAAGGCCATCACCAAAACCTTGATAAGCAAGATCGATAAATGGCACGAAACCATTTTTATTGGCAAGTTCTGTTACTAATTTCCAGGTATCCAGATCGATGTCCGCGCCAGTAGGGTTGTGACAGCAGCCGTGCAGTAATACCACATCCCCCTGTTTCGCTTGCGAAATATCCTCAAGCATAGCGGCAACGTCGACTTGTTTTGTTTCAGGACTGAAATAACGGTAATGGCGTACTTGTAAACCAGCCGCTTCCATTACAGGTTGGTGGTTAACATAGCTTGGATTAGACAGCCATACTGTGGTCGTTGGCTGTGCGACATGCAGTAAATCACCCAACATTCTAAGGCCACCGCTAGCACCCGGAGTTTGAATGACCGACATTCTGTCATAAACAGGAGTATCACCTAGCACAACCCTGGCGATAGATGCGTTAAACTCTTCACAACCAGCAAGGCCAACATACGCTTTGGTTTTTTGTGTTTGAGTGACGATTTCTTGTGCCTTTTCGACAGCTGCCATGATAGGTGTTTGCCCTTCGCTATTGCGATAGACACCTATGCCTAGGTCAACTTTGTCCACGCGGGGATCATTACGATAAGCAACTGAAAGAGATAAAATTGGATCGAGAACTGGCTCGGGTAAATGGGAAAACATGAAAGTCACAACCCTTTGAAATTCAAGTAGTGGGCTCACGTTAACACTAGTTTAAAAAAATAAGAACTCTTTTTTGCTGTCTGAGCGATACAAAATAGTGAATTCTATTATTCCAATTTGAAGCAATGAATAATTTGGTTTGAACTGCCTCGCCAGTCAAGCGCTGGATCGGCTAAATCTTGTTCAAATTTGCCATCAACAAGTACATTGACTTGGTCAACGATAGCCTGCTGGGCTTCAGTCAGCTCGCCAAGAAGATAACCTGACCATAGCCAAATGTCTTTGTCAGGGCATTCCGACTTTACACGTTCAACCAGTTTTAAAATAGCCGCAACGTTTTGGGGGTGTAAAGGATCCCCGCCAGACAGCGACAGTCCTCTTCTTTGAACTCGAGAGTCATTAAGATCCGCGATGATCCTGTCTTCGAGTTGCTGTGTGAAAGGATGACCAGAGCTTGGGGACCAGGTCGCTTGATTATAGCAACCTCTGCATTGATGCTCGCAGCCTGAGACAAAGAGCGTACAGCGCGTACCGGGTCCATTTACAACGTCAATTGGATGATACTGGTGGTAATTCATTGTTTACTGTCGCTCACTGTTACTTAGGTTTCTTTATAGGTGTTTCACACGGCGTTTAACTTCTTCTTGTTTACCGAAGTTAAATGGCCTTGCATCAGGACTGCCCAGGTATCCGCAGACACGGCGTGTCACTGAAACTTTTGTTGCGTCATGATTGCCACATTTAGGGCATGTAAAGCCTTTGCTAGTACAATCAAACTCCCCCGTATAGCCACACTCATAGCATTCATCTATTGGTGTGTTAGTTCCGTAGTAAGGAACTCGGCTGTAACTGTAGTCCCATACATTCTCAAGGGCTTCAATGTTTCGCTGCATATTCGGGAATTCGCCATAGCAAATAAACCCGCCCGATGAGATCTCCGGATACGGCATTTCGAAATCAATCTTGTCGTATGGATTGACATTCTTTTCAACGTCCAAGTGGAAACTATTGGTGTAGTAGCCTTTGTCAGTAACGCCTTTGACAACACCGAATTCTTTGGTATCAATCTGGCAAAAACGACTGCACAGATTTTCGCTTGGTGTTGCATACAAGCTAAAGGCATACCCAGTTTCTTCGCCCCAACTCGTCACTTTTTCTTTCATGTATTTGATAATGTCTAATGCGTATTCTTGAATTTTCGCATCATCAAACATGTGTGTCTCTGTGCCAAATAGTGCTGTCATCGTTTCATGGATACCAATGTAACCTAAAGAAATCGATGCACGACCATTTTTAAAGATGGGTGCAATAGAATCGTCCGGATTTAAGCGAACACCACATGCTCCTTCCATATACAGGATAGGTGCGACACGAGCCTTCACATTTTCTAAACGGCTGATTCGCGTTTCTAGAGCTCGACGAGCTAATGACATTCTCTCATCTAGGATCTCATAAAACGCATCGAGGCTTCCTTTCGCTTTAATCGCGATGCGGGGAAGGTTTAAACTAACAACACCTAGGTTATTACGGCCTTCGTGCTGTAGTTCGCCATTTTCTTCGTACGTACCTAAGAAGCTACGACAGCCCATTGGGGTTTTAAATGACCCAGTGACTTCAACTACTTTGTCATAGTTAAGAATATCAGGATACATACGCTTAGAAGCACACTCTAACGCTAGCTGCTTAACATCATAGTTAATGTCGCTTTCTTTGTGGTTAAGGCCATCTTTGATAGCAAAAACCAATTTAGGAAAGACTGCTGTTTTGCTGTTTTTACCCAGACCTGCAATGCGATTTTTCAAAATTGATTGCTGAATCAGTTTTGATTCCCAACTTGTGCCAAGACCAAAACCAAAGGTCACAAAGGGAGTTTGTCCATTTGCTGTATGCAAAGTGTTTACTTCGTACTCTAATGATTGAAAGGCGTCGTAACACTCTTTTTCGGTGCGGGCACTCGCAAATGCTTCTGGGTTATGAATGTCCCACTCTTGGGCGATTTGAAGGTGCTTGTCAAAACTTGCCTTTACGTACGGCGCTAGAACTTCGTCAATACGGTTAATCGTAGTGCCACCGTAAATATGACTCGCAACCTGAGCAATAATTTGAGCGGTCACTGCCGTTGCTGTTGAGATTGACTTAGGTGTATCAATCTCCGCATTACCCATTTTAAAGCCGCGCGTCAACATACCCTGAAGGTCAATGAGCATACAATTGAACATTGGGAAAAACGGTGCGTAATCCAAGTCATGATAGTGAATATCACCAGATTCATGCGCTTGTACGATATCGCGCGGTAATATACGCGTTTTCGCGTAATGCTTAGCGACGATACCTGCTAACAAATCTCGCTGAGTCGGAATCACTTTGCCGTCTTTATTAGCATTCTCGTTAAGGAGATCGGCATTACTTTCTTCAATTAAGCCTTCGATCTCTTTAGTCAGAGCGCTTTTCTTTTCACGGGCGATATCTCGGTCATGACGATACTCTATGTAAGAACGCGCTAAGCCTTTATAAGGTCCTTGCATTAGCTCGTTTTCAACGAGTCTTTGGATCTCCTGAATATCCACCTCATCGTAATCATTCAGTTTGACCTCGACTGCCAACGCCACTTCTTTCGCGTACAGTTCAAGCTCCTTGTCTGCATGTTCTGCTGCACTTACAACAGCAGCTTCTATACGATCCTTTGTAAACGGAGCACGAGAGCCGTCTCTCTTGATTACGATTGGTTTCACCCTTTCTCCTTACCCTAAGTATACTCACAGACTTATCCACAAACACACTATATAGGGTTGTTTATTATTTGATTGGCACTATATATTGTGGTGTATTTAACGAGATGCGCCACCCAAAAGTATTGATTTAGATCAACAAATATTGGCTAATGAGCAAGAAGGATCCGATCTTGATGAATGATGTCGCACCTTGATGTAAAACTCATGAAATTGTAAAAAAAGGGCTAATTGTTCTTGATTTTTAGGGAAGGCTTACGGCACATTGGTTGCCGTTAAATTGCAAAACGATGATAACTTATGAGCTTAAAATTTTATAAAAACACTCGCATTCTATTAACAGGATTGTTGATAGCATTATCATCAATACCACTCTCGGCAGCACCAGTAACATTGAGTTCGTGGAATATAGAATGGTTAACAAAAACACCTAATCCACGTTTTCCACAAAGTCTACGAGTTGAAGACGACTTCGAAGCATTGCAACGTCATTTATACAGCTTCAATCCCGATATTTTAGCGTTCCAAGAGGTCGACAGTATTGAGGCAATACAGAAAGTCGTTGGCTCTGGCTACAGTATCTACTTGTCACAAAGGGCAGATCCAGAAAACTTTCGCCAACAATTTGATGGAACCAATCAATATACTGGTTTCGCCGTTAAGAGCGAACTTAACGTCACTAACGTTGAAGATGTGCGTTTGGTCTCTTCGGCTAATAGTAAACTTCGCTTTGCTTCGTATTTAATCTGGCATCGAGAGGACTTGCCATCAGTCCATCTTTTATCTGTTCATTTAAAGGCTGGTTGCAGTGGTAAATATTCCAAGTCAAAGTCTTGTAAAACACTGAAGGTTCAAGGAGAGGCAATAAACGGTTGGATAAAAGCGAGAAACACAAAGCAACAGCCCTATATCGTGCTTGGTGATTTTAATCATAACCTCGCCTATGCAGGTGATTGGTTGTGGTTGACAATGACTAGCAGCCTGAACCACTCGCCGAGATTGGTCACCCAAAAAACAAAGGCGCTATGTAAAGTCCGCTCTCATAAGAGCGAACACAAAACTCATCAATTTCGTTCGCTGATCGACCATATTATTATGAGCCCGGATCTCAATTCGTCTCCCGCTGTACAAAACGTAATAGCCAGCAAAGAGGTTCTTGAGTTTAAGATGAGTGACCACTGTCCAATTTCGACTGCGGTGTACTAGCTTTCACCGCGTCTAACAAGTTAATGACAATACGTTTGGTATAAGGTTTTGATCAATAGTTTGATCTTATCATCTGCCAATGAATAGTAGACATTTTGCGATTGTTTTCTTATCGATACTAGATTGTGATCTCTCAGCACTTTGAGCTGTTGAGAAAACGCGGATTGGCTTAACGATGAGTTTGCCTGTAACTGCTGAACACAAAGTTCATTTTCAACCAACTGGCATAACACCATCAATCGCTCCGGGTGAGCCATTGACTTTAGGACTTCGCTCACCGCTTGCGATTTCACTTGCATACTTTCATACATCAATAACCACCTTAGTTAACACCTAGCACATAAGAAAGTTCATTAGACAAACTTATTCTTTAAGTCCCATTTTCAAAAGTAATTTACGTGGTGGACAAAAACCTGTAAACCCGCTCTGTATAAGGTTAAGCCCCACAAAAATACTCAATAAGATAAACCAAGGGCTCACAAAGTGCGTTAGAGCTAAAGATACAAGCAACATTGTACCTGCTAGGATTCTGATTCCATTTTCTACTTTCATCACTATTACCTCTTCATATATTAGTCAACACTTATGTAACTATCTTAATACAACAACAGAGATTAGCAAGGTCTAAATTAGATTAAATTAATTTATATCGGAGACACATGCGGCTCTCCTGAGCCGCTTCACCATGTTACTTAATGTCTACATCGGCGACTTAATCAATCCCGATTTAAGTGCCATCGCAAAAAGTATTGGGATGACTAAAAGCGTCAGAACCGTCGATACAAAAATACCGAAAATTAGACTTATCGCTAGCCCATTGAAAATGGGGTCGTCCAATATGAACAACGCGCCAATCATCGCAGCCAATGCTGTAAGCATAATCGGCTTAGAACGAACTGCTGCTGACTGGATCACAGCTTCGCTTAACTCGACACCGTTGGCGATTTGTTGATTGATGAAGTCGACCAATAAAATCGAATTTCTAACGATAATACCCGCAAGTGCAATCATTCCTATCATTGACGTTGCCGTAAACTGAGCCCCTAACAAAGCATGGCCTGGCATGACACCAACGATAGTAAGCGGAATCGGTGCCATAATAATAAGAGGCGCAATATAAGATTTAAATTGGGCGACAACGAGTAGGTAAATCAGAATCATACCAACGCCATAGGCTATCCCCATGTCCCTAAATGTTTCATAAGTAATGGTCCACTCACCATCCCAAAAGACTTCAATATTGTCCAAACCTGAAGGCTGATTAATAAAGTATTGAGTAATATCCGGTCGAGTCTCGTCCAACCGTGAATAGATATCAAACATTCCATATAACGGACTATCTAGTTCACCTGTCATATCACCCACAACCATAATCATAGGGAGAGCGTTTTTGTGAACAATGTAGTTGTCCATTTGTGACTCGTTGATTTTGATAAGGTCAGCTAACAAATAAGCTTGTCCAGATTGCCCCCGAACTTTCATATTCATCAATTGCTCTAGTCGAACCTTCGCTGACTCACTTGCCTGGACTTGTATTGGTATAGGATATTTACTTTGCTCACTATGCATATAGCTCATAGGTTTGCCACCCACTGCCGTAGCCAAAGTATCGACGATATCAGAATAGGAAACACCAAGTTTTGCTGCGCGAGTCCGATCTATCATTACATGCCATTTCTGATGTGATTCAGGTAAATACATATCAACATCGACAATATCGTCAGTCGTTCTAAATAACTCTCTTATATCGGCTGCGGCTTGCTCACGGATTTCCTGCGTTGGTCCATAGACCTCGGCTAAAATCGGTGACCACACGGGAGGACCAGGTGGTACCTCGACAACTTTGACTTTACCACCATAGCTTTTCGCGATCCGATCGAGCTCTGGTCTAACATCGCCAGCGATTTCATGACTTGAACGATCTCGCTCTCCCTTATCAACCAGATTGACTTGAATATCGCCTTGATGAGCCCCCTGACGCATAAAATAGTGTCTGACCAATCCGTTAAAGTTGATTGGTGCAGCTGTCCCTGCATAGATCTGAAAGTCCTTAACCTCTTCTGTTTTTTGAACAACACTCGACAGTTCGAACAATACTCTTTGAGTACGCTCTAAACTACTTCCTTCAGGCATATCAAGTATGACCTGAAATTCAGATTTGTTGTCAAATGGCAGCATTTTCATAACAACCGATTGATTTACAGGTAGCCACAGAGATCCCCCAATAGCGATGAGGACTGCGGTGATAAGAAGTCTGCGATTGCGCTTTTGAGCTTTTGCGGTAACGAATGGCGCCATAACTTTATGAAAAACGCCATCCAGTACTTTAGCCTGCTTTGTCTCATCATGGTGCACACTATTTCTAAGCAATTTTGCTGACAGCCACGGTGACAAGACAAATGCAACAACAAGTGAAATAAACATCCCCATTGATGCGTTGATTGGTATTGGGCTCATATAAGGGCCCATTAAACCTGACACAAACGCCATTGGTAACAATGCTGCAATTACGGTGAGTGTCGCTAGGATAGTTGGCCCACCGACTTCATCTACAGCAGTAGGGATTAATTCTGTTAGTTTTCTTTTACCCATTGCCATATGACGATGAATATTTTCGACCACAACTATGGCGTCATCCACTAAGATCCCTATCGAAAAGATCAATGCGAACAACGATACGCGATTGAGTGTAAAACCCCATGCCCAAGATGCAAATAGTGTTAAGAGCAAAGTAACAATAACCGCGATGCCCACTACGACGGCTTCTCTTAACCCCATGGTCAGGAAAACGAGCAAGACAACCGCTGCGGTTGCAAACGCCAGCTTACCTATTAATGTATTCGCTTTGTCCGCTGCTGTTGCACCGTAATCACGAGTAATCTTAACGTCTATATTGTCTGGGATAATTCGGCTTTGTAATGACTCTATACGCTTGGAAATATTTTTAGCCACATCGACAGCATTTTCACCAGCTTTCTTTGCAATCGCTATCGTTACAGCTGGGTAAAGTCCTTCTGAATCTCCCATCCAAACATTGTGCTCTGGCGTATTACTCCCAAACTCGATATTGGCTATGTCCGCTAGGTATACCGGTTCACCATCATGTACTCCGACAACAAGATCCTGAACCTCTTGGACTTTACTGATGAATTGACCAATTTGAACCGGAATTTGTTGGTTATTGTGTGTAAGTTTAAGCATGGTAGAAGAAGCGTTGGCATCTGGCAAACTTCGATTCAGATCCGCGATGGTAATTCCAAATGCATTCATCCTTCTTGGATCTAATCGAACATCAACAATGCTAGGGTGGCGCCCAACCGTATAGATATCACGGGTGCCCGAAATTCTCTTCAGTTCGGTTTCTAATCCGTGTGCAACACTGGTTAAGGTTTGGGTCGTGACGTCTGATTGTTTTGCTGACAATGTAATGTTGACAATCGGTACATCTTCAATCCCTTTTGGCTTAATGATTGGCTCGCCAACACCTACATTTTTCGGCATCCAATCACTGTTTGAGTAAAGTTTATTGTAGATCTTAACAACCGCTTCATTACGAGGGATGCCAACTTCAAAGATTGCAACAATCATCGCACCGCCAGGTTGCGAAAACGAATAGAGTTTATCTATTCCCTCTATTTCAGAAATGGTCTGCTCTGCAGGATTGGTAACCAAACTCTCGACTTCTTTAGGGGAAGCGCCGGGAAACGGGATAAAGACATCGGCAAATGTGACGTCAATTTGTGGCTCTTCTTCTTTGGGAGTCACCATCACGGCCATCAGGCCCATTAATAAAGCGACAATAGCTAACAGAGGTGTCATCGCTGATGACTGAAAGGCCGCCGCTATTTTCCCTGATATTCCTAAAGTGTTTCGCATAGTAACGATCTCCCCTACTTCGCAGCAGTGTATGTTAATGCATTGGTTAAGATTTCGTCTCCCGGTTCGAGACCCGACAACACTTCAATTTGCGCTCCGTGAGTCTCACCAACTCGAATTGGGTTCATCTGCAGTGTTTGATCAATTAAGCGGTATACAACGCTGAGTTCACCCCGACGTATCACCGCGGATGTTGGAACCATAATGCTTTGGTGTTGCCCGTGGACGAATTGAACGTTTACCCAGGAACCTGGATACAGTTGAGTGTCTTCATTGAGTAACTCTAACCTCACTTTAAATGAGCGAGAGTTGACATTCGCGTAATTAAATAGTTTTGCTTCTGTTGCTGTTAGAAACTGACCGCGATCAGTCGAAATCGAAAACTGTTCAGCAGAATTAACCTTGTCATGAAATCGTTGTGGGATCTCGGTCACGACACGTAACGGACTTAACGAGAATCCTTCCATTAATCGAGTACCCGGAGACACCGTTTCGCCGAGTTCTACAAATCGTTTAGTAACGACACCAGTATAAGGAGCCTCGATACTGGTATACCCGAGCGAATCTTTAGCTTGAATTACAGATGCCTTGGCGCCCTTAACCTCGGCAATAGCAGAGCGCGCTTCAGCCTCAGCAGAGTCAAGTCGCTCTTTAGATATAGCACCGACCGGATACAACTCCCTATATCGTTTTACTTGTGCTTGTGAACGAACACTTTGTGCGTTGGCGCTATTTAAGCGCGCTAATGCAGCATCGAGCGACGCGGATTGTTGCTTAGCACTGATTTCCAATAGGACATCTCCTTGTCGTACAATATCGTTCACATCAGCATTCACAGATACAATCCGACCAGAAGTTTGCGCTGATAGTGTTCCTTTGTTCACCGCATCGACAGTGCCATGAAGTTGAATGAACGAATCTACGTTAGAAATCTTAACTATTGTCGTCTCATAGGCTTGTTCTTGTGCTTGAACGCTCATCCCTAGAAACAAACCTAATGTCAAAACTACACCTTTCATCTTCCACCTCATACCGGACACTTTTAATTAGTAATATCTAATATATAGCCTTATTTTAGGTTTGTCTAATATTTTTAATTAGCAATAACTAAAATAATGGATACTATAACAAAATTGTAGATGCCAGAATGGGTTATGCCAGTTTTTACAGGACAAATTTACAGGCAATGCTAAGTAACACCATACATCATGCGCAAAAAAAAACCCTCGCACGAGGCAAGGGTTTTCGTCACTGTTTTGTGTGTTAACTTAAATAGCTTGTCGGGCTTGCTCTTTATTTAGCTCGCGCTTAGCAAGCAGTAGTTCCGCCAATACCATGCCAAGTACCATCGCAATCACGAATGTTACAATGCCAGTACTACCATTAGCGATAGAGGCAATGGCGGGACCCGGACAAATTCCAGCGATGCCCCAACCTACCCCAAAGAACACTGCACCAG
This sequence comes from Vibrio gelatinilyticus, assembly GCF_022836845.1. Classification (GTDB taxonomy): domain Bacteria; phylum Pseudomonadota; class Gammaproteobacteria; order Enterobacterales; family Vibrionaceae; genus Vibrio; species Vibrio gelatinilyticus. Next base: position 190,805 of record NZ_JAJNNZ010000006.1, read on the forward strand.
TAATTAATGGTGCGTCGATTTTCTTTTTGTCTGTTAGGCAAAATGAATCATTGCAAACAGGCTTTGAACGTTTGTGGATCAAGATAAAATAGCTTGGCATAAACACAGCCAAAGCTCCGCCCATAACGAATGCGAGATCTGGACTCCAGTTACCTGCTACATCTAAGAAAGCAATGACATTCGCTGGTTCTGTCATACCTGACACCACCATACCAATGCCAAACAATACGCCTGCAATTAAAGAGATTAAACGAAACATATTAATAACTCCAATTACAGTACATGAAGCATGACAAAAGTAGTCATGCCAGCAACGGCCATAAAGACACAAGTAGCAGCAATAGATCGCTTAGACAATCGGCCTATCCCACAAATACCATGCCCACTTGTGCAACCATTACCAAGCTTGGTCCCAAATCCAACCAGTAAGCCAGCAACGATAAGTAACGGCGTACCAACCAGCATTTCAACCGGAGCAGTCTGTGTAAACGATGCCGCGATAACGCCACCCGCAATCATTCCCAAAATGAAAAGAATTCGCCAGCTAAAATCCATTTTTTGCTTTCTTAGTGCACCACTCACAATTCCACTAATTCCAGCAACCTTGCCATTGAAATAGAACAGCATAAAGGCAGACACGCCCAACAACATTCCACCGAGCAGAGATGCCCACGGGATAGTAAAGTCCATAATGACCTCGTAAATGTTAAAATTAAAAAATAAAACTCACACTTACCCCTATAACTAGGCATAAGTTAAATTGGAATACGTTTAAAGGGTTTACGCTAACGTGCGTCATTTCCACGAAGTCTGTTATCAACTAAGGAAAATGGCTGTACGCTAAAAGCCATTCTTAAGCTGTGAATAACACCGACTCATTAGACAATTAAAGTCACAAAATGCTGACAACCGCGCAATTCTCACAACACTTTCGATGGTTGGATAGGCGCGTTTCTCTCTAAGCTGTATGATATGTAAGTCTTACCTATGGCCCTTTTTCATAGAGTAGATATTATCAATTCATATGTTTATTTAGTCAATGCTTAATTAGTATTTATATAATTAGATTGAATTACATTAGACAAAGCTAATTTTACTGTTATAGTAGCTGCAACTAATTTAATCCAAAACGTACTAAAGATTCGGCTTGTATTGCTAGATCTAATAGTTTGATTGTTATACGAGGTTTGTAATGACTAAAATTTTAATCGTTGGTGGTGTTGCTGGTGGAGCTTCTGCAGCAGCAAGAGCTCGCAGATTGAGTGAAGATGCACAGATCATTATGTTTGAAAGAGGCCCTTTCGTTTCTTTCGCTAACTGCGGGCTACCTTACCATATCGGTGGCGACATCACCGATCGCAGTAAGTTACTCCTTCAAACGCCAGAAAGCTTTTTAGCTCGTTTTAATGTAGATGTACGGGTCATGAACGAAGTTGTTAGCATCGATCGCCAGACAAAAACGGCGACCATTCGAAATCTCATAGACAATAGTGAATATACCGAAAATTACGATTTCCTATTACTCAGTCCAGGCGCGGGCCCTATCGTGCCGCCGATCCCGGGAGTCGAAAACCCTCTAACGCATTCACTGCGCAACATTCCTGACATGGACCGAATTCTAAATACTATTGAAACAAACAATGTCGAGCACGCTACCGTTGTTGGTGGCGGGTTTATCGGCCTGGAAATGATGGAAGCATTTCAGCAACGTGGCATCAAAACCACGTTACTAGAACTGGCTGATCAAGTTATGACACCAGTGGACAGAGAAATGGCTGGTTTCGCTCATGCTGAGATCCGTGAGCACGGTGTTGATTTACAATTGGGTGTTGCACTATCAGCAGTAGAGTATATAGCCGAGACTCATTTAGCAGATGTAAATTCAGGTGAATCGACCGAACACCAACATATTAATGGCCACCTACAGCTTTCACTGAGCAACGGAACGTCGTTAAATACAGATCTTTTGATCATGGCAATTGGTGTTCGCCCTGAAACGAAACTGGCTTCAGAAGCCGGTCTAAAGATTGGAGAGTTGGGTGGAATCTGGACAACGCCTACTATGCAAACCAGTGACCCTTCAATTTATGCTGTAGGAGACGCCATCGAAGAAGCCGACTTTGTCACTGGCAATCAAACAATGGTTCCTCTCGCTGGCCCAGCAAACCGTCAAGGCCGTATGGCTGCAGATAACATGCTGGGTAGAAATCAGTCGTATCAAGGAACGCAGGGTACGGCTATTTGTAAGATTTTCGATCTTGCTATCGCCTCTACAGGTAAAAACGAAAAGCAGCTTAAACGTGACGGTGTTGAATTTGAAAAAGTCTATGTTCACACTGCTAGCCATGCAAGTTATTACCCTGGCGCTGAGATTGTCTCTTTCAAATTACTATTTGATCCAAGAACCGGAGCTATCTTAGGCGCACAAGCTGCGGGTAAAGATGGGGTCGACAAACGTATTGACATTATTGCCGTCGCCCAGCGTGCTGGCATGACTGTAGAGCAGCTTCAACATCTTGAACTGACTTATGCGCCACCATATGGCAGCGCCAAAGATGTCATCAACCAAGCGGCTTTTGTAGCTAACAACATCATCAATGGTGATGCGACTGCAATTCACTTTGATGAGATCGACAATTTAACAGAAGACCAGCTTCTTCTCGATGTTCGTAACCCTGGTGAGTTGGAAAATGGTGGCTTTATTGAGGGTGCAGTGAATATCCCAGTAGATCAACTTCGCCAACGCCTGGATGAGCTACCAAAAGACAAAGAGATCATCATTTATTGTCAAGTTGGTTTGCGCGGTAACGTTGCTTACCGTCAATTAGTCAATAACGGGTTTAAAGCTCGTAACCTTATTGGTGGTTACCGAACGTATAAGTTTGCTAACGTATAATCACTATTATTGATGTGACGGCGTGAGATCTAGTGCTCACGCCGCTTTTTTTTGTCAGCGCCTCTATCCAACCTTCTCTTAGTTCCAGCCTTCCTATGTTATTTGCTTCCCAGCATCAAACACGTTAAAAGTTTGCAGCCATTCGAATTATAAATAGTTTCTAACTGGTTGTTTTTATCAAAGAACAAGATAATTTGATATGCAAGGAACGTAAGTAGCCATAAAGGCTTGCGCGCGATTTCTAGTATATTCTGCATACGGAAGTGGAAAACTAGTCAATTAACCATTTGGCGAATCCTATGAACTCTTTTAATTTGCTTGCTTTACCACTTTGTATAACGGTACTTTCTTTATCATCCGTTTCGGCTCAGTCACTCGACACCGACGAAGTCAATTATGGTGACCCCACAGCCTCTTTTTCCACTCTTGGCGCATCGAGAGGTGAGAACTCAACCATGCTCAATTTTCAGGCGGGCTTCGGCGCAAACATTTTCCAGATTGACTATGGATTCAATGATAAATCTTTATCCAAGGATCCAAATAAAGAAGGTAGTCAAAACTATCGAGCGCGCGCATTTCACGTTACAGAAGGGCTTGGATTTTCCGCAACAGTAGTTGGCTCACAAAATGCCGACGATACGAAATCAGACGCGGTGTTTGTTGGTGCGCTCTACAAATTCGAACTAACAGACAACATTCTTTTGTTTCCCATGCTAGATGCCGGCCGTAGCTACGGAACAGTTCGTCATAACGGAGAGTTAATAGACAATAATTCCAACATAGTGCAACCTGGTCTCTACGCAATGTATGCCTTTGATGACGGGCACTGGTTGTACGCTAATCCAAAAGCACAATACAATGTAGCCGCAAAGGAATGGGTGCCACAGGCTGAGATTGGCGGCGGATATATGGTTTCAGACTCAATATCAGTAGGCTTTAGATTAGATCACACTGGGGAATCGAAAATTACCAAAGAAGATACTAAGTTGATGATCCAGGGTAACTATTACTTTTAAATACTAGAAATCAAAAGGGAGGCCTTAGCCTCCCTTAATAAGGTATCCGATGTTACTTTTCAGGTCTGTTTTGGCAATGCTTCACAGAACTTTCAATAAGCTCAAGCGCTGACTTATCACATTCTGGAAGTGATGCGTCGCTCTCGCCTAGAGGTTCGACACGCTCACCCCATTTTATGTGTCCAGCACCCCACGTTAACCCGGCACCAAACGCTGCAACGAGCAAATCATCATTCGGTTTAATCTTGCCTTGTTCGACTGCTTCACATAATGCAATTGGTACCGTGGCCGCCGAAGTGTTTCCGTAGTTCTGGATATTCACAAATGCTTTATCTTGCTCAATGCCTGACAAATCACACAAGGTTTGGATAATACGAATATTAGCCTGATGTGGAATCACGACATCAATATCATCTTTGGTTAGGTTCGAACGAGAAAGAACCGTATGAGCGGCAGCTCCCATGCCTTTTACTGCACGTTTAAAGATCTCTTTACCGACGAAGTTAAACTCAAAATAACCGTTGTCAGCTGCGAAACGGTCCATAGCGGTACCAAACGCTGGCATTGCCAGAATGTCACGCCCTTTAGCGTCACAACCGATCTGAGCGTCTTGAAGACCCACTTTCTTTTCAGTACGAGAAAGTACTGCTGCACCTGCACCGTCACCAAACAGTACCGCTGTGTCACGTTGGCTCCAATCAAGCAAGAATGACAATCTTTCAGCACCAATCACCAAAGCATGACGATAGTTGCCAGATTGAATCAATCGTGTGGCTGTTTCCATACCATACAAAAAGCCTGTACAAGCAGCATTAAGATCAAACGCTGCAGAAGCAGGAATTCCAAGGTTCTGTTGAACGCGAGATGCGGTATTTGGAATTAGAGAATCTGGTGTACATGTCGCGACGATAATCAAATCGACCTCATCTTTATCTACGCCAGCACACGCTAATGCGCGCTGAGCCGCTACGGTCGCTAACTCAGAAGTGTTAACGTGACTAATGCGGCGATTTTCAATACCAGTGCGTGTACGGATCCACTCATCTGATGTGTCGATGAATGTGCTTAAATCTTGGTTTGAAAGCGTTGCCGGCGGTAGACACTTGCCCCAACCTGTAATTTCGGCGTAAAAGTTTGTCATTCTGTACCTATTATTTATCTTTTTTAAAATCAGGATAAGTAACCATTATGAATTGACCAAGTATTATCAATGCCAATGATTGGTTACGTATCCCGATTGATTCATTTATTGAGTATACTCATAATCATAGACTCAAAGAAGTCTGATTTCTTAAATTCACATTTTAATGAGGTAGTTAATGTCTGCATTCAAAACACGTTGCCCTTCCTGTAAAGGACTTAATCGCATCCCATCAGAAAGAGTCAACGAATCCCCAAACTGTGGCCGATGCCAAGCCCCATTACTTGATGGCAGCCCTATTGAGGGAACCATCGAAAACTTTAATATATTGATCAACTCAGACACCCCAGTAGTGGTCGATTTTTGGGCCCCATGGTGCAACCCTTGCGTCGGTTTTACTCCCGTTTTTGAAGACGTCGCGCGCGAGCAAGCCAATACAATTCGATTTATTAAAGTCGACACCGAAGCACAGCAGCAATTAGCAGCACAGTATCAAATACGCAGCATCCCTACTGTTATGGTGTTTAAGCAAGGTCAACGGGTCGAAGTCATCAATGGCGCTTTACCAAAGACTCAATTCACACAGTGGCTTTCTCAAGCGGTTAACAAATAAACACGTGTCCAAACATAACAGAGTCATTGTATTGATTCTGTTATGTCTCTTTATTCATCATGCGTTTTCGATAACGACTCGGTGACTCTCCAACTTCTTTGGTAAAACGGTGTGTAAAGTTAAACGGATCTTTATAACCTAAGCGCTCCGCAATCATTGTTATCGACCAATCATTGTTTCTTAGCAAATCACACGCTTTATCCATCCTTAACTGAATTAAGCGACTTCTTGGCGATTGACCGTAAATCTGTTTAGAAATTCGTGCAAATTGCTCTTCACTAATAAAGGTGCGATTTGCCATCTCTTTCACGGTCCAGGGTAAATGCAACTGACTTTCAATCAGGTTGAACAACGCTTGAACCCTCACTTGGGTGCCGGAGGTCTGAGATTCAAACCCAGTCAATATACGGCAAACTTCACTCACTAATAATTTGCGATAACTCGACCTGCCCCCTATTTCTTGATGGAGCAAAGTCAATAATGCCCACATGTGTTCACAGCTATGGTAAGGCAACACTTTTTGCCCTGTTTCATTAAGCACTTTCCATCGATCAGTATTTTTTGGCAGAAACCAGGCCATACGCCAATGGTTATACTGCGGGTTCAATTCAAAGCGAAAAGAAGAGTTAGCAGGTAATACCACAAGGCTATACGGTTCTATGGCCGCGACGAAGTCTGATGTTATCAATACGCCGCCACCTTCCAGAGTAAATAATAGCGTGTGTACGTCAACCCCTTGTCTTTCAACTTGGTAACCATCTTCCAAATTGGCCAGCCCGGCCATGAAGATCTCTTGACCAGCAAACTCAGGGATATCTTTAGACGATAAAAAGCGCTCTTCGCAATGCTCGGATAAATACACCTCATCTTGCCAACTACTTTTGGTGCTAAATTGCTCAATGACGGATTCGCACAGGTTTTGTCTATTTTTGAACATGGTTAAGAATTCTCATTTTTTTTATAGTAGCCGCAATAATTTTGAATTAAATCACATTTTCAGTGAGCGCTATCATGGTCAATAAAAAGTACCTTAACTCATCCAAGAACGCTACTCAAAACCAGCTTTTGACCTCAGTGTTCAAGCTTGGTTTTCCGGTCGCTATACAAAGTGCGTTGGTCGCTATTTTGTCACTTGCTGATGTACTAATGGTCAGTGACTTTGGTAAAGAAGCAACAGCCGCGGTTGGTATCGCGTCTAAGTGGCATTTTGTCGCTATCATGATAATGGCAGGATTAGCGTCAGCCAATGGTGTACTTGTTGCCCAGTATTGGGGAAGAAACGACAAGCGTTCAGCCAAAACCATCACTCAACTTTCAATGGAGTTTGGTGCCAAACTGCTGATCCCTGTTACATTGGTCATTACGCTCTTCTCTAATTACATCATGATGTTACAAACCAGTGATGAGACCGTTATACACTTAGGGTCAACCTTTCTATGGTACGCTTTTCCGGTACTTATCTTAACGCATTTAGTTATTATTGCCGAATCAGGAATGCGCTCATCAGGTGACGCCGTAACGCCACTTTTGCTCGGTGGTGTCACTATTATTATCAATATCGGCCTCAACTTCTGGTTAATAAAGGGTGGCCTTGGAATCGATGCTATGGGCGTAGCTGGCGCTGCACTAGCAACGACTATCTCTCGCTTTATCCAGGTTATATTGATTTGGATTACCTTAAGTTACCGTAACCATTGGCTGATTAGTGCTAAGAAACTCGAAGACCATAGTAAACTGTGGACCTCCTATAAAAAGCTAGCACTACCCACAACGCTCAATGCTGTACTTTGGGCAATGGGCACCCTGATGTACCAGGTTATTTTTGGCCACATGGGTACAACAGAGTTAGCCGTGTTTAGCATGATTGGTCCGTTTGAATCCTTGTGTTACTCACTGTTTTTTGGAATTTCTGTCGCTTGCTCGATTTTACTAGGACAAACCTTAGGCAGAGACGATTTTGAACAGGCATTTGGCATGTCGAAAGTGTTTATTAAAGCGGTATTTTTGTTTGGTATTGGTATAGGTGTATTGTTGCTATTTGGCCGTGAGCACATCCTAGCCTGGCTAAACCTTGATACCACTGAGCTCTATCCACTTGCTTCACCCGCCGTAACGATTTTGTGCTGTGCGGTTTGGTTGCGAATGCTCAATCTGATTATCATCAATGGTATATTGCGAGCGGGCGGAGACAACGCTTTTTGTCTACGCATGGACTTTATTTCGATGTGGACAATTGGCTTACCGTTAACGGCTGCAGGCGCTTTTATTTTCCAGTTCGACTTTCAGATTGTTTATGCAATGATATTGACCGAAGAAGTCGTTAAGTTTTTGCTTTGCTTCCAAAGGTACCTAAAACGTCACTGGATGAATAACCTAACCATCGCCTCTGCATAATTGTGTAAATCATAAAAAGCCGCCGTTGTAACGGCGGCTTTTTGATATTCCATCGGGCGACTACTCCATTCCTTCACCTGCCTGCTGCATAAGGAACGAACTGGTCGGTTCAATTCGATTAATGAGTGTTACTACCTGCTCAATGGCATCTAGCGAGCTGCTGTTTTTACGATAGCTAATGTACATTGGCCTTGACCAATCATCTGCTCCTTCAACCCTATAAAGTTGCTCGCCCTCAAGAAAAGGCTCAGCCAAAGAAAGAGGCAGATAAGCACAACCGCCTTTTTCCAATATAAAGTCTAGAGCAATTCGCCCTGTAGACGTTCGTAAATAAGGTGCTGGAATATTCGGGTGGCGATCAGCATGCTCGAAAGTGAATCGTGTACCCCAATCAACATAAACGTATTGGTTATCTAGGGCGGTCTCAATACTCTGAGGCCTAGTCGACACCAGAACCAAATTCAGTTCTGCAATTTGAAGGCTTTTAAATTCATCTAGCTTGAAAGGATCAAAAGAGAAGACGACATCTAGCGAGCGGTCCAATAGTTTGCGATTTAGCTGCTCTCGACCTAAAGATTCTGCAACAAAACCGTATCCACATAATGCATCGGTGACGATGCTCAAGCAATTTTGTAGGTACGCATCCCAAATATTTGGAGTCCCGCCAATGGTGAGTTGCATCGCCCTATTACTTTCTAAGGACAACTCAAAGCGTGCTTGTTTCAGTGTCGAAACCATCACCTCGGCATAACTGACCAACCGCTGTCCTGCCGATGTTAACTGAATATTGTTGCGGTGACGCGTAAACAATTTCACATCAAAGTGCTCTTCAAGTTGCTTAATACGTGCACTTACAGCAGCTTGCGTAATGTAAAGGTTCTCAGAAGCTCGACCAAAGTGTTTTTCTTTACTGACCTCTAGAAAGGTTTGAAATACTTTTACGTCCATACGTGATTCACATGTCAAAACAATTGATAAAAAGCAAACTTAATGAATAGTCTATAAGTTGCTCAAGAAAAAAATAGCATTTCGATTAACTAGATTATACCCGATATAAGGCTTATTGCGTTGCATAAGACGCAACACGTTTTGTAACGACGCCTATTCGTCAATAATGTCAAAACAAAAGTTACCCGCAACGAAGAGTTTTCTCCCTTTAGTCCTAGAGCTAACTACCTCATTTCCCGTCGTTTAATACCTTTCTTCTATCACCTTTTTTGATGTTGATGACAAAAAAAATTCGTTGTTCAAACAATACTTCCCGTCCTATTCTAGCTTGGAATTTAGTTGGAATTCTAACTGAGCTGAGTCTTTAGAATTCCGCTCGGTCTTTATTTTGTTTTCTGAGGTCTCTATGACTGAAACACAATTCCGCCACGGCAAAAAACGCTTTTTTGACATAGTAAAGTTCCCACGTGGCTTTGCTAAATCTGGTGACTTTACTCTGCTTGAAGAACAAATTCTTATCACATTTGGGGAAACAATGCTTGCTTTAGAAAATGGCGAGATTGTGGCCGATAATGCCGACGAAAAACACTTTGTAAAAGTATTAAAACATCCAGGAAAAGCCAAAACAAAACTCGAGCATGTATGGTTAAAATACATTCGTCTAGCTCGAGGACGTAAATCATTCCACACCCTCAATAGCCGTTCAAAATTCCAAATGCCTATTATTGATTTTGATTATGAACTCAATGAGGATAATGCACCTGAAGCCGCTTAATTTTCTTTGATTCTACCCGTATGCCTCTTCCGAGGTGTAGCTCTTCTCCTACTAAGCTAAGCTCCCATTTGGGAGCTTATTTTTTGCGCCAGTAGTGAGACCACTGGCACTCTCCGCTATGTGAAGTTACTAATCAATAATGAATGCTCGACTTGGGTCAACATAGACTTTGTCATCCATCGCTTCACGCCCCAATAGCATCATATAGGTCATATCATTTCGATTGGTAAGGGTCAGCTCGATTGCCCATTCCTTGTCCCCGAGTTTGAACATCGTTTCAATGACGAACCGTTGCTCTACATTGCCATTGGACGATTTGATTCTTCGTGAATCCGAAACCAGCGATTCACAATGGACGATCTCATCCAATTGGTAGATATCTGGATGTAGGTCATACTGAACGTACAGCTTACCATCGCGTTTGATCTTTTTAAGATTATCAACATGCAACGAAGATGTTTTCGCACCAGTGTCAATTCTAACTTCAAGATCATTGATACCCAGTTCTGGCAGGCTACAAAGCTCAAGATTGCCGATGATCATTCTGTTGTTAAATGTATTAGGCATATACCTTCTCTCTAAATACTGGCTTCAATAGGAACGATAGCCTCTTGCATTAACTCTATGTGCTCGTGTACTTCTTCTGCAATCTCGCCGAAATAGGCCAGGTGATACATTGCCTCTCCTTCCTGTACCAATGGAATATTTTGCTTACCGATAATAATCCCTGTTCGATTTGATACGACTTGAGCAATTGTGTTACCCAGTGGGTCTTTAATATCTGCAAGTATCTCACCCTGGTCGACGATTGAGCCCAATTCGACATACCCTTTTACAAAACCACTGGCGTTAGCACGCGTCCAGTCACTTCGGTTGGCAATAAACGGTTCGATTTTGATTTTACTCATCCGCTTTCTAATCATTCCAAGGGCTTTGAGTACCCTTATGACACCTTTGACTCCGGTCTGAATAGAGAGCTCATCAAATCGCAATGCTTCCCCAGCTTCATAAAGCAACACACGAGCTCCGTTGCTAACAGCCGCCTCTCTTAGTGAACCGTCACGGATATTGGCATTCAATAACACTGGCACCGCAAAAGCCTCTGCTAAACGTTTGGTTTCCGCGTCATCTAAATTGGCGCGGATTTGCGGCAAATTAGATCGATGAATTGCGCCCGTATGTAAATCAATACCATAATCACAATGCGCGACAATACTATTTAGAAATGTATAAGCGAGTCTACCTGCTAACGATCCTCTTTTGGACCCAGGGAAACAACGATTCAGATCTCGTCGATCTGGCATATAACGGCTTTGGTTTAATACCCCATAAACGTTAACCATAGGCACTAAAATCAGAGTGCCCATTTGTAGCTTTAAATTTTCCTGAATAATACGGCTAATAATTTCGATACCATTTAGTTCATCGCCATGCACTGCCGCACTCACAAACACTACCGGGCCTTCTTTCTTTGCGCGTATTACCTGAATTGGGATATTCACTTCTGCATCGGTATACAATTTAGCCACAGGAATGTCGATCTTTTTACGCTCCCCCGGGCGTATTTCTACGCCCGAAATCATAAGTTTCTTGGCCATTATCCGCGCCCTTTCGTCTTATTGTTGTTTGGCTTTGCATTTTTTTCTATAAAATCGAAAATTAACCCTGCTACATCTTTTCCTGTCGCGGTTTCAATACCTTCAAGACCTGGGGATGAGTTGACCTCCATCACTACGGGTCCACGATCTGATTGCAGTATATCTACACCACACAAATTCAAGCCCATAGCCTTTGCTGCATTCACGGCAGTAGCGCGCTCTTCTTTAGTGAGTTTAACGAGCTGTGCAGTACCACCTCGGTGAAGATTTGAACGAAACTCACCCTCACTAGCCTGTCGTTTCATTGCCGCAATTACCTTACCACCCACAACAAAACAACGGATATCAGCACCTTTTGCTTCAGCAATAAACTCCTGAACCAAAATATTGGCTTTTAATCCCATAAACGCTTCGATAACGCTTTCTGCTGCCTTATTTGTCTCGGCAAGCACTACACCAATTCCTTGTGTGCCCTCAAGCAGCTTAATCACTAATGGTGCACCGCCGACATTTTTTATGAGGTCTTGGATCTTGTCTGGCTTGCTGGCAAACCCTGTTCTTGGTAGTCCAACGCCTTTGCGAGACAACAGTTGCAATGAGCGCAACTTATCGCGGGAACGACTAATCGCTACCGATTCATTCACACAAAACGTGCCCATCATTTCGAACTGGCGAACGACGGCTGTACCATAAAACGTAATTGAAGACCCTATGCGTGGTATCACTGCGTCGTATTGAGGTAATTCTTCACCCATGTAACGTACTTTCGAACTATCACTCGTAATATCCATGTAGCAATGCAGGGTATCGATGACATCGACTTGATGTCCTCGAGCTTCGCCAGCTTCTTTTAGACGTCGAGTTGAATACAAGTTTTCGTTGCGAGACAGGACTGCAATACGCATATGTGTAACCTCTTAATGTTCATAAGAACCGGTGAATACTCGACCCGGTAAGTGCGTGAACTTTAGAAGTTATTTCAGAGAAGATACAACGAATAGTTTTGCTCTTGTCGACAAAAAAATTTTATTAATTGGGCATTAGAGCCGTATCTTTGAAATTGGGAAGTAGGTAGAACTAAGTTACTTAGTGGAAAAATCGACGGATTCGGCCTCCAGCCCGATAGATAACTAAAGACAGAAAAATAAGAGTGCATCCAATGAGCTTCGACATGGTCATTTGTTCCTCGTACCAAATCACACTAAGGATCACTGTGCCTATCGGCTCTAGTAACATAATGAGAGCTGCGTTAGCCGCTAACACATACTTCTGACCTGTCGTTTGTAGGACGTAACGTAAACTGGTAGCGACCAATGTCGATAATGCGAACCATCCCCAAATTGTATCTTCGATCGAATCTGGTAATGTCTCAAACAATAAGCTCAGTGTTAATCCGAAACCGCCAGTTACAAACAACTGAATGCAGGTCAATAACAGTATTGGCATTTTACTGGCAAGCTTCGCATTCATATTGAAATGCAGAGCTAAAAATAGGGCCGATGCTAAGAACCATAACTGGCTGCTGGAAATCAACCATCCGTCCGCTAAGGATAGAAACGCCAATCCTGCAATGGATAGTGGCAACGACATCCAAAAAGTACGAGAAGGCGTTTGCTTGAACAAAGCCCAAGCGACGATAGGTACAAATAGCATAGAAAGGCTAAGAATAAAGGCCCCTTCTCCAAGCGTACTACTGATTGATATGGCATAGATCCAGCACATCAAAGCCATAGCCATAAGTAGGCCCACTCCCATCGATTTAGCGATATCCTTTTGGTGAACCTTGGTAAATGAGCAATAACAAAATGGAAGAAGAAAAAGTGAAGCCAGCACAAACCTTAATCCAATAAAGGCAAACGGCGGTAATCCTTGTATGGTTTCTTTAGAAAAAATCCACCCTAAAGATGCTAGCATGGTCGTAGCGACCAAAATCAAAGTCCCTTTTTGTTCGTTATGCAAAATGGCCTTCCCGTTTAAAGTTCTCAATTGGTAGCGAAAAAAATATCAATAAAGCATGGTTGTCAGATATGTATCGTACTAGTTGGTACTTTGATAAGTAAACTGGTTTAGCGTTAGAGACAATAACGCCTGTGGAGCTACGCTTTAAACATTTATTCAGAATTCTGATTGCCATCAACAGAAAAGGAAGGGCAAGCCCTTCCTTTACAAATAATTATGATGATGTATTTTAAGCCGCTGATGTAGCACCTAACTTGGGTACTATTGTTCTCGCGTCCTTGTAGCTAAACCACAAATAACTCACGACAATGGTGTAGAACAGATACGATAGTGAGAAAACGATTGGAGATGTAATTAGTTCATGGGAAATACTAAGCGCAATTCCAACGACGGTAATCGTCAATTTTGCCATTGCACCGCAAAGCAGCAAAAACAGTGACAGTTCAGGGAAACGTGAGCTGAAAAAAGCGATGAAGTAACAAGCCCCGACAGCTAGTGAAGCAATTGATAATCCAAGCATATAAGAATGGATATGGTCAGCCGCAGCCCAACCAGCTCCAATAGAAAAACCAAGTAACATTACTATTTTAGGGATAAACATAAATCACCTCTACTATTCCGCAATTTAGAAATGAAATATCCGATTTTCATTTTCGAAAACTAATTTTGTAGATATTGTGCTCTTAAATTATAGCAAAAACAAGCGCATTTTTTGTACATATTAATGCAACCATTTACCTATATTATTTTGGAAACATTTAGTTAACACTCTACACGCACAGAAACATTATATTACAATAAGTTACGTATGTTACGTGTGTTACCCTCCCCTTGTTAACATTATTTTAACTTTCAAGAACTTTAAAATTAAAAATGATTTTTGTGACATCATCATAAATATGAGTTTATATTCACATCTGCATATTATATTTATTACAAATAATTTACATTGCTAAGGTAATTTGTATTTATTTAAAAAATCGATTCCAATCACATTATTATTGGTTATAATCCGCGCTCCTTTGCACTATCTGTTGATAAACGCAAACTAAATTTTAGTTTTACCATTAACCCCCACGAACTACGGTTCGCTTCACCAGAGAAAAACAATGAACAAGATTGATAAAGCAATGCGTATCCTCCTTGCTGGATTCTGTATCAACCTTTGTCTTGGCATCCTGTATGCCTGGAGTGTCTTTAACAAAGCACTAGTGTCTGACTGGGGTTGGAGTGCAGCAGATGCCTCTTCTCCTTACGCACTTGCAACAATCACATTCTCTGTTTGTCTTTTGGTAGCTGGTATCCTTCAAGACCGCATGGGTCCACGTAAGATCCTAATCCTAGGTACTACGTTGACAGGTCTTGGCATGATTGCTTCTGGATTTGCTACTTCTGTTCTAGCTCTTAACATCACCTTCGGTGTTATTACTGGTGCTGGTATCGGATTTGGCTATGCTTGTCTTTCTCCTGCTGCGATGAAGTGGTTTCACTCTTCTAAGAAAGGCATGGTTAATGGTTTAATTGCTGCTGGATTCGGTTTGGCTGCTATTTATCTTGCGCCCGTAACCTCCGCTTTAATCACTAGCTTAGGTATCAACACTAGCTTCATGATCCTTGGGGTTGGCGTTCTGATCATTGCTGTACCTCTTGCATGCACAATCAATAACCCACCGACGGACTACATTCCCGAAGCTCCAAAAGTAAAAGCAGGACAGGCGCCAAAAGCAACAACTGAATCAGTTAACGTTAATTGGAAGGCCATGTTGAAAACACCTCAGTTTTACTCGCTTTGGGTAATGTATGCTTTTGCCGCGTCAACCGGTCTTATGATTATTGGTAACATTACCAATATCGCTAGTGTTCAAGCAAATCTACCAAATGCTGTTTACCTTGCGTCTATTCTGGCTGTATTCAACTCTGGCGGTCGTGTTGGTGCTGGTATCTTAGCGGATAAGATTGGTGGTGTGCGTACACTTCTAATCGCGTGTACCCTGCAAGGTATCAATATGGTGCTTTTCGCAACGTTTAATTCAGAATTAACGTTGATTATCGGTACCGCGATTGCTGCGATCGGTTATGGTACATTGCTTGCTGTATTCCCAACGCTAACTGCAGAGTACTATGGTTTGAAAAACTACGGCACAAACTACGGCGTTCTGTATACAGCATGGGGTATCGGTGGTGCGATTGGAGCCGCTGTTGTTGGTTACTCAATGACACAAGGCGGTGGTTACACTCTTGCGTACACGATTTCAGCAGTAATGATGGGTGTTTGTATAGTTCTAGCACTTATCACTAAACCCGTCACCGCTGAGAAATCAGCGGAGCTAGAAGCCGCTTAAATCAACTCTGAATTTCTATTCCTCAAAAGCCCAGTACTCTGGGTTTTTTTGTCTCTTATTTTCCTCGAAAACCACTGCCTCTTTAATTATCTTCCATTGATATGTGGAAATTTATTGATTTATCGATAAAAATTAGCACTATACGTACAAATAGCTCATCCTAAGCAACCATATCTTCGCGAGCAATTTATGAATTTCAGACATTATTTTATCTTCTTATTCGTTGTAATCTTTTCTGGTTGTGCGACTTATGCCAGTCTCAACTTTGACGATCTCTTTGGCTCAGCGAAAGTTAGGCAACGAACTGAACTCCCAAATCACCCAGATTCATCGTATTTCCTTAGCGAAGTAAAGCCTATACTCGATAAACGATGTGTTGTATGTCACGCTTGCTATGATGCTCCATGCCAGCTTAAGTTATCTTCAGTAGAGGGGATTGAGCGCGGTGGTAGCAAAAAGCTCGTCTACGAAGGAACCAGGCTTACTGCGACGAAACCAACACGCTTATTCGAAGATGCACAGACAACAGAAGAATGGCGTCAGAATGCATTTTTCCCTGTACTTAACGAACGAGAACAAAGTCTATCGGCCAATCTAGATGCAGGACTTATTGCTCGTATGCTCACGCAAAAACAGCGCCACCCTCTTCCAGAAGTACCTCAACTTGAAGGGTTCGATTTCTCTATTGCAAGACAGCAAGTGTGCCCGACGATAGAAGAGTATGCCGACTACGAAAGACAAAACCCGACTTGGGGAATGCCTTTTGGTATGCCTAACTTAAGCGACAATGAATACAACACGTTAATTGGCTGGGTAGGTAGCGGTGCTACCATGAACTCTCCCCTACCCCTGACAATGGAAGAACAACAATTGGTAGATGAATACGAATTGTTGCTCAACAAGTCCGCACGAAAGAACCAACTGACAGCTCGTTATATATACGAACACCTATTTCTGTCACACCTGTATTTTTCTGAGATTGAAGGTCAACCCCGCTTTTTTACTCTTATTCGCTCAGCCACACCACCAGGTCAACCAGTAGAGCGAATTGTTACCCGTCGACCTTATGACCCACCAGGTGTCGATCGCGTCTACTATCGGCTGATCCCAGAGCAAGGCACGATTGTCGATAAGACACACATGCCTTTCGCGCTTAATGAACGAAGGCTTCAACAGTGGTACGAATGGTTTATAGAACCGGAGTACACTGTCTCAGATCTACCAAGTTATCAAATCCACGTCGCCGCCAACCCTATGACGGCATTCACGGCTTTGCCGTACAGGGCGCGTTTTAGTTTCATGCTCGACAACGCTCAGAATACGATTATGGCTTACATCAAGGGGCCTGTTTGTCGCGGCCAGTTAGCACTCAATGTAATCAATGACCATTTCTGGATATTTTTTATTGATCCCGAAAGCTCCGATATTCCCGAAATCAATCAGTTTTATCAAGAACAAACCAATAACCTCAAACTTCCTAGCGAATTGGACAGTACCACTGTGCCACTGACCAATTGGGTTGCTTATTCTCGCCAGCAAGCACGCTACCTTGAAGCACGCGCCCAATTTATGAATAAATGGTTTAAAGATGGGCAACATTTAACAACCGACATTCTTTGGAAAGGTAACGAAGAGAACCCTAATGCCGCACTGACTATTTTTAGGCACTTTGATAGCGCCTCAGTAGTGCAAGGAATGGTCGGTAGCAAACCGAAGACAGCCTGGATCCTTGACTATGCATTACTAGAACGAATTCATTATCTGCTAGTCGCTGGTTTTGATGTCTACGGTAACTTTGGTCACCAATTAATTACCCGCATGTTCATGGACTTTTTGCGTATGGAAGGAGAAAGCAATTTCCTTGCATTATTGCCCAATGAGGTCAGACATAATGAGTTTTCTAGTTGGTACAAAGATCAAAGCCCGCAATTTAGCGCGTTCTTGCAGCGGAACGTAGCGCCTTTTAGCCAACCAACACAGGTGAAATACAAAACTAACAACCACAAATCAGAGCTATTCGATATTATTCGAAATGAAATGGCCCCTATCCTTCATGATAGGTATGACATCGTGAATACCGGGCTATCCAAAAGCAATGAGGCCCTGTTGGCTTCCATCAATAACATTAGTGGTGACGGACTCATCGCGGTACCACAAATTGTTATGGTAATGGTCAAAACCAACAATGGCAGCCAGCAGTTGTTTACCATGCTTCATGATAACGCCCATACCAACATTTCTAGCCTGTTTGCAGAAGAAAGAAACAGGGATTTTTCCAATGATGGTCTTAGCTTTGTTAGAGGTGTCATCGGTAGTTACCCAGCCGCCTATTTTTCTCTAAACGAAGATCAAATTCATAATTTCGTATCGTCTTTGAAAAACATGAACAACGAACAAGACTATATTAAACTTCTCGACAATTATGCAGTTAGGCGAACCTCGCCTGAATTCTGGTCATTTAGCGATGAAGTACACGCCTTCTACCAGCGTACTCAGCCTATCGAATTTGGTCTTTTGGACTATAATCGGTTTGAGAACAGATGAGTGTTCAGTACGACACTTAGGAGGTGCTATATGAACATCCAAGATAGCATTGAAGCGATTGAACAACAGATATATGTCGCCTGTTCAGATGGTGATTACGATAAAGTCACTGTGCTAGAACATAAGCTAGAACACCTAAGGAGTCTTTCTGGTAAGGACTTAAGTGAACTATTGTACGGTGAAGATGCACCGAATTACTTTAGTGATGATTTCTAATGTAAGATTGGATCAAGGAAACAGATCAAAGGGCCCATGTATTATTGTGGGCCCTTTTTGTTGGTGATTTAGATAATGTAGCGCTACGCTACGCCCTGAGATACATTTCAGTATTAAGGCGTTATCATGATACATCAACTCTCAACCATTGCTGCGTTGAAACTCAACCAGAGCCAGAACAGAATCATGATAAGTTTCATTAAGCTCATGTTTTTTGTCTTTGAACTCCAGCAGTGGCTGATTCGCTTTTTCAATCGATAAACATCGCTTGTAAAGTGCCGTTAACCCCAGGGAGCCCGCAGAACCCTTTAATTTATGACACAAACTGACAACGCCTTGCAGATCGTCGTCGTCTTCTGCCAATTCAAGCTGTCGCATGATATCTTCACCGGATACGTAAAATGCGTCGAGAATTTTGCCTACACGACCCATCCCTAACACATTGATGTCAGCCTTTAGAATCGATGAATCTAGAACATCATCAACCACTTGATCTCTAGGACTGTACATCGACTCAAAGCTCGACACTAGCGTCTGACCATCAAGTAGCCTAGCTATGGTTTCTTGCAGTGCCTCTCTGTCGATTGGTTTGGGCAGGTAACCATCAAATCCTGCTTGTAAATAGCCTTCAACTTCTTCGGTAAATACATGGGCAGATACTGCTATCATTGGGATCGTACGGTGTAGCCGTTTTTCTTTGACTAAGTTGGCTTCTAACTCTTTTAACTCTCGCAATAAATCAGTACCAACACAATCAGGTAGGTTAATATCAAGTAACGCTAGGTCAAATTCGTGTTGTGCAAACAACTGTTTAGCTTGCTGTCCATTGTCGGCACACATTACATGGTGTCCCATGTTGACCAAAAAACCCTCTGCGACCATCAAATTGACAGGATTGTCTTCGACTAATAGTATCCTCGCGTTAAGCTTCTGATTTTCTATGGCTTCAAGAAGAATGGGTTCATCAAGTTCTGTGGCTTGTTCTAACGGAACAGTAAACCAAAAACGACTGCCTTCACCCTCGTAAGAGTCCACATACACCTGCCCTCCCATAGCATGAACAAGCCTAAAGCTGATCGCTAAACCTAGACCTGTGCCACCGGATTTACAGTGAGAACCCTCAGCCTGCGTAAATGCGTCAAACAAATTGAGCTGATCATCAGAACTGATGCCTATCCCAGTATCCGACACTTCAAAGGATAGGCAGCGTTCATCATCAAAATCGACAGAAACATAAATATCAACCGTTCCCTTCTCAGTGAACTTTATTGCATTCCCCACCAGGTTATTTAGCACTTGGCTAATTCGTGTAACATCACCACTGTACAATTGCCTTACATCGCTTTCGATATGGAAGCAAAATTCGATATTCTTTTCTAAGGCCCGCCCATGCATTAATTGGTAACAATCTTGTACCATTCGATAAAGATCAAACGGTCGTTTGCGTATGTCGAGATGCCCTGCCTCGATTTTCGAATAATCCAAGATGTCATTGAGTATCGAGAGTAAATTTTGGCCACTTCGATTAATCACATTTAAGTAATGGGTTTGCTTGCTGTCTAACTTGGTTTCTTCGAGCAATGCGGCCGTTCCGAGAACACCGTTCATAGGAGTACGAATCTCATGACTCATCGTGGCTAAAAATGCCGATTTCGCTTTGTTTGCTTGTTCGGCTTGATCTCGGGCTTTACTGTGATTGAGGATCTCTAGATTTAAACTATCATTGGTTTCCTGAAGTTGCATAGTACGCTCTTCAACCAATTCCTCTAGGTGTACTTTATGCTCTTGCAACTCCATGCGCGCAGCAGCTTCTGATTCCGCAACAACCTTAAGTGCTTGAGCCGTATTTCTCGCCGTTATAATGGCTTGGCCCATATGTGCGAGTTCATCATTACCTTTTACTTTCACATCAACTTTAAGCTGGCCCTTAGCGATTGAAAGCAATGCTGAAGAATATTCGGCCAAGCGCTTCACAACCGAGATATAGACAACTCTCCATACGATCAATACCACAATGATTAAGCCAGCAAGAGATAACACCGACAGCGTCCACTGAGCATATTTTAGCGTGTCTGATAACTGGGAAATAGCTTTGGTCGCCGTAGCATTAGAGTGATCAATCAAGCGGCTGATTGTTCCATTGAGTATGGATAGCTGCTTTACTGAATCTTGCATCAATGTTTGAGAACGCTCTTTTTCACTGTTTTTAATTCTAAGCATCTCAAACACAGCGTCACCATGGGCTAATCGGTCAAGCAAGATAAGCATCTGTAAAGAGCGAGTCGGGTCTTCGACACCACCGATCCGCCTTGACATTATCGATAGGTTTGCCGAGTATTTTCGCTCAATCTGCTCTATACGACCAATATCTGTCACGGTGCGTGTCTCTTCAATCTGATTAAGAACCGTAAAGGCAAGCAAATGGAGTTCGTGCAACCGTTCGGAAAGATCGAGGTCGACTTCAACCAATGCGTCCAAAGCCTGATAGACCTGTTCTATCTGACGACTTTCTAGCAAATCATAAATGTGTGTGACATTTGCCACTGCAATGGTACTGGTGTTTAGGACTTGCGTTCGCGTTAGCTGTTCCAACTCTTTAGCATCAAGGCGTAATTGCTTTACATCTTTACTAATCTGATTTTCTAAACTGATTGAACGCTCAACAGAGACTCCAAGCTCCACCAAAGTGTCTATTACTTCTTGGACATTGTTCTCAAGTTGACTAAGCAAGTTTTCATCAAACGTATCAGAGCCTAACGACTTGATATGGGATAGCAGTGCTTCTAATCGTGTAAATAGCTGCTTTCCGGCGCGTTGATGATCATCTTTAGTGGTTGCAGTTGAAAGTGTTTGCACCGAGGCAATAATTCGCGCACTGAGCTCAGAAACTTCACGAGCTTCGATCATAGAGGGAATTGCTGAATCAACAACGGTTCGCTCAGTTTTGGCCACTAATGAAAAACCGGACATACCAATGGTCGCAGATAACATCACTAAGAGCGCCATGGCGAGAAACGAAAAAAGTAGTTTTCGTCCGATGCTTGCTTTAGCGAGTAACATAAGAGCGCTCCAAAAGTTTTCTTCTTTACTAACTGAATATACGCTATATTTTGCAATGTTCAGCCACAATATACCAATCAACTGTGATCACATGGCGAAAATAGCACGCAGATTTATATCACTAGCTCTCCTGACTCTCGTTTCGAGTGCTTCTGTGAGTGCCGCCAATACCAAACTTTGTGCCATCTATCCCCACCTAAAAGACTCATACTGGTTGTCTGTTAATTACGGAATGGTTAAAGAATCGGAAAAACAGGGGCTTCAACTTAAAGTCCTGGAATCCGGTGGTTACCCCAACCTAGACCGTCAGAAGAAACAAATAGAACAATGTGCGCAGTGGGAAGCCGATGCCATTATCCTAGGTACGGTATCTCCGAGTGCCTACATCGATGATCTAGGCACTCACAGCCAGGGAATCCCTGTATTCGCAACCGTCAATCACCTGATTGTCAGTGGCGAGCAAAAGCAATATCTCAAGGGTGTGGTTGGCGTAGACTGGTATTGGATGGGGTTTAAAGCAGGTAAGTACCTTGCTGACAAACACCCAAAAGGTTCAGGTAAGGCTAATGTTGCTTTACTGGCTGGTCCAAAGCACAGTGGTGGGACCAAACCCGTTATTGCGGGATTCAAAGAAGCAATAATAAACAGTGATGTTATTATCACACAAACGAAGTGGGCTGATAACGACAAAGAACTACAGCGGAATTTAGTGCAAGAGGTCATTGAATCTAACCAAGTGTCTTATATCGTGGGTAGCGCCGTTGCTATCGAAGCTGCCATAAGTGAAATTCGCGTCGCTAACCAACAGCAAATTATCGGTCTTGTTTCTACGTACTTAAGTCATGGGGTTTACCGTGGGCTCATTCGAAATAAGGTCGAGTTCGCCACGAGTGACAAAATGGTGTTACAAGGACAACTCTCGGTGCTTCAAGCCAGCCATTATTTGAATAATCAGCCCTATCAATATGACGAAGCACCCAAAATCGAGGTGCTAACTCCTTCAAATATTGACCAAAATATTATTAGTCAGTCTCTGTCTCCTTCAGGATATCGGCCTACGTTTAGCGTCTCTCCTGACTAATAATCATAATTGTTACACCTTAGTTTGCATTTCAAGGGTAAAAACGATTAACATTTTGAACAATGATTCCAATGACCATTGAACAACATGTTCATCGCGAATAATCAGTGTTCATTGGAATAGAATTCAAATCATTAGGGAAAATCAATGCAAAAAACAACAAGAACGATGCCAGCCCATAAACATATTGCGCTCGTTGCTCACGATCACTATAAACCGGAATTACTACGCTGGGTCAAGGAAAATAAAGAAAAGCTACAGGGTCACTTCCTTTACGCTACCGGTACCACCGGTCATATGCTGAGTAAAGAGACAGGTTTAGCGATAAAAAGCATGATCAGTGGCCCGATGGGTGGCGATCAACAACTAGGAGCCCTGATTTCTGAAGGGAAAATCGATATGATGGTTTTCTTTTGGGATCCACTCAACGCCGTACCACACGACCCCGATGTCAAGGCCCTGCTACGAATTTCTAGTGTATGGAACATTCCCGTGGCGACAAACCGCGCAACGGCTAATTTTTTATTTACTTCTACTCTACTTCCTGAGGAAGTAGATATTGAAATCCCCGACTATGACGCCTACTTGGCCGCTCGAACCTAGAGCTAAAACAAGCCCCTATGCAGG
>NZ_JAJNNZ010000060.1 GCF_022836845.1 Vibrio gelatinilyticus
AAGATTCTCTGGGGCTATAGCTCAGCTGGGAGAGCGCCTGCCTTGCACGCAGGAGGTCTGCGGTTCGATCCCGCATAGCTCCACCATCTTGAAACGTTCTACCACAGAACGAAAAACTAATGTGGGCGATTAGCTCAGTTGGGAGAGCACCTCCCTTACAAGGAGGGGGTCACTGGTTCGAGCCCGGTATCGCCCACCATCTTTAAGTGCATTATCTTTAGTGCTTTTAAAAATGGTTCATTAGTTTGAATCT
>NZ_JAJNNZ010000061.1 GCF_022836845.1 Vibrio gelatinilyticus
CTTCCACGGGTAATGGCTTTTATTTTCACTTTTTAAAAGTGAAGACAAAAGAACTAAATGTGGGCGATTAGCTCAGTTGGGAGAGCACCTCCCTTACAAGGAGGGGGTCACTGGTTCGAGCCCGGTATCGCCCACCACTCTCTAAAAATTTTTGGAAGACAATCTACAAACCACTGCATACGTTGATGGTTTGCATTTTTGACTCTGAGAATCGTTAGAAAGTGCTTTTAGCACACGTTTTGAAAGAAACAC
>NZ_JAJNNZ010000062.1 GCF_022836845.1 Vibrio gelatinilyticus
AATTGATGCGGAAGTGGCGGAATTGGTAGACGCACCAGATTTAGGTTCTGGCGCCGCAAGGTGTGAGAGTTCAAGTCTCTCCTTCCGCACCATCTTTTCTTTAGAAATAAAGAGCTGTGTGATTGACACTTTAAACAATCCAGTTGGGCTATCGCCAAGCGGTAAGGCACCGGCTTTTGATGCCGGCATTCCCTGGTTCGAATCCAGGTAGCCCAGCCACTAATACAACGTCTAGTTGATT
>NZ_JAJNNZ010000063.1 GCF_022836845.1 Vibrio gelatinilyticus
GCGATCTCTATAATGCCCCCTCGCTGACACGGGAACGGTTCACAAAAACCACTACCAGTCAGAAGGTCGTAAAGCTTCTTGAAAGCTTGGCAAAATAAGTTAGAAAAAGTGGTTGACACGATAACTTATCTCGCTAAAATGGCCGTCCGTTTTGAGCGAAGCTCAGAACCAGCTCTTTAACAATTTAAACCTATCAATCTGTGTGGGCACTCGTTGATGATAATCAAAAAAGA
>NZ_JAJNNZ010000064.1 GCF_022836845.1 Vibrio gelatinilyticus
ACTAATGACGCGCCGGTGGCAGAGGCGAAAACCGACAGCGTTGCCGAAGATACGGTGATTACAGGCGCAATGAGCGCGACGGATGTGGATTTGGGCGACGATGCCGAGCTTAGCTTTAGCACCGACTCCACAGTGGAAGGCTTAACCTTCAACGACGATGGTAGCTACACGTTTGATGCTTCGTCCTACGACAGCCTGGGCAAAGGTGAAAAGCTGGTACTGGAGATCCC
>NZ_JAJNNZ010000065.1 GCF_022836845.1 Vibrio gelatinilyticus
AGCTGCGTCGTGCTCATCGGTGACGGTCACGGGGATCTCCAGTACCAGCTTTTCACCTTTGCCTAAGCTGTCGTAGGACGAAGCGTCAAATTCATAGCTGCCATCGGCATTGAACGTTAGGCCTTCTGCGGTGGATTCGGTGCTAAACACCAATTCAGCACCGTCACCTAAGTCGACATCCGAAGCACTCACTACGCCCGTAATCACCGTGTCTTCGGTAACGC
>NZ_JAJNNZ010000066.1 GCF_022836845.1 Vibrio gelatinilyticus
ACCGCGAAGTTAGTGTTTGATTTGATAGCAAACATAACGTTAACCGGTTTTGGCCAGTTAGAGCCAAAAGCGTTTTTAACACGACGTAGGTTGTTACGCAGTGTGTCTTCGCTTAGTACGAATAGCGGGCTACCGTATTGCTCGATAAGGTCAGTTGCTTTACAGCCGCCGATCAAAAGATCGTCGCCTTGAGTGGTTAGCTCGTCAGTAGGAGTAAGAATATT
>NZ_JAJNNZ010000067.1 GCF_022836845.1 Vibrio gelatinilyticus
TGGCAAAGGCGAGTTGGTGTTTAAACCTAACGGCAATTACACCTTCAAGCCTGGCGAGGATTTCCAGGCGCTTGAGCCAGGTCAATCGCAAGAGGTGAGCTTCACCTATGTGGCGGTGGATAACGACGGCGCGAAGAGTGAGCCGCAAACCATCACCATTACCGTGACTGGCACCAACGATGCGCCAGTCGCAGAGGCGAAAACCGACA
>NZ_JAJNNZ010000068.1 GCF_022836845.1 Vibrio gelatinilyticus
GTGATTTCTGTCGAAACCATTTTTAAAGATTCTTGTATCTCATATCACTAGAAAAGAACACTTAAAGATGGTGGAGCTATGCGGGATCGAACCGCAGACCTCTTCGCTGCCAGCGAAGCGCTCTCCCAGCTGAGCTATAGCCCCATCTGGAAAAGTTCTTACTCTTAACTTCTAAACCGTATCAATCTGTGTGGGTACTCATC
>NZ_JAJNNZ010000007.1 GCF_022836845.1 Vibrio gelatinilyticus
AGAAACAGTAGAAGATGTATTTGCGACGCAAATCCTTCCTGAGCGTTTTGTGAAAGCAAAAGCTGAGATTGAAAAGAAGAAAACAGCTAAAGCTTAATTTCTTTTCCTGACCTTTCAAAAAACCTCTCGCTAAGTCGAGAGGTTTTTTTTGAATACAACAAAATAAAAAACTCTTCGCACCAACGAAGAGTTTTATCAGTTACAGAATATTGAAATCAGTTACAACATCTTGCGCGCCGCTTCAACAACAACCTTAATTGAACGTGTTTCCGTTTCTTTTAAGGTCGAATGATCTGGAATTTCTTTTTGCGTGCGGTTGATAATAACACCAGCAACACACCCTGCTTTTAACCCTGAGCTAGCACACATAGTAAGGAGTGTGGCAGACTCCATCTCAAAGTTTAATACGCCCATATCTTGCCATTCCTGCATCGAACCCTGAAAACGCTTAACCACGCGACCAGAAAAGGTATCGTAACGTTCTTGTCCTGGGTAGAAAGTATCGCTCGATGCCGTCACTCCGGTATGAACCGTTGCCTCTTGCTCTAATGCCGCGTGCTTCATTGCAGTGGCAACATCAAAGTCAGCGACTGCCGGAAATTCCATCGGTGCAAAGTGCAAACTCGCACCATCAAGACGCACAGAGCCTGTTGTCACGATCATATCGCCCACATTCACGTTCGGTTGAATTGCACCTGTTGTGCCAACGCGTAGAAATGTTCTTACCCCTAACTGAGCCAACTCTTCAACAGCAATTGACGTCGAAGGGCCACCAATGCCCGTTGAGCAAACAATAACAGATTGCCCCTCTAACTTGGCACGATAGACCGTATATTCACGATGGCTCGCCAAAAACTCAGGCTCATCCATTAACTCAGCAATCTTCTGCACTCTAGCTGGGTCACCTGGAATAATCGCTAATGTCGCGCCTTGTAAATCTTGTTCTGTTACACCTAGGTGGAATACTGCTTGAGACATGGGTTACTCCTTTCTTCACATTGGATACCTGATAAAGCTTATAAGATAAATCCGGCCAAGACCGTACGCATGTCACGTTTTATCACTGCAAATTACAACGCATTGCAGATAAAATCGGTTGGCATCACATAATGTGACCCTATTGGTTTGAGATTTGCACAAGCCTTACTACATCAGTCGTAAAAAAAGCCGCTATAATCTGGCGGCTTTATGGACATTCAATCTTGCGTTCTTGTTTTATAGTGTAACAGTCTCAAAGCATTAAGAGTGACCAACGCAGTGGCGCCACTGTCAGCTAGCACTGCTACCCAAAGCCCGGTGATACCAAATAAACTCGTCACGAGAAACACCCCTTTCAAGCCCAATGCTAATGTTACATTTTGTTTGATATTATTAAGTGTCGCTCTTGAGAGCTCTACCATTGTAGGTAACTCAAGCAAACGATTATGAGTGAGTGCAGCATCCGCAGTTTCTAGGGCGACATCTGTTCCGCCTCCCATCGCAATACCAATGTTTGCAGCCTTCATTGCCGGCGCATCATTAATACCATCCCCCACCATTGCAACACGCTGACTTTCGCTTAGCTCGTCAACATAAGCCACTTTTCCCGCTGGTAGCAAAGATGCCTGGTAGTCCATTCCCAGAGGCTCTGCTATCGCTTTAGCGCTTCGTTCGTTATCACCTGTTAGCATAACCGAGTGAATACCAAGTCGTGAGAGTGCTTTTATCGCCTCTGCTGCTTCTCGACGCACTTCATCTTGCCATGCAATCAGGCCCAATATTGATTGTCCTTCAATGAGTACTACGGCTGTTTTTCCTGCACTTTCTAACTGAGCAATCTGTTGTTCAATTTCAACGCCAACGTCAACGTCAACGTCGAGTTTAGACGGTGACATCAAAGAAAAATGCCTGTCTCCAATGCGCCCTTCAACACCAGCTCCTACTAAGGCTCGTTTGTCGTCCGCTTGCGGGATGGTAATGTCTTTGTCCTCGACATATTGGACAAGTGACCTTGCTAAGGGGTGATTTGAACCCATTTCTATTGCCGCTGATACTTCCAATAATTCCAGCTCGCTAATCTTGTCGAAGGTAATAACATTCGTGACCGCAGGACGGCCTAACGTCAACGTGCCAGTCTTATCGAAGGCAACCGCTTCTATATTACCGAGCTGCTCTAGTGCCGCACCACCTTTGATCAAAGCGCCACGTTTTGCAGCTGCGGCTAGCCCTGATGTAATCGCTGCTGGCGTCGAGATCACAAGGGCGCAAGGACACGCGATGAGCAACAGTGCGAGTCCGCGATAAATCCATGTATCCCAAGATTGCTCGAACAATAAAGGAGGAGTGACGATGACGAGCAGTGATACCAACATCATCAGCGGGGTATACCAGCGACTGAATCTATCAAGAAATCTCTCGATCGGTGCTTTACGTGATTCCGCTTCTTCTATCAAATGAAGGATGCGGTCAATAGCATTCTCGCCTTGCTTAGAGGTCACTCGTAAAGTTACAACCTTGTCAGCAAGCACTGCGCCTGCCATCACCTTGTCACCGACTTCACGCTCGACGGGTAATGACTCACCGGTCAAGGCACTTTCGTCAAAACTCGCTGAAGACGAAACAAGAACACCATCGGCCGGTAAACGATCACCGGGTGCAACTTCAATTATATCGCCTGGATTTAACTGCGACGCACTCACCACACTGCGTTTATCTTCAACAACAACAGTGGCTTGTTCTGGTACCAGTGACATTAACGCCGTTACACCACTTCTTGCTTTTGAGGCCGCGAATACCTCCAAGCGCTCGCCAATCAAAAAAAGCAAGAGAACCATTGCGGCCTCAACCGTTTCGCCTAAATAAAGGGCTCCTAATGCGGCGACACTCATTAGAGTTTCTATCGAAAACGGAGTGCCTGAGCGTGCTAATCGCCATGCTTTTGATGTAATAGGCATTAACCCCAATAGGCAAGTTAACGCGAAAATCCTCTCACTCAAGACAGGCTGATTTGTTTGCATTAAAGCCGCTAGCGTCATACCAAGTGTAATGGCACTGATGTGAAAGTTCTCTTTCAGAAAATTAATCCAGCGCGGCTGGGAAGATTGCTTGAGGTTAGCTGACTGATCAGCGGCTGAAATGAGCCTGAATCCAGCCGATTTTACTGCAGATTCGACATCACTTAAGTATCGCAGTTCATCGACTCTCACCACTAATTTTTCAGTGGCAAAAAGCACCTTAGTGCTACTTACGCCGGGCAGTGAACCCGTCGCTTTTTCTACTTTACGAGCACAGGATGGACAATCCATACCTGCGACTTTCCAGGTTTTTACAATGCTTTGTTCTTTATGCCCCTCATTCACAAGGGGGTCGTCAATATCTTCAGACAGACACCCGTCAGATTGATGGTTACAACAGCTATCACTGGCCACTTCAGTTGCCGTTGCCACCAGCGGCTTTGCTGCTGCGCAAGAGCTTTGTATCGGACGAACCGTACTTATCTTTTGTGAGCGGCACGCTTCATGTTTCATACACATAGGCTTCTCCTTTCCTCTCCTATATAGACAGTTTAAACCTTGGAGGTAACTCCAAGGTCAAGGAGAAAAACGTTTTATTCAACTATGCCAATCACTCTTACGTTTTACTTGGATCTAGGATCTCTTCCTCAATGCTGGCGACATCATCGAGAAGCACGGCATCGTGAGAGCAAAATGGTTGTGAATTTACGCTAGTCATACTTGGATCCGTCACACCAGTACACTCACCTGTTTGTCTTAATTCACGAATATGGAAATTTAAAACTGCCAATCCAATAATACCAAACACAATATTACCGACAGCTTGCCCATACAAAACACCAAGCGCCCCAAACCAAAGGGAGCCCAAATATACAAAAGGTAAGGTACCCGCTGTCGCTTTACCAAGGTTGAGCGCTGTTGAATAAAGCGGTTTACCAAGGTTATTGAAAGAAGTGTTGGCGACAAACAGTGCCCCATTAAATACAAAGGTCACGGCAATGTAAGTGGCAAAGGTTGCCATGATCAAAGCAGCATCGCCTGTCAAAGAAAAGCTGCTAACCACGAGATCTTGGGCAAAGTACAACAGCAAGCAAACTAGCAAGGTATAAATGGTAGTGACTATCAATGAATTACGCAGAGTTTCTTCAACTCTATCTATTCTTTTGGCTCCATAATTTTGCCCTACGATCGGTCCAACCGCCCCTGATAACGCGAAAATTGCAGCGAAACAGACCGGAGTAATGCGGCCAATCACCGCAAAGCCAGCGATAAAGTCTTCACCATACTGAGCCAGTGATGTGGTCACTATGGCATTGCCTATTGGGGTCGCTGTATTGGTTAAAATGGCCGGCAATGCAATAGCCAATATCACTTTGCTGTTATCAACAAGCTCTCGGATCCTCGGACATGAAAGTAATTGATGCACTCTGAGTAATGGAAAAAAAGAAAAGTAAAACACGGTGAAGCGAGCAACAACAGACGCCGCGGCCGCACCTTCAACGTTCCAGCCAAAACCAAAGATAAATAATGGATCGAGTACGGCATTGACGATCCCTCCTGCTAATGTCGCCCACATAGAGCGCTTAGCGTCACCAGCGGCTCGAAGGCCCGCACCACTTGCCATGCCTATGGCAATTATTGGTGTGCTTGGCAGTATAATCCACAAATACGCCTGCGCTCTTTCGTGGGCTCGGCCTTCGGCTCCAATCGCTGAGAGCAGTTCGGGGATATAGACACACATCGTCGCGGTTATCACCGCACTAATGAGAAACGAAATGACTAAAACACTACTGCCAATTTGCCGAGCGTAATCGAGATCCTTTGCACCAATAGCCTTTGACATCAACGCCCCCATAGCGATAGACGTACCTATTGACACTGACGTTGCAAAAAAGAGCAGTGTTCCTGCAAATCCAACAGCGGCGGCTAATTCCACCTGACCGAGCATACTGATGAATAGCATGTCTAACAGATCGACGACAAACAGCGACATCAATCCCACCGAACCGGCTCCTGACATCACCAATATGTGCCGCATTGTTGAACCTTCAACAAACTTCGCTGAGCTATCCGTCATGATCAGATCCCATCAACTGGTTGAAAATGCAATAAAAAAGCGTCTAATGCGCTCTTTTTCGGATGGTAAAGGTTAGACGGGATGCTGGAAACAATCTTGGAGGTTTTTGCCAATGGCTCTAAGGACATCACGACGTGTTATAATCCCCACAAGCTTTCCATTATCAATAACCGGATAGACCTTGGGCTTTCCGACTTTCATCATATCCGCAAGTTCAATGATCGATGTCTCGGGCGAGACAGACAGAACCTCTTCATACATACAGTCACCCACCACATGTGTATCTTGGCAGTGGTAACTCACTTTGACCAATTTATCTAAGAGATCTTGCTCGGAAATAAAACCAATCACCTTTTCATTATCATCGATCACCGGCCCACCGAGTATCGGTGACTGCATCACTTTATCAAGAGCCGCGGTTAGCGACATATCTTTTGTGAAAGTAATGGTTCTTTGAGTCATATAGTCTTTAACTTTTAGTGATTCCATAGCACTCTCCTTTGTCTCCCGATAATCAAACCTAGTCCGTTTATTGTGGCGCAATCTGCTACAAGGTCGAAATGGGATTTACCGATACTATCGATAGTAAATTCCTATCACAGTAAAATTCATTGATTCCACGGCATTTATATTTCTAAGCGTAAGACGGTTTTTTCGATTTTGCCTGCCTTATCGATAAGAATTTTGTAACTATTCTGTGTGCTTGATTTTGGGTTATTGGTGTCACCCTCATATATGGACTCCCGTTAGATTGCAACTAGAGGACAAAAATAAGTAGGAAGCATGCGCATATTCGGGCTCTTATTGAGTTGCGAACTCTGCCCCTTGATGTTTTCGCACCCTAATGCCACTTCGCGAAAAAGGTACCTAGTACCATGAGGATGATCTGGCTCGTTAGGGTTGGTCTTACCTGTTTTCGTCTTACTCTTGGTTGTAATCTAAATATGGTTCTTAAACTGGTTCAGGTAATTGGTATGGTTGGTGGTGATTGAGCATTGACCATGCCGTCCTGACTGTTTTGTTGGCAAGCGCAACAGCGGCTCTTCGAAGCCCAGCTCTTTCTATCAGGCTTTTGACCCAAGCCTCTTTTGTTGTCTTAGGCTCTCTTCGGTCGACAACCCGAACAAAAGCGAGAGCACCTTGAATCAAATTGGCTCGTATTCGTTTACAGGCGAATTTTTTACCAATGCCTAAAAGTACAGTCTTGCCGCCAGTGCTGTACTGTTTTGGTGTTAGACCAATGCACGCTGAAGCTTCACGGCCATTTTTGAAGTTACCGCCGCCTTCACCTATGGCGAGATACAAGGCCAGCGCATTGACATTGCCCACGCCCTCAAGAGCAGAGAGGTCGCGACATTCAGGTTGTTGCTGAATTTCATTGTTGAGTTGTTTTGCGATTGTCTCTTTCTTTTCAATAAGGTCTTGATACAGCCAATACATCATCGATATTTGCTCTCTAACTATATCTGGCAGCCCGTTTTCGGCGTCTTCTAAAACAAACGGAACTTGCTTTCCAAAAGCGGACGTTCCACGTGAGATATCAATACCAAACTCGGCAACAAGCGCTCTAATCATGTTGCTTGTAGCAGTGATTGTGTCGACCAAGTGCTGTCTCATTTTGTCGATGGATTGAAGTGACTGCGCTCTAACGGATTTGACAGCAATAAAATGGACATTAGGCTGTTTAGCTGCGACAGCAATGGCCATCGCATCATTTTTGTCTGTTTTTTGATTGGTGCGAAATGGAGATACGTTCTTTGGTGCGATCAAGATGACATTATGCCCTATGGATTGACAATAACGCCCCCAAAAATGGGAAGTAGCACAGGACTCCATTACGACAGTGCAAGGAGGTTGCTTGAGTAACCAAGACTTTAGTTTGGCTTTGCTGAATGATTTCTCTGTAGCGACATGATTGCCAACTAGCTTACAAACTTGGAATGAGCTTTTTGCTAAATCAATAGCTATGGTCGTAGACTTGTTCATGTATGGACTCCTAAAGATTATGGTTTAGTCACCAGTAATTTTAGCTCCCTCTTAAGGGAGGGAGTCCATACATCGTGAAAAAGCGACTGCAATCCCGATGCGATCGAGTTTCGCTCGCACATTTGGGGTGGTGCATCTCTCTGAACCATTTATCAAAAACCCATCGTTGGCGGTCAATAAAGTTCCGTTTTCTAGCCCATTGTCATGGATGAAACGCAAAAGTTACACTCAATATATGTTCGGCAAACCCGTGACGATGACATCGTCACAACTGCTTGTGGGTGAGCTTGGCGAGGTTGTTCACCAGCTCATGAGGGTGAAGTAATCACCCCCCTCATGGTTCCATTCGCCCTGTTTAAGCTGACATCACCCATACTTCCTCACCACGTATTTCAACCTGCCATGTTTTAACGGCAACTTCAGGGGCTTCAATACACTCTCCAGAGGTCAAATCAAAGTGCTGCTTATACAGTGGTGAGGCAACGCAATCACGTCCATCAATGTCACCTACAATCCCACGGCTCAAAACAAACGCGCCACCGATGGGGTCCCAATTATCAATGGCATACACCGCTTGTTCGGTCTCAGGTAAATAAAACAGCGCCAATTGAGTATCTCCTACCAGCGCTCCACGCCCTTGATAGGGTGTCAAATCGGTAACATCACAAATCTTATTCCACATGATCAATCCTCCAATTGCGGGTCAACGATGGTTACAGGGATCCTTTGACCTCGAACGCGCTGATAACCAAGGTCTGTACTTTGTTGGTCACTATTAATAAATGGCATGAATTTGGCGCGTTTCTCTTGTGACTCAACGGCGGTTTTCCACTCACATTGATAAGTATCGACAATATGTTGCATCTGTTTTTCAAGCTGCACATTAATCCCAAGTGAGTCTTCGATAACCACTTGTTTCAGATAATCTAACCCACCTTCCAAGCTTTCCATCCAAACCGAAGTACGCTGCAAACGTTCACCCGTTTTAACGTAGAACATCAGTACTCGGTCAATCAAAGTGACAAGGGCTTCCGTCGTCAGATCAGAGGCTAATAAATCAGCGTGGCGCGGACGCATACCGCCATTGCCACATACGTACAAGTTCCAGCCATTTTCGGTAGCGATTACACCAATATCTTTACTTTGGGCCTCAGCACACTCACGAGTACAACCCGAAACCGCGAACTTGATTTTATGCGGAGCACGCAAACCCTTATAGCGATTTTCCAGGTCGATAGCGAGACCCACTGAATC
Source organism: Vibrio gelatinilyticus (assembly GCF_022836845.1). Classification (GTDB taxonomy): domain Bacteria; phylum Pseudomonadota; class Gammaproteobacteria; order Enterobacterales; family Vibrionaceae; genus Vibrio; species Vibrio gelatinilyticus. Next base: position 8,311 of record NZ_JAJNNZ010000007.1, read on the forward strand.
GTCGACACCGTAACGGCACCAGGTTGAGCCAACACACGATTTCACAGTACGTAGCGACTTACCGTAAGCGTGGCCCGTTTCAAAACCGGCTGAAATCAATGTGTCCCAAATTTCTGGAAGCTGCTCGACTTGGGCTCCAAATAAGTCAACACGCTGACCACCTGTTATCTTGGTGTAAAGGTCGAACTTCTTCGCCACCTCACCCAGTACAATCAACTTTTCAGGCGTGATTTCACCACCTGGCACGCGAGGTACTACAGAATAGGAGCCGTCTTTTTGTAAATTTGCGAGGAAAAGATCGTTGGAGTCTTGCAATCCGCGATGAGAGCCCTCTAATACATGCTCATTCCAAAGTGATGCAAATACAGATGCCGCTGTGGGCTTACAGATATCACAGCCCTTCCCTTTACCATGCGTCTCAATTAGCTCATCAAAGCTTTTGATCGATTCGACTTGGCAAATGTGAAATAGCTCTTGTCGTGAGAACTCGAAGTGTTCACAAAGGTGATTGTTCACCTCTTGACCCATTGCGACTAACTCTTCATCGAGAACACTTTTCACCATGTTGCTACAGCCACCACAGCCCGTACCAGCCTTGGTTTCGTCTTTTAACGTCGCGAGATCGTGGGCGCCAGCATGAATGGCTTCGACTAAATCACCGCGAGTCACATTGTGACAAGAACAGATCATGGTAGACGCGCTAGCACCGCCTGATAGTGAACTGGTATCAAACAGCAGCTCAGCAGGATGCTCCGGTAAGGTTTTCTCATTGAGGTAAGCTTGCAACAGCAAGTCATAATCGGTGGTATCCCCAACCAGAATCGCGCCGAGTAAGCGAGTACAGCTTTCGTCCACCACAAGCTTCTTATAAGTCCCTTGTGCCATGTCTTGCAGCACCATTTCTTTGGCACCTGGAGTCTGCATTTGCGCATCACCAATCGACGCAACATCCACACCAAGCAGCTTGAGTTTGGTGCTCATATCTGCACCTTCAAACGTTGCCACTTTTCCCATCAGTTGGTCTGCAACAGTTCTCGCCATCGCATAGCCTGGTGCCACCAATCCGAAGATGCGATTTTGCCAAAGAGCACACTCACCAATCGCGTAGATAGCATCATCACTGGTTTGGCAGTTGTCGTTAATGACGATACCACCGCGCTCACCAATTTCTATACCCGCCTTTCTTGCAAGTGCATCTTGTGGGCGAATACCCGCAGAAAACACCACGACATCCACATCCAGCGGCTCTGCATCGTTGAATACCATACGGTGATAGGCCGTTTCACCATCACAGATCCTATCAGTACCTGTAGAGGTGTGTACTGTAAGCCCCAGATCTTCAATCTTGTCTTTCAAAAGACCACCAGCACCATCGTCAAGCTGCACTGGCATCAAACGTGGAGCAAACTCAATCACGTGCGTTTTCAACCCCAACAGTTTTAAAGCATTAGCCGCTTCAAGCCCCAGTAGACCGCCACCGATAACCGCACCAGTCTTCGCGCCTTCACACGCTTTACGAATGGCGGAAAGGTCGTCTAAGGTACGATAGACAAACACCTTGTCGCGATCTTTGCCTTCAATGGGGGGTACAAACGGATATGAGCCCGTGGCTAATACTAACTGGTCATAACCGAGAATGTCTTCGTCATCGAGCGTAATGCGTTTGCTCTGCTTATCGATAGCGGTAACCCGACTCCCCAGCACCAACTCAACACCGTATTTTTGGTACCACTCTTCATCACCCAACATTAGAGAATCGTAGGAGTTACCAGAAAAGAGTGATGAAAGTTGAACTCGGTCATACGCGGCATAACGCTCTTCACCAATAACCGTAATTCGATAATTTAAGTGTCCCTGCAGGCTAATTAGGTGGGCGATAAAATGATGCCCAACCATGCCATTGCCGACTACAACGATATGCTCCATATCTGCTCTCCCTATGCGCTTTTTTTCGCGTCTTGCTGTTTGCTCGTACTCGCGGTCACTGACAATTCGTTTTTCGCTTGTTTCTCATACAAAAAGGACAATACAGCTTGGCGGTATTTTTGATACTGCGTGTTGTCGGCCATGGCCACTCGGTTTCGCGGACGCTCTAAGTCAATATCAAGCACCTCACCAATCGTCGCGGCAGGTCCATTAGTCATCATCACAATCTTGTCCGACAGCAATACCGCTTCGTCAACGTCGTGCGTGATCATGATGACGGTGTTGTTTAGCTCGGCTTGAATCGCCATCAATGCATCTTGCAACTTGGCTCGGGTCAAAGCATCTAGCGCACCAAACGGCTCATCCATTAGCAGCACTTTCGGCTTTAACGCCAAAGCACGAGCAATGCCCACTCGCTGCTTCATCCCCCCGGAGATTTCGTCGGGCTTTTTGTCCGCGGCGTGAGACATTTCCACAAGTTCGAGATAGTGATGAACTTGCTCTTTGATCCATATCTTGTCCTTCCCCTTAGCCACCTGCTTCACTGCCAGTTCAATGTTGTCATACACGCTTAGCCACGGCAGCAACGAGTGATTTTGGAACACGACAGCACGCTCTGGTCCCGGGCCGTCAACTTCACGACCATCGACAATGACCCCGCCGTCAGTGGGAAAGTGAAGCCCCGCCACTAAGTTCAACACCGTGGACTTGCCACAGCCCGAATGACCGATCAATGAGATAAACTCCCCTTTTTGGATCTGAAGATTGACATTCTTGAGTGCCACAAACTCCCCTTGTGGCGTAGGGAACCGCATTCCGAGCTGGGTCAGGTCAAGTAAAGGTTTCGACATCATTAACTTCCTTATTCGATAATCAAGGCACTATTTATCAATTGGCAACAGTGTCTAGTTAGCGTAGCGATTGTTGTTTGTTCCAAGAAAAGTGCTTTTGTAACAGCAGCATGCCGCGATCAAGCAGCAGACCGATAAAGCCGATAGTCATCACTGCGACCATAATGCGACCGAGTGAAGCGGAGCTACCGTTTTGGAACTCATCCCAGACAAACTTGCCGAGACCTGGGTTCTGCGCCAGCATTTCTGCGGCAATCAATACCATCCAAGCAATACCGAGTGATAATCGCAGACCAGTGAAAATCATTGGAATGGCCGAAGGCAATACGATGGTGCGAATGTGTTGCCACCAAGACAGCTTCAACACTTTGCTCACATTAAGAAGATCCTTATCGACGCTGGTCACCCCCACTGCGGTATTAATAAGCGTTGGCCACAAGCTACACAGTGCTACCGTGAGAAGTGAGTTAACAAAAGATTTCGCAAACAAAGGATCATCACTCACATACGTGGCACTGACAACCATGGTGACTATCGGTAACCACGCCAGTGGTGACACCGGTTTTAAAAGCTGAATAATCGGATTAAATGCCTGATACACGCCTTGATTGAGGCCCAGCACGATACCTAACGGGATCGCAATCACTGATGCCAAAATAAAGCCACATGCCACCGTGATCAGCGAGGTGCCGATTTGATCAAAGAAAGTGGGCTTACCCGTATAAGGACGGATCTTCACTTTCGCATCCGGGTTTTTCGCCAGTTTCGCTGCATTACGCTTTTCTTGACGCTCAATAAATGCCTCGGCCTTATTACGCTCCTCAACGTGCTCTACGGCCAAATTTGTAAACTGTTCAAACGTTTTAACTGGCCCTGGTAAGGTACCCAATGACGTCTCTACCTGTCTTGCTGCCAAATGCCACATCATTAGGAAACACAGTATCCCAATGAGGGGAAACAGCAGCGCTCGGCTGCGGTTCACCACCATGTCACGGCTTGGCTTAAGTGAAATTACGTTCGTTGCCATCGCCTTTTCTCCTTAGCTTCTTCTCGGCTTATTCGGTTAAACTTTGTCGTTGCCTTTAAGACCGATAGAGAACTTTTTCAGGTACTCGTTCGGCTTCGTGCCGTCATACACGATATTGTCGATAAAGTGAGTTTGTGGCGCACGAAAACCATCTTCTTTTTTGAAATTCGGGAAATCTTTTGACGTTAATACACCATCGTCCACCAGCGCTTCAGCTGCTTGTTGATAGATGTCTGGGCGGTAGACTTCTTTTGCGATGTCCGTATACCACTGGTCATCTTTCGAGTCGGCAATCTGTCCCCAACGACGCATCTGAGTTAAGTACCAGATCGCATCACTGTAATATGGGTAAGTGGCGTTGTGACGAAAGAACACGTTAAAATCAGGCACGTCGCGCTTATCCCCTTTCTCGTACTCAAATGTCCCAGTCATACTGTTGGCGATCACCTCCGCATCTGCACCTACGTAGGCACTCTTCGATAGCATCTTCACCGCTTCTTGACGGTTTGCATTATTGTTTTCATCCAGCCAGTGCGCCGCACGGATCAGCGCTTTCACTACGCGAATATGAGTATTCGGGTATTGTTCAGCCCAAGACTTGGACACGCCGAACACTTTCTCTGGGTTGTTTTTCCAGATCTCGTAGTCAGTCACCACCGGCACCCCAATGCCTTTGAACACGGCTTGTTGGTTCCACGGTTCGCCTACGCAATAGCCTTCGATAGTGCCCGCTTCCATTGTCGATGGCATCTGTGGAGGCGGTGTTACGCTAAGCATGACATCGGCATCAACTTGACCACTGTTATCACCCGATTTTGGCGCGTAGTAACCAGGGTGGATCCCACCCGCCGCTAGCCAGTAGCGCAGTTCATAGTTATGGGTCGAAACAGGGAACACCATGCCCATATTGAATGGTTTACCTTCATCCAGATACCCTTCAACCACGGGCTTTAGTGCGTCTGCTTTAATAGGATGAACCGGCTTACCATCGGCTTGCTTGGCAATATGTGGCTTCATCGCTTCCCAAGTGTTATTAGAAACAGTAATCGCGTTACCGTTGAGATCCATACTGAACGCGGTGATCACCTCCGCCTTGGTACCAATACCGATCGTCGCTCCCAGTGGCTGACCTGCCAACATATGGGCGCCATCTAGCTCACCATCGATTACGCGGTCTAGCAGTACTTTCCAGTTAGCTTGCGCTTCGAGCGTGACGTACAAACCTTCGTCTTCAAAAAAGCCTTTTTCATAGGCCACAGCAAGCGGCGCCATGTCGGTCAGTTTAATGAAGCCAAACTTAAGCTCTTCGATTTCTGGCTCGCCCAACGCTGCCCACGCTGATGTGCCAACTAACAGCGTTGCCGTGGCAATAGTTGTGGTGCTGACGCGATGAAACGTCTTACCGACTTGAGTTGCTCGTTGAGTCCATTTCTTCATAACACTCTCTCCATGTAATGCTTAAATTTTTTCCAAAAAAAAGACGCCACTGCTAGATACAAGCAGTAGCGCCATTGCTAACCTTCATTCACCGCCATTGATGAGTTCAGGAGCTGCCCACGAAAGGGCGGGGGGTATTGTGTTTGATATTAGTCTTTCAATATGCGTGCCACATTGTAATTAAACTTTAAATTCAGTCACTTAGTTGAATTTTCATTTCAAAAAAGTGATTTCTTGCCTCTCCAGTGTGCACCGTGCACCAATTGAATGAAGTACCCCTAACCCTAAAGTGGTATCTAACAATGAATCGATTCCAGGGTGTTAATAAGGTTCTTGGCAACTTGACCAAGGGACAAACTCGACTGCATTGCCGATTTTCGTAGTGCAGCGAAGGCGGTTTGCTCATCAAGATGATGATGTTTCATCAACAGGCCTTTCGCTTTCTCAACGACTTTTCGCTCTTCGATTTTAAGATTTAGCGCTGCTATTTTTTGTTCGTCCTGAATCGATTTTTCTCGAACCTGTCTGGCGTGAATTACCCAAGCATTGAGTGAAAACTGAGAGTCATGAGGTAACAACACATAGTCGTTACCAAAAGGTAAGCGATTGATATCAGCATTATTAAGCTGCTTCAATATAACCAAAAGTGGACGTTTTTTCTGTTTCGCGACATCAATGATCAGCGACAATTCGGCACATGGTTGCTGCCAAGAAATGACTAAAGTGGATGACGGTTCTTTTTGAAGCATGGACTCCAACTGGGACAGTTGGCAGCCCATGATTTTATCAAAGTCTTGGGCAAGCCTAGCGCTGATGTGCGCCTGCTCGGCGATTGAATCGCAACAGACTAATACTGGTGTTTTTGGCATACGATTTCCCTAACATAGTGTTCCTTCACTCGTTAGTCCAACGCAATATGTATGCCAAAGTTGCTGAGCTTTTGATTGTGATTCCTTCCAATCACCGCATAACGCAAACAACGCCACTGTCATGGTACTTATAACCGTACTGGACATTAACTCTTGCTCGTCCTCAGAGGTACCTAGTGGGCACAAGATTGAGCTGTGGTTCATCATGCACTCTTCGATATAACTCGAGTTCACCATACCGTTTTCCGCCCACCAAATAGTTTGACTCACCTTCGGGTTATATTCGGTCTCACCCGACTGTCCTTTAAAAGAGACGGTTCGCTGAGTCTGCTTTGTCGGTAAATGCACTAACGACTCTACTTGGGCATGTAGCTCTTGAAAGCCTGGATGAAAGCTACCGCGCAATGCAAAAGGAGCATTTGCAGGGTTGAGCGCGCGTGCAACCGTATTGACTGGTGTTCTGAGCCCATAGCGATGCTTCCAATCGAGCATCATTTTTACTTTTGGTAGAAAGTTATCAAGAGGAAGATAAACGATATTAAACTGCTCTAGCTGTTCCTTAGCATCCTCAAGGCTACTCGCTGTATTGATATTGAGGTGGTTTAGAAAATTTCGGGCGTGCAAGCGATTATGCATTTTGTCCAAATCGCCATGGAGCAAAATTTTTACACCATTGTTAGCCAAAATCTTTGCTGCCACTAAATGCCATGGCAAACCTGAACTTTGACCGGTACGTTTCCCCGCATACAAAGGCCAATCCAGATCGGCAAAACGGTCAGGCGAGGATTTTAACGCCTGTACAAAACCGGCGATTTCCTCTGGTGTTTCATCACGAACCCGAATAAGCATCATCAGCATGGCCATTTGGTCATCACCGACTTCGCCATTAATGAAGGCCGTCATCACTTCTCGCGCCTGCGTTTGAGTCAGCGGACCTCGACCTCTTGAACCTCGGCCAACCGTACGGATACATTCTTGAATTAACGACACATCTTCTCCTACTTAATGTTACTCGCCAAGTTCACTTTCAAAGCAACCATGCTAAGTGTTCGTCTTGGACATATTCTTTCGCTACATCAACAAGCTGCTGACGGATCGATACCACTTCACCGATGATCATCAACGCTGGGCTCAAGCCACGAAGCTGTTCCGCAATTTGATTCATTTGCGACAATTGGAAAGTATATACTTCTTGTTCTGGGCTACAACCTTTACCGATAATAGCGACGGGGGTTGAAGAACGAAGCCCGGCTTGCAACAAGCCCTTTTGAATATCGAGGCTTTTTTCCAATCCCATATAACAGACCAAGGTTTGTCCTTGAGCGATAAGTGATGACCACGCAGGCAAAGCCCCAGAAACCACATTGCCCGTCACAAAGGTGACACTGCGCGCCAGTTTGCGGTGCGTTAACGGGATCAGCGCACTCGACGAGCAACCTAACGCCGCGGTAATACCAGGAATCACTTCAAACTCGATGTGCGCCGCTTTAAGTGCCAACGCCTCTTCCCCACCTCGGCCGAACACAAAAGGATCTCCTCCCTTTAACCGCACAGCGCGATACCCCTTCTGGCCGCAATCTTTGAGAATTGCATTGATTGATTCTTGGTTAAGGCTCGGCATACCGCAACGCTTGCCGACATAGAATCGAAGTGCGCTGCTGGGGATCAAATCCAAAATCCGCTGGCTGACCAAACGGTCGTATACCACGATATCCGCCAGTGCAATTCTCTTGTGTGCCGCCATTGTCATCAAATCCGGATCACCGGGCCCAGCACCGACTATAGAAACAAACCCTTTTTCTGACTTGTATGGCAATTCATCAATGAAACCAGAATCTTGCTGCTGGTGTGGACGGTATGCGTGCTCATGCCTTTGAAATTTCATGCTACGACTCCTTATTTAGCAATCACATCAATATGCTGAGAATGTTGAAAATGTTGATTGGCAATCTTTTCGACCTCAGGCAGACAAGAGCCACAATTGCTGCCACATTTAAGCTCACTTTGTAACTGGGCGATACAGGTATAACTTTGGGTTTGAATTGCGTCAATAATCTGATTTTCCGTCACTCGATAACAGCTACATACAAGCTTGCTGGTCACTCCGGTTTGAATTGCTTTAAGTGTTTTTGATAGCGAAAATGGCTGTCCAATCAGTTGCGAGAGCTGCTCCACATCAGCATCAAACGTTTTATTCTCCACTTGAATCACACTCTTCACTGTAAGCTCAGCACCGTCGGCACAGCTCAACGTGACCCAGCCATGTTCGGTATCCAAGACCAATAGTTTGCCCTTTAGCTCAACTCCTATCGCCTTGTTCCAAGCCTGCTTATTGAGCGGTGATTGACTCGCATAGCGCCACAAACGACCTTCAAACCCGCCCGTATTCGTCACTTGCATCGACGCAAACTCAGTGCGATCACGCAACTTGTCACTGCCCTCGCCCATGGCAACCATATAACTACCAATTTTGAACGGCCTTACGCTGACCAATGTTGATTTGAACGCAGGCTGGCCGGATATGGGGTCAACAACGGACTCCGTCACTTGGTTAACACCACTGCCAGCACCAAACTCCCCAGCCCAATGCATCGACAAGTACACACTATGCATCCCTAAACCTTCATCCGCTTTAATTCGCACCACGATACTGTTGCCACTATCTGGAAGTGTTACTTGTGCCAACTGATTCGTTGCTAGCTCTGCTCGCTCAATGGATAATGGATTAAGATAGAGCGTTGGCTCCACCTCTTTTTGTGTTAGCGATGACACGTATCCTGTGCGCGTCATGGTGTGCCACTGATCCCGATCTCGACCGGTGTTTAGAATAAACTCCTGGTGACCTCGTGGTAGACACTGTTCAATGGCTTCGGGGACAATCAAATTAGCACGACCAGACGAGGTCGAAAACGAGCCATCGGCGAACGGCCTAGCACCGTTCAGCGGCCACTGAGTTGGCTGCCAATTGTTGTACTCTTCTTCACTAAGCGTACTAAGCTCACTCAACTCAAAAATATAAGGGCCGCTTTTATTAATGCTCGACAGCGCAATGTGCTCTTTAAAAATGTCGTATTCACTTTGATAATCAAAGCCATCGGCTACCTCCATTAAGGAGCAAAATGCCTGCCCCACTTTAGAGATCGCCCACCAATCCGGCTTACTTTCTCCTCGCATGGGCAAGAACGCACGCTGACGAGACATCATGCGCTCCGAGTTAGTGACCATACCCTGCTTTTCTCCCCAACCCGCTGCAGGTAGCAAAATATCCGCATACTGAGCGATATCAGAGTTGACGCAAATATCCGATACAATCACCAATTCACAACGCTTTAGTGCTCGTTTGATTTTCTGGCTTTGCGGCAAAGAGACCACTGGGTTTGTAGCCATAATCCACACCGCTTTGACCTCACCCTGCTCTATCGCATCAAACAAATCTACGGCCTTTAGACCCGGTTTGGTGGCCATATTCGGCGCCTGCCAAATAGCTTGAACTTGTTCAATTGACTGAGGATCGAATCCGCGATGAGCGGCCAGTTGATTGGCAAGGCCTCCCACCTCACGACCGCCCATAGCATTAGGCTGACCAGTAATGGAAAATGGTCCACATCCCTCACGACCGATTTTACCCGTTAACAAGTGGGCGTTGATGATGGCATTACCCTTATCAGTACCATTAGCAGCCTGGTTCACGCCCTGACAATAGAGCGTAATCACGCGCTGCTTGGTCGCAAACCAATGATAAAACTGTTTGAGCCTAGTTTTGTCGACTTGGGTTTGCTCTGAGACAGCATCGAGCGAGCAAGAAGCTAGTTTTAGTGCTTTCATCAGCGCATCTGCGCCTTGCGTATGCTGATTAATGTAATCGGTATCTAACTGCTTAGTATCATCACAATAACGAGCCAGCCCCATAAACAGTGCCACATCGCTGTCGCTTGAAAGAGGAAGGTGCAGATCCGCTTGTTCTGCGGTCATGGTTTTTCGCGGGTCGATGACCACCAGCTTTAGGTTCGGGTTGGACTCTCTTGCCTGTTGAATGCGACGAAATACGATTGGATGCGTCCACGCCGCATTCGAGCCTACCAGCACAATCATTTCTGCAAGTTCAATATCTTGGTAATTCACCGGCACAACATCTTCACCAAACGCGCGAACGTGAGACGCAACCGCTGACGACATACACAAGCGAGAGTTGGTATCAATATTGGCGCTACCGACAAAGCCTTTCATCAGCTTATTGGCAACGTAGTAGTCTTCGGTTAGTAGCTGACCCGACACATACATAGACAATGCATCACTACCATGTTGCTGTTTAATGTCGTAGAACCGCTGAGCGATGGTATCAATAGCTTCTTGCCACGAGGCTTGTTTTCCGTTGACCTGCGGGTATAAAAGCCTTGCTGGCCCTGTATGACTCTCATCTAGAGAGGAGCCTTTGACACACAGTGCCCCCATATTCGCCGGGTGCGAAAAATCACCGCTAGAGGAAGCTTGATTAGGGTGACTGACACATTTGGCAACTAGACCACATCCGACACCACAATAAGGACAGGTGGTTTTGACACTTCTCGGCTTCATAGCTTCTCCTTAAGCTCGGCGACATCGATAAAAAACGCCTCTCCTTATTACAAGAAGAGGCGCCTTTGCCATTTTGACGAGTTAGATTATTGTTTATTTCATCGGTTTGTTAGCCAAACCCAACTTGGGAAGATGCAAATTTAGTTCCATGTAAGAATGTAGTTACATTTCATAGAGTTAATATAAGATAAAATAAAAAACTCACGATTATTGAGCATCATAGAGCACCAAGTTGGTGCGCTTTAACGAAGCCATCACTAAATGACTGCCTACCGTGAGGAAATTGAGTATACTTTAGCCCCTGTTCCCTAATTGACGACATTTGCGTTTTATGACTCACTCTATTAAGTTCATTGCCACAGACATGGACGGTACGCTGCTTGATGAAAATAGCAACCTACCACCTGCATTCCCAGAGTTTTTTCAAAGACTTAAAAACGAAGATATTTTGTTTGCGGCCGCGTCAGGCCGTCAGTATTACAGCCTGTACGACACCTTTGCTGATTATCAGGAAGAGATGTTATTCATCGCAGAAAACGGGACAATCGTTATGCACAAGGGCAACGAACTCTACAGCTGCACCTTAGATTTCGACGCCATCCCAGCAATCATCAACAAAGCGCGCACTATCGACAATGCCTTTATTGTTTTGTGTGGCAAAAAGAGTGCTTATATCGAAACTCAAGACCCTGTCGCACTCGCAGAAATCAGTAAGTACTACCATCGATGTGAGTACGTTGAAGACTTGCTCAGTGTTAACGATGAGTTCATTAAAATTGCTTTACTGCACTTTGATGGTTCGGCAAAACACATAGAACCGGTTATCCGACCCGTGTTTGAAGAGGCCTTCCAAGTGGTCGTCAGTGCAAAGATCTGGCTGGATGTCATGAATAAGGTCGCGTCAAAGGGTGCGGCCATTCGTCACCTACAACAAACTCTGGAGTTCAGTTATGAACAAACCATGAGTTTTGGTGACTATTTTAATGATGCTGAAATGCTGAAGGAAAGCTACTACTCGTATGCGATGGAAAACGCACACCCTGGCGTCAAACAAATCGCACGTTTCTCAGCGCCAAGCAATACCGAATACGGCGTCATAAGTGCTGTCTACGATTTCTTAGATAAAAAGTAAACGTACTCAATAGTAAAAAAAGCATGCCAAGGCATGCTTTTTTACTATTTTTGCCAACGCTGGGCAGCTTGGGCGTCTGAATCGCGAGACTCAACCCAACGAGTGGTCTCTTTAGTGCGTTCTTTTTTCCAAAAGGGTGCTTTAGTCTTGAGGTAATCCATAACAAACTCGCACGCTTCAAATGCTGAGCCTCGGTGAGCACTCGATACACCAACGAATACGATCTGATCCCCTGTATCCATATCACCCACTCTGTGGATAACACGTATGCCATTGAGAAGCCAGCGCTCTTCAGCCTGATCGCAAATAGACAGTAGCGCCTTTTCCGTCATTCCAGGGTAATGTTCTAGAGATAAACCAACCACATCATCCCCCAGATTCATATCACGCACTTTACCGACAAAAGTCACGATGGCACCTGATGCATGGCTTTGTGCCAATGCGTCGTATTCCTCTCCGACGGAAAAATCCTCGGTTTGAACCGATACTCTTGGTTTCACTTTAACCTCCTGTCACAGGTGGGAAAAACGCAACCTCATCGCCGTGGTTAACAGCTGAATCTAATGGCACAATCGCTTGATTGACAGCGGCAAGCAGTTTTCCACTTTCAAGAGCCAATGCCCACTTTCCTTCGCGCTTTGCCAAATGCTCTCGAATCGCGTCAACACTGGCAAAGTCCTCGTCTAATTCGATGCTGTCTTGGCCAATCAACTCTCTGGTTTGAGCAAAAAACAGTACTTTAATCATGATGACACCTTAAAATGACCCGATTTTCCGCCTGTTTTTTCTAACAAACGAACATTGTCGATGACCATATCTTTTTGTACGGCTTTACACATATCATAAATGGTCAGAGCGGCAACAGAAGCAGCCGTTAACGCTTCCATCTCTACACCCGTTTTGCCTGCGAGTTTACATACGGACTCAATACGCACTTTATTTTCGGACTCGATTGCTTCCAATTGAACTTCGACTTTAGACAACAATAAAGGGTGACACAATGGGATCAGATCCCACGTTTTTTTGGCCGCTTGAATACCGGCAATTCGCGCTGTTGCAAATACATCACCTTTATGATGGTTACCAGAAGTAATCATCTCTAGAGTTTCTGGTGCCATGTGCACGAATGCTTCTGCTCTCGCTTCTCTGACAGTCTCGGCTTTAGCTGACACGTCGACCATGTTTGCTTCGCCAGACGCATTGATGTGGGTAAATTGAGACATCTCTTTTCCTAGACGATTATTTACTTAGATGTGGCATAAAGTTGCATGGTCTGTGGCTCGCGTCCATTTGCTGCTTAATGATCTTTGTCCATGCAGTGCGACACGCTCCTGTTGACCCAGGCATTGCGAAGATAACGGTATGATTAGCAAAACCTGCAATGGCTCTAGATTGAATCGTTGAAGTACCGATTTCTTCGTACGAAACAGCTCTGAACAATTCACCAAAACCTTCAACCTGTTTGTCGAAAAGTGGGATAAGCGCTTCTGGCGTACTGTCTCTAGAGGTAAAACCTGTACCACCAGTGATCATTATCGCCTGAACAGAGTCATCAGCGACCCATTTCGAGACAATGGCGCGAATTTGATAGACATCGTCAATCACAATGGCTTTATCTGCAAGCTTGTGACCCGCTTCTTGAAGGTTTTCAGCTAAGTAGCGTCCGGACGTATCGTTTTCTTCTGTACGTGTATCCGATACCGTTAATACGGCAATGTTTGCTGGCACAAATTTGCTTTCTGCGTGACCCATTCTCGTTCACCCCTAATTAAAATTATTTGATTTTGTAATTGATAGTGGTGGCTTATCTAGCCACCTATTGATGCTAAATGCGGTGTGCTGCCCGAATTGCCATCTTGCAAGAAATGGCTAACTGATTTATTGGCAAGCTGAGCTTGGATACGGGCAATGAGCTCTTGTTCTTGCGAGTCCTCTTGCAACAAATCACGCAGCTCAACTCCGCATTCTCCAAACAGACACATGTGTAGCTTACCAAGAGCAGAGACTCGTAATCGGTTGCAGCTAGCACAGAAGTTTTTCTCATACGGCATGATCAGCCCGATTTCACCTAGATAGTCAGCATGAACGAAAACCTGAGCAGGACCGTCATTAACACCTCGAGCTTTTAAGATCCATCCATCGGCAATCAACTGATTGCGGATGGCGACACCTGAGACATGATGTTTTTGAAACAACTCATCCATTTCCCCGGTTTGCATCAGTTCGATGAAGCGCAGTTGAATCGGTTTATTTTTTATCCAATGTAAAAAAGCGGGCAATTCTCCGGCATTCAAATCCTTCATCAACACCACATTCACTTTCACCTGTTCAAAGCCAACTTCGAAAGCTTTATCAATGCCAGACATTACTTGATGAAATTTGTTCTCACCGGTTATTTGATGAAACATTCTTGGGTCAAGACTATCAACACTCACATTGATATTAGTGAGCCCCGCCTGTCTCCAAGTATCAACTTGGTTGGCCATACGATAACCGTTGGTTGTCGTCGCGACCTTATCAATGCCCGGAGTGTTAGCAACCGTTTCAATGATCTCAGGAAAGTCTCTTCTCAAACTAGGCTCACCACCGGTGATTCGGACCTTATTGGTACCGCAGTCGGCAAAGGCTGTCACTATCCGCTTGATTTCTGGGAGACTTAAAAAGGACGAGTTCTTATTGCCCGAGGGTTTGTAGCCATCAGGAAGGCAATAAGTACATTTAAAGTTACAGACGTCTGTAACTGACAAGCGCAAGTAATAAAACTTGCGATGGAATTTATCTTCGAATTGTTGCGCCACGGAACACCTTTCCAAATACGGGAGGCAAAATCATTTCCAATTATGCCCTGGTGACGAAATGTCACTGGCTCTAGACGCATATTGTCACGTTTACTTGTGACGACTTAGCCCAAAGAGCTCGGAGTTATGGCAATTATCAATTTATCCAATCGATAATAGCGTGCGATTAAAATACTTAATAACGAAAGGGTTTTCTAGTACTTATACACAAAACTTCTACTAACCTTTCACTTTTTGCTCGAAGCTTATGCTTCACTAGCTCTATAGTAGTATAGCTTCCCTTGTTTGATTCACCATAAAGGATTGAATTGCTCTGGTGAAATTAAATGTGATATAGGTGGACCATTGATTTAAAAAATATTCACAATCTACAGGCTTTGCCTTAACGTACCGGCTCAGAACCTGTTTAACGTTCGATAGAGTGGCGTTGTATTGCTCACTCGCCTAATGTCGTAATAGAACAATAAATAAGAAGACTCTATGGATATACATACGTCAAAAAAAGTGGTTGCTGTTGGTGGCGGCCACGGTCTAGGCCGTATTTTGGCTGCCTTGCAAGATTTTGGTCACAATGCCACTGGTATCGTGACGACTACCGATAATGGTGGCTCTACCGGCAGGATCCGCTCCTGCCAGGGCGGAATAGCTTGGGGAGATACTCGCAACTGCATTAACCAGTTGATCACTGAGCCATCAATCAGTTCTATGATGTTCGAATATCGTTTTCGAGGTACTGGTGAACTCGATGGACACAACTTAGGTAACCTAATGCTAACAGCTTTAGACAACCTATCTGTGCGCCCCCTTGCCGCTATCGACCTGATTCGTAATATGTTGGGTGTCGATGTCAATATTATCCCAATGACTGAACACCCATGTGACCTTACCGCACTGTCGATTGAAGGTAGCTGGGTCACAGGTGAAACCTCTGTCGATGAAATGACTGAAGATCTGCAGCGGCTTGATCTTGATCCTGTGGTACCCGCGACCAAAGAAGCCGTTGTGGCTCTCTCACAAGCTGACTGCATCATCTTGGGCCCGGGGAGCTTTCTGACTAGCATCATGCCACCGCTACTGCTATCTGAAATTAGCCAAGCCATTAAAAATAATAGCCATGCTCAGCTAGTCTTTGTCGAGAACCTTTCACCTGAATATGGTCCAGCAGGGCGAATGACGCTGGCGCAGAAACTAAAATGGTGTGAGCGTGCGCTTCATGGACGCACTTTGGATGTCATTCTTGGAGCCGAACCTCATATCGAATTGAAAGGCAAGTGGCACTGTGAAACCAGAGATTTGGCGTCGCCAAACCGAGATTGGCGCCACGACAGGGACAAGCTGAAGAATGCCATCTGCGACCTTATTCGCACCTGGTAGACCGTTTTGGATCATTGACTAGGCTGCGAACAATCCCTCGCAGCTTAGCCAATCTAAGCATTGGACTTTAATGACTTAAGATATTTTGAATAAACCTGATGAGTCTCATTTAGGCAACTCATCATGAAAGAGATATCTTCATCTTTCTCTACAAAGTCATCTTGCTTGACTGCTTCATCAACCGACAGTGCCAAATGACATAGAGCATCAGCACCAAAACTGGCAGCGCTGCTTTTTAACGCATGGCTGATTTCTTTCAAATACGCTGATTTTGCCGCCAAGTTGCCGCAATTCAACTGCTGCTGGTAGGTTATGAGCTCTCCGGTAAAGATTTCCAGCAACACTGGAATATTATCCACGCCAATTTCGCGGGTTAACTGTTCAACTTTATGCTGATTTAAATATTCCACATCGTCACCTTATTTTGTATTCCATGCTTGAATTTTTCGATAAATAGTTGACGGGCTGACGTCCAAAAAACCGGCGGCTCTAGGGATATTACCGTCACACACCTCAATAGCGTTTTCTATTGCGATCTTTTCTGTCTGCCACAGAGGAACAATGTCTTGCGGCGCCAGATTATTGGCCGTCGTAGTATGTGCGAACCGAGCACTGATGTTTTCGCCCTCTGCAGGTTCATTGAGAGGGGGTGGCAGCATATCTAATGTAATTTCCTTACCGTGATTGAGTACCACAACATTTCTCAGAACATTTTGCAGCTGACGTACGTTACCTGGCCATTCATACTGAATAAAGCGATCGACGACATCTTGAGAGAAGCGTATGAAGCTCTTGCCTTCTTCGTGAGACATAAAGCCGAGTAGCGAATAGGCAATTTCGATCACATCTTCATCTCGTTCTCTTAAGGGTGGGAGGTGAAGTGGGATCACATACAGTCGATAATATAAGTCCTCTCGAAAACGTCCTTCTTGTACTTCTTTCCAGGGATCCTTGTTGGTTGCACAAATAAACCGAACATCGACCTTTTTCATTTTCGAAGAACCCACTTTCTGGAATGTTCCCGTTTGAATAAATCGCAGCAGTTTGGTCTGCAACTCTAGATCCATTTCACACAACTCATCAAGAAACAGAGTTCCTCCGTCAGCAAGTTCAGCGGCCCCCTCCCGGTCACTAGACGCGCCCGTAAAAGCACCCTTTACGTGTCCAAAAAGCTCACTTTCAATTAAATCTTTTGGTATAGCTGCGCAGTTGATTGCAATAAACGGGCTGGTATCACGCCGACTTGCAGCATGTATGGCTTCAGCACAAACCTCTTTGCCAGTACCACTTTCGCCAGTGATAAAAATACTGGCTTTGCTCGTTGCAGCCGAGTCTATCGTTCGATAAACCGCTTGCATGGTATGGCTGCTCCCGATGAATCCTTGATATTTTTCTGCTGCACCATCATTGGCATCGTTGTTTTTGAGCTTTGACGCTTTGCGGATGGCATTATTGACTGTAACACGCAGACGATCTGCTTCGCAGGGCTTGATCAAAAAGTCTTGTGCGCCATGCTGCATGGCATCCACTGCAATATCAATGCTACCATGAGCAGTCATAAAGATAACCGGAACGTCTGAATGAGCTTGTTTGACCTGATCCAGAACATCCATACCCGTCATATCGGGTAAGCGTAAATCCAACAAAATAAGATCTGGGGTGCGATGATTTAAGCTTTGAATGGCATCGCGTCCCGTCCCAACGATATTAATATCGATCCCGAGGGGAGTGAGATAGGAGCGATACAACGCTGCCACCGAAGCGGTATCTTCAACCATTAGTAAATAGGTCGAGTTTGGATTGTTCTGTTCTGGCATAACCTAACTAACTTATAATGTGTTTATAGGCATATCATTACACCGTGTTTCGCATTTTGCAATTATCGTGACCAGTTACCACGCAAAATGCGTTAAAACCATCGTATTCTCCCCAGAAGATCGTGCGACTAGCTATTGGCTATAAAGTGTTGACGCAGTTTTTCCATCTCATCACGCTTAGCTGCGGCAAGTTCAAACTCTAGGTTCTGAGCGTGTTGATACATTTCTGATTCGAGTTTTAAAATCTGCTTTTCAATATCCTGAGATGACATTGCCACATAAGACATTGAAGGCTCGGCCACTTTCGACAACGGAACCTGCTTGGATTTCTTTGCACCTTGTTTCTTGGTCGCTTCACCTAGCTCCATAATATCTTTGATATTTCTTTTCAGTGCTCTAGGAACTAAACCATTTTCTCGGTTATAAGCCTGTTGCTTTTCGCGCCTACGCTCAGTTTCTTCCATTGCTCGCTGCATCGAATTTGTAATTCTGTCAGCATAGAGAATCGCCTTACCTTGAATATTTCGAGCTGCGCGTCCTATCGTCTGAACCAAAGAGCGCTCAGAGCGCAAAAAGCCCTCTTTATCGGCATCTAAAATTGCCACCAGGGAGACCTCTGGCATATCTAAACCTTCTCGAAGTAAGTTAATACCCACTAACACATCAAACTCACCCAGTCTTAAGTCGCGAATAATTTCAACCCGCTCAACGGTATCGATATCAGAGTGAAGATAACGAACTTTCACGTCGTGTTCACTTAAGTATTCCGTCAGATCTTCAGCCATCCGTTTCGTCAAAGTCGTCACTAGCACGCGTTCGTCTTTCTGGGCGCGAATTCTAATCTCTGAAAGCAAGTCATCGACTTGAGTCGCTACTGGCCGCACCTCTAGTTCAGGATCCAGCAAACCCGTTGGACGGACAACCTGGTCGGCAATTTCGCCATCCGACTTTTCAATCTCATAATTGCCCGGTGTCGCAGACACAAAAATGGTTTGTGGGGAAATCATTTCAAACTCTTCAAACTTCATCGGCCGGTTGTCCAATGCCGATGGAAGTCGAAAACCATACTCAACAAGCGTTTCTTTGCGCGAGCGATCGCCTTTGTACATTGCGCCGATTTGCGGCACAGTTACATGAGACTCATCAATAATCAGCAAACCATCTGCTGGTAAATAGTCAAATAATGTTGGTGGTGCCTCTCCCTCTTTTCGTCCACTAAGATAACGGGAATAATTTTCGATACCCGAACAGAAGCCCAATTCGTTCATCATTTCCAAATCAAATTGTGTTCGCTGACTAATACGCTGCTCTTCAAGTAGCTTATTATTATTCTTTAAGTATTCCTGACGCTCACGTAAATCAACTTTGATATTCTCAATCGCGTCAAGAATTTTCTCTCTTGGTGTAACGTAGTGGGTTTTTGGGTAGACGGTAAAACGAGCCAAATCTCGCTGGATAATAGCTCCTGTAAGTGGGTCGAAAAGGCTAAGGCATTCAACTTCATCGTCAAACATCTCAATACGTACCGCTTGATGTTCTGACTCCGCTGGGAAGATATCAATCACTTCGCCCCGCACACGGAACTGACCGCGCTCAAATGCAACATCGTTTCGAGAGTACTGAAGCTCTGCCAAGCGCCTGAGGATATCTCGCTGATCGATATGGTCACCTCGGGTCACGTGAAGCATCATTTTTAAGTAGGAATCAGGATCGCCTAAGCCATATATTGCAGACACCGACGCCACAATAATCGCGTCTTTGCGCTCAAGTAGCGCTTTAGTGGCAGATAACCTCATTTGCTCGATATGAGCATTCACCGATGAGTCTTTCTCTATAAAGGTATCGGTCGTTGGCACATAAGCTTCAGGTTGATAATAGTCATAATAGGAAACGAAGTATTCCACTGCATTATTAGGAAAAAATGCTTTCATTTCACCGTATAGCTGAGCCGCCAATGTTTTATTTGGCGCAAGTAGAATCGCAGGTCGTTGTGACTTAGCAATGACGTTCGCCAACGTAAAAGTTTTACCTGAGCCCGTCACCCCCAATAAGGTTTGGTGTGCCAGCCCAGACTCTAAGCCTTCATAAAGCTGCGCGATTGCGGTAGGTTGATCACCAGAAGGCTGATAGTCTGAAACCAACTCAAATAATTTTGCCATATCGAATTCATCCTTAAAGAGTGAACACAATATTACCTTATCGTCACGTTGGCGGAAATGCTTTCTCAAGATTCAGTCGCTTCAAGAGCGGTGTGAAAACCACCAAAAGTTATTCACTACTTATCGAGTTTCTAACCGGTTGATCCACAATATCTCAACACCAATAAATACCAATTTTTTCAATGACTTATTATGCTAAGGCTCAATTAAATACAATAAAGTTGAAGAGAAAAAGCTGTTTTTTTGATGTGGAAGCCAAATTTACAGATAGTTATCCACAAAATTGGTGGATAACTGGATAGAGCCTAGTTTTGGCAAGGGATTTGTGAAAGTAAAGTTTTTTGTAACTAATTTTATTGAATTTTTTAATCAAAAAAAGATTGACACAATAGGGTGGCAAATATAATATTCGCCGCGCTTTCGAGCAATTCCCCCTTAGTTCAGTTGGTAGAACGGCGGACTGTTAATCCGTATGTCGCAGGTTCGAGTCCCGCAGGGGGAGCCAAATTTTAAAAAGCCGTGTCCTAGACACGGCTTTTTTCATTTTGTCACGACATAGACATGGTTTGTGCTTAAGTATTTAGACCACGCAAGCAACGCTCAAACCCATCTTCTTTATCAAACACCGAAGATACACGCTTCGATATGACCGTTTTTGTTGGTCTGTTGCTATAATTCTTTCATTTCTAGGCTGCTTTTCGCGCAACTATTTAAAACCTTAGCTTTCATCGGTTGTTATTAGACTCACAAATAACGATAATATTGAGATCGGAGCTATTTAAAGTTTAACATTATGACCGAATATTTTTTGTTGTTGGTGGGCACCGTCCTCGTCAATAACTTCGTACTAGTCAAATTTCTTGGGCTGTGCCCGTTTATGGGAGTCTCTAAAAAGCTAGAGACCGCTATTGGCATGGGACTAGCCACGACTTTTGTGCTAACACTGGCCTCTGTCTGCTCTTATTTGATAGAAAGTTATGTCTTGATCCCGCTAGAGATCCAATATCTTAGAACAATGAGCTTTATCTTAGTGATTGCGGTTGTTGTTCAATTCACTGAAATGGTCGTCCATAAAACCAGCCCAACACTTTATCGATTATTGGGTATTTTCCTACCGTTGATCACCACTAACTGCGCGGTGCTCGGGGTCGCGATTCTCAATATCACCGAGAGTCACAATTTTATTCAATCGATTGTTTATGGCTTCGGTGCTGCCGTTGGTTTTTCTTTGGTTCTCGTTCTTTTTGCCTCTATGCGCGAAAGAATTGCTGCGGCAGATGTTCCAGCACCTTTTAAAGGAGCTTCAATCGCGATGATTACCGCAGGACTTATGTCTCTTGCGTTCATGGGCTTTACTGGGTTGGTGAAGCTATAATGAACACGATTCTTATTGCTATTATTGCCTTAGTCGCCCTTGCTGCGTTATTTGGTGCCCTATTAGGCTTTGCTTCTATCAAATTCAAAGTAAAAGCCGACCCTATCGTAGAACAAATAGACGCAATTTTACCTCAAACTCAGTGTGGTCAATGTGGCTATCCCGGTTGTCGCCCATACGCTGAAGCTATCGCTAACGGTGACAACATCAATAAGTGCCCTCCCGGTGGACAGGCCACGATCGAAAAATTGGCAGATTTAATGGGTGTCGAGGTTGAAGACTCCGCCCACGATCCAGAAAAATCCATCAAAAAAGTCGCCTTTATCCACGAAGATATGTGTATTGGTTGCACTAAGTGTATTCAGGCCTGTCCCGTTGACGCCATAGTCGGTGGAACAAAGGCGTTACATACCGTAATAAAAAGTGAATGTACGGGTTGCGATCTTTGCATTGCACCCTGCCCTACTGACTGTATTGAAATGATCCCAGTTCAGGCAACAACCGATTCTTGGAAATGGCAACTTGATACCATCCCGGTTTTGAACATTACAAATGTAAGCCCGCAGCAAGAAGTGAAATAAGGTAAGATTAAGATATGTTGTCACTGATAGAACAAATAAAAACGGGCTCATTATGGGATTTCCCGGGTGGCGTTCATCCGGAACAAAATAAACAGCAGTCTAATCAAACATCAATCGTAAGTTGCCCGCTTCCTAAGCAGTTGGTTTTACCTCTCAAACAGCACATTGGCAAGCCTGGTGATATTCTAGTTGGTGTCGGTGAACGGGTATTGAAAGGTCAACCTCTCACGCACATCAATGCCATGTTTATGTTGCCAATTCACGCACCAACTTCTGGTACTGTTACTGCTATTGAATCAAGGACAACCGCTCACCCTTCAGGCTTGTCTGAACTATCAATCGTCATCGAGACCGATGGTGAAGAGCAGTGGTACACACGTAATCCGGTAGAACATTACCTTGATGCCGCTCCTGAGCAACTGGTCGAGACCATTCGTCAAGCGGGTATATCCGGTTTAGGCGGTGCTGGCTTTCCAACCGCCACAAAAATTCAATCCGGATTAACGCGCACGGATATTCTTATCATCAACGCTGCCGAATGCGAACCCTATATCACCGCAGACGATCGACTAATGCAAGATCGAGCCGATGAAATACTACAGGGTATTGAAATTTTAGAGCATATTCTAAAGCCCAAGTTGACCGTTATCGGTATCGAAGATAACAAACCAAATGCAATCAAAGCGCTCGAAAAATCGGCCAAAAACATGGATATTCAGATCAGGGTTATCCCGACTAAATACCCATCTGGCGGCGAAAAGCAACTGATTAAGATCCTGACTAATCTCGAAGTACCTAATAACGGTATTCCAGCTGATATTGGTATCTTAGTGCAGAATGTGGGAACGGCGTATGCCATTAAGCGCGCAGTCATTGATGGAGAGCCCTTAATTGATCGCGTCGTGACTCTGACGGGCAATGCGTTCAAGCAACCTCAAAATGTCCAAGCCTTAATTGGCACATCGATTGCCCATTTGCTCGAGCATTTTGATTACAAAGCTGATAAGAAAGCACCTCGTTTGATCATGGGCGGCCCTATGATGGGCTTTACTCTGCCTCATGCCAACGTTCCCATTACCAAAACATCAAACTGTATCTTGGCGCCAACCTATCGTGAAATAGACCCACGTCAGGACGAGATGGCCTGTATACGATGCAGCCAATGCGCTGAAGCTTGTCCTGCTTCTTTGTTGCCTCAGCAGCTCCAGTGGTATGCCAAATCCCAAGAATATGACAAATGTGAAGAGCTGAATCTTAAAGACTGTATTGAATGTGGTGCCTGTGCATTTGTTTGCCCAAGTGAAATCCCACTGGTTCAATATTACCGTCAGGCAAAAGCTGAAATACGGGCGAGAAAAGTTGAGTCAGAAGCAGCAGAGCGCGCAAAAAATCGATTTGAAGAGCGTAAGGCCCGTTTAGAGCGTGACAAACTCGAAAGAGAAAATCGCTTTAGCAAAGCAGCCACTGAACGACGCAAGGAAATGAAAGCCTCGGGAGGCGACGATGCCGTTGCAGCCGCGATTGCCAGAGTGAAAGCGCAAAAAGAGCAATCCAATAAAGAAGTGAAGCCCGCCGTGGCGGCAGCCATTGCTCGAGCTAAAGCCAAGCAAGCACAAGCGGCGGAAAATGCTAGTCAAGAGCCGGATAACTCGGAAATGTCCAAGCTCAGAGAAGAACGTAAGCGTTTAGCTCGTGAGAAAAAAGCGCAGAAACAGACCGAAGATGCCCAAGCACAAGCAGAGCGCTCACAAGACGATAAAAAAACAGCTGTTGCTGAGGCTATTGCACGCGCCAAAGCGCGCAAAGCGCAGCAAGCTCAAAATCCCGCTGAAACAAGCCAGGTCGACGAGACATCGTCAAACCAGCAAGCAAGCGATAATGCCGACCCGAAAAAAGCCGCCGTCGCCGCCGCCATTGCAAGGGCCAAAGCGCGTAAAGCGCAGCAAGCTCAAGAGCCCGCTGAAACAAGCCAGGTCGACGAGACATCGTCAAATCAGCAAGTAAGCGATGACGCTGACCCGAAAAAAGCCGCCGTCGCCGCCGCCATTGCAAGGGCCAAAGCGCGCAAAGCGCAGCAAGCTCAAAATCCCGCTGAAACAAGCCAGGTCGACGAGACATCGTCAAACCAGCAAGTAAGCGATAATGCCGACCCGAAAAAAGCCGCCGTCGCCGCCGCCATTGCAAGGGCCAAAGCGCGTAAAGCGCAGCAAGCTCAAGAGCCCACTGAAACAAGCCAAGTGGATGAGGCATCGTCAAGCCAGCAAGTAAGCGATGACGCCGATCCGAAAAAAGCCGCCGTCGCCGCTGCCATTGCAAGGGCCAAAGCGCGCAAAGCCAAGCAGAGTTCGAGCATACCTGAGGCAGAAAAAATGGCTGACGATGCACAATCCTCGCCAGCCGAAAGCAATAATCCTGCCGAGGTTTCATCGGTTCTGGTAACAGACGATAACGTCGATCCAAAAAAAGCAGCAGTCGCTGCCGCCATCGCCCGTGCTAAAGCACGTAAAGCCCAACAACAAAAAAAACAAGGGGAATAGACAGTGGCCTTCTTTCTCGCTAGCTCTCCACATACTCATAACAAGAAAAAGACACCTGACTTAATGAAGGGCGTGGCAATGTGTGCCATTCCCGGGTTAATTGCTCAGTGCTATTTTTTTGGATGGGGGACATTAATCCAGCTCTGTTTTGCTATTTTAGTAGGCCTGATCCTTGAAGCGCTTGTGATGACAATCAGAAAACGTCCCGCAGCTCGAGCCTTGTCAGATTACAGTGCTTTGGTTACCGCGTGGCTACTGGCCATTGCCATACCCCCTCTGTCTCCATGGTGGATAGTGGTAATTGGTTTAATCTTCGCCATTGTAATTGCAAAACACTTATATGGCGGTCTTGGGCAAAATCCGTTCAATCCCGCCATGGTTGCCTATGTGGTATTGCTGATCTCATTCCCTGTTCAGATGACAAGTTGGATGGCTCCCCATCATTTGACCAGCGATTCCACTAGTTTCAGCGATGCACTATCGCTCATCTTTACCGGTTTTAATCTAGATGGTTACTCACTGCAGCAGATACGTACAGGGATAGATGGAATTACGACTGCAACACCGCTAGATGCGCTGAAAACCGGACTGAAAAACGGACTGACTCCTTCAGAAGTTATGAGTGATTCCATTTTTAATAACATTGCAGGCTTTGGTTGGACATGGGTCAACGTTGCTTACTTAGTCGGTGGCCTCGGCTTACTTAAAATGCGCGTTATCCAATGGCACATCCCTGCTGGCGTATTACTTTCGCTAGTCGTTTTAAGTAGTTTAGCGGTTCTTTTTGCTCCAGGCTCTAGCCCTACCCCCTTATTCCACTTGCTCTCCGGGGCAACAATGTTAGGAGCATTTTTTATCGCTACGGATCCCGTTTCAGCGTCAACCACCGTGAAAGGTCGGCTGATTTATGGTGTCTTTATCGGCGCAATGATCTTCGTGATCAGAACTTGGGGGGGCTTCCCTGACGGTGTCGCATTTGCCGTATTATTGGCGAATATGTGCGTGCCACTCATCGACTATTACACAAAACCAAGAACTTACGGGCACAATAGGTAAAACATGCTTACAGCCATTCGTAAAAATGGGTTAACCCTCGCGCTCTTCGCCTGTGTCGCAACAGGTGTCGTAGCCGTGACTCACTACTTAACCCAAGATAAGATTCTGCAGCAGCAACAAGCTCAACTGCAAGGTATCCTAAATGAGGTTGTGCCGCATAGGTTGCATGACAATGAGTTGTATGCTGAATGTACTTTGGTCTCGGACCCAGCATTAGGCAGCTCACAAGAACAGCCCGTTTATATTGCCACTCTGGGTGGCCAGCCAACTGCATTGGCTATCGAGAGCATCGCTCCCGACGGCTACAATGGTACAATAAAGATCATTGTTGGTATTGATATGCAAGGGAAAATCCTTGGTAGCCGTGTATTAGCCCATCAGGAAACCCCTGGGCTTGGCGACAAAATAGATCTTCGTGTCAGTGACTGGATCCTCAGTTTTACAGGAAAGACAGTGTCTGAGGACAACCTAGCCACTTGGGCGGTAAGAAAAGATGGCGGTGCATTTGACTCATTCACAGGGGCAACCATCACACCTCGCGCCGTAGTCAAAGCAGTTCGTGATACAGTAGACTTTATCAATGAGCATCGTTCAACTATCCTAACTCAACCACGCACTTGTGGAGAATTCTAATGAGTACTTCTAAACAGCTGGCAAAAAATGGATTATGGGACAATAACCCTGCTTTGGTTCAATTGCTTGGCCTTTGTCCCTTACTTGCTGTCTCTTCAACGGTGACCAACGCGCTAGGATTGGGGCTGGCAACTCTCGCTGTATTGATCGGGTCTAATGTGACCGTGTCATTAATACGCGACTATGTACCAAAAGAAGTTCGCATCCCCGTCTTTGTCATGATCATTGCGTCACTGGTCACCTGTGTTCAATTATTGATGAATGCGTATGCCTACGGATTGTTTCTCTCTCTTGGTATTTTCATCCCGCTCATTGTGACCAATTGCATCATCATTGGCCGAGCAGAGGCTTACGCTTCAAAAAATGCAGTGCTTCCTTCAGCTTTAGATGGATTTTGGATGGGGATGGGCATGACTTCGGTCCTCGTCGTACTGGGTGCAATGAGAGAAATTCTTGGTAATGGTACTCTTTTTGATGGTGCAGACTTATTACTTGGCGATTGGGCTTCGTCTCTGCGCCTAGAAATTTTTCAGTTTGATAGCCAATTCTTATTAGCCCTGTTGCCACCAGGGGCTTTTATCGGGGTTGGTATTCTTATCGCATTTAAAAATGTCATTGATCAACAACTTCAGCAAAGACAACCAAAACAAGAAGCAAAACCTATTGAACGAGCGCGCGTGACCAACTAGTTGAAATTTCTGGGCATCAGTGCATTGTTTAACTCATTGGAAGAGAGTTAGTCAGCAACATGAATAATATAAAGCGCAAAGAAATACTTGAACGCTTGCGAGCCGATAACCCTAACCCGCAAACCGAATTAAATTGGTCGACACCGTTTGAACTGTTGATCGCGGTATTGCTTTCTGCGCAAGCCACAGATGTCAGCGTCAATAAGGCCACCGATAAGTTATACCCCGTCGCGAACACCCCGCAAGGTCTATTAGATCTCGGTGTAGATGGCGTAAAAGAGTATATAAAAACCATTGGGTTATTTAACTCCAAGGCCGAGAACGTTATTAAGACATGCCGCATCTTGGTAGAGCAGCACCATGGCGAGGTTCCTGAAAACCGAGATGCACTGGAAGCACTGCCTGGCGTCGGTCGAAAAACGGCGAATGTGGTGCTTAATACTGCTTTTGGTTGGCCTACCATTGCAGTAGATACTCATATTTTCAGAGTATCCAATCGCACTAAATTGGCAATGGGAAAAAATGTCGATGATGTCGAGCAGAAATTACTCAAAGTAGTGCCAAAAGAATTCAAAGTTGATGTTCACCACTGGTTGATCCTACATGGGCGCTACACATGTGTAGCGCGAAAACCTCGCTGTGGCAGCTGCATTATTGAAGACTTATGTGAATTTAAAGAAAAAATTTATCCAGAAAATTAGGGAGTCAGATTATGTCAAATGGGCGCATTCTTCATACAATGCTTAGGGTTGGAGATCTAGAAAAGTCGATCGCGTTTTATACCGATGTGATTGGTATGCATCTTCTACGTAAAAATGACAACACTGAATATAAGTACACATTAGCATTCTTGGGTTTCGGGGACGAAAAGCAAGGTGCGGTGCTTGAACTTACTTATAACTGGGGCGTGACCGAATACGATCTTGGCAGCGCCTATGGGCATGTTGCGATTGGTGTCGATGACATCTACTCAACTTGCGATGCTATTAAAGCTGCCGGGGGCAACGTAACCCGTGAACCTGGACCTGTGAAAGGTGGTACAACAGAAATCGCCTTTGTCAAAGATCCTGATGGTTACATGATTGAACTCATCCAAAATAAACAGGCCAATGCCGGTTTAGAAGGCTAAAATCAAAAACCTGCCATGAGGCAGGTTTTTTTCATCACTAGACTTGCGTTCTACCAAACGAAATAACTACCCTACGGTTTTTAGCCTTACCGACTGGAGAGGTATTGTCAGCGACTGGGCGACGTTTTCCATACCCTTGAACTTGAATCCTATCCTCGGGTAGCCCTAAAGACTGAAAATAATCTTGCAATATCAGTGCTCTTGTTTCGGACAACTGCTGACTGTCGCTTTTATTGCTCACAGAATCCGTGTATGTGGAGACCAATACCAAGTCGATGTCTTGATTGTAACGAATGTACTCCGCTATCTGTTGCAAGCGATGTTGAGACGACTTATTTAGCCTCTCACTATTATTGTCGTAGTGCAGAATGGTAAACGAGATGTCTTCAAAGCTGTAAGGCAATAAATTCGCCACACAATCACTAAAAACATTGTATTTCCCTTGAAACAATACCGACGATAAAGACACTTCTATACGTTCGTCTCGACTTTGCCAGTCTTGATAACTGAATGTAGGGTAGCGACCTTTCTCTAGCTCGCTAAGCAGGCTCCACGCCGACTGCCCACCCACATAACCATCAAACTGCTTAAAGAACTGGAGATTGGTCATACCGTCAGCACTATCACCAGGTCGCCAAGGGGGTGGCATAGAGACTAAACTTACATTTCGAGTCTCCCCCATAGAGCGGCGCATTTTTAATTCGAAATCCAGATTCATTTTTTTACTGGCACGTGCCGTAAACTCCGCATCCCCGAAGTTTGGGATCGGATGAACCAAGCGACACTCTAAAGGTGTATTCACGACCATCTCCCATTGAGATTGGCTAGGCCTTGCCACGTAGTGCTTGTTGGTCATACCAACAGCAGAAAAAGCCACACAAAGAAAAGCTAAAGAAAATGGGTAAAACTTCATAAATTTCATAATGTTAAAATGAACCGATAGCCTTTAAGGAAATACGGCTAATCATTGCCGCCCTAGATAGAATAATTTGTCTAAACGTAATACTGCAAAAATCCCGCCAGATTTTCTATTTCACTACAAAGAGTCTCTTATAGAAAACAGGCTGCATAGGTTAATAAGTCGACACCAAGCCAATCAAAATAAACCACGTAAAATAACGGGAAAATGCCCATTTAAATACCGCTACTCGGTTTTTCTTGAGCAGATAATCTGCAATAATGTGGCGCCTATCACATACCGATGTATAACAATGACAGTGGAAAACGAAACGCACACGCTAAAAAAACGATTTCGAGGTTACTTCCCAGTCGTGATTGATGTTGAAACCGCAGGCTTCAATGCAAAAACAGACGCCCTTCTCGAAATATGCGCGATTACGCTAAAAATGGACGATAATGGCGAACTGCATCCCGCAAGCGTAGTCCACTATCATATCGAGCCTTTTGAGGGTGCAAACCTTGAACAGGAAGCGCTAGATTTTATCGGTATCCGAGATCCCTTTAGCCCTCTGCGCGGTGCGGTTTCTGAACAAGAAGCTTTAAAAGAGATCTACAAACTGATTCGCAAGGAGCAAAAACAAGCCGACTGTAGTAGAGCCATTGTCGTGGCGCACAATGCTCAGTTCGATCACAGTTTTGTCAGTGCTGCTAATGAAAGAAATAAATTAAAACGAGTTCCTTTTCATCCCTTTGCGACCTTTGATACTGCAACGTTAAGCGGTTTAGCCTACGGACAAACTGTTTTAGCTAAAGCTTGTAAAGCCGCCGGGATGGAATTTGACAATAAAGAGGCTCACTCAGCCCTTTATGACACTCAGCAAACTGCTGAGCTCTTCTGTCGTATCGTCAATAAGTGGAAAGCCCTTGGTGGTTGGCCGCTATTAGACGACTCAGAAACATAAATAAACACAACAACATTTGGGTAAACTATGAATCCTGTCGTTATTTCCGTTTGTATTATGCTGCTGCTGGCACTAATGCGTGTCAATGTCGTCGTTGCGTTGACCTTTAGTGCTATTGTCGGTGGTGTTGTCTCTGGTATGAGCCTAACCGAAGCTGTTTCGATTTTCGAAGGTGGACTTGGTGGCGGCGCTACTATCGCTCTAAGCTATGCCATGCTCGGTACGTTTGCTGTCGCAATCTCTAAATCTGGCGTAACTGATTTGCTTGCACAAGGCGTTATTAAGCGTATCCACGGTAGAGAAAGTGATGCTTCAACTACCGGCTTAAAATATGCGGTATTGTGCGCGCTAATATTGGTCACAATGTCTTCGCAAAATATCATTCCTGTACACATCGCTTTCATTCCCATTTTGATTCCGCCACTTCTTGGTGTGTTCGCTAAACTTAAGCTTGACCGCCGATTGATCGCCTGTGTACTGACGTTTGGACTGGTTACCCCATACATGGTTCTACCTGTTGGTTTTGGTGGTATTTTCCTCAACAACATTCTATTAAAAAACTTGCACGATAATGGCCTCGAGTCAGTGACAGCATCACAAGTACCAATGGCAATGCTATTACCCGCTGCGGGTATGATTGTCGGCCTGTTAAGTGCTGTATTATTCACTTATCGCAAACCTCGGGTGTATAAAGAAACCGAACTGACCCATGTTGACCCTGAACCTAGCCATATCAACAAGCGAAACATTGTTGTCGCAGTGATCGGTATTACGACCGCTCTTGCCATTCAACTCGCATCTGGTTCAATGATTATCGGCGCACTTGCAGGCTTCATGGTGTTCACTTTCGGCGGTGTCATCGCCTGGAGAGAAACCCAAGACGTGTTTACCAAAGGCGTGCACATGATGGCCATGATAGGGTTTATCATGATTTCGGCTGCGGGCTTTGCTGCGGTCATGAAACAAACCGGTGGCGTTGAATCTTTAGTAGAAGCACTATCAACAAGCATTGGCGACAACAAACCGCTAGCCGCTTTGCTCATGTTAATTGTTGGCCTACTGGTCACCATGGGTATCGGTTCTTCATTTTCGACGATCCCTATCATCGCTACTATCTATGTACCTTTGGCGATTGCCTTTGGATTCTCACCAATGGCAACGGTTGCACTTGTTGGAACAGCGGCAGCACTTGGTGATGCGGGTTCTCCGGCTTCCGATTCAACGTTGGGCCCAACCTCAGGATTGAATGCCGATGGTCAACATGAGCATATTTGGGAAACGGTAGTGCCCACGTTTATCCACTACAATATTCCACTGATTATCTTTGGCTGGATTGCAGCAATGGTTCTGTAATTCTTTTAAGGTACAAATCATTACGATCAAAAAAGGCTCGGTTTTCACCAAGCCTTTTTCTCATCTAGCACTAACATGCCAATTTAAGCGTTGCCTTCTTCGCCATTGCGCGCTGCAGCTTCTTTGATAATCGGTTGCAGCTCACCCTTCTGGAACATTTCCATAATGATGTCACAGCCACCGATCAACTCACCTTCAACCCAAAGTTGAGGGAAAGTCGGCCATTGTGCATATTTAGGAAGCTCTGCACGAATATCTGGGTTTTGCAGGATATCAACATACGCAAACTTCTCACCACATCCCATTAGAGCTTGAGCCGCTTGTGAAGAAAATCCACAACTAGGTAGCTTTGGAGAACCTTTCATATACAGAAGGATCGCATTCTCTTCAATTTGCTGCTTGATTTTATCGATAGTTTCCATTTTTTCCTCGAAATACTTGTACTGCGGATTTAGTCACATTCTAGCGAATCGGTGAAGAATAAAAAGCACATAATGTATATGGTTATTATTGTTACAAAAACAGACAGATTATTTTTCATCACCACCCTTTTAATAAAGTAAAAACTTGCTAAAATAGCAAGCAGTCAGTCTCATAAGACTCAAACAATAATTACTGGAAGCAAAGAGAGTATCCTCTCTCATATATAATGGAGAATTGAGCAAATGGCATTTGAATTACCAGCTCTTCCTTACGCGAAAGACGCACTTGAACCACATATTTCAGCTGAAACGTTAGATTTTCACCATGGCAAACACCACAATACTTACGTGGTTAAGCTAAATGGTCTAATTCCTGGTACTGAATTTGAAGGTAAAACGCTAGAAGAGATCGTTAAAACTTCATCTGGCGGTGTCTTTAACAACGCTGCGCAAATTTGGAACCACACGTTCTACTGGCACTGCCTAGCGCCAAATGCAGGTGGTGAACCTACAGGTGCTGTAGCTGACGCTATCAACGCTGCATTTGGTTCTTTCGAAGAGTTCAAGGCTAAGTTTACTGACTCTGCGATTAACAACTTTGGTTCATCTTGGACTTGGTTAGTTAAGAAAGCTGACGGTTCACTAGACATCGTCAACACTTCTAATGCTGCAACACCATTGACAGAAGAAGGTGTAACGCCTCTACTAACAGTGGACTTGTGGGAACACGCTTACTACATTGATTACCGCAATGTTCGTCCAGATTACATGAATGGTTTCTGGGCACTGGTTAACTGGGAATTTGTTGCTCAAAACCTAGCTTAATCTAAGCACATAACGCTTTCCTAAGGCCCGTATTTAATACGGGCTTTTTTTATGCCTTTTGCTAAAGAAACCGATTCGACAGCCGATAAAGTATTGAATCCAAGAGGTAAGCAATGCAAATACACACTTTAGATAAAGCAAATCTAGTCAACGAGCTACAATGTGGTCCGACACTTAATCAGGCTGTTGAGCAGGGTCGACGTGCTGATTTTGCTTTATTACTATCGATGTTTAGTGCTGACTGCAGAGAAACGATACCTGTCACCGGAGATCTTGAAGCTAGCATCGATGAAGAAGGTTTAAAAAGACGCTTCGCAGTAGCCGACAAACAAAAACTTACCGGTGATTTGGAGGACTACCCTCGTTCAGCAAGTCTTGCTGAAGGTTTTCACCAAGGTGGACTTGCGAGTGCGAAGCTTCGTCATTACTTGCTACCTGAGCCTTTGAGTTACCAGCCCGCCCATACCTTTGGCCTGCCTGAAGACGTTTATCAAAACTTATCTGGGCACACTCGCCGCCAACTGCAAGCAACTACGGTTCGTCCACAAGCCCCAGACAACTTGTACAATGAGCTGGTAACAACCTCAAGAATATCCCAACTGTCCTTCACCATTTGACATTCAGTCACCATTTAGCACTAAATATCCCTAAGCAAAACATGGCTGTTCAATGTAATCCTCATTGTTGTTCACAAGGAATGTGACCTAACGCTAACAAAAGACTTTTTACAGTACTGCACGGTAAAAAGTATGAAGTTATTCACACCTAATATACAACTTTTATACCAGTTTTATACCAGTTTTATACATCCTATTAAAAAACAATAGCGCGCTGGAGTATACATGGTCATAAACAATTCGGTTGTACTTATTACCTCTGCCTCTACCAACCTTGGTCCTACTATGGCGTGTCACTTTGCACACCTGGGGGCGAGAGTCATCCTTTGTGACACCGATGCTCAACAGTTAGCCATTGCTTACGACAAGTGCTGTGAAGTTTCGAGCAATGTAGAACAAAAACTGATCCCTGATACTTCATGCCAAACGATAGACGCGCTATTTTTTTCTATTCAACAAGAATATGGATGTTTTCCAGACGTACTCGTCAATAATTGGTCGGCTTTGCGGTTAAATCCCCTTGCCAACGGTACGACTTGTGAGGCTTTCATTTCAAAATACTCACAATTAGCTTCTAGTTTGCTCATGTTTGGACAAGTAGCCGCCAATAAAATGAGAGAGCGTCGTTCAGGGGTTATTGTAAATATTGCCTCGCAAGAACCCGAGTATAGAAATTGCGATCTAGAAAACACCTCATCACTTGTTACTGGCTTTACTAAAAGCTGGGCACTCGAATTGAAACCTTTCAATGTTCGCGTCGGTGGCGTAGTTCCAATACGCAGTGATCAATTTTGCAGTGCTTCACATTGGAATGAAATTCAACAAGAACTGATTAGAAACACTGAATACATTATCTCTAACGATTACTTCAGCGGGCGCGTCGTCTCTACTCAATTATGAGTCAAGTAAACTACGATCGTTTCAAATACCATAAAAAAAGCCCCCTTCATATGAAGGGGGCTTAATCTTTTCCCGATAGGTTTTCGTGCTAGCGAAAATCTACAACTTAAGCGTTAGCTTTTTCTTTCTTTGCTTTAGGTGCTTTAGCTGGCTGTTGGTCTGCTTTCTTCTTGATAACCGTTGTACCTTCGAAAGTTTCACCTTCAACGTATGGCTGACCGTGGAAAGAAGTTAGTAGTACTTCTTTAAGCTCAGTGATTAATGGGTAACGTGGGTTCGCACCAGTACATTGGTCATCGAACGCTTCTACCGCTAGCTCATCAAGCTTAGCCACAAAGTCTGCCTCGTTAACGCCAGCTTCTTTGATTGACTTAGGAATGTCTAGGTCAGTCTTCAGCTCGTCCAACCATGTTAGTAGACGTTCAATTTTCTGAGCAGTGCGGTCACCAGCTTGGCTTAGGCCTAGGTGGTCAGCAACTTCAGCGTAACGACGACGTGCTTGCGGACGGTCGTATTGAGAGAACGCAGTTTGCTTAGTTGGGTTGTCGTTCGCGTTGTAACGAACAACGTTAGAGATTAGTAGTGCGTTCGCCAGACCGTGTGGTAGGTGGAACTCAGCACCAATCTTGTGAGCCATTGAGTGACAAACACCTAGGAATGCGTTCGCAAATGCTACACCAGCGATAGTTGCTGCGTTGTGTACTTTTTCACGAGCGATTGGGTCGTTTGCACCATTCGCGTAGCTAGACGGTAGGTACTCTTTTAGCATCTTAAGAGCTTGTAGAGCTTGGCCATCTGAGTATTCGTTCGCTAGAACAGATACGTAAGCTTCTAGAGCGTGAGTTACTGCATCGTAACCACCAAATGCTGTTAGAGACTTCGGCATGTTCATTACTAGGTTTGCATCAACGATAGCCATGTTTGGCGTGATTTCGTAGTCAGCTAGTGGGTACTTAGCACCTGTTTTGTCGTCGGTAACAACGGCAAATGGAGTAACTTCTGAACCCGTACCTGAAGTTGTAGTAATACATACAAGCTCAGCTTTTTTACCCATTTTAGGGAACTTGTAGATACGTTTACGGATGTCCATAAAGCGCATTGCAAGCTCTTCGAAGTGAGTTTCTGGGTGCTCGTACATAACCCACATGATCTTCGCTGCATCCATTGGTGAACCACCACCTAGAGCTAGGATTACGTCAGGTTGGAAGCTCTTCATTGCTTCTGCGCCTTTCTCAACAACAGAAAGTGTTGGATCCGCTTCTACGTCGAAGAAAGTTTGAACTTCGATGCCTTGCTCTTTCAGTAGTTTAACTACTTCATCAGCATAGCCATTGTTGAATAGGAAACGGTCTGTTACTAGGAATGCGCGTTTCTTACCTTCAAGGTCGCTCATAGCAATTGGAAGGCTGCCACGACGGAAGTAGATAGACTTAGGTAGTTTGTGCCACAACATGTTTTCAGCTCGCTTAGCTACAGTTTTCTTGTTGATTAGGTGCTTAGGACCTACGTTCTCAGAGATAGAGTTACCACCCCAAGAACCACAACCAAGAGTTAGAGAAGGCGCAACGTTAAAGTTGTAAAGGTCACCGATACCACCGTGAGTAGTTGGGATGTTTACAAGAATACGTGCAGTCTTCATCTTGTCACCGAAGTAACGAATGCGGTCTGCGTTTACATCTTGGTTAGTGTATAGACCAGATGTGTGACCGATACCGCCGATTTCAACCATAGTTACTGCTTGAGCAACAGCATCTTCAAAGTTGTCAGCACGGAACAGACCTAGAGTTGGTGATAGTTTCTCATGAGCGAACTCATCGTCGATAGAAACTTTACCCAGGCCTTCACCTACAAGAACTTTAGTGTCCGCAGGAACTTTAACACCTGCCATTTCAGCGATTGCTGGTGCTGGTTGACCTACGATTTTCGCGTTTAGGTTACCGTCGATTAGAAGAACTTTACGAACTTTGTCAGCTTCAGCTTTGTTTAGAACGTATGCTTTGTGAGAAGCGAAACGCTCTTTAACTTCGTCGTATACAGAGTCAACAACGATTGCAGCCTGCTCAGAAGCACATACTACGCCGTTATCAAAAGTCTTAGACATAAGGATAGAAGCTACTGCACGTTTGATGTCAGCTGTTTCATCGATAACTACAGGAACGTTACCTGCGCCTACACCGATTGCTGGCTTACCAGAAGAGTATGCCGCTTTAACCATGCCTGGACCACCAGTTGCAAGGATAAGAGCGATGCCGTCGTGCTTCATTAGAGCATTTGAAAGTTCAACAGATGGCTGGTCAATCCAACCAATGATGTCTTTTGGTGCACCTGCTGCTACTGCTGCGTCTAGAACTAGCTTAGCTGCGTCGTTAGTAGAGTTCTTCGCACGTGGGTGTGGCGAGAAGATGATGCCGTTACGAGTCTTAAGTGAGATTAGAGACTTAAAGATCGCCGTTGAAGTTGGGTTAGTTGTTGGAACGATACCGCAGATAATACCTACAGGTTCTGCGATAGTCATAGTACCTAGGTTGTCGTCTTCTTCAAGAATACCACAGGTTTTTTCGTCTTTGTATTTGTTGTAGATAAACTCTGAAGCGAAGTGGTTTTTGATAACTTTATCTTCAACAATACCCATGCCAGATTCTGCTACCGCTTGTTGCGCTAGAGGAATACGAGCTTGGTTAGCTGCCAATGATGCTGCACGGAAAATTGCGTCTACTTTCTCCTGTGAGAATGTCGCAAATTCCTCTTGAGCCGCTTTAACGCGAGCTACTAGAGCATCTAACTCTGCTAAGTTAGTTACAGGCATAATGAATCTCCTAAAAAAAAAATATTAAAAACTTTTTAGTAAACAGGCCATCACATCGAATGCAAAACCCTTGAAAACCAAGTCTGCTTAGTAAATCGCTTTCATGACTGAGTATAATATTTCAGTTAATGAAAAAAATTGACGTAGATCAGTTCTGAAAAACTAATTACCCAATAAGTAGTACACAATCACCGCAATACCAGCTAAGCCCATGATTATTAGAGATAAAAACAACAAAAGCAAGTGGCAAAAAAAATAAGAAATCGAATGATATTTTTTTGTAACTTACACAATTGTGTAAAAAAGTTTCAATTTTGTACATAAATTTTATGTGTGACAGAATATCTGTGCCACTGGCAGTATAATCCCGATAACAACAAAACACACTACCATTGTGAAAACTTATCAATCAACACAAAAGCGTAACATATTGCGAGCATTGTTAACGCGCTTTCCTTACGTACTCTTCACAGCGCCACCTTCTTCCATACACACGAATTATGAGTCGATTTCAGCTTAATTCAGGCTATTAGTTTTTTTATCTTTACGTCTCCATCTGCTTTAGTTTTTTTCATTCGTATTCTAGCTAGCAATCGCTTACATTAGGCGCGATTCACCTTTGGTGAAGATCCTTTACCTTTAGGCTTTACAGTATTGAGCATTGCTATGAACAGCATCGAATTCGCGATTTATCTTCAGTTCTTCCTCGGCCTTGTTGCCGCGGTGAACCCGATCGGCATTATGCCTATCTTCGTCTCCCTCACCGGGCATATGCCCCTTGAAGATAAGAACAAGACTGCAGCAACAGCAAATATTGCAGTCGCAACTATTCTAATTACCTCATTACTAGGGGGACAGATATTGCTAGATATGTTCAGTATCTCGCTAGATTCCTTTAGAGTGGCAGGCGGGCTGCTGCTACTCACCATCGCATTTACCATGATGTCGGGTAAACTTGGTGAAGACAAACAGAACAAACAAGAGAAGTCGGAATACATTAGTAAAGAGCAGATTGGTGTGGTTCCTTTAGCTATGCCCTTAATGGCAGGACCTGGCGCGATTAGTTCTACAATCGTTTACGGTGCCAGGCACCCTAGCCTGATTGAAACCACTGGCATTATCATCAGCATCGTTCTTTTCTGTTTTTGTTCCTGGTTACTCTATCGCTCTGCACCAATCATTGTTCGCTTCCTTGGGCAAACGGGGATCAACGTCATCACTCGTATTATGGGTTTGATACTGGGAGCGTTGGGGATTGAGTTTATGGCCAACGGATTAAGAGCTCTTTTCCCTGGACTTGCTTAACAAAACAGTGATTGATTTAAAAACCTAGGCCGTATGCCTAGGTTTTTTTATATACTTAAGGCATTCAATCGACTTCTACTTAGCCTTATGACCAAGCAAACTCTTAGACATGACCTATACGTCGTTATATTTGGCACTTATACTCGAGCCGGGCGAGCGTTTGATATTGCCCTTATTGTCGCTATCTTACTCTCTTTAACTGTGCTAATCGTTCACTCAATTCCAAGCGTTTCAGAACAATGGGGAAGGCAACTCGATATTCTTGAATATATCTTTACTGGCATTTTCACTATCGAGTATATGATAAGGCTCTATTGTTCCCCCAAACCCAAAGCCTACGCAAAAAGCTTTTATGGCGTCGTTGATTTGCTCTCTATCTTGCCAACCTATTTAGCCTTAATCTTCCCCTCTGCCTCTTTCATGGGGGTTATTCGTTTGCTGAGGGTTATGCGGATTTTCAGAGTTCTTAAACTGGTTCGTTACCTACAAGACTCCAACATCCTACTGCGTTCTCTTTTAATGTCGCGCCGAAAAATTCTGGTCTTTTTTAGTACTGTTGCCGTTCTTGTCACTATTTTTGGTGCTTTGATCTTTGTTATTGAAGGGCCTGAGAACGGGTTTACGAGCATACCGCAAAGTATATATTGGGCCATCGTCACCATCACTACTGTAGGCTATGGTGACTTAGTACCAAGCACACCACTTGGCAAAGGCATTGCTTCAATAACTATGTTGCTGGGTTATTCAATATTGGCTGTACCTACCGGTATTATCACGGCAGAGCTTAGCCAGGAGATGAATACTCACCGAAATCTGGTGAAATGCCCAAACTGTTCTAGGTCTGGACATGAAACAGAAGCGCTTTTTTGTAAGCATTGTGGCAGTGAACTTGCAGAGCCCGACAAACGAGTGGTCTCCACAACATCACCATAAAAAAAAGGGTTCTCTAAAGAGAACCCTTTTTCAAAGCGGTTTAAATTACTTTTCAGCTAAGATAATACGCAGTGTTCTACGTAGTGGCTCTGCTGCGCCCCAAAGCAGTTGGTCACCCACTGTAAATGCGTTGAGGAAGTCATTGCCCATTGCCATTTTACGAAGACGACCAACAGGAATAGACATGGTGCCTGTTACTTTGGCAGGAGTCAGTTCTTGGGCGGTAATATCACGCTCATTCGGGATCACTTTAACCCAGTCGTTATGAGTGGCGATAATTTCTTCGATCTCGTCCATAGGGACATCTTGCTTAAGCTTGATCGTTAATGCCTGAGCATGGCATCGCATTGCGCCAATACGAACACAAGTTCCATCAATAGCAATAGGGTTACCGTCTGTGCCGAGGATCTTGTTCGCTTCTACGCCAGCCTTCCACTCTTCTTTGCTTTGACCATTATCACGTTTCACATCAATCCAAGGGATCAGAGATCCGGCTAATGGCACGCCAAACTGGTCCGTTGGGAAAGAGCTAGAGCGAAGGGTTTCTGATACTTTTTTGTCGATGTCTAGAATCGAGCTTGCCGGGTTTGCCAATTCAGAATGCACTGAATCATTCACTGTCCCCATTTGAGAGATCAGCTCGCGCATATTCTTAGCACCTGCTCCTGACGCAGCTTGGTAAGTCATGGCACTCATCCATTCAACCATGCCTTTCTCGTACAGTCCGCCCAAACCCAATAGCATTAGGCTAACGGTACAGTTACCGCCGACAAAGGTATTTGTTCCTTTGTGCAAGCCTTGCTGAATTTGAGCCATGTTGACAGGATCCAGAGCAATGATGGAATCTTTGTCCATACGAAGTGTAGAAGCTGCATCAATCCAGTAACCCTTCCAGCCAGCTTGGCGAAGTGCTGGGTATACTTTTTCGGTATAACTGCCACCTTGGCAAGTAATTACCGCGTCTAGTTGCTTCAAGCTGTCGATATCATAGGCATCTTGTAAAAGCCCGCCATCTTTACCTAGATTTGGAGCCGGGATACCAACTTGGGAAGTGCTGTAAAATACTGGTTCAATAAGGTCGAAATCTTTTTCTTCCACCATACGTTGCATCAGCACTGAACCCACCATACCGCGCCAACCGACTAAACCTACTCTCATTGAATTACTCTCCGTGTTAATTAATCTTTGCTTTACCCATCTATAAAATTTTCCAACGAAGAACACAAGAGTAAATTCACAAAACCGATGATTTTTTTAACAAGACCTACCACTCATAAACCAGCGCTTAGCACAGAAACCAAAAAACTCTCTGCCTAAACCGAGAGTTCAAGTCATCACCCAATATTGGGTTTAACGCTTTGACACTAGG
The DNA here is from genome assembly GCF_022836845.1 of Vibrio gelatinilyticus. Lineage (GTDB taxonomy): Bacteria > Pseudomonadota > Gammaproteobacteria > Enterobacterales > Vibrionaceae > Vibrio > Vibrio gelatinilyticus. The sequence continues at coordinate 48,668 of NZ_JAJNNZ010000007.1, forward strand.
TTGGTTTTTTTATCGCAGATTTCTTGCCTAATATATAGCCAAGACCTAGAGGAGCGAAGAAGACGAGCAATAAGAAGAGAATAAAATAAACGATGGTGCTTTTGATTAGCGCTATGAGTTTTTCTACCGCCAACGCTAATACGTCTTGAGAAATTTTATCAAGGTCCTGTGCAAACAACGCTCTTTCATTCGATACGATGACAGCGATCTCTTTTCGTTCTCGTTCCACCAATTTAATCAGCTGTTGTCGTTCCCGCATCACCATCTCGTCAATGGCTTTTCTTTCCTCAGTGAGTTGATCAAGTTTATTTTGTGTTTTGGCGTCGATTTCATCGAGCAGTGGCTGCAACTCTACTGCCATTCTCCTTGCTAAATCTTGCATATACTGGGGGTTATTGTTGACGAAATCTCGGAAAGCAGCGGAGCTCAATTGAAAGCTATTAATGGCACCAGAGATATCTTCACTATTGATATTACTGTTAAGTGCGATTAACTCCGCTTTCCAGCTCAAAAGTTTTGGAGTCTGTTCAGATAAAAGCGCCAACCGATCGGACACATCCGAAAGAGCTTCAGGCATGGTACCCATAGTCGAGGCGACTTCACTTTCATCTATATTATTCGCTTTAAGCCATCCTCGATAGGCAGGGGTTCGCGAAAAAGCGATGCTTTTTTGCGGGTGGGATTGAGAGAATTGCTCAACAAACGTTTTACTCGCTTGATACGAATCCTCATTAAGTAGGACATTGGCTAACTCATCGATACTAGCAGCTAGCTGGGTCGAGGCCGTCTGAGCACTCGCATCAACAAACAGTCCAACACCTTTTCCCGTTTCGAAGAAATCTCGCATTTGAAGTGTAAATACCCAGGAATCAATCAGAGATGCAAAGGGGGAAACCTGAAACGCTGAACTTTGTAAGCCTTCTTCGGCGTTAATTTTCCAAAGCAGCAAGCGAGACTGGTTGACAACATCTTTCTCGGGATACTGTTTCGACAGCAGATCAGCGGCACTTTCTACCTGAGTGAAGAACTCTTGGCTGTATTCCCGCGTCATCAAGCGCATATTTAGCTCTTGCTGAGTGAGAGGTGTGGTTTGCGAATCAATACTGACCTCCAATAATGAGCACCCAAACAGCAAAGTCATCATCAGGCATAATAGAGTGCTGCGATACAAGCATAGCAACTTCATAACCCCTCCCTCTTTCAATCACACTCTGACTTTGTGGCCGTGCTCCGCTTGATTTTTATCGGAAGTCACCCTATCAAAATAGCCTGTTATCATTGTGTGTTAGTTATTAAATTTGAGCAAGTTGAGCAAGTTGAGCAGCCTCATTAATGACATAACTCCGAGTAACGCTGGATTTGGTGATGGGCTGAAGTTAACGCCTCCTGTAAGGCAGAAGACAAGTCAGAAAGTTGCTGCGGTGAAACAGCACCAGATTCTTTTAAAGCAAACTCGGCACTGCTTGCCGTCAATCTCAATTTGTCAGCATGCAAACTGCCCGCCACCCCTTTTAGAGTATGCGCAATTCTTATAGCCTCTTGGCTATTTTTTCCCAAGAAGGTTTTAAGTTTGTCGATATCATGTTCATGCTCTTGAGTAAAAACTCTCAGTATCAGCAGCATCGCATCAGGATCCTTGTCTAGGGTCTCCAACATCTTGTTGTAATCAATCGCTGACTCGTTAACCGATAAAGGTAAAGAAGGCGGCGTATTGACCTTCACTGTGTCATTACTCGTTTGTATTGATGTTGCCTCATTCTGTTGCGGCTTTTTTATCTTAGGCGGTTTTATCCCAGCCTGCTTGCCAATGAGAAGAGATGAAAGCAATAGGATACAGATAGTGCTGATGAGGACTATAGAATACAGATGAATCAAAGTGGCCTTTTTCGCTGTATCACGACTAAGCGCAAGCTCATTGTATATAGGGTGCCTGATAAGTCGATCGACCAAAAAGTCAATTTGCGCATAGTTGGAAAGCAGTGTGGATGCTTGCCAGGTCGCTTTTTGCAGTTCAACTCGATCCGATTCTGGGTGATCTTTTGCGGCTAAAAGTATCCCTTCTAAGCTTTGATATACACCCCGACCAGCTAACTCATCATTAAACAATGCTCTTAAGACAACTGATGCTAACTCACTGTATAGTGACGACAATTTAGGCGTTGCTACGCTTTTCTGTCGCTCAATATAATAAGCAAAGTTTGAAATTTGTAACTCAAGCTCAATAAGATCGTGTGACTGATCAACAAAACGATTGAGAGAATAAACAAGTTGAGCACGACTATCGTCGATTAATGGCGAATCATCGGCAATGAGTAAGGTTTGAGATTGAACAAGCTGCAAATCTAACTCGAGTTGTTGAACCAGATTGGCTCGATGCGGTTCGGACAAGAACAATGTTTGCCTGAAGTTTTCAATGCTATGGCGAACCTCGTCTATTTGCCGAGTCACCCTACTTTGTTTGTGGTCTAAAAACAAAACTCCTGCGACTACCAGCAACCAAATCACTGATATCAGTAGCACAGAGATATACTTGTATCGGCCTGCTCGAATTAAACGCATACCTTTCCTTAACACTGTTTTATTACCATTCCATTGGCAATTAAAGAGTCATCACCACTCGATGACTCTCGCGTTCTATTTGTCTCTTGTTAGCTGCTCTCGTAAATTTGGCGGAGTTCCTTTAATCGTAAGAGTGTCAGTTTCTGGATCGTAAAAAATTCTTTCGCCTAATAGCAGGCTATCAAAACTCACATTGAGCCCACCACCAGCGCCAACATACTTGGTCAGTTTACGTACGGTTGAACGATCCACAGGAAAGCTCTCCTCAAGTTCGTAACCTTGCTCTTGGGTGTAATCAAGAAAGCTAGTACCACCTTGGCTTTGCGGCAACTCACCAGAAAGCTCTTTAACTTGGAGCTCATCACCTGATTTTAGCTGCTCATTGCAGTAATCATAAACCTGCTTCTTATAGGTGACCGCTTCTTCTTTATCTAATTGTGCATTACTGCAAAAATCTTGTACCGCTTGCATTAACACTTGGTTCTGCTGCTTGGTGTCTAATCCCACTTCAGCTTGTAAAAAGTCCAAAAAGAAATCCGCCACTTTACGACCGACACGACCTTTGATGTACGCTAGATAGCGGTTGGAGTCTTTGTCTGTTTGATAGCTTGTTAAATCGATGCGAGCAGCGATGTCCATCTTGGCGATATCGAGGTAATCAATTGCACCGATATTCAGCCCTTCCGTGACTTGCAAACTGTTGTAAGATGGTAGAAGACCGAGAAACAGATAGTCCGTTGCCAATGACTGATATTGAGCGATCACTAACGTGCCCGCATCGGCAAAGGGGTATTTCGCCAGTTCTGTTCTCAATCGCTCGGCACTTTGCTGGGAAAAAGCGTAAAAGTCTTTATCTCCCTGATTGAGATCTGCTAGCCACGTTTGAAAATCACTTTCATCTTTGAAAGAGCCAAAGCCTTTACCCGCTTTGGCATTGAAAACACGATGGAGCTCAGCAACTAAGCTTTCTGTTGAGCTATCATTTTCAAGAGTTTCAGGGCGGAAATTAACAATCAGCTCTTCCTGATCGTTTATACTCAGTTGGTGTAAAATAACGTTAGACAGGTTCAAACTCATAGTGAATAAATTGTCGTTGATGTTTCGTTTGTGATGCATTGTAGGGTATCATAAGCCGCTTTCATTATCATTATTAGAGTCGTTATGCCAATTACATCCAAATACAGTGACAATCAAGTTGAAGAAATTCTTTCTGAAGTGGCAGCAGTGTTAGAAAAACACGGTGCTACTCCAGAGCTTTCTCTCATGATTGCAGGAAATATCGCAACCAATGTCTTAAATCAAGACGTTGCGGCTTCACAACGCCACGCAATTGCGGAAAAATTCTCTCAGGCACTGTTGTCTTCGATCGACGCATAGTCGCAACATAATTAAGCACGGAATTTTATCGGCAAATGGTAGATAACGGAAATACATACGGTGAACGAGTCTCTCGCCTAGTGGGCTGGGGACACTGGTTTGCATTTTTTAATACTATTGCGGCCATGCTTATTGGTACCCGATATATTGCTCAGTCGCCTTGGCCTGAGACACTGTTGGGTCAGTTCTACCTATTAATTTCTTGGATAGGGCACTTTGGCTTTCTTGTTTTTGCCTTGTATCTGTTGATACTATTTCCACTGACTTTCGTGATCCCTTCGCGAAAGCTGTTCCGAATTGTTGCGGTCTGTTTTGCTACGTTTGGGTTGACGATCTTACTGATTGATACTCAAGCGTATCAAAGTATTAACCTGCACTTATCACCGGTCGTCTGGGATCTTCTTTTTAGCACTGAAGACAATACCGTTAGTGCCGATTTGCAACACCTTTTTATCGTGCTTCCACCAATATTCCTTATTCAGCTGGCTTTGTCAGAGTGGGTATGGCGCAAGCAACGTAAGTTGTCACATAAACATATCGGCCGACCAATCGCCGCGTTGTTCTTTGTTTGCTTTGTCACTAGCCACCTCATATTTATGTGGGCCGATGCGTATTTCTATAACCCAGTGACCGCACAGAAAGCAAATTTTCCTTTGTCGTACCCAATGACGGCAAAATCGTTTATGGAAAAACACGGTTTATTGGATCGTGAAGAATACATAACCAAATTAAAAGAAAATAAAGGCTCTGTAGACTTAGTCCGTTACCCAATTGAGAAGATAGAGTTTAATCGCCGTTCCGAGAACTATAATGTTCTACTGATTAGCATCAATAACTTACGTAGTGATGCTCTACAACAAGAATACATGCCAAACGCTTATCAATTTTCCTTGGCGAACCAGAACTTTACCAATCACTATAGTTCAAGCAATGATGCATATGGTGCGTTCGGTCTGTTCTATGGGTTGCCAAGCAGTTACGCGAGTAGCATAAAAGCGCAAGGGACAGCGCCGCTGTTTTTGACGACCCTTGAAGACCAAGGCTACTCATTCAATATGGTAAGTGGCGATAACTTCAGTGACGATTTGTATCGAGAAACGATTTTAAGGGCCTTCCTGGCAAATGGAGAATTTAGCGAAATTTCCACAACGAGTACCGAGGCAAAGCTCAGCACTGTAGAACGTTGGAAGTCATCGTTGTTAGAGAATACATCTTCACCGTGGTTTAGCTTTATTGAACTCACCACTGTTGATGACTTTAGCCGGTACAAGCCAAGTACGCCAAATTTAAGTCCTGAAGAACGCTTTGTAGAAGCTTATGCCAATGCTGCAGCGGCAGCTGATGAAGAGTTTGGCAAGATTATCAGCTCGCTTGAAGAAAACGAACTGCTTGATAAAACCATTGTAATTTTAACGTCTAATCACGGAACTGAATTCAATGAGACCAAAACCCGAAGCTGGGGCTCGAATAGCAACTACAGCCAGTATCAGCTGCGTGTTCCTATGGTTATTCACTGGCCTGGTAAACTCGCCGCTAACTACGACCATATGACGAGCCATCTCGATCTTTCGGTTACCTTGATGCAAGATCTCAGTGGTGTATCGACCAATGCCAAACATTACAGCAGTGGCCGTAATCTGTTTTCGGAGTCTAAGCGTCGATGGGTACTAGCAGGAGACACTAGAGAGGTCGCATTGATTACAGACAAAGACACTACAGTAGTCGACAAGTTTGGCAATTACAGCCTTTATGACAACGATTATCAAAGCCTTGATAATAAGAACCCTAAACTGCCAGTGCTAATGCAAGGTTTTACTGAACTGCAACGTTTTTACTCAAAAAGCCGCTAAACGATAGCAAGTTAACGCATATGAGAACGCCCTTACGATTCACGTTGCAAGGGCGTTGTTGTCTCTGAGCCTTTCGATACTGAGCCTTTCGATACTGCGTCTTTATCAAATGATATGCCTTAGCGCTGCCAAGCACTTCTAACGCATGCTGCACTTCTCGGCATATTGTAATTTGCCATTATTCCATTTTGTCACTTCACAAGTAATTGCACTGCGAGAAATGCCCTTTGCATCTTGCTTAGCCACGGGGGCAAATAACAGTGGAAGAGTCATTAATAACGCCATTGGACTGCCCCTACGCTCTGGCTCTTGTTCTTTGAATCTATAAAAGCATCCACAATCGTTTGGCTTTGCAAGTGATTCACTCCTTTTAGCTGAATAAGGTAATGACGGCTAAACTGTAAACGCTATCCTCTCACTTGGGCAGGGTGTCATAAAATTAGCATTCATTTGCTTTTTAGATATTTTGCGTCAAATGGCATCCAGTTCCCCCATACGCGCGCTGGTTTTCCCAACCATCTTGTTGTGGAGATGTCGACCAGCAACCAAGCGCTCAATCTATAACCAGTTGACTTCGTTATTATTCTTCACCGTCGATGTTATTACTATTAGGAGGTTGACTTGATAAACACGAATCGTTATTTTATTGGCAATCCAACAGCACAACGTTGGCAGTGTTCGGACTGTAGCGCAGCTTGGTAGCGCACCGTCATGGGGTGTCGGGGGTCGGAGGTTCAAATCCTCTCAGTCCGACCATTTTTCCGCTCAAACGTTTATTTTTGCGGACTGGTTAGACATATTAGTCTAACTTTTAAACACCCCAACCTCTTTTTTCAATCAAGTGCTCATTTACTAATCACTTGATTAAAATAGGGGTTTACAAGAAAGGCAATGCACATTATTATGCGCACCAACACGGAGAGATGGCTGAGTGGTCGAAAGCACCGGTCTTGAAAACCGGCAACCGTTAATAGCGGTTCTAGGGTTCAAATCCCTATCTCTCCGCCACATTCAGAAAGGCCGCTAAGAAATTAGCGGCCTTTTTTCGTTTTACTGTCTCGTCCTGAATTGTGTTTACACTTCGATGCTTGCCGCACAGCAAAGATACTTCTCGGACACCTCCCCTTTAGTCACCGCTTGACGTGGTGTCGCTGGACTTCTTTGAACTTAAAAGCGCACTTAAACCACTGCCCGTGTCATTCGTACTAATAAAAGTAAGAGCCTGGCGAGTATAGCGGAGGTCGTATTCACAACGAACCCAATTAAGATGCGACGGCGGATGGTCGGCTTGGAAGTTTGGATATGACGCCCATGACTTCCAGGGCGCGACAGGATGAATAGCAATTGAAATGGTTGTTGCCCAGTCAAAGTGACTGAGCAATCTTATTGGCGGCGTTTTACTGTGCTTCTAGAGCAGCGCTCTCGCCCGACTCAGCAACAACGACTTCTTGTTGCTGCTCTGCCTCCATTTTAGCGCGCTCAGCTTTTGATATATAACGCGGTTTATTCTTGCCTGCGCCATTCTTTTTAGCATTCGCTTTTTTCATTCGAGCTTTGTGTATTTGATTGATTTTTTTCTTGCGATTCATAAGTTGGCACCCATCAAGTCTGCGTGAAGTGGTGCATCATACAGATGTCCAATCATTTAATCTAGAAGGTTGACGTCATCACTCTTTCCCTGAACGTAACTCCCCAGGTGCTTTGAGTACCGCTTCTGCTTAACAAGAGGAATGACTTCAGTGACAAGATCTTTGGGAAACACTTTCTTTTGCTCTAAATCGCCAAGAGAAACCCAGCGTACCTCTTTGATATAATTGGCATCATTAAGCCCTTTAAGGTTACTTAGTGAAATATCGCCGTGCCACTCGTTAACAAGATAAAACAATTCAAGGTGATAAACAGCCCTTGAGACTTCACGAAACTCCCTAACACAAAGTAGCTCGCCAACGCTCACCGATAGTCCCGTTTCTTCATGAAACTCCCGAGCAAGAGCGGATTTAGTCGTGGTATCTTGTTCTTCTAGTCCGCCACCTGGGAGAATCCAGTACTCACCGGAGAATTCATCTTCAACCTTTAACATGAGTATTTTGTTCTCATTAAGCGCGACACCTGCCGCGCGGATCCGATGTTTCATTTCTGCTCCTTTTTGCGACGACTCCAAACCTGATATGCCGAGTCGATAAGACACATATGTATAGGAACCAGTTGTTCGTGCTGGCTTCGATAACCGCCTCCGACGACACACGCGACGGGAATGTCCTGATTCATACAGGTGTCTAACAGCCACTGATCTCGCTCTAATATTCCACTCAAGGTTATGTTAAAGAAACCCAGCTCATCTTGTTCATGAATATCAACGCCAGCATCAAAGATGACCAGGTCTGGCTGATGTATGCGCAGCGCCAAGTCAACTACTTGTTTAAAGCTGATTAAAAACTCTTCATCTTCAGTGCCTTTTAACAATGGCACATCAAAATCAGAAGCAGGCTTTCTCGCGGGAAAGTTTTTATCACAATGCACGGACAGCGTGACTATGGCCGGCTCATTTTCAGTTAACGTCGCCGTGCCATCACCATGATGCACATCACTATCGACGATGAGTACTTTTTCCGCGCCTAGCTCGAGGGCGTGTTTTGCTGCAATCACCAGATCATTAAACACGCAGAAGCCACTACCATAATCATAGTGCGCATGATGATAGCCACCACTTAAGTGAATCGCGATCCCGCACTCCAGAGCCTGCTCTACCGCGAGGCAGGTCCCTCCTGTTGATGTCAATGTTCTTTGAGTCAGCGCCTCGCTCCAAGGAAAGCCTATACGCCTTAACTTGGCTGCTGGTAATGTCCCTTTCATTAGTGACTCCACATAAGCGGGACAATGCGTTTTGGCGATGATGTCACTGCTCACCGCCTTTGATTTAGGCTCAGTAAAAGGGTGACCTTCTAAATGGAAGTACTTTGATTTGATGGCCTGATACAAAAAGCGATATTTGTTGATGGGGTAGCGATGATCTTCAGGTAATGCTAATGATGAGTAGCTAGGATGATAAATCAAAGGGATCTTAGTTTGGTGCATCAGTGGGTCTGCTTTTCATTTATACTAAAGCCATCTTATCGCTAGGAAGCTTGTATGAAAACTGTATTTATTACTGGTGCTAACCGAGGAATTGGTCTGGCTCTGACTAAAACACTTCTTGCCGGGGGCTATAGAGTTCATGCCACCTATCGCAGTGCCAGTTCAGCTCAGGAACTGCTTGCACTAGAAACCAGTGAATCCCATCTCACGACCCATGTTCTCGATGTCGTTAACTACCCCGAGGCCGCTCAACTTGTTTCGACACTTCCTGAACTTGATATGGTGATTAATAATGCAGGTTACTATGGCCCTAAAGGCTATGGTTTTGGAAATACGGACGTTGAGGAATGGCGCAAAGTATTTGAAATCAATACGATGGCCCCTCTTAAACTTGTCGAACTGCTTTACCCAAAACTGATTAACTCATCGATAAAGAAGATCATTTGTTTGTCTTCTAAAGTAGGCAGTATGGCAGAGAACACCTCCGGCGGCGGCTATATCTATCGCTCATCGAAGGCGGCACTGAACTCTGTCGTGAAAAGTTTGAGTAATGATTTAAGCCAGGAAGGATTTACTGTGCTGGCACTGCACCCAGGATGGGTTCAAACCCAAATGGGTGGGCCAAATGCGCTGATATCCCCTGAGGATTCAGCAAAGGGGCTGGTTGACGTCATCATCAATGCTCAGAGTCAGCAATCTGGTCAGTTTATCAACTTTGATGGCAGTATCATTCCCTGGTAAAAACAGCAGCATGAAAGGCGCGTTATGCGCTTTTCTTGCCTCGCTTGCTAAATTTCCTTTTCTTGTACGCAGGCCTCTCAACCTTGGGCAAATTATTTAGCGACGTTGGTACTGGTGACTGTTTCACTTGCTGCATAATCATCGCCACCTTTTGTTGTAGCGTATCCATGAATGGCTCATAGGCCTGAGTTCTTTCAGCCATACCCTGCAGTTGAAATTCCCAGTGAGCAGTCATATCGGGATAAGTAGACTCATCAGGTAACGCATGTATCAAGCCCCTTCCCGCTGGAGTCGCTCTAACTTGTTTACCTTCTCTTTTCAGCAGTTGTCTTTTAAACAGCGTATCTAGGATACCAGCGCGTGTTGCTTCGGTGCCAATGCCGTCCGTCTCACGAAGAATTTTCTTCAATGATTTGTCTTCAACAAAACGTCCAATCCCCGTCATCGCTTGCAGCAGTGTTGCTTCACTAAAATGCTTTGGCGGCTCGGTCTTTTTGTCTTTAATTTCCCCTTCCCTGCAATGCAGCGTAGTGCCAACGTCTAAAGGGGGTACAACATCGTCTTGCTGATCATTGTTATTGTCTGTTGCCGCTTTCCCCCCCAGGAGTACACGCCAACCGGGTTTGAGCAGTTTCTTACCCTTGGCAATAAATAGCCCCCCTTGAATATCAAACTCAAGCAGTGCTTCAGCATAAACTGCTGCAGGATAAAACTGCATGACATATTGGCGCGCAATCAAACCATAGATTTTCTCTTCATTGGCTGACAATACAGAGCTGGATTGTTTTGGAGTAGGAATAATTGCATGGTGCGCATCGACTTTACTGTCATTCCACGCTTTTGAACGCAAGCTCATGTCAGCGTTTGACACTGCAGAGCTTAGTGACGATGCATTGTTTGATATAGCCGCCATAACTTGACTTGCCTGACCATAGTGATCATTGGGAAGGTGACGGCTGTCTGAGCGAGGATAAGTAATGAGCTTATGTTTTTCGTACAAAGACTGACACGTATCGAGCACCTGCTGGGCACTCATTGAAAATCGTTTTGCCGCATCAATCTGCAAAGAGGACAAAGAGTAAGGCAATGGTGCATTGCTCTTAGTTTGCTTATTTTCCGATTTTTTTACTGTTGCCGGTTGATTAGCAATGCGGGCAGCGACATTTTCAACTAGCTTGCGCTGAATAACGCGTCCTTCCTCATCTTGCCAGGGCTTACACGCCTCGCTTGGTTTCCACCTTGCGCGAATGTCAAACAGCTCGTTACCCTCTTGATAGGGAATCAGTGCGTGCAGTGTAAAGTAGTCCTGAGGCACGAAGTTTTCAATTTCTTCATCTCGGCGTACCACTAATCCCAATACAGGGGTTTGCACTCTGCCCACGGAAAGAACACCTTGATAGCCGGCCTTTTGCCCGAGCAAAGTATATGCTCTGGTCATGTTCATTCCATAGAGCCAATCAGCGCGAGAACGAGCCAAAGCTGAAACCGACAAGGGGATAAATTCATTGTTAGAGCGTAACTGCTTCAGTGCTTTTTTAACTGCTGGTAGGTTTAGGTCATTAATAAGAAGTCGCTGTGCTTGTGATTTTTTCTGTTTGCTCACTTTGCAATAGTCGAGTACCTCATCGACCAGAAGTTGCCCTTCGCGATCCGGATCGCCTGCGTGAACAATCTGAGTGGCACCCTTAAGTAGCTTTTTCACTACAGTGAGCTGTTTGCTGGCGCTTTTTCTTGGCCTCAATTGCCAGGTATCGGGAACAATCGGCAGATCCACTAAAGACCACTTCTTGTATCGCTCATGATAACTGTCTGGCTCGACCTGCTCTAGCAAATGTCCGATGCACCATGTCACTACATCACCACTGCCGCATTGAATAAATCCATCTCCCTTTTTCTGGGGCTTAGGTAAGGCTGCGGCGATGGCTCTGCCAAGGCTTGGTTTTTCTGCAATGTAGAGTGTCGTCATTAAGGGCTCAGTGGATCGAAAAAATAAAGGTAAGCTTAACCAAGCTTACCTTTATTAATCAAGAAAAACTGTACAAATAAACAGTTATAAAAACTCAACGAACTTAGAGAGCTCTCTTTCCGGTACTTTCATCGGTGTACAGCCCGGTGTTCCAACATACAGAAAACCAACGATTTGATCCTCACCGTGTACACCAAAAGCTTCTCGAACATTGTCGTCGAACATCCATTTACCCGAACGCCAAAATGCCTGGAAGCCCTGTGCAACCGCAGCCATTTGCATGGCTTGTACCGCACAACCAGCCGATAAGTGTTGCTCAAACGCTGGCACATGCTCGTGCTCTGTCACTTTAGCGACGATGGTAATCACCAAAGGCGCACGGAAAGGTGCCTTTTTCGCTTTTTCAACAACAGCTTCTTCACTGCCAGCTTTGCGAGCCGCATTAGTTAAGATATCTGCCAGTTTTTGTCGGCCTTGATCACCTTGTGACAAAACAAATCGCCACGGTGTTAACCCAGCATGATCAGGGGCTCTTAATCCAGCTTTAATGATATTTTCCAGCGCCTCACCTTCTGGCGCTGGATCTGATAATCGGGCAATTGAACGTCTATTGAGCAATAACTCGAGCGCATCCATTATTCTTTCCTTTTGTTTCTTATCGCTATATTGAGATAGTAACAAACCCTTTCACAAATGACAGCCCAATTACGAATAATTATCAATACTAAAGCTTAATCGCCAACTCTACCCCCTGGCGTATGGCACGTACTGCATCCAATTCACCCGCATAATCCGCGCCACCAATAACATGTAAACGCTCACCAAACTCACTCCATTTATCTTCAAATGGTCTTACTGACTCCTGGCCAGCACAGATAATCACTTTGTCGGCCTCTAGCAATTGGTGTTCACCCTTAACGGTAATATGTAGGCCTTTTTCATCGATTTTATCGTAACTCACGCCACCGAGAAGATTAACTCCCCGTTTTTCCAATGTACGTTTGTGGATCCAGCCTGTTGTCTTGCCGGGACCTTTGCCTACCCTGCCAGGTCTTCTTTGCAACACCCAAACCGTTTTATCGCTTGCTTCATCAGGGAATGGGAATAGCCCTCCTGGGTGCTCAATCTCTTTGTCGATGCCCCATTCATGAAGCCAATCGTCTAAGCTATGCTCTTTTGGCTCAGTGAGCATTGAGGCGATATCAACCCCAATTCCACCAGCACCTACAATCGCGACGCTGTTACCCGGGTAAATTTTGTCACGGATCAGTGTCTGATAGTCGATGACTTTATCTGATGTGGTCAAGCCTTCTATACTTGGGATACGTGGTTGAACACCTGTGGAAAGAACAACTTCATCGTATTCGGCAAGTAAATCAAAATTGGCTTCTGTATCGAGGTGTAATTTCACGCCCGTTTCGTCAATTCGGTTGGCAAAGTAACGAATCGTTTCGCGAAACTCCTCTTTACCCGGTATTTGCATTGCTAATCGGAACTGGCCGCCAATTCGGTCATTCTTCTCAAAGAGATCAACCGAGTGGCCCTTCTCGGCTAACGTCGTAGCACAAGCTAGCCCCGCTGGCCCTGCGCCCACCACGGCAATATTCTTACTTGTTTTCGCTGGCTCAACATTAATTTCAGTTTCGTAACACGCTCTTGGGTTCACCAGACAAGTTGAGCGTTTACCTTTGAACACATTGTCCAAACACGCTTGGTTACAACCAATACAGGTATTGATTAGCTGCGCTTTATTCTCAACGGCTTTTTGTACAAATAGAGGGTCTGCGAGAAACGGTCTCGCCATAGACACCATGTCGGCATGCCCTTCACTGAGAACCCTTTCTGCCTCATCAGGTGTATTAATTCGGTTGGTTGTGACTACTGGTACAGAAAGATGAGGACGAATTTTTTCGGTCACCCAGGTAAACGCAGCTCTAGGAACCTGAGTTGCGATGGTCGGAATGCGCGCTTCGTGCCAACCGATACCAGTATTAATAATGGTCACCCCCGCTTCTTCGAGCGCCTTACCTAAGGTAACAACTTCGTCAAATGTACTGCCCTGCTCAACTAAATCGAGCATAGAAAGACGGAAGATTATAATGAACTCTTTACCCGCGGCTTTGCGCACGGCTTTAACAATCTCAACCGCCAAACGAATGCGGTTTTCATAGCTTCCACCCCATTCGTCGTAACGTACATTAGTACGTTTACAGATAAATTGATTAATGAAATAGCCTTCGGAGCCCATGATCTCTACCCCATCGTAACCCGCCAATTGCGCTAGGCTGGCACTGTTAGCGTAAGCATCGATCGTCTTGCGTATTTGTCGACTGCTCATTTCGTGGGGTGCAAATTTCGCGATTGGTGCCTTAATATTTGAGGCACTTTGCGCGAATGGGTGCATTGCATAACGTCCTGCATGCAGAAGTTGCAAAGCGATTTTAGCGTCATGTTTATGTACTGCGTCTGTAACTACTTTATGAGCCTTAGCATGTTTAGGTTTACTAAACTCGGAACTAAAAGGATGTAAGCGACCGCGGAAATTCGGTGAAAAACCGCCCGTCACAATTAGGCCGACACCACCTTTCGCTCTCTCTTCATAAAACGCGGCAAGCTTACCTAATCCCTCTTTATGTTCTTCAAGACCGGTGTGCATTGAGCCCATCAACACTCGGTTTTTGAGTTGGGTAAATCCTAAATCCAGTGGCTTCAGTAAATTTGGATACTTGGCAGACATCACTTCATCCTTATAGTTGTGGTCTGACCAGACTATTACTCACACTGTAAAAAAGCAACCACTTGGTTACATTTTGATAACATAAAACAGGTTTATTTTTGATTTCTTTGAACTTAATCTATGATGACAGCTCAGCTATTTTTATCAATTTGGTAAAAAGTATTGAGCTTTCAAATCGACAAAAGCGCTTTAATCGCCTAAGAATCAGGCCCAACTATAACTCATAAACACAAACCGTTTTGTATTTCATTAGTTTAAGACACCAACTAAACTAGGATTGTAGCCATTTTAACGTTCACCAATGTTGTGACGTGGAGAGAGAATGAAAACAGTATTTCGCTATATCGGCCTTTTCTTTAAAGGCATATGGAAGGTCATCAACTTTACAAGACTTGCCATCATTAACCTATTGTTCTTTGCCATCATTGCGATGCTGTATTTTGCGTTCACCCATGTAGAGCCTGCGAGCACAGAGGAAAAAACCAAGTCTGCTCTGGTGCTCAATTTGTCAGGGCCTATCGTAGAACAGAGCCGTTACTTTACTCCTATGGATTCCTTTACTGGATCTTTGTTTGGTAAGGATCTGCCCAAGGAGAATGTACTGTTTGATATCGTTGACAGCATTCGCCATGCGTCAACGGACGACAATATTTCCGGGCTGGTGCTGTCATTAAAAGAAATGCCTGAAACCAGCCTCACTAAACTACGTTACATTGCTAAGGCGATAAACGAGTTTAAAGCAACTGGTAAGCCTGTTTATGCTTATGGCGCTTTCTACAACCAAAGCCAATATTACTTATCAAGCTACGCCGATACCATCTTCCTTGCCCCTGATGGCGCAGTGCTTATAAAAGGCTACAGCGCCTATAGTATGTACTTTAAATCATTGCTCGAGAAGTTAGATGTCACCACACACGTATTTCGCGTCGGCACCTACAAGTCGGCAGTGGAGCCTTTCTTACGTGATGATATGTCTGACGAAGCTAAAGAAAGCGCAAGACGTTGGGTTACCCAACTTTGGGAAGCGTATGTCGAAGATGTCGCAACCAACCGTCAAATTTCCCCAGCTACGTTGAACCCAGACATGGACCAATTCTTGGCATTATTGAAAAATGTTGATGGTGACCTCGCTAAACTATCTCAACAGTTGGGGCTTGTCGATGAACTAGCGACACGCCAACAAGTCAATCAAAGTATGGTGGAGGCTTTCGGTAGTGATAACAAAGGTGGCTTTAATGCCATCGGCTATTATCGCTATCAGGCCGAAATGCCACGTAAGATACCAGAGCATGATGAGTCCATTGCCGTGGTTGTCGCCAGCGGTTCGATCATGGATGGCAAGCAACCTCGCGGCACCATTGGCGGTGATACTACGGCAGCCTTGCTTAAACAAGCTCGCGAAAATAAAAAAGTAAAATCTGTGGTGTTAAGAGTAGATAGCCCTGGCGGTAGCGCTTTTGCATCAGAAGTCATTCGCAATGAAGTGGCTGCACTGCGCAAAGCGGGAAAACCTGTTGTGGTTTCCATGTCAAGCGTCGCGGCATCTGGCGGCTATTGGATCTCAATGAGTGCCGACAAAATCATTGCACAACCGACATCGATCACTGGCTCCATCGGCATATTCAGTGTGGTAACGACCTTTGAAAAAGGGCTAGATGAAATTGGAGTACATACTGACGGGGTTGGCACTTCTCCATTCTCGGGCGTAGGTTTCGCTAGTGGCCTATCAAAAGGGGCGAGCCAAGCATTCCAAATGGGCATAGAAAACGGCTACAAACGCTTCATCGGTCTTGTAGCGGATAATCGCAGCCTTTCCGTCGAGCAAGTTGACAAAGTGGCTCAAGGACGAGTCTGGACCGGAAAAGATGCTTTAGAACATAGGCTTATTGACCAAATTGGCGATTTTGATGACGCTGTGGACGAAGCCGCTAAACTCGCTCAATTGGAAACTTATGATATTTATTGGGTTGAAGAGCCACTAACACCCGCTCAGCAATTTGTACAGGATATGATGCAGCAAGTCAGTATTAGTCTGGGATTAAACATAGAATCTTTGGTACCCAAAAGCCTTCTACCTGTGGCCAAGCAGTTTCAACAACACACTACATTACTTGACACCTTGAATGACCCGAAGGGTCAATACGTACTTTGTCTTACCTGTAACCTAGAATAACGACCATTCATACTGATAAAACCAATAAAGAGCGGCCATTACGGTGGCTCTTTGTTGGTTTTTCGCTATAATCTCGCCAATTACAGTCCCTTTATTCAGTGGCACTTTTCATGACTAGAAAACACATCTATATCGCATACACCGGCGGTACCATTGGTATGCAAAAATCAGCGCATGGCTACATTCCTGTTGCTGGCTTTATGGAAAAACAGTTGGCTGGTATGCCCGAGTTTCATCGACCAGAGATGCCTGAATTTACCATTCATGAATATGAACCACTGATCGACTCTTCTGATATGACGCCAGCGGATTGGCAACAAATCGCCGATGATATTCGTGACAATTACGACAAATACGATGGTTTCGTTATCTTGCATGGCACGGATACGATGGCGTACACCGCATCTGCGCTATCCTTTATGCTCGAAAATTTAGGAAAACCTGTCATTGTTACGGGTTCGCAAATACCTTTGGCGGAGCTTCGCTCGGATGGTCAAGCAAACCTTCTCAACGCGCTTCATATCGCAGCAAATTACCCGATCAATGAAGTCACTTTGTTCTTCAATAACCAATTGATGCGCGGCAACCGCAGCACTAAATCGCACGCCGATGGTTTCAATGCCTTTACATCGCCCAATATGCCTCCGCTACTTGAAGCTGGTATCAACATTCAACTGAGCAGCGGCGTCGAGATCAACAAGACTCCCGCTAGTGACTTCAAGGTGCATGATATTACGCCGCAACCTATTGGTGTCATAACCATGTATCCGGGCATCTCTCACGAGGTCATTCGCAACACACTGCTGCAACCCGTTAATGCCATGATTTTATTGACTTTTGGTGTTGGAAATGCTCCACAAAACCCTGAGCTATTAGCGCATTTAAAAGAGGCATCTGAACGGGGCGTTATTGTGGTGAATTTAACACAATGCCTAGCAGGTAAGGTCAATATGGATGGATACGCCACTGGTTGTGCGCTCGCCGATGCTGGTGTTATAAGCGGATTCGATATGACACCGGAAGCGGCTTTAGCTAAATTGCACTACTTATTGAGTCAAGGGTTAGATTATGAAGAGGTCAAGTCGCAAATGCTTGAGGTCCTTCGCGGTGAAATGAGCCAGTAACCCTGACAGTATCATTAAACAAAAACGCAGCATGCGCTGCGTTTTTAGATTTAAAGCTTTGCCAACACTGCATCAGCTGCATCTTCTATTAAATCCAGCACCAACTCAAACCCCTGTTCACCGCCATAATATGGATCGGGGATCTCGTCATGACTTGAATTACCATGACTCAGGAATAGTGAAAGCTTGTATTTTAAATGGTGCGGACATCGTTTCTTGAGATCGGTAAGGTTGTCTCTATCCGCCGCCAAAATCATATCAAAGAGTTCAAAATCATCTTCGTTAACTTGTCGTGCACGGATACCTGAAAAAGAGTAGCCTCTAGCTTCACCCGCCTGACGCGATCTTTTGTCTGGAGGATTTCCATGGTGATAACCAATCGTGCCGGCTGAATCGATTATCACATCTATCGCTTTCTTCTCAGCCCTCGCTCTGAGAACCGCCTCACCTGTGGGAGAACGACAAATATTGCCCATGCATACAACTAGCACTCGTTTCATGTGATTATCCTTAACTTTTGTCTTGTTTTTTTCTCTCTCTATTTCATTATCATATACTTAAACACTTACTAATTGCAGCTACCCAAGGAATAACCATGTCATTGTCGGATGAGCAAAAACAACAGCGTCATAAAGCACGTCAACAAAAAGTAAAAGAGAACGTCGATAAAAAAATTGCCCATGCCCAGCAAGAGAAAGGACTACTGCTGGTTATTACAGGTAACGGCAAAGGAAAATCAACTTCTGGCTTTGGTACGATTGCGCGTGCGGTAGGGCATGATAAAAAATGTGCCGTTGCTCAGTTTATAAAGGGGACTTGGGAAAACGGCGAACGTAACCTTCTTGAGAAATTAGGTGTCGAATTTCAAGTGATGGCAACTGGGTTTACCTGGGAAACTCAAAATAAAGCTGGGGATACCGAAGCTGCACAGCTCGTTTGGCAAGAATGTAAAAGAATGCTCAACGACGACTCCCTTGATGTCATCTTGTTTGACGAGCTCACCTATATGGTGAGTTACGGTTACATTGATCTTGATGAAGTGGTTAAAGCACTGACCAATCGGCCTAAGATGCAGTCTGTTATTATCACCGGACGTGGTGCACACCGTGAGTTGATTGATCTAGCCGATACCGTTTCAGAAGTCAAAAATATCAAACACGCCTTCGAGTCGGGCGTAAAAGCGCTAAAAGGTGTGGACTGGTAGGTTAACTATCGAACAACCTTATAGATCACAGATAAAAATGAGATGAAGATCTCGTTTTTATCTGTATACTCCTCTCCGTTTGCTCAGAACGTCTAAACGGGCAACAACCAATACAAGCCGTCACCAAGGAACCGTGAACGACCCCAAGGATTTGGACCAGCTTCAGATTTCGCTTGTAAAGGTACATCAATGAAAAACTTATTCTCTTACCACTCCTTGTGGCTTCCTGCACTACCTATCGTTTCCTCTTGGGGATCACAGCCCGCTTTTTTTAATTCTACTTTCATAGCTACGTACCGAGGGTAATCATGAATATTTTATCCGGATTTATCGGTATTCTTACCCTTCTTTTTATCGCCTTTCTATTTTCAGAAAATAGAAAAGCAATTAATTGGAAAATTGTCAGCCGAGCCTTATTACTTCAAACCCTTTTCGCTGCGTTTGTTCTCTACTTTCCTGTAGGACAGCATGCACTTGGGGCGCTGAGCAACGGCGTTGCTAAAATTCTGAGCTTTTCAGATATTGGTATTCAATTCCTATTTGGCGATCTTGCTAATGAAGGTTTTATTTTTGCTATCAGAGTACTTCCTATTATTGTTGTGGTCAGTGCGCTGATCTCTGCCCTGTATTACCTAGGTATAATGCAAATGGTCATTCGTTTTATTGGCGGCGGCGTTCAGCGTTTCTTAGGGACATCTAAGCCCGAGTCTTTAGTGGCTACCGGGAACATTTTTCTTTCCCAAAGTGAGTCTCCGCTGCTCGTGCGTCCATTCTTGCCTACCATGACCCGATCTGAGCTGTTTGCCGTTATGGCTGGTGGTATGGCATCGGTTGCTGGTAGTGTTCTTGGTGGTTACGCGGGGCTTGGCGTCGAGTTAAAATACCTTATTGCTGCAAGCTTTATGGCGGCACCAGGCTCTTTGCTTATGGCTAAATTGCTGGTTCCTGAGCAACAAACTCCAGCTTCTCATGACACAATCGAACTTAGCTGTGGCGAACACAGTAACCTGATTGATGCATTAGCCGCTGGTGCCATGAATGGTATGAAAGTCGCCGTCGCCGTCGGTACTATGCTAATTGCTTTTGTCAGTGTCATAGCAATGGCCAACGCAGGCATTGAATCGACACTAGACCTTGTTGGTGTCGAAGGCGTGAGCTTACAGACCATTTTTGGCTACGTGTTCGCGCCTATTGCTTGGGTCATTGGTGTTGAGCAAAGTGAAATGTTGCTTGCTGGCTCGTTCATTGGTCAAAAAGTTGTCATGAATGAGTTTGTGGCATTTATTGATTTCATACAGCACCAGGCAACGCTAAGTGAGCACTCTAAGGTCATTATTACTTTTGCGCTTTGTGGATTTGCTAACATTGGCTCTGTCGCTATCCAGCTTGGAGCCATCGGGATCATGTCTCCAGAAAGACGCTCTGAGGTTGCTAACCTAGGCTTGAAAGCGGTATTGGCAGGAACGCTCGCAAATTTAATGAGTGCTTGTCTTGCAGGCATATTTGTTACTTTGTAGTTCACTGGCATAAAGAAACGGTGTTGATATCAACACCGTTTCTTTCGTTAACCACAAATGTTAATTGAATAGCCCTTTTAGCAAACCATCCACGGCTTTCTTGGTCTTTTCATCTTTGATACCAAGGCGCTCTGTCGCTCGCTCAACTTCTTTTTTCGCTTTTTGCTTCAATACATCATCAAAAATTAACGCAAATTTCGGATCCGCCCACTGACCGGTGACTTTAATTGGAATCGTCACATCTCGCAATTCAGTGATCTGTTTGCCACCTTGACCTTCAAGGGTACCTACCACTGAGGTACGCACTAAGAAGTCCACGGTTTCATTCAGATAATTGGCACTGCCAGATCCTTCTATACGTAAAAGGGGCGACTCGGCTTTCATGTCATTAGTACTTACAATCCCTTTATTAAGTTTGAGCGTGGCACGCATTGCGCTGAAGTCTGTTTTCTTTGGTTCACTACTCGCTGAGACTCTCTGCCCTTGAATTTTCGCATAGGTATCGCGAATCATTTGTGCGATGTTAATACCATTAACAGCACCATCCAAAAAATTTATCTTTACGGTACCAACCAGATTATTCTTAATTCCTGTAGTCGTTAAGCTTTTTCCCGACACATCGACATCAATATTACCGGTTCCTTCTAACTTATCATTGTCCATAACATCAATAAGCAGTGGCTGAACTTTGACACCTTTAATGCGTTTTACCGCAGAATAAGTAGCCGGCGAAGTATTAGCATTAAGCTTCGCTTTAGCACTAATCGAGCCTCCGTAAAGCTGAGAACTGAATGAGGTGAGTTCAGCAACGCCTCTATTGACATAAAAATCCGCTTTCACTTTCTGCATATGAGCATTAGCTGCTTTAAATTTGTCGATACTAATAATGCCCTTAATGTCCAAGTTTGTTAAAGCCGATAGATCAGGCTCTACTTCCTGGTTTTGCGCTGGCGGGCTGGTATTTTCTGGCTTGCTCTCACTCTGAGATCCATCAGTGTCTGAAGCTGGCGATGAAGTACTCGCTTGCGCTGAGGATGCGTTAAGTGCGTCAACGTCAATATTTGGGCTATGAAGCGCAAAACGTATTTTAGGAATTTCAGCTAGTTGCACTGTGGCTTTGCCGTCTAACTCAATTTGATTGACGGTTAACTTATGCAAAACGAAATCAAGAAAACTCTTATCGAGATCAAAGCTGAGATCCGAAGACATCGCAATATCGGTTGGTGATTGTGGCAATGACGTCCCTTCAAGAGTGGCCTCTAGTTGCAAAGCGTCGACTTTCGCCAGCGTGATTGCTTTATTAATGGTTAAGCCAAGGCTGCCCTTGGCATTAAAATCCATATCCGGAGAAGATCCACTGACTTGATAAGTCATCGCGTTGACGGTGTCGAACACGAAGCTCTCTAGAGTAATCTGAGCGCTTTCAATGGTATTTCCGGCATCAGCATAGGAGGCATTGAACTCAATATTTCGCAAGTCATATTCTACAAAATTCTGGCTAAGCTTAAATTCAGCCGATCCCGTCGCAGCGAAGCTCTGTTCATTGGATTTGCCTTTGGCTTGAAAGTTCGCCGTTGTCCATTGGTCAGCAACAAATTCAGATACCGTTAGGCCAACATCAAAGAGCTGTGTCGAAGCCCCTGTTTGTTGATTACGAATGTCAAGCAGCGCATTCGAGACCGTTACACCTGACAAAGCAATAGACCATTCTTGAGCAGCTTGTGTTTCATCCGCTGGTTGCGATGCCGATTCATTGGATGTCGTCTGTTGCGAAGTGGCTTCTGTTTGTGTACTTGCTTTGGAGAAAGCATCAAGGTTACTTTCTCCATTTTTCAACGTTTCAATATAGACTTGAGCGCCATCAAAAACCACGCTGCCAATTTCAAGCCTTTTGTCTAATAAAGGCATGACACTGACGCTCACCCCGACTTGTTTTACAGTAAACAAATCAGGGTTAGTGAAACCGCTAGGGTTGTTCAGCCTTGTTTCACCTAGCTGAAAACCCAAGCTTGGGAAGAACTGCCAACCAATATCGCCGTCAATTACCAACTCTAAACCCGTTTGGTTTCGAACTTGGTCTGCAATAAGGGGTTTGAATTGATTAGGATTGACCATAAGCATTAATGCAGCAATTGCGAGAACAACAATGGCGAGTGGTATGGCAATGAAGAGAAACAGTTTTTTCATCAGCAACGTCCTTGCAAACAAAAACAAAAAGTGGCACATAAAGTGCCACTAATGTATTAAAAAATAAAGCCTTATTTGGACACTCTACGAGTATAGTCCAGATGACATCGTGTCACCTCTACAAATAAGTAAACCCTGCTGATTAGGACTTGAGTAATTTTGCAATGTGAGCTTTAAGAACATCGATTGCGATGCGGTTCTTACCACCACGAGGGACAATAATATCGGCATACTGTTTAGATGGTTCAATAAACTGCATAAACATAGGACGAACTGTCTTTTGATACTGTTTCAGCACAGACTCCATTGTACGGCCACGCTCTTCAACATCACGCTTTACACGTCTTAGCAAACAAATGTCTAAAGGGGTGTCCATAAATACGGTTGCATGCATTAGGTCACGAAGACGTGGGTCTGTTAATAGTAAAATGCCTTCTAGGATAATCACTTTTTTCGGTGTAAGCGGCTGTGTATTGTCTGTGCGAGTGTGCTCTGTGTAGCTGTACTCAGGTACCTCAACGGCTTCGCCCTTAGTCAGCTGCTCTAAATGCTGGCAAAGTAGATCATGATCAAGCGCATTGGGATGGTCATAATTAGTTTTTACACGCTCATCCATGCTCAAGTGGCTTTGATCGTTGTAATAGCAATCTTCCGTAATCACACCGATTTGATCATCGCCAACCTTTGCTCGCAATTCATTATAAATGGTACTCGCGATAAGACTTTTTCCAGAAGCGGACGCGCCGGCAATACCTACAATGACGCATTGATTATTATCAGACATTTTTGTTACACCTAGTGCTAAATGGTGGTGAATATTGTACCGAGCTAGCTAAGAACGCTTAAGCACCGCTCGGTATAAGTGCGCTAATTATATGGACAACATTCTCCTTATACCAGTCAAGATCGCAGATATTTGTCGAATCTAACTTTTGTTACACTTAAAGTGTAAGTACGCAATCGTTATCGCCACTAATAGTACTTTACATCACTCAACAAATTTGACTCCGATTGAGTCAGGCTTTGGTTGCCCAGTCCAGTACGCTTGTGCACAAACTCGTTCAGCCAGAGCAAGATACTGAGATTGATGCTCACTTTCTCTGTTACTTGCCATAGTAGGAATACCACTATCGATATCCTCACGAATTTGGATATGTAAGGGGATCTGAGCGAGTAAATTTAGCCCAAATTGACGTGACATATATTCAGCCCCCCCAGAACCAAAGATATGCTCTTTAGAGCCGCACTGGCTGCAAATGTGATAGCTCATGTTTTCAACTACGCCAAGCACCGGTACTGAGACCTTCTCGAACATTGCTGCGCCCTTAATCGCATCGGCGAGAGCAAGATCTTGTGGCGTTGTTACGATAATGGCTCCGGTCACCGGTATTTGCTGGGACAACGTCAGTTGAATGTCACCAGTGCCGGGGGGCATATCGATCACCAAAATATCCAGGTCTGGCCATTCGGTTTCATTGAGAAGCTGAACCAAAGCTTTAGAGGCCATTGGCCCACGCCAAATAGCGGCTTCACTCTCGTCAACTAAGTAGCCTATCGATTGTGTATAAATACCATGAGCTTCCACGGGCTGCATCCACTTGCCATCTCTGACCTCTGGCTTTGCGTCACGCGTGCCTAACATCAATGGTACCGATGGCCCATAAACATCCGCATCGAGTAAACCGACTTTTGCGCCCAATTGGTTCATAGCTAGTGCCAAATTCACCGCCGTGGTCGATTTTCCGACGCCACCTTTTGCCGACGTCACCGCAATTACATTTTTGACCCCTTTAACCGCCCCACCATTTTGAGATTCTAGAGTTTGAGTGATGGCCTTGACGCTAAACTCAAACGGTGCAACAAGCGATTGCTGTTGCTGGCTACTGATCCAAGCTGAAATCTCATCCACTAAGCTCTTACTTGCAAATGGCAAGGTAATTTCAAAAGTGCCATCGTGAGTAACACGCACCAAATTAGCGATCTCATTCCAACCGCTCATTAAATTTTTTGCTTCGAACTGTCCGAGCCACGAGCAAAATTCCTGTTTAGATTTAAACGTCTGCATAAAGCCTCCTGTTTTCTGCCATGCTATCACCGTGGCTTGGTAATCAGAACCCTAAAAAAGTTATGGGAATCCACTCTCAGACAACTTGGAGTCGTGACTGTCATCATGTAATATTAGCGATTAATTCAATGTTTATGACTGAAGCGAATAAAAAAGTATGGCAACTGATCCAAGAAAACTATTGGTAACCTGCGCCCTTCCCTATGCTAATGGTTCTATCCACTTAGGACACATGCTAGAACATATCCAAGCGGATATCTGGGTACGCTACCAACGCCTACGTGGCAACACAGTAAATTTCATTTGTGCTGACGATGCTCACGGCACACCAATTATGCTGAAAGCTCAGCAAATGGGGATCACGCCTGAAGAAATGATCGCGGCAGTTAGTGAAGAGCACCAAAAAGACTTTGCTGGTTTCGATATTAGCTTCGATAACTACCATAGCACACACAGCGAAGAGAACCGTGAGCTTGCTTCTCATATCTATTTAGAGCTTAAGAAAAACGGTTTTATCTCTAGTCGTACTATTTCTCAGCTCTTTGACCCTGAAAAAGAAATGTTTTTGCCAGACCGTTTTGTGAAAGGTACTTGCCCTAAGTGTAAGTCTGAAGACCAATACGGGGATAACTGCGACAATTGTGGCGAAACCTACAGCCCAACAGAATTGATTGATCCCAAGTCTGCTGTATCAGGCGCAACACCAGTAATGAAAGATTCTGAGCACTTTTTCTTCGACTTGCCACAATTTGAAAGCATGCTTAAAGAGTGGACTCGCTCAGGCTCTTTACAAACTGAAACTGCAAATAAAATGCAAGAGTGGTTCGAATCTGGATTGCAACAGTGGGATATCTCTCGTGATGCACCTTACTTTGGTTTTGAAATCCCTGGCGAAAAAGATAAGTTCTTCTACGTTTGGCTAGACGCACCTATCGGTTACATGGGTTCATTTAAAAACCTTTGTGACAAACGTGATGATCTTGATTTCAACGAGTATTGGAATAAAGACAGTAACACCGAGCTATACCACTTCATTGGTAAAGACATCGTATATTTCCACAGTCTATTTTGGCCTGCAATGCTAGAAGGCTCTGGTTTCCGTAAGCCAAATAACGTTTTTGTTCACGGTTACGTGACGGTTAACGGCGCAAAAATGTCTAAGTCAAAAGGCACATTCGTTAAAGCGAGCACTTACCTTGAGCACCTAGATCCAGAGTGCCTGCGTTACTACTACGCCGCCAAACTC
The DNA here is from genome assembly GCF_022836845.1 of Vibrio gelatinilyticus. GTDB lineage: Bacteria > Pseudomonadota > Gammaproteobacteria > Enterobacterales > Vibrionaceae > Vibrio > Vibrio gelatinilyticus. Next base: position 74,489 of record NZ_JAJNNZ010000007.1, read on the forward strand.
AATAGCCGTATTGACGATCTTGACCTTAACCTTGAAGACTTCACTCAACGTGTAAACGCTGATGTTGTAAACAAAATTGTTAACCTCGCGTCTCGAAATGCCGGTTTCATCAGCAAGCGTTTCGAAGGCAAGCTATCTGAACACTTCGCCGAGCCTGAGCTTTACGACGATTTCGTCGCTGCAGCGGAACGCATTGCTGAGCTCTACGAAGCTCGCGAATTTGGCCGTGCCATTCGTGAAATCACAGCCCTTGCTGACAAAGCCAACCAATATGTAGATGAAAAAGCACCTTGGGTGGTCGCAAAAGAAGAAGGTAAAGATCAAGAACTGCAAGATATCTGCTCGGTCGGAATCAACTTGTTCCGCGTGCTAATAACCTACCTAAAACCGGTCATGCCTGATCTCGCTGCCCGTACAGAAGGTTTCCTAAATGAAGAGTTAACTTGGGATGGCGTTGCTCAACCTTTAACAAATCATGAAATCACTAAGTTCAAGGCGCTATTTAATCGTATTGATCCTAAGAAAGTCGAAGCGATGGTAGAAGCATCAAAAGAGGATGCGGCTAAAGAAATGGCGGCTAAGGAAAAAGCGGAAGCTGAGAAAGAGAAAGCAAGCCAAACAGAGCTAGATAAAGAACCCATTGCTGACGAGATTGAGTTCGATGACTTTGCCAAGGTGGATATGCGTATTGCTCGTATTATTTCTTGTGAAGAAGTACCTAAAGCGAACAAATTGCTTAAATTCCAACTTGATATTGGCGGTGAAACGCGTCAAGTTTTCTCTGGCATAAAATCGGCTTACAAACCTGAAGAGCTCGAGGGCAAGCTAACTGTAATGGTCGCGAACCTCAAACCACGCAAGATGAAATTTGGCATGTCTGAAGGAATGATCCTTGCTGCTGGTCCTGGCGGAAGCGATTTATGGATCCTTGAACCCCATGAAGGCGCTCAACCCGGTATGCGCGTAATGTAAGCACATCGATATCGATAATCCACAAAGCCAGCAATCTGCTGGCTTTTTTCATTTGAACGCCCCAAAAGAGCCATTATTGCACCAACCTTAAGCAAGTGATCGCCTATGTAATTTATAAGCTGTTGATTTTAATAGGTAATAATCTTGGCATTAGCATTGCTACTAAAGTGGTAGATCGCAAACTTTAGTAGGAGGTCAATATGTTTGTTTTCATCTCACTCGCGGTAGCACTGTGCACCTTATTAGGATTAAGTTATGCAGCTAAAAAGCACTCATCTCAGCACGAACACCGCTATCAGTTAATTGTCGCACTGCGTGATATCATCGAAGTTACTCGACAACACCGCAATGCGGCTCATTACACCTTGATGTTTGGTCAAGACAAATCAAGGCATATTACGTTAACGCAGCAAAGACTCACGAAGATGAGCAGTGACCTAATTGAACTGGCTCCGTTTGACAACAAACCGATGTACCGGATTCTTGAGCAAAACATCAAACAGCTATTGGGACGTTGGAGTCAGCTCAATGTCAGTCGCAGTCAAATCGCTCATGGGAAAATCATCCGACATAGTCTTTTGTTAATAGATGATCTTGTTGTCGACTGGATTGCTAACCAATATAGCGATGCTTTAGATATTGAGTATTCACAAACTTGGCAAGGCGTATTTGACTGCCTCGATGCCCTCACACAATTGCGTTTGTGTATCGACTATATTGACAATGAGAAAGGGGATAGCAGGCTTGTACGGAGAATGGAAACATTGCAAAAAAAACTTATTCGGCTAAGTGTCAACACGCCGACTCGAGTACCATCACCAACCAGCAGCTTAGCGATGACAACTTTAGAACAATATATTGAAAACCCTACGACGATTCGAAGCAAAGAAGATATGTACCAACTCACCACCACGTTGTCAGAGGTTATTTTCCTAATTTATGATACAACAATCAATGAAGTCATCCAGGAACTCTACCAACCTCTGCCCAAGACTGCACTCGCTTAAAAAAAAACCGCCTTTCGGCGGTTTTTTTAACTGTCGTCTTCAGTAAAGTTCGAAGGTAGGGTCGTCTTCATATGATTCCAAATCTGACCACTTGCAATACCATAATTACGAATAGCAATAGGAAGCTGCTCTCGATCGCCTGACTGACAAATCTCTAGTAACTCTTTGTAGAAGTTGAGAGCCAATTGGCGTGCTTGTGGGCTAGAAAAATAGTAACTTCCAACACGATCATACAACTTCTTCAAACCATTGAATATTAAACCGTAAATCTGGTTTCCTGAATGGAACGCGAGATGTTGAAATAGCATGTAATCATAAAAATTGAATGTCTTAGCAACCAAGATAGTTTGTCGCTTTGATTCATCACGCTCGTTATCATCTTTTATGCTTTGCTTAATTTTTTCACCAAACGGCGAAGTTTCTACAAAGCGGTCCCAAGATTCTGCCTGAAGCAAAGTCTCACATGATGAAATAACATTCTCTATCGTTTTTTCTGACGTTTCTTTATTCCCTTTAAATGCATAACGCATAAAAATTGGGCTAATATTCGTACGTGCCGCTAGCAAATCTTCTACAATGGATGTCGCATTATCGGCATCTAATGTCATCAGAGTATCCAGGATATGCAAACCAGATGTTTCCATAAACTGATTAACCTTGGTTGGTTTACCATGTTGAATCGTCAGCCAACCATCTCGTGCTAGTCTTTGAAGCACTTCGCGTAATGTAGTTCTCGTCACCCCTATGAGTTCTGAAAGCTCTCGCTCTGCCGGCAGAATTGAGCCAGGTGGAAATCGTCCATTCCAAATACTTTCGATAATATATTTTTCAGCAAACCCTGCTGGGCTCTTCGCCTTTATAACCATTTTGGGGTAAGTCCAATCAGTGTGTTTTGTTCGTAACTAGAACTCATCATACCACTACTTTAAGAAAATCGACAAGATACACGACTTATATCTGTAACAATTATAATAGAGTGTTAACTCTATTGTTCCTTTAGGCACCATGCATTCTCTATGCAGATTACACAAATCGTGTTGGTACGATGTCATCATAATGTCATCGGATTTCGCCAAAAAAAATACTTCCAAGCGCATATATACCTCTTTTTAATTATTGCGCTTTTTCCGAACATTCAATTCGAAATCTCCTGAATAACTGAATTTTTTCAATCGCATATTGTTTCTATTATTTGTGCGCTGAACCTAACTGCTTTGCAATCGACAACGTTTTTAAATCAGCTAGAGCAAGACCAGTAATTTGAGATATCTGCATAGATCGCGTTTTTCGTAAAAAGTCGAGTTTTAACTGTTACAACCCTTCTTTTTTGTTGACTAAATCTTAACGAGGAGTAGAGTTGCGAGCGAAGCAAGGAGTGCTTGATTGGCCTGTAGGGACTTGGCAAGACAACATGAAAATGCGTTTGTTGTTTTTCTAAGTTTTTGTAGCTAAAGCTCTGTTAGGACTCTCTCCCAGATACTCTCTCGCACCCTGCAATTTCAATTCATTACAACAAAAGAGTATTAACATGCCGATGTCTTTAGGTAATGCTTTTATCAAGAACTTCCTTGGTAAAGCTCCTGATTGGTATAAAGTTGCCATAATAGCTTTTCTAATCATTAACCCTCTTGTCTTTTTCTTTGTCAATCCGTTTGTGGCGGGTTGGTTATTAGTGATTGAGTTCATCTTTACTTTAGCAATGGCACTAAAGTGCTATCCTCTACAACCTGGTGGTCTACTCGCTATTCAAGCCGTGGCCATTGGCATGACATCTCCCGGGATGGTGAAACATGAGATAGTCAATAATATTGAAGTGCTTCTATTATTGATTTTCATGGTAGCCGGTATCTACTTCATGAAGAACCTGCTGCTATTTATGTTCACAAAAATCCTGTTAGGGATACGCTCTAAAGTCGTTCTTTCCTTAGCTTTTTGTTTTACCGCTGCGTTCTTATCTGCGTTCTTAGACGCTCTTACCGTTATTGCTGTTGTCATTAGCGTCGCAGTTGGCTTCTACTCGATTTATCATAAAGTGGCTTCAGGCAAGGCCATTGGCTCTTCCCATGACCATACTCAAGATGAGCACCTATCAGAACTCACCCGTGATGACTTAGAAAATTATCGTGCGTTTTTACGTTCGTTACTCATGCACGCAGGTGTCGGTACGGCTCTTGGTGGCGTAATGACCATGGTAGGCGAACCGCAAAACTTGATTATCGCAGATCAGGCTGGGTGGCTTTTTGGTGAATTTATCGTCCGCATGTTACCTGTTACAGCGCCTGTATTTGTACTTGGACTCTGTACTTGTGCTTTGGTAGAGAAATTCAAAGTTTTTGGTTACGGCGCACAGTTACCTGCAAACGTAAAACAAATCCTAGTCGACTTTGACCGCGAAGAGCGTAAAACGCGAACTAAGCAAGATATCGCGAAGCTAGTGATTCAAGGTTTGATTGCGGTTTGGCTAATCGTCGGTTTGGCTCTTCACTTAGCAGCCGTTGGTCTTATTGGCCTCTCGGTTATCATTCTGGCAACTGCGTTTACGGGCGTTATTGAAGAACACTCAATGGGTAAAGCGTTTGAAGAGGCATTGCCGTTCACCGCATTACTTGCTGTTTTCTTCTCAATTGTCGCCGTGATTATCGATCAAGAACTGTTCAAACCTATTATCGATGCAGTATTGGCTATCGAAGACAAAGGCACACAGTTGGCGCTGTTTTACGTTGCTAACGGTGTCCTGTCTATGGTCTCTGATAACGTATTTGTCGGCACGGTTTATATCAACGAAGTTAAAGCGGCACTACTTGAAGGCACTATCACTCGTGATCAGTTCGACCTCCTGGCTGTGGCGATCAATACCGGTACCAACTTACCATCAGTTGCAACTCCGAACGGTCAGGCTGCGTTCCTATTCTTGTTGACGTCAGCGTTGGCACCATTGGTTCGACTATCTTACGGTCGAATGGTGTGGATGGCACTGCCGTACACTATCGTACTGGCGATTGTTGGCTTGGTTGGTATCATTTACTTTGTTGAGCCAATGACAGCATGGTTTTACGATGCTGGTTGGATTTCGCACCATGTTGCTGGAGCAGCAGATAGTGCGGTAAGTTCCGGTCACTAATATTTTTAGTTGATTGTGAAGCTAATCCGCGTTAAAAAGCTCTGAGTAATCAGGGCTTTTTTATATTTTTAGGGATGAAACGTGACTTTACTATCTCAAATCCATACTTTCTCAAAAACGCGGCTATCTTGGCTATTACTCTTTTCTGCTACTATTTTATTTGAACTTTGTGCTTTGTTCTTTCAACACGTCATGATGCTAGGGCCATGCGTCATGTGCATTTATGAAAGAATTGCAATGCTAGGCATAGTGGGTGCCGCCATGATCGGCTTTGTTAACCCTGGCAATACTGCTGTTCGCTGGCTTGGTCTCGGAGCATGGGGAGCATCGGCCTACAAAGGGTTGTTACTTGCTCTAGAACATGTTGATTATCAATTCAACCCATCCCCTTTTAAAACATGCGACTTATTCGTTAAGTTCCCAGACTGGGCTCCGCTCAATGAATGGGCACCATGGATGTTTGAAGCTTACGGTGACTGCTCGAAAGTGGTATGGGAATTTTTGACGTTATCAATGCCACAATGGCTGGTTATTATTTTCGCAGGCAATTTACTCGCACTTGCTATCATCGTCCTGTCTCAATTTACCAAGCCGAAACACTAGTCACTGCCTCTACAAAAAAAGATGGCTTAAGCCATCTTTTTTCTATTTTGCACAGCACTGCTTAAACTTTTTACCACTGCCGCAAGGACAAGGATCATTGCGCCCTATCTCTTTGTAAGGATTAACCGATTGGGATTGATGACCAACCATAAGCTCATCGGCGGCCATCGCAACTTCAGAAATCATAGTATTTAATTGTGGTAACAAGTCCTTGAGTCGTGGCAGTGATTCGTAACCTGCTTCTTTCATCTGCACATGAGTTTGCTCTTCATCTATAGCGAGCATGAACGTCGTCAAGAGTGCTTGAAGCATCCTCAATGTTCCATCGCTCATTGGTTTATCTTGCCACTGTTCTTCTATCAAAGGCCAAACAACCATAAAACCTTCAGAAAAATCGGCTAATTTGTCTCGCTTACTCGCGATCTCACTGAGATCAAAGCTGTTGGCTTTTAATAACGCGTATTGACTATGGATTCGCTCCGTCACTGCGTCTTTAAGTTCCGCGTTAGGACCTTGTAATGTCTCTAGCCATAGCTCGGGATCCGTTGGTTTTGTCGCAAAATTAGCTGCCAATATTGCACCTTCAACAAACAGTGCACTTTCGCCCTGCCATCCAGCAGGTAATTCAATCAATGTCATTACTTTTCACCATGATAGGTAGATAGGCGAAGTATATACTCAATGACGTGGCTCAGCGACCTTCACGAGTACTATCGCTGTGCTTTTTACAAAAACCACCAGCGGTGGTCGATCATTACTTAAAATGAGGTTAGAATCGCCGCTTCCTTTACATACGAGAAGAATCATGCGACTAGTTTTGGGCCCGATGGAGGGCGTGTTGGATCATTTGATGCGTGAGATCCTAACAGAAATCAACGACTACGATCTTTGTGTTACCGAGTTCGTTAGGGTTGTTGATCAGGCTTTACCTCCTCACGTGTTTCACAAGATCTGCCCGGAACTACTGCAGGGCTCTCAAACCCGCTCGCAGACGCCTATTCATATTCAGCTATTGGGGCAAGATCCACGTTGGATGGCGGAAAACGCCGTCATTGCCGAGGGTTTAGGGGCTAAAGGTATCGATCTTAACTTTGGTTGCCCTGCACGTTTGGTGAATAAAAGTAAAGGAGGCGCAGCCTTACTACAGCATCCAGAACTCATCTACCAGGTGATTAAAGCGTGTCGCGAAGCGGTCGATGACAAAGTTCCCGTTACAGCCAAAATTCGCTTGGGCTGGGATAACCCTGAAGATTGTTTCGAGATCGTCGACGCCGTCGAAAAGGCAGGAGCGAACGAGCTGACAGTCCATGCACGCACTAAATCTGCCGGATACAAAGCAAGTGAAATTAAATGGGACTATATCCGCCAAATTCGCGAAAAGACCACGTTGCCGCTTATCGCCAATGGCGAAATCTGGAATCATGCCGATGGACAGCGCTGCATGGAAACCACACAAGTAAATTCCTTGATGGTCTGCCGCGGTGCTTTTAACGTTCCTAATCTAGGAAACGTGGTGAAGCACAATGCTTCACCAATGTCTTGGCCTGAAGTGGTTGAACTCTTATTACTATATTCAACTTATGAGATTGAAGGCGACAAAGGCCTCTATTATCCTAACCGCGTCAAGCAATGGTTCTCATATTTAAAGCAGCAATACCCTGAAGCCAATCGGTTATTTAGGGAGATTCGCACCTTCAACAAAGCCGCCCCGATTGTTGATCACATCCAGCGCTACCGCGACGAGTTATATACCGCAGTATGAATCAAAAAATCCCCCTTCGAATGAAGAGGGATTTTATGAACGAGAGATGTAAAGAGTTAGCCAGTTCGCTGATATCTAATTCAGTAACAAACTGTCATCGGCAAGTTCTTCACCGCGAACTTTTGAGAACATCTCAAGTAAGTCTGGAACGCTCATCCCCGCTCTTTGCTCACCAGCAACATCCAAGACGATTTCGCCTTGGTGTAACATCACTGTGCGATCCCCACAAGCCAAAGCATCCTTCATCGAATGGGTCACCATCATGACAGTAAGGTTAAACTCTTTAACCACTTTCTTGGTTAAATCAATGACAAACGCTGCCATGCGAGGGTCGAGAGCTGCTGTATGCTCATCGAGCAGCAATAACTTGCTGTCTGAGAGCGTCGCCATAACAAGGCTTACAGCCTGTCTTTGACCACCAGACAGTAAACCAATATTATCACTTAACCTATCTTCTAAACCCAAGCCAAGAATACTGATACGCTCCTGAAACAACTTTCTACGTTTAGCCGATAGTGATAAACCCCAGCCACGCTTTTTGCCACGCATATAAGCCAAAGCCATGTTTTCTTCGATGGTTAAGTCTCCACAAGTGCCAGCAAGAGGGTCTTGAAATACTCTTGCACATTGACTAGCACGTTGATCAACGGTTCTGCGAGTCACGTCGAGATCGTCAATAAGGACACGCCCGCCAACCATCGGCGTTTCTCCAGTGACAGCACCAAGCAACGTTGATTTTCCTGCACCATTCGAGCCAATCACCGTTAGGAACTGATGTTCTGGCACTTCTAAATCGACACCACGTAGCGCTCTGTTTTCTAAAATTGTGCCCTGATTAAAGGTCACTTGAATATCTTCTAAACGGATCATGCTGCTCTCCCCGTTTGATCGCCTGAATTCGATACCGCTTTATTCTCAGCAGGCTTACCGCCCTTTTTTGCCTTGAGGTTTCCTTTAAGCTTTGGCGCAATAAGCGCGATAGCAACGAGCACAGCCGTTACTAAGTTCAGATCGGACGCTTGCAAACCGAACATTCCAGAACTCAGAGCAAAAGCCACTGCTAATCGGTAAAGTACAGAACCGACAATCACAGCAATCACAGCAATCCATATACGGCGACCCGGTATCAAGGTTTGCCCCAGAATAACGGCAGCAAGACCCACTACGATGGTACCCACTCCAGATGTCACATCTGCAAAACTGTTCGTTTGCGCAAACAGTGCTCCGGCGAAGCCGACAAAGCCGTTGGAAAGCGCGAGACAAAAGTAAGTATAAAACGAAGTGCTTGCACCTTGCGCGCGCACCATTCTGTCATTGACTCCCGTTGCTCTTAACCCTAAGCCAAAATCACTGTTCAGTAGACGAACGACAAACCAGGCCGATATTAAAACCAGAATTCCGACAACGATTGGACGAATGTACATTGAATCGCCCATCATCTCGAATGGGGTTAAGATAGTTTCTTCACCAAGCAAGGCCATATTAGGGCGGCCCATGATACGAATATTGATAGAGAAAGCGGCAATCATGGTTAGAATTGAGGCGAGCAGATGCAAAATACCACAACGTACGGCAAGAAATGCGGTCACCCAGCCCGTCGCTGCTCCGGCAACAATTGCCATACCTGTAGCCACCCATGGATTGATACCTGCAACAATCGCAGTTGCTGCTACCGCCGCACCCATAGGAAAGCTGCCATCAACACTGAGGTCAGGAAAGTCGAGTACCCTGAAGGTAAGATAGACGCCCAGCGCAACAAGACCATAAATCATGCCAATTTCAAGCGCGCCAAAAAAAGCGAAAGCAGACATAACAACTCCTTTTCTGCTTTGATGCGCCTAGGCTGCATGCCTAGGCGACGACGAGATTTACTTCACGCTTGTTGCGCGGTCCATTACAGACTTAGGAATTACAATACCTAACTTTTTAGCTGCCGATGCGTTGATAACAAGATCAGAACCTTTAGCTACCTGAACATCAATTTTTCCTGGATCTTGACCTTCAAGAATTTGAGCTACGTAATCAGCCGTTTGAACGCCAATCTGATAGTAGTCAAAACCTAAACTTGCTACAGCACCACGCTCAACGTACGAAGTCGCTGCACCAAATACTGGCGTTTTCGCTTGGTTCGCCGCTACGATCATGCCTTCGATAGCACTAGCAACCGTATTATCAATCAGAGCATAAATGATGTCAGACTTTGCCGAGATAGCTTGAGTCGCCGTTTGCACGTCTGCACTTTTAAGTGCTGTCGCTTCAACTAACTCTATACCGTGCTTTTTCGTGCTGTCTTTTAACAGAGCCATCAAGCTAACCGCATTAGCTTCACCTGGGTTAAAGACCACACCAATCGTTTTAACAGACGGCATAATTTCTTTTATGAGTTCGACATGCTGATCAACTGGTGAAAGATCAGATAAGCCCGTTACGTTCTTGCCCGGTTGCTCAAGTTGCTTAACCAACTTAGCACCCACAGGATCAGTAACAGCGGTGAATACCACTGGAATATCACGCGTTGCAGAAACCAGAGCTTGAGCCGTTGGGGTTGCAATACCAACAAGAACATCAGGTCGCTCGCCGACATATTGACGCGCAATTTGTACCGCAATAGCTGGGTTACCTTGCGCTGTTTTAAAATCAAACTCTAGGTTCTTGCCTTGCTCATAACCTTTTTCTTTCAGGCCGTCGAGTAATCCTTGACGAGTAGCATCTAATGCTGGGTGTTCTACAATTTGGGATACAGCAACTTTGGCTGTTTTTGCCATAATACTAGTGGAGGATAGTAGTGCCGCTCCGGCTAAGATTGCTGCTGTGATCAGCTTGCTTGCTTTCATCTTGACTCCTTGATTCAGCAATTTTGTGTTTGCTCATGTGATGTTTTAGATAGGCGGTGAAACATGCCTTAATGGAAGTGTATACAATAAGTTACACCTCAAAATTCAATGCACATTTATCTCTGTGCGTAATGCTATTACTACCAGCAAGTTCACTAGATTGAAAGGAAATATTAACAAACAAGCTCACAAAGTGTGCATGCAATACTATTTAGTAAAATATTTACGAATCAAAGCGTATAAATTCCGATACAAGACGGTGTGTTTTGTCATTTCCACAAAGTAAACATCTGTTGATGATGCATAAACTGCGTGAATCAAAGGCAAGTGGTGCATCCGTTAATCTAGATAAGTAAAAGGGGTTTCAATGTTAACGTCACATCATAGGTTCCTTGTCTTTATCTACTGCCTACTATTCAATACAGGTATCTGCCATGCTATTGAATTGGAAAGCAGTCAACTCACCAAAGTTGCCACACTCAACTCTGTGCCTTGGGCCATCGAGAATTTTGCCAACAACCGGTTTCTCATTTCCTTACGCAGTGGCAAGCTCTTAGTTCTCGATAGCCATCTAGGAAGTATTAAAGAGGTACCTGGCCTACCAGACATATATGTCAAAGGGCAAGGTGGTCTGATGGACATCAAGCAAGCCCCCTCCGAGGACAATACATTCTATGTGACATATGCAAAGCCCATCGGTAACGGCGGGGCTCCAACCGTTGCCAAAGTCGTGATCAATAATGACCGAATATCGGTTTGGCAAGACTTGTTTACGAGCAATTTCACAGTGACCAGTGGGCGCCATTTTGGCAGTCGAGTTACCTTTGACCAAAAAGGTTTCTTATATATGACAATTGGTGACGGGGGCGATCGTGACAATGGGCAGGACACTACCACCCATGCTGGCACTATCGTCCGTCTTGGAAAAAGCGGTGAGATCCCTAATGATAATCCATATGTAAATAGCAGTAATGTGCTACCAGAGATTTATAGTTTTGGGCACAGGAATCCACAAGGTATCGCGTTTGACCCGCACAATAACGTCCTTTGGGCGATCGAGCATGGCCCACGTGGTGGTGACGAACTAAACAAAATCGAAGCCGGAAAGAACTATGGGTGGCCGATAACATCACACGGCCAAGAATACTGGGGCCCTATTAATGTGGGTGAAGCACAAGAAAAAGAGGGGATAGAGTCTCCTAAAAAAGTGTATGTCCCTTCAATAGCACCCGGTTCACTTTATATTTATACCAATGACTATTTCCCTCGCCTGCAAGGAAAGCTGCTTATAGGCGCGCTTAAGCTCACTCATATTAATATCCTGGACGTTAATAATCACGCACAGGTAATAGAGGAAAGGCGCTACTACTCTGAACTCAATGAACGCATCAGGGACATTACCTCAGATGACAAAGGCAATATTTGGTTTATCGCTGACAGTGGCGCTGTCTATATGGTGTCGCGGAAATAAAGTCGCTAGCATACAATAAGGCCCTAAACTCTTTCTTGTTAGAAGTGTTTAGGGCCTTTTCTATTCGTTCTTTTTATTTAGAACCAACGTTCAAGCGCGTTTTTGTCGAGTTGCCTAAATGCTCTGTTCAAAATAACGGCGAGCTCTCTGTATCTTGGGTTTGCGTTGACAGGTTCGAGCGCGAAGCCAGTCTCTGTTATTTTCTGATGAAGCTCTCGATACCAAGCAGCTAGAGAAGGCGGTAGCTGAGTATTCGCACGATTGCCCAACCACCACATACCTTGCAAAGGCAAGCTAATTGCAAACAGAGCAACCACAATAGCTTGTGGCATTGCTTGAGCATTACTAAATGTCATCTGAGTCAAAATACTAATCGCTGCGACAGCAGGCATCACTTTGATGCCAAATCTTGTGGCTTTTATGATGCGTTGCTCTGGAAACAGCGGAGTAAGCTCTTTTCTCATTGGCCACGTTTCCATGTAACGCTGGCCATTTTTTAAACTTTGAGTTAAACCAGCCCTATCACTCATCTTACAACCTCACTAAAAAAAAGTTGAACCATTCAAAAAATGATACAAAACATTGACGAAAGTTAAGATTCTTTCAAATTATTTTGTTATATTTCGCCATTATCGTTATTCTTATCAGAACCCTCATTCTCATTGTTGCCGTAAATTTCAATTAAGGCAACTAGAGTTGGCTTCTGCAAGGATAGCAAATGTGGTTTTCTTAAGAAAATCGCATATCATTATACGGTAATTGATGTATTTTTGACCAAAGTTAATTGGTGATATTTTGTTACGCCTTAACTTTGGGAAACGTTTATACCCCCGATCTTGGATCAGACAATATACAGGTAACCTCTAATGTCTAAGCTGGTTTTAGTTTTAAACTGTGGTAGTTCTTCTCTTAAATTCGCCATCGTTGATGCAGAAAATGGTAATGAGCACCTAACAGGTCTTGCTGAATGCCTTCACTTGCCTGAAGCGCGTATCAAATGGAAGCTTGACGGTAAGCACGAGGCACAACTCGGTAACGGTGCTGCACACGAAGAAGCATTGGCGTTCATGGTAGAAACTATCCTTGCTTCTAAACCTGAGCTAAAAGCTAACCTTGGTGCTATCGGTCACCGTATCGTTCACGGTGGCGAGCAATTCACATCTTCTGCACTTATCACAGACGAAGTACTTAAAGGTATCGAAGATTCTGCAACATTTGCACCTCTTCACAACCCTGCTCACATCATCGGTATCGAAGCAGCGAAGCACAACTTCCCTGAGCTGAAGAACGTAGCAGTATTTGACACTGCGTTCCACCAAACGATGCCTCAAGAGTCTTACCTATACGCACTACCATACAACCTGTACAAAGAGCACGGCATCCGTCGCTACGGCATGCACGGTACTTCTCACCTATTCATCGCACGTGAAGCAGCTGAGCTACTTGGTAAACCCGCTAACGAACTCAACATCATCAACTGCCACCTAGGTAACGGTGCTTCTGTTTGTGCTATCAAAAACGGTGAGTCTGTAGATACTTCAATGGGTCTAACTCCACTTGAAGGCCTCGTAATGGGTACTCGTTGTGGTGACATCGATCCTGCGATCATCTTCCACCTACACGACGCACTAGGTTACTCTGTAGAGCAAATCAACAACATGCTAACTAAAGAGTCTGGCCTTCTAGGTCTAACTGAAGTGACGTCTGACTGTCGTTTCGTTGAAGACAACTACGGTGAGAAAGAAGAAGCAACGCGTGCAATGGACGTCTTCTGCCACCGCCTAGCTAAATACGTAGCAGGTTACACGGCATCTCTTGACGGTCGTCTAGATGCTATCGTGTTCACTGGTGGTATCGGTGAAAACTCTGCACCAATTCGTGAGATGGTTCTAAACCGCCTTGGCGTATTCGGTATCGAAGTAGACGGTGAAGCAAACCTTAAAGCGCGTTTCGGCGGCGAAGGCACTATCACATCTGCCGACAGCCGCATCCCAGCAATGGTTATCTCTACTAACGAAGAGCTAGTTATCGCTGAAGACACTGCGCGCCTAGCAGGTCTTTAATGTTCAAACTGGCTAACTTTGGTTAGCCAGTTTTCTTATTGGGCTCAGCCGAAGTCTCCTTTCTCCAAAAGGACACAAGTTCTACTGAGCTTCCTCCCTAGATATAGTTTGAGGTACTTAAAGAATGTCCCGTACTATTATGCTTGTACCAACTAGCGCTGGCGTCGGTCTTACCAGTGTTAGCATGGGTGTACTGCGTGCTATGGAGCGTAAAGGCGTGAACGTATCGTTCTACAAGCCTATCGCTCAACCTCGCCATGGTGGCGACCAGCCAGATCTCACTTCTACTATCATCGGCAACAGTAGCGATATGCTCGTCGGTCAACCTCTACCAATGTCAGAAGCAGAGAACCTTTACGGTAGCGAAAAGGTTGACGTTCTGCTTGAGACTATTGTCGAGCGTTACAACCAAGTTAACAAGAATGCTGAAGTAACGCTTATCGAAGGTCTTGTACCGACTCGTAAGCATCCGTTCGCTAACGCTGTTAACGTAGAAATCGCGAAAACGCTTGGTGCAGAAATTGTCTTTGTCGCAACTCCAGGTACTGATAACCCAAGTCAGCTAAAAGAGCGTATTGAAGTCGCTTGTACTAACTACGGGGGTACGAAGAACAAGAACATTTCTGGTGTTATCATCAACAAGCTGAACGCTCCTGTTGATGAAGCGGGTCGCACGCGCCCAGATTTGTCAGAGATTTTTGATGACGCTGATACTGCGCAGCAAGCTAACCTTAAAGTTATGCAGATCTTCAACACGAGTCCAATCCGTGTTCTGGGCTGTGTACCTTGGAAGATAGACTTGATCGCGACTCGTGCTATTGACATGGCTAAACACCTGAACTCTGAAATCATCAACGAAGGTGACATCGCTTCTCGTCGTATTAAGAGCATCACATTCTGCGCACGTTCACTGCCTAACATGATCGAGCACTTCAAACCAGGCTCACTGCTAGTCACTTCTGCAGATCGCCCTGACGTTATCGTAGCCGCAGCTCTAGCGGCCATGAACGGAGTGGAAATCGGTGCAATTCTACTAACAGGTGGCTATGATGTTCCGGTTGAGATCGCAGATCTCATTAAACCTGCACTAGATACAGGTCTTCCGATATTCAAAGCACAAGGGAACACTTGGCAGACGTCTCTTAACCTACAAAGCTTCAGCCTAGAAGTCCCTGCAGACGATAAAGAACGTATCGAGTTCGTAAACGAACACGTTGCTGGTCATATCGACGGCCCTTGGATCGACTCTCTACTGGAAGGTACCATTGGTACTCGTAAACTCAGCCCACCTGCGTTCCGTTATCAGCTAACTGAACTCGCTCGTCGTGCTGGCAAACGTATCGTCCTTCCTGAAGGCGACGAGCCACGTACTGTCAAAGCAGCCGCTATCTGTGCTGAGCGTGGTATTGCCGAGTGTATACTTCTAGGTAACCCTGAAGAGATCAAGCGCGTTGCAGCGCAGCAAGGTGTTGAGCTAGGCACTGGCGTTCAAATCATCGATACGGATGCTGTCCGTGAGCAATATGTCGCTCGCTTAGTTGAGCTTCGTGGCGCTAAAGGTATGACGGAAGTTGTTGCTCGTGAGAAGCTCCAGGACTCAGTATACCTAGGTACGATGATGCTTGAAGCGAATGAAGTTGACGGCCTTGTATCAGGTGCAGTTCATACAACCGCAAACACAATCGTTCCCCCGTTCCAAATTATCAAAACGGCTCCGGGCACTTCTATCGTATCTTCAATCTTCTTCATGCTTCTGCCTGATCAAGTATTGGTATACGGTGACTGTGCAATCAACCCAGATCCAACAGCGGAACAGCTTGCTGAAATTGCAATCCAATCTGCTGATTCTGCACAAGCGTTTGGTATTGATCCACGCGTTGCAATGATCTCTTACTCGACAGGTGAGTCTGGTAAAGGTGCAGATGTAGATAAAGTTCGTGAAGCAACGAAACTGGCTCAGGCTAAACGTCCAGATCTTATCATTGATGGTCCATTACAGTACGATGCAGCCATTATGGAGAACGTAGCGGCTTCTAAAGCACCTAACTCTCCAGTCGCAGGTAAAGCAACCGTCTTCGTATTCCCAGACCTCAACACGGGCAACACAACTTACAAAGCGGTTCAACGCTCGGCAGACTTAGTCTCTATCGGTCCAATGTTGCAAGGCATGCGTAAGCCTGTTAACGATCTTTCCCGTGGCGCACTTGTAGACGACATCGTATACACAGTCGCACTGACTGCGATTCAATCAGCTCAAGAGCAAGAATAACTGTTCAGACATTCTATTTAAAAGCCCCTACTGGGGCTTTTTTTATAGCCAGAAAGTCACTAGGCCAACGATAACGGCTGTCAGCATTGGTATTACGACGAGCTTTCCCAGCTGCCTATCGCCAATCGTAACCACCATCATCATTTTCACCAGCGTATTCATTGCAGCAGCGATCACTATGCCAAGTGCCGCAATGTCCAAAGTTAAACTATCTTGGCTTTGCCTTGCTAAAGCTAAGGAAATCGCGTCAACGTCAGTTATGCCCGACAATGCTGCTAGCAACAAGGTACCAGTACTTCCTAGCCATTCCGAAAGCGCTTTAGACAGCAACATAATCGCGATCAGGACCACCCCAAAAAACAGCGCAGAACGAAGGGCTAAAGGGTTAGCGGTTGTTTTATTAGGCTCAACGTAATTGACATCGGCCCTGCGCCATATCCACCATACAGGAAAGTAAATCGCGGCGGTCATCGTTATTAAAGCAGGCCAAAGATAAGCTATTAGGAAGGGGTTGATAATAAATAAAACGATCAACAATCGTGGGAACATGGTTCCACAGCTTAGTAAAATACCACTGGCTAACAATGGGCTAAGCGAGCTTTGCTTTCGAGATAGATGAGAAAACTGTAAAGTCAAAGCGGTGGAAGAGCTCAACCCGGCAAACAATGACGTAAAGAGGATCCCACGCTTGGCTCCTCCAATTTTTATCGCAAAGTAGCCAACAAACGAAATGCTCGCGATTAAGACTACCATCCACCAGATTTCATATGGATTTACCGCATTCCAAGGGCCGTATGTTTTATTCGGTAACAGTGGCAGTAATACGATGGAGATCATTAGCAAACGCAGCGCTGCATCAAGTTCATATTCTTGCAGTTTCTGAAGCGCTTGGTGAAGCTCGCTTTTGTTATCAAGCACAACCGCTGTGATCACAGCAGCGGACGCTGCGAGTACCGTGTAACCAGAGACGGCTAGGCTGCCCAATACGAATGTGATGAGCAGGCTAACCACGCCTGTAATGCTAATATCTTTGCTTTTTCTCTGCTGAATGACAAACGCAATACATGCCAATATAACCAACGCGAGGAGCGCGAACCCTAGAAGAAGAGGAGAATAAATCTTGGCAAGAAGCGCAATCAACCCACCAAACAAACTCACCAACGAGAACGTTCGTATACCCGCGACACGACTTCCCTCTACACTGTTTCTCATGACCCAGCCACGTTGTGTGCCGACGATAGCGCCTAATACTAAGGCAATAAACAGATTCCAAAACAAGTTGTCGCCATTGACTAACGCATTGATGTCCATCTTTTGTCCTCAATAGCTGCCTCTATAAATAGTGTATTTGTTTTTTCACAAATATCATTGAAGCAGGCATCATTACCGAACAATTCAATGCAGTAGAGTAACTGCTATGTGCTTCTTTCGTGGGGTGAATCTAGATCCAGCTCAGGGCCAACGGGAACAATTTGCGTCGGGTTAATACCAGTATGACTGAAGTAGTAATGTCTTTTAATATGGTAAAAGTCCGTAGTTTCCTTGATGCCTTCAATTTGGTAGAGCTCTTTTAGATACCCTTGAATGGCAGGGTAATCAGCTATTGGCTTTTTGTTGCATTTAAAGTGTCCGACATAAACCGCATCAAATCGAACAAGTGTGGTAAACAAGCGCCAATCGGCTTCGGTGATCTGGTCACCTGTTAAATAACGATGTGTCTCCAAATGCTGTTCCACTTTGTCTAGCGCCGAAAACAAGTTCTTATAAGCTTCCTCGTACGCATCTTGAGTCGTTGCAAACCCGCAACGGTACACCCCGTTATTAATATTCGGATAGACGAATTCATTCCAATCTTCGATGGCAACTGTCAAGTGTTCTGGGTAAAAGTCATCGCTGTTTCCTGTAAGCTCATTGAACTCT
The DNA here is from genome assembly GCF_022836845.1 of Vibrio gelatinilyticus. Classification (GTDB taxonomy): domain Bacteria; phylum Pseudomonadota; class Gammaproteobacteria; order Enterobacterales; family Vibrionaceae; genus Vibrio; species Vibrio gelatinilyticus. The sequence continues at coordinate 92,511 of NZ_JAJNNZ010000007.1, forward strand.
GAGTTGAACATGCGAATTATCTCAGACGATTCGTTGCTCACGATGGTGTTTGTCTTCTTATCCCAAAGTACCGGTACCGTAACGCGACCAGTATAGTCTGGTTTGGCTTGAGTGTAGACCTGATGAAGTTTTTTGAAGCCAAAAAGAGGTTCGGGTAAACCAAAGGACCAGCCCTCAGATAACATGTCTGGGCAAACGACAGTGACATCGATGTGCGACTCAAGCCCCTTTAACGTTCGGAAAATCAGTGTTCGATGAGCCCAAGGACAAGCGAGCGATACGTAAAGATGATAACGACCAGACTCCGGTTGAAACTTGGCATCATCGCTGTTTTTTATCCAGCTGCGAAAACCCGCGTCTTCACGAACAAATTTCCCACCAGAAGATTTGGTGTCATACCATACGTCGTGCCAAACGCCATCGACTAACTTTCCCATAGTTTTGATCCTTCCGTATTTCTAAGTACATTGATTATAGGGGGCAAACACTGGGAAATTGAGAGGAAAGTTTAAAAGAAGTTGTTCGAATAACTTGAATAAGCCAAAATCTGAGTCCAAAAAAAGCGCGACAAAAAAATGCTGTCGCGCTTAGGCCCGTCACAGGCTGAAACTAGCTACTCCCAGCCCCTAAGACTGAGAGTATTTCCTTGCTGTTATTTAATAGGGATAACCTTACACGGTAACGTTAAGGCATGACACTGCGTGTACATCCGTTCCCTGTATTGTTGGTTTTGTTTTCGAACATTGCTCCGTTGCCTGAGGGCAACGAGTGCGAAAAACACAACCTGATGGCGGAGTGATCGGTGAAGGTAGATCCCCTTCTAACATCTGAATTTTCTTCGTGCGTTCAATCTTTGGATCTGGGATTGGCACTGCAGACATTAACGCCTTGGTGTAAGGGTGCGTTGGGTTAGCAAATAGTGCTTTCGCCTCGCCTAGTTCTACCGCGTTACCAAGGTACATCACCAATACGCGATCTGAGATGTGTTTAACTACCGACAGATCGTGAGCGATGAAAACTAAGCTAAGACCTAGCTCTTTTTGCAGTTCTTTTAGTAGGTTAACAACCTGCGCCTGAATTGACACATCAAGTGCAGAGACGGGTTCGTCACAGATGATCATTTTAGGACGAAGAATCAAAGCACGAGCGATACCAATACGCTGACACTGACCGCCAGAGAATTCATGAGGATAGCGGTTAATAACGTTTGGTAATAAGCCAACTTTAGTCATCATCTCTTTTACGCGATCTTTGATTTCCTGCTTAGACAGCTCAGGATAAAACGTCTCTAAAGGCTCGGCGATAATATCACCAACGGTCATACGTGGGTTCAAAGATGCCAGAGGATCTTGGAAAATCATCTGGATCTCTTTGCGCGTTTGACGACGTTCAACAGCTTGCATTTTACACAAGTCCTGTCCCATCCAGACGACTTCACCCTCTGTTGCTTCAACAAGACCAATAATGGCACGCGCAAACGTTGATTTACCACAACCTGATTCACCCACGACACCAAGAGTTTCGCCTTCATAGAGACGAACGTTAACGCCATCAACCGCTTTCAGTTGTGAAGGCTTAGCCCAAGGCCAAGCCGACTTTGAAGCAATACTAAAATGTACTTTTAGAGACTTTACGTCTAGTAGTAATGATTTATTGTCTGTCATTGCGTTCATTTGGCCCAAGCCTCCCAATCAGAAAAACACGCACGTTGGCGATCTTGACCAAAGTTCAGTAGCTTTGGTGCTTCTACGCTGCATTGAGGAGTAGCTCGATGACAACGCTCTTGATATGGACAACCTGGTGGCAAACGCAATAGGTTTGGTGGATTACCTGGTATTGTTGGTAGAATCTCACCTTCCGTATCGAGACGAGGAATCGCTTTTAACAACCCTTCTGCGTATGGATGGCTAGGATTGTAAAAAATATCATCAACCGAACCGTATTCCATAGTACGACCAGCGTACATGACCAATACCTTATCGCACGAACCAGCCACAACACCCAAATCATGGGTAATCATGATAATTGCCGTATTGAACTCATCTTTAAGCTCGTTAAGCAAATCCATAATCTGTGCTTGTACCGTTACGTCAAGAGCAGTGGTTGGCTCATCGGCAATCAATAATTTAGGGCGACATAAAAGCGCCATAGCAATCATCACACGTTGACGCATGCCGCCAGAGAATTCGTGGGGGTACATAGTGATACGCTTGCGAGCTTCTGGAATTTTAACCGCTTCAAGCATACGAACAGATTCTTCAAATGCTTCAGCTTTACCCATGCCTTTGTGCAGCATAAGTACTTCCATCAATTGGTCACTCACCTTCATATACGGGTTAAGTGACGTCATTGGATCTTGGAAAATCATCGCAATCTGCTCAGCACGGACTTTGTTAAGTTCCTTTTCTGGCAGGTTTAAGATCTCTTTACCTTCGAACTTTGCGCTACCGGAAATAATCCCGTTTTTAGCTAATAGTCCCATGATGGCAAAAACAGTTTGAGATTTACCTGAACCTGATTCACCCACAATACCTAATGTTTCACCTTGCTTAAGGTTGAAGTTCAGGTCGTTAACTGCGGTAACAATACCATCCTGCGTGGTAAATTCGACACGCAGATCTTTTACATCTAATAAGCTCATAATACTTCCTTCGTCTTTATTATCTGTCTTTTGGATCCAACGCGTCACGAAGACCGTCACCCACGTAGTTAAAGCAGAAAAGAGTAATAACCATAAACGCTGCTGGGAACAGGAGCTGCCATACTGCTACTTCCATCGTATTGGCACCTTCTTGTAGAAGTGCGCCCCAACTTGTCATAGGTTCTTGAACCCCTAAACCAAGGAAAGACAAGAATGATTCCGTCAGGATCATGCTTGGGATAAGTAGTGTTGAATATACGGCTACAATGCCCAGTACATTCGGCACGATGTGACGAGTAATGATTTTCCAATTACTCACACCAGATACATACGCCGCTTCGATAAACTCTTTACTTCGCAAACTCAATGTTTGGCCTCGAACTATTCGTGCCATATCTAGCCATGCGATAGCACCGATAGCCACAAAGATAAGGACAATATTTCGACCAAAGAAAGTCACCAGTACGATCACTAGGAACATAAATGGTACGGCGTATAAAATTTCCAAAATACGCATCATAATGCGGTCAGTTCTGCCACCAATGAAACCAGACGTCGCGCCATAAAGCGTACCAATAAGTACCGCAACTAATGCACCTAATACTCCAACCATCAGAGAAATTCGGCCACCCACGAGGGTACGAACATACAGGTCACGACCTAGGGCATCTGTACCAAACCAGTGCTCTGCGCTTGGCGCTGCATGCATTGCATACCAGTCGGTATCGTCATAAGCAAAGGACGTCATCATTGGCAGAAAAATTACCGCCAGTGTCATCAAAGTCAAAATAAATAGGCTCACCATCGCAGCTTTATTACGCATAAAACGAATGCGCGCATCTTGCCACAAGCTTCGACCTTCAATGTCTAAGTTCTCGGAAAACTTTTCTATTGCTTCTAAGTTCTCTTTTTTCGTTAGCATCATTACTCTCCCTTAGTAACGAATTTTCGGGTCGATCATCGCAAGCAAAATATCCACGACGGCGTTGAACAGAATAAATAGGAAACCAATAAGAATGGTGATCCCCATTACTAACGAATAATCACGGTTAAACGCAGCATTCACAAAGAGCTTACCAATGCCAGGCAGGCCAAAAATGGTCTCGATGACAACCGAACCTGTGATGATACCGACGAACGCAGGTCCCATATAAGAAACTACAGGTAACAATGCTGGCTTAAGTGCGTGCTTGATAATGATATAGCGATAGCTCAGACCTTTAGCTCGTGCAGTACGAATAAAGTTACTGTTCAATGTTTCGATCATCGAACCACGGGTAATACGCGCAAATGTCGCGACGTAAAGTAAAGACATACCAATGATTGGTAGCGCCATGTATTGGAAAGACCCGTCATTCCAACCACCAGCTGGTAACCAACCTAGGTTAATAGAGAAGATATAAATAAGCACAGGCGCTAATACGAATGAGGGCATTACAACCCCGAGCATGGCGGTCGCCATTATTCCATAGTCGAGCCAACTGTTTTGCCGCAGCGCGGCAATGGTTCCGACTGTCACCCCCATGATGACGGTGAAAATGAAGGCCAAAAAGCCTACCTTCGCCGACACTGGTAAGGCGTTAGAAACCAGCTCGTTTACCGTAAAGTCTTTGTATTTAAACGAAGGGCCAAAATCACCCTGCAAAATATTAGTTAGGTAGGTGGTGTACTGCTCAAAAACAGGCTTGTCCAAGCCATATTTAGCATTAATGTTCGCCATCACTTCCGGAGGAAGTGGACGCTCGCTTGAAAATGGGTTACCCGGTGCGAAACGCATCAGGAAGAAAGATACAGTAATCAATACCAATAGAGTTGGTATTGCTTCAAATATCCGTTTCATAATGAATTTAAACATAAACTCATCCATCCAGTCTGTGACAATTTAAAATAGAATAGACGCTGCATGTGTTACCACATGCAGTGCCTGTATTAGTTATAATTTTATTTGAGTAGGAATTACTCGACGATGTACATATCTTTAGAGAACAGTTTATCTTCAGCGTTGTTGCCTGCGTAACCACCTACTTTTGGAGAAACCAAACGAGATGTTACATACTGATAGATTGGTGCAATTGGCATATCTGCCGCTAGGAGTTTTTCTGCTTTGATGTAAAGCGCTTCACGTTCAGCATCACTCGTTGCTGCCATCGCTTCTGCCATTACAGCGTCGTACTCTTTGCTGTTGTACTTAGGATCGTTTGAGCTGTTGTTAGATTGCATTAGCGATAGGAAGCTTGATGCTTCATTGTAGTCGCCACACCAACCCGCACGAGTCACGTCAAAGTCACCTTGACGACGTGTATCTAGGTACGTTTTCCACTCTTGGTTTTCAAGAGTTACTTTTACGCCAAGATCTTTCTTCCACATAGATTGAATTGCAGTCGCAATCTTCTTGTGGTTTTCAGACGTGTTGTATAGCAAGGTAAACTCTAGAGGGTTGCTCTTATCAAAGCCAGCGTCTGCCAGTAGTTTCTTCGCTTCTGCGATACGCTCTTTCTGAGAAAGCTCACCATAAGCAGGAAGTGTTGGGTTGAAGCCAGCCGTGATCTCTGGAGTTAGGAAGTATGCTGGTTTTTGACCTTGGCCAAGAATCGCATTTGCAACGATATTACGGTCGATCGTGTAAGAAAGAGCTTTACGAACGCGTACATCATCAAACGGTGCTTTATTGTTGTTAAAGCCGTAGTAGTATGAACATAGGTTACCCTTAACATCTACAGATTCTGGGTGCTCTTTCTTCAAACGCTTGAAGTGCTCAATTGGCAGCTCGTTAGTGATTTGAATTTCACCAGATAGGAAGCGGTTCATTTCCGCAACTTGGTTTTCAATCGGCAAGAAGGTAACTTTATCTAGGACAGTTTTGCCATTGTCCCAGTATGTTTCGCTACGTGTTAGTTCAATACGCTCATTCACAACCCATTTGTTCAATACAAATGCACCGTTACCAACGAAGTTTTCTGGTTTTGTCCACTGATCACCAAACTTGTCTACTGTGCCTTTGTGAACAGGCTTAACTGTAGTATGGCCCATCATTTTCACGAAATAAGGAACCGCTTGCTCTAGTTGAATTACTAGAGTGTGTGCATCTAGAGCTTTAACGCCCAGAGTTTCTTTGTCTTTTTTACCAGCAATGATGTCTGCTGCATTTTCCATCGTCGTCATTTCTAGGTACCACGAGTATGGAGAAGCAGTGTTAGGATCAACCGCACGCTTAAAGCTGTAAACAAAATCTTCCGCTGTTACAGGATCGCCGTTTGACCATTTTGCATCTTTACGAAGATGGAAAGTAAATTTGGTGTTGTCTGTTGTTTCCCAAGACTCAGCGACACCTGGAGTTGTGTTGCCATCAGCATCTTGGTTAACAAGGCCTTCTAGAAGGTCACGGATTACGTGAGACTCTGGAACACCTTCAGTTTTATGAGGGTCAATTGACGCCACTTCAGTACCGTTACCGCGCACAAGCTCTTGTTTTTCAGCTAGTTGCGTTCCAGCAGGAACGTCAGCAGCAAGTGTCGAGAACGAGGTGGCAGCCACTGCCATACCAGCACCTAGAAGAAGGGCTTGCGTAATTTTATTTTTATACATGCATTTAACTCCAAGTTTTTTAATTTGCATCCATGACTTCTTTGTAAAGTACTAGAACGGGTAGCGATTTAGATCTCTTTAGCTCAAATATTAAGCACGAAACACTAAAACCTTACAAAGATTGCGCCCAACAGTATCAATCATTGAAGTAATTTGCCATAAAAATGTAGCCAAAATGGCACAATTCGCCTGCCAGCCATCATTTTTAGATAAAAACACCACAAAATGATAAATTTACAGTGTCAGGAACTATTAGATAAATTCAGTTACAGTTTATTCTATTGAATATTCCAATTTAATTATACTTAATAGCATGAATGACCATATTAATGCGAGATTGTTTAACTTTTTACTTTCAAAACATCAACAAAACAGAACATCACAATAGGTAAAAAAATACAAATGTGAGTAAGGTCACGTAAATATACCCCGTTTTTATCGCAGTTAATCATCACACAGAATGTCATTTAGAAAGGCATATCAACTATCAAGGAATTATCGGCTTATTCGGTTACCCGTTCGCGACTAATTACGAGAATAAACAAAAAAAACCCAATCTCTGACTACCAAGAGATTGGGTTAAACTGAAGAAATCACGCAGGCTCATTTGCGTGTGCTCAGATAAGGAGATGTGTCACTTCAGTAGCAGATAAGGAGACTATCGACTGCTGCTTTGAACACCCTTAGTGTTAAATATTTCTAACACTAAGGCTATAACCCTATCAGGGGACATTACGTCTTGTTAACACATCAATGCACTTTGTTACCGCCGAAGTATGCGGTAAGTGGGTCAATATCAGAGTCAGCGGGTACCGTTGAGGCTGCCTCTAGAAAAAGAGAAAACAATTCTGACTGAGACGAAATATTTAACTTGTTATGAATACGTTTTCTATAGACCTTAACGGTCTCTGTACTCACATCTAACAAAGGTGCTATGGATTTTGTTGAGTACCCTTGCAAAACTAACTGCGTCACTTGGCACTCTCGTTCACTTAAAAAGTCTTTTCCAAAGTTACTAAAGATATCATTTAACTGATGGCCTATCGTTCTGTCTCTGGTGTCCGCTAATTTAAAGTGACTTTTCACCGCAGCTTCAATTAATTCCGCATAGTTCTTTAGGCCAGTAATTTGATCGCTGTTACTTTCCTGTTCACTACGTAACCCCAAAGAAAGGACAATACAAAAGTCGTCCGTGCAAGGCACAAGAATTCCTATTTCTTTCTTCAAACCAGTTTGGATATAAACCTTTTGATAGTACTGACTTGAATAGAACTCATCGGGAGCAATGTCTTCAAGTTGATAGACTCCCTGCTTTATACCCTTCCTAATCAGCTGATAAAACGGGTCCAATACGAGAGCATTCAAAAACTCCTTATCGCAAGTTTGATCTTCAAAATAAGTGGTATCGTTGTACAAGATAACTGGCGGTTTACCAAATTCAAACCCCATCACTATCAAGCTTTCAAAGCCCACTAAATTGGTGACCAAATTTGACAATTCCGACAGAAACTCCTGACCACCGATTGCTTCGACTACGATAGGGTATCTGCTACTGAATATAGGCCACCCTTCCTTAGGCACAGACATAGACACTCCTCTTCCTTCTCAATATTTTCAATTTACGTACCAATTTCTAGGTACTTGCTCAAACTCAGACCAAAATCATACTGGTAACACTTATGCAACAAATGGAAATAAACATGCTTGGTCAAATGATGAATACCCCACTAACGATCACCGATATCATGCGTCATGCCGATAAAGTCAATGGCGATACTGAGGTCGTTTCGATAACCTATGACAATTCATATCACAAATATTGTTTAACCGACGCCTTCCGTCGCAGTCGACAACTAGCAAATGCCCTCCAAGCGTCAGGGATCGGGCAAGGACAACGTGTTGCAACACTGGCGTGGAACGACTATCGCCACCTTGAGTTATATTATGCCGTTTCCTGCTCCGGCGCCGTTCTGCATACAGTAAACCCAAGGCTATTCCCAGAACAAATCGAGTACATCATAAATCATGCAGAAGATACGATCGTGTTCTTTGATCCCCTTTTTGCACCTTTGTTAGAAAAAATTGCCAAAAACATTAACTGTGTTAACAATTTTGTAATGCTAACCAGTGCAGACAAAATGCCAAAGTGTGATCTAGATAACGTTATTGACTATGAGAGCTACATTGCTAGTCATAGCGAAACGTTTGATTGGCCGCAGTTACAAGAGAACCAAGCAAGCTCATTGTGCTATACCTCTGGAACAACTGGACACCCAAAAGGTGTGGTTTATAGCCATCGTTCGACAGTACTGCATTCTTTGGGCAGCGCATTACCTGATGCATTTTCCCTATCTATGGATCAAACAGTAATGCCTATCGTTCCGATGTTTCACGTCAACGGATGGGGGCTCGCCTATAGCGCGCCAATGACAGGAGCGAAATTGGTGCTGCCAGGTCCAAAGATGGCGGATGGTGAAACTCTTGCCGAGTTGATCAACAACGAAAAAGTGACTATGACGGCAGGGGTGCCTGTTATCTGGCTAAATTTACTCGAGCACTTAAAGCAAAGTGACACTGACATTCCTACTCTAGATAGAATCATTGTCGGAGGCTCAGCTTGCCCTGAAATACTGATTAATGAGTTTGATGAATTGTTCAATGTTTCAGTCCATCACGCATGGGGAATGACGGAGATGAGCCCTCTAGGGACATTCAACCAATTAAAACCAAAGCTTAAAACACTTAGTGATGAACAAAAGATGTCCTATAAGCTAAAGCAGGGCCGTGTGGTTTTTGGCGTTGATATTCGTATCGAGGACTGGCAAGGAAACGAGATTGACTGGAATGGCTTCGAATTTGGTTCGATGAAAGTACGCGGTCCATGGGTGGCGTCCGGTTACTACAAGCAAGGTGAACATACTGACGATAATGGCTATTTCGATACCGGAGATGTGGCAAGCATAGATCCTGATGGGTACATGTTAATTACGGACAGATCAAAAGATGTCATTAAATCCGGTGGAGAATGGATCAGTTCCATAGAACTCGAAAACATCATCGTTGCTCATCCCGACGTAAAAGAAGCTGCTGTTATTGGCATCCCGCATAGAAAGTGGGGTGAGCGTCCTATGGTCGTCATTGTGACTAAGGGCGTCGAAATAGAAGAACAAGAAATTCTCGATTTTTATAAAGGCAAAGTTGCAAGCTTTTGTATTCCGGACGCCGTCGAGTTTGCTGAAGAATTGCCGCATACCGCTACAGGAAAGCTGAGTAAGAAAGATCTGAGAAGCCACTATAAAGATAAAATATTAGGCTAGGAGCTAAATCCCCAAAGGCTACAATCCAATTTAGGGTGCTGCATAGCAGCGCCTTAATACCGGGCAACTCAATTCATTCACAAGCCAAATGATACCCCTATCAAACATTCACTTAAAACACAAAGATAACAAATTTAACATACCTGTAACCCAAAGGGGGACTATTGGTAGTGGCCTTTTCGTCGCAACATGAGAAAGCTGAAAAAAAACGTTAATAACAGCTTGCTCAAGGAATGACAGGAGATACAAATGAGTACCATCTCAAGACTTACCCACCCCACAAGAACCATACATTCGAAAAGCCTGATAATCGCGGCTACGATGCTGGTTATGTTCGCCCCAAATGCGTTTAACTTTTTGCCCTTTATGCTAGGCGGTGTCGCTGATGTGATGTCACTCGATGCTGGTCAAATTGAAACCATTGCAATGGTTGAATTACTTGCTACCGCAGTTTCATCTTTGATTTTTTCTTTATTTTTAATCCGTCGTGCTAACTGGCGTTACGTCGGATATACCGCAGCTATCGCACTCATCGCAGGTAACTACATGAGTATGACAGCGGTGGATTTTGACAGCTTTATTAACAGCCGAATCATCGCAGGTAGTGGGCAAGGCATTGGTTACTCTCTTGGTTTGGTTGGTATGAGTGTCACAAAACATCCCGGACGTAACTTTGGCTACATGATTGCAGCTCTTAATGTTTGGCTCATCACTTGGTTTATCATGATCCCAGAGCTAATGGCGCTCTATGGTTTAGACGCCCTGTATCAATTCTTTATGTTCGCATCCGCACTTTGTCTTGTGGCGTTTTGGTTCTTTCCAAACAACGGTCGCCTTGAAAAAGACGCACATATCACAGAAAACGCAGGAACAACTGTCGATAAGAAACACTTTGTTGTTCCTATGATTTGGGTTGGTGGTGCGTTCCTAGTGTATAGCCTAAGTTTAGGTATCATCTACCCATACATCGAAATCATCGGCGACAGCATGATGGCGACAACTGAAGATGTAGGCTTGGTTCTTGCGGTTGGTTCAATAATGGCGGTTGTTGGCGGGATCTTAACTGCTCTTGTTGACAAGAAATACAGCCACATTGCGATTATCGTTACACTTAGCGTGATTAATGCGGCAGTTTGTTTCGGTATGGCAACGACACAAGATACGACTTCGTTCTTAGGCTTCTCGGCTATGTATATCATGCTTTGGAACATGGTTTATGCTCGTTACTACACGGCTCTTGCGACTACAGACCATTCAGGCTACTTCAGCTCATATGGCCCAGAAATTGGTACAGTTGGTCTGGCAGCAGGTCCAATTCTTGCGCAAGCAATGACCGATACTGGTGATTTCCAAGGCCAAGTAGGCATTGGTTCAGTATGTATTGTTGTGGCAACGCTTATGGTTATCATCGGATTGCGTAAGTCAAGGACTGTTGCGTCTAAGCTAAACTTAAACTCTGCAGCACCAACTCACTAAGCGACAAAAACAATAATAACAGCGTTTCGGCACTAAAAAACCACCTCTAGAGGTGGTTTTTTTCTATTGCGCTTAAGCTAAGGTACTGTCCTTAAAGCAAAGAGACTGCGTCTTGGATCTGCTCCTGAATTGCAAGGTTGTGTATACCACCTTTATCAAGATCAAAATTATCATAAAAGCTTGGCACTGATACACTCGCTTTCACATTACCGCCGAAATAAGGCGCTGAGTTTGTCGCCGCGGCTAATACCGTCGCCGCTCCTCCAGGGCCAGGGGACGTCGATAGATAAACCGCTGGCTTATCCTGAAATACACTCCGCTCGATGCGCGTAGCCCAGTCAAAAAGGTTTTTATACGCTGCCGGATAGTGTCCATTGTGTTCTGCAAACGAAATAACATATGCGTCTGCATCTGATAAGTCTCTAAGAAAGGCCTGTGCACCTTCCGCCTGACCAATTTCTTTTTCTACATCTTCACTAAACATTGGTACATGATAATTGGCGATGTCCAATACCGTGACTTTGGCTCCTTCTACTAAGTTTGCGGCATACTCAGCCAAAGCCTTATTAATCGATGTAGAGCTTGTACTTGCGCCAAATGCGACTATCTTCATCTCGTTACCTACCGTGTATTGAATTTGTTGGTCTAGACTAACGAATAGGAGAAAAGACTCCAGTTCACCGCACACAACGACTTGTTCAAATTTCTTGAATTAGTCTGGTAGAGTTATTGAGATAGATTTTGTAATTCACTCCACAGTTCTTGAACAATCAAGCGGTCTGCTGGAGTAAGCTCGGACTTTGCAGCTTCCAAACTACTATCAACACGTTCAACCAGTTGAGATATTTCCGTTTCTCCTAGCTCTTCACACGTGGCTACTGAAAGAGAAATATGGCCTCTCAGGTAACCACCAGCAAACAGTTCATCATCAGATGCCTCGGCAATTCGTGAATCGATAAAACTCAATAATTTTTCTTCTAACTCAATAATCATAACTATCGACAAATTCTCTATATAAACGGGGGTGTTAACAAACAACAAACAGTTTTTCCGTCAAAGGAGGGCTTTGATAGAAGTGCCTAAGGGCATCACTTAATTGTTTAACTCTCGGTGGTAAACCGACCTCAAGGAGCTTAATAACTTCTTGGTGCACTTTACTCATAAAAGCAAGGCGATCCGGTTCAACATCGCCACTAAGGTTGTCACAGCTAACCGTAAATGGAAAGCCTGCACTGATCGATAAAATCCACTCATAGGCCTGTGGACGTATCTCAACGCGCTCGAACTCAGCTTGAACTTCGGCGCTGCGACCGTCAGGTTCATACCAGTAACCGAAATCCTCTAATAATCGGCGCTCTGGGCCAGCAACACACCAATGAGCAATCTCATGCATTGCTGAAGCGTAATAGCCACGAGCAAAAATAATACGATGATACAAGGTGTTCTGGTCGCTAGGGAGGTAGATGGGTTCATCACCACCTAACTCTAAACGCGTATTATATTGAGAATAAAATGTCTGATTGAAAATGGAGATCAGATCTTGATATTGATGGCTCATGAGTCAACTGTTTCGATAAATTCAGAGTGCTATTTTCGCTGCTATTGATTATTTCGTAAAGCCAAATCAAGAGCGAGCGTTGAATTATCATTAAAACCACCGATAGCCCATCTCAAGCAGGCGGTATCAGAATGAGTTGTTGGTTTGAAAGTTCTATTTTCAGATTACATTAACTAACGTGAATGTAGACTTAGGTGTATATTTTTTCATTCGTCAAAACACACGATTCTATTTAGACTGCCTACATTATATTTTCGTGAGCCTCGTCATGTTATTAAGCGTACTTTATATCATTGGCATCACCGCAGAAGCCATGACCGGAGCACTTAGCGCTGGCCGTCGCACTATGGATTGGTTTGGTGTCATGCTTGTTGCCAGCGCGACCGCTATTGGTGGCGGTACTGTCAGGGACATCTTGCTTGGGCATTATCCACTTGGCTGGGTTAAGCACCCTGAATTTCTTGTTATTACCTGTATAGCAGGTGTTATAACAACAGGTTTCGCGCGTTGGATCATACAATTAAAGGGCATTTTCATCCGTCTTGACGCTCTAGGTCTGGTTGTATTTACCATTATTGGTACTAATGTAGGCATCGAAATGGGGTTGCACCCTTTTATTTGCGTCGTATCTGGCCTGGTTACAGGTGTATTTGGCGGGCTGTTACGTGATTTGATTTGTCGTCAAACACCTTTGGTGCTCCATCACGAGTTGTACGCCTCGATCTCTGTAATGGCTTCTTCTTTGTATTTAACCATGCTTTATTTCAATGTCGACATTCTAGTGACAACCGTCGTCACTCTTATTATTGGCTACATACTGCGTATGGCTTCAGTTCGATTTAAGTGGCGATTGCCTTCCTTCAAGCTTGAAAATGGAGAAACCATTCACTAGTTGGCACACCAATCAAAACAAGTAAAAAAGCCCTAGCACTGTGAAGTGACCCCCAATGGTTGGACACCAATTATTGGGGGTCACTTCACATCAGGACTTATTGCTCTATTCCAATATCAGTTACGACGCTGTACCTTCACAGACTTGCTTCTGTATCGGAGGAGGGGCAGGCTCATAATGACTTAACGTCATACTAAAACGCCCTTCCCCGCCAGTGAGCGCTTTTACTCTGCGCGAATAATCCTGTAATTCATTGACTGGCGATTTTGCATCTAGCAAAGTTGTACCAAAATTCCCTTGTTGGCTGCCTACAATCAAGCCTCTATTGCCCGATAAGTCACCGGAGACATCACCTACTGTAGAGGTTGGAATTTCTAATGTGAGATCAACAATTGGCTCTAAAACTATCGGAGCTGCATTTGCCACTGCATCTAAAAATGCTTTTTTCCCGGCAATAACAAAAGCGATTTCTTTGGAATCTACTGAATGATATTTTCCATCGTACACCGTCACTTCAATGTCTCGGATTGGGTTACCCGAAATAGCCCCCTCTTCTAACGCTTGACGAATGCCTTTCTCAACGGCAGGAATTAATGACGTTGGTATCGCACCACCCACCACTTTATTCACAAATTTAAATCCAGTACCCCGCTCTAAAGGCGCAACTTTGAGTTGGACTTCACCGAACTGCCCCGCCCCTCCACTTTGTTTTTTGTGGCGATATTGCCCCTCAGCTTTCTTGGTGATGGTCTCAAAATACTCAACGCTTGGCTGAGTCGTTTCTACATCCAACTTGTACACCGCAGCCATTTTTTCTAGCGCAATTTTCAAATGAAATTCACCCTGTCCACTGAGCACCGTTTCATTGACCCGGGTACGATGATCTATTCTCAGCGATGGGTCTTCCGCTGCGATTTTTGCCAAAACGTCTGACAATTTCTGTTCATCTCCACGCTTCGTAGGTTTGAGAGCCAGGTTATACATTGATTCTGGAAATTGCAGCGTTTTAAACGCTACGCCGTCTTCATCGTGTGAGTCATGGATCACCGAGTCGAATTGCAGGTCATCCACTTTAACCAATACACATAAATCACCCGCTTTGGCATTCTCGATTTCAATGCGTTTTTTGCCCTGCATTTGATATAAGTGTCCCACTTTAAACGCTTTATTGTTTTCCCCGATAAACAATTGGCTCCCAGCGGTGATCTCACCTTGAAAGACTCTGACATAAGCCAGCTTCCCCATATAAGGATCGACGCTCACTTTGTAAACATGAGCCAGAGTATGATCCAACCGATCGCAATCAATACTGATAAGATTCCCGGCTTTCTCTAGAAGCGGAGGGTTTCCTTCATCAGGCATTGGCATGATTTCGGTCAGTGTGTCCAGGAGTAACTCGCACCCAGCGCCCGTTTCGGCTGAGACAAAGCAAATTGGGATAACATGGCCAGTTCGCAGAGCTTCTTCAAAAGGGTCATGCAATTGTTTGGGGGTCAGCGCTGAACCTTGTTCAAGATAGACCTCCATTAACTCTTCATCTACTTCCACCACCTGATCAATTAAAAGCTCGTGGGCTTCTTCGACACTCGATATCAACGTTTCCTGCTCATACGCTGGCTTGAAATAACAGTCGACCACCTCATCAGCCTTTGTTGAGGGCAAATTAATTGGCAGGCATTCCGTACCAAAACGCTGCTCTATCTCATCAAGCATTGCTAATAGCTTGTCAGGGTGGTTATCAATCTTATTAATCACTATCATTCGACATTTTTGGCGCTCTAAAGAGAGTCGTTGCAGCTTTTCGGAAATCTGGTTTATCGGAGTATGACTATCTAGAATCAGTGCGGTTGATTCTACGGCTGGATAGATGCTCAAAGCTCGCCCCATCAGCTCTGCTTGCCCTGGAGTATCTATGATATTAATTCGATGATTGTGCCAAGATAACGCAACCGGGGTCGCCTCAACACTGTGATGATATTGAATAGACTGGTCGTCAAAATCAGTAATGGTGTCGCCATCTTCGACATGACCAAGATGCCGGGAGGTATGGGACAGATAAAGCAGTCGCTCGACTAAGCTGGTTTTACCGGTACCACTTTGACCAACAAAGGCGATATTTCGAATTTCGTTTTGAGACATAATTCACTCCTGAAAATGTTTGGAAACACACGCAGTACGTTGAGGTAGGCGGATAACCGCCTGCCCGTCTTCCAAGTCATTTTTCGGATCGGAATGTCCAAATAACACAACCTCCCTCGCCTACAGAGAGTTCCAGTTTGAACCGATAGTTAAGGGATTAATGTGATTAAATTCATATCAGAAAAGATTGTAGGTAGATTTTTATTCAAGTCGTGAGCCAGTACAAAAAAACGCCCATCTGGGCGTTTAATTTAGATAACCGGAGTTTCGGTGGTCACACCGTGGTTTTGCCCACGATGCCTTAACAAGTGGTCCATTAGTACAATGGCTAACATTGCCTCGGCAATTGGCACAGCACGAATACCAACACATGGGTCATGGCGACCTTTGGTAATTAACTGGGTAGGCTCACCTTGTCTAGTGATGGTATCACCAGGTACAGTGATGCTGGACGTTGGTTTCAGTGCGATGTTTGCGACAATGTCCTGGCCACTCGAAATTCCCCCTAAAATACCACCAGCATGATTACTGGCGAAGCCGTTCGGGGTTAAAGGATCACGATGCTCACTGCCCTTTTGTTTTACAACATCAAAGCCATCACCAATCTCAACACCTTTCACGGCATTGATGCTCATTAGTGCGTGGGCAATGTCTGCATCCAATCGGTCAAATATCGGCTCACCTAAGCCAACAGGAACTTTAGTTGCAACAACTTGAAGCTTGGCTCCGATTGAATCCCCTTGTTTTTTAAGGTCACGAATCAACTGGTCAAAGGCGTCGACTTTCTCTGCGTCAGGACAGAAAAAGGCATTGTTCTCAATCTCGTTCCAATCCACTTTATCAATTGAAACGTCACCCATTTGAGATAAATAAGCTCTGATTTCTACGCCAAACTCTTGTTTTAGATATTTTTTCGCAATCGCACCTGCAGCAACACGCATCGCAGTTTCACGCGCAGATGAACGACCACCGCCTCGGTAATCACGTGTCCCGTACTTTTGGTGGTATGTGTAGTCTGCGTGCCCTGGGCGGAACTTATCTTTGATCTCGGAATAATCTTTGGAGCGCTGATCGGTATTTTCTATCAACAAGCCAATAGACGTGCCCGTCGTTTGTCCCTCAAAAACTCCTGATAGAATTTTCACTTCATCTGGTTCACGGCGCTGAGTTGTATAGCGAGAAGTGCCTGGACGACGTCGATCGAGGTCCACTTGCAAATCTGCTTCTGTTATTTCTAATCCTGGGGGGCATCCATCGACAATACAACCTAATGCGATACCGTGACTTTCTCCGAATGTTGTCACTCGAAAGTGTTGTCCGATACTATTTCCTGCCATTACATCCTCTGTCCTTCAGAACAAGCACGCACCTGACTTGGTGTCCTTTGCTTGTTTGATTTGTCTATCTGTTGTTCATAATTTCATAGTGACGAGATTAATGGATGATGTAAACCCCTAATAAACAAAAAGCGCCATCCGAAGATGACGCTTTTTTTATGTTGCTCGAAAAGCATTAATCTTTATAAAGAGCAAACTCATCGTGACAGGCAACCAATTGTTCACGCGTCATCATAAATACGCCGTGGCCACCGTTGGCAAATTCGATCCACGTGAACGGAATTTCTGGGTATTGATCCATCATATGAACCATTGAATTACCCACTTCACAGATCAAGATGCCATCGTCCGTCAGGTAATCGGGTGCATTCGCTAGAATTCTACGTACCAGTTTAAGTCCATCGCTACCCGCAGCCAATCCTAGCTCAGGCTCATGCGTAAACTCATCTGGTAACGAGTCCATGTCTTCTTGGTCTACATAGGGTGGGTTGGACACAATCAGGTTGTACTTCTCTTTCGCTAAGTCGCGAAACAGATCTGAGCGAATTGGGAACACCTGTTGTTCCATACCGTGATCTTGAATGTTCTGTTCTGCCACGGCCAGAGCATCAACTGAGATGTCTATCGCGTCGACCTCGGCTTCTGGGAAGGCATGGGCACAGGCAATCGCAATACAACCACTTCCAGTACACAAGTCCATAATACGCGTTGGCTCTTCAACTAACCATGGCTGGAACTGAGCTTCAATCAACTCGCCTATTGGCGAACGAGGTACCAAGACGCGCTCGTCGACAAAGAACTCCAGGCCACAGAACCACGCTTTATTGGTTAAATAAGCCGTAGGTGTGCGTTCGTTGATTCGACGAATAACACGCTCAACGATTCGCAGTCGCTCACTGCTAGTCAATCGAGAGTTCATCACATGTGAAGGCACATCGATTGGTAGATAAAGTGTTGGTAGAATCAGTTGAACCGCTTCGTCCCAAGCATTGTCAGTACCATGACCGTAAAACAGCCCCGCCGCATTGAAGCGACTTACAGTCCAACGTATCAAATCTTGAAGCGTGTGAAGCTCAGAAACCGCCTCTTCTACAAAAATCTTATCCAAAATTGCCTCCAAAAAGCGCTACAATACTGCCTACAAGAATTTTCTAACATAGTTCCTTATTCCATGACTAAGAAAGACACCGAAATTGATGACGATTTCAGCCTGTTTCAGGATGCAGTAAAGGGCGTAAAAAAGTTGCAACAGGATACCATAGTCCAGCAGCCAAACAGAAATAAGAAGCAAAAAGAAGCAAAAAGGCTCACTAAAGAGGCAAAAGATGCTGAATTTTACTTCTCTGACGAGTTTGTCCCACATTTAAGTGAGACTGGGCCCACACGTTATGCTCGCTCTGATGTATCTCAGTATGAAGTGAAGCGACTACGACGTGGTGTGTATGTACCAGATGTGTTTTTGGATATGCACGGAATGACGCAAACCGAAGCAAAACGCGAACTCGGCGCGATGATCGCTCACTGCATAAAAGAAAGTGTCCATTGTGCGTGTGTTATGCATGGTATTGGCAAGCACATCCTCAAGCAAAAAACGCCACTGTGGCTTGCCCAGCACCCTGATGTGATGGCTTTTCACCAGGCACCTTTAGAATTTGGTGGCGATGGGGCGCTACTCGTGCTTCTGTCTGTACCAGAAAAGTAGTGATGCCCTACCCTCGTGAGTGAGTAGGGCGATGACTTTATGGGTTGATATGCCAGAGCATAGCGCCCTTGCGTTGAGTTAAATCAAAGTCGACGCACGCGAGACCAGAGGTCGGAAACATCGGGGCGGCAATGTCTCCAACAAAATCTGCCGTGAGGTATCCCACCAGCGGCAGATGAGAGACGAGCAAAATAGAGTCTAACTTTTCGACTTCAGCCAGAGCACACACAAACTCGACAACATCTTCAGAGTGGCCATAAGGCGTAATGTCATCGCAAGTCTCAACAGAAAGAGTCATGAATTCCTGATTAATGGCTTGCCACGTCTGTTGGGCTCGCAAATAAGGACTCACCAGAACCTTATCGAATCGACCAAACCCTTGCGACTTGCATGCTTTGGCGACCGACAAAGAACAGGAGATCCCGTGTTCCGTCAACGCTCTTTCTTCATCACTTGGCGCATAATGAACAGCTTCACCATGGCGCATAATAAATATTTTCATACTGCTTCCTTTACGTTCTAAGCACTTCTGCCGCACTTAAAACACTAAGACAGAAAAGGTCTACTATCATAACTGTTACACCCAGAAATAATGGGGGACACTAACACTAGCCAAAACCGGTAATTATAAATTCATTATATCAATTCGCTTGCTAAAGGATTCGACTTTCTTAACAATTTGGTAAGTACTTTTCTGATTATACGTAACTTTTCATTGGCTAGTTTGGTATTGAGCGCCATAATTATTACTAATTCAATCAATCGTGTTCGATCAAGCGCTCATCATTCACGACTTTTTGTCGCCGCCTGCAGGGAAACAGCTCCTCGCACGACTTATTCTGGAGAAGGTAAGTGCATCTAAGCCCTAACGATAATCGTTCATATCGCTATATAACGCTAGACAACAACTTGCGCGTTCTGATCATTAGTGACGAGCAAGTACAAAAAGCCGCAGCCTCATTAGCGGTTAATGTTGGCCATTTTGATGATCCCCAAGACCGAGAAGGTTTGGCTCATTATCTTGAACACATGCTATTTTTAGGGACAGAAAAATACCCTAAAGTGGGTGAATTTCAGTCTTTTATCAACCAACATGGTGGTACTAATAATGCCTGGACTGGCACAGAGCACACCTGTTTTTTCTTTGATATTTATCCCAACGCTTTTGAAAAAGGGCTAGACCGATTTAGCCAGTTTTTTACTGCTCCATTATTCAACTCAGAGGCTTTGGACAAAGAGCGACAAGCCGTTGATTCAGAATACAAACTTAAACTAAATGAAGATGGTAGAAGGCTCTATCAAGTACAAAAGGAAACCATCAATCCAGCTCACCCTTTCGCTAAGTTCTCTGTTGGTAATCAGCACACTCTAGCCGATCGCGGCGAGCAATCCATCCGTGAAGAAATTATCGACTTCCATCAAAATAACTATTCATCCGATTTGATGACAATGGCTCTTATTGGTCCCTTTGAAATTGACGAAATGGAAACCTGGGCACGTGATAAGTTCGCTTCCATCGCAAACCACAATTTGGCCAACAAAGCGATTGAAGTACCTTATGTTACAAAGGACAATACCGGTCAATATATTCAGGTCGAACCTATCAAAGAAATTCGCAAGTTGATCATGGCATTCCCAATGCCAAGTACCCAAGCGTATTACCACGAGAAGCCTCTTTCCTATTTCGCTCATTTGATTGGTTACGAAGGTGAAGGTAGCTTAATGCAGTCGCTTAAAGAACGCGGTTGGATCACTTCGCTCTCAGCGGGAGGTGGCGCATCGGGTAGTAATTATCGAGAGTTCTCGGTTAGCGCTACCTTGTCTGTCGAAGGTCTCAACCATGTCGATAGTATTATTCAGCAGGTCTTCCAATTTATTCGTCTCATTTTCGCCCATGGTTTAGATGAATGGCGTTACGCTGAGAAAAGAGCGGTTCTTGAATCTGCTTTTCAATTTCAAGAGCCTGCCAGACCTCTCGATGTCGTTAGTCACCTAGTGGTCAATATGCAAAATTACCAGCCAGAAGACATCATTTATGGTGACTACAAAATGGCTCGATATGATGCATCTCTTCTGAAGAGCTTCGCTGACTACCTCAATGTTGATAACCTTAACGTCACGCTTGTGGCAAAAGGGTTACACTATGACAAACAAGCCAACTGGTATTTTACGCCTTATTCGGTAACGCCTTTTACACCACAACAAAAAGCTCTGTTTAACAGTGATGTTAGCGTTACTGACTGCCCTTTCACGCTGCCTGAACAAAATCCATTCATCAGTTATGACCTCGCTCCTCTTGAGAAAGAAGGACAGGCAGCACATCCAGAATTGATTGAGGATTTACCCGGATTTCGTCTTTGGCACTTACAAGATCATGAATTTCGAGTGCCGAAGGGAGTGGTGTTCATCGCAATTGACAGCCCACATTCAGTTTCTACACCGCGCAATATTGTCAAAACCAGACTGTGTGTTGAAATGTTCCTCGACTCGCTGTCTGAAGAAACTTACCCAGCTGAAGTCGCAGGTTTAAGTTATGACATGTACACCCATCAAGGTGGAGTGACGCTATCGCTCTCAGGCTTTAGCCGCAAGCAGTCTAAGTTGCTGGAAATGATTTTGTCACGATTTGCCAAAAGAGAGTTCAATCAACAACGGTTTGATAGTATTAAAAGTCAACTACTTAGAAGCTGGAGCAACGCGTCAAAAGATCGCCCAATCTCTCAAATTTTTAATGCGATAACTGGAATATTGCAACCCAATAACCCGCCATACCCCGTGCTCATTGAAGCACTAGAATCTGTCGAGGTTGATGAATTATCTACGTTTGTGCAATCAATATTAGCAGAACTTCATATTGACATGTTTGTCTATGGTGACTGGCAGCGTGATGGTGCCCATCAGATCGCTGATACTCTTAAAAACGCCTTACGCATCGTTGATCAGCAATATGAAGAGAGCTTACGCCCACTGGTTATGCTCGGAGATAACGGCACCTTCCAGAAAGAGATTTTTTGTGATCAGGATGATTCTGCTGTCGTGGTTTACTATCAATGTGACGATGTAAGCGCTCGCAGTATCGCGTTGTACTCTTTGGCAAACCATTTGATGTCTGCAACTTTCTTCCATGAAATACGCACAAAGCAGCAACTGGGCTATATGGTTGGCACTGGTAACATGCCACTCAACCGACACCCCGGCATTGTGCTTTATGTTCAGTCGCCCAACGCTGCGCCATTGGATCTGATTAAATCCATCGATGAGTTTCTTAATGCGTTTTATATGGTGTTACTTGAACTTAATGACTACCAATGGCACAGCAGTAAGAAAGGCCTTTGGAATCAAATAGCGACCCCAGATACAACATTACGTGGCAGAGCACAGCGTCTATGGGTCGCGATAGGCAATAAAGACACCGAATTTGATCAACGAGAAAACGTTCTCGATGAGCTAAAGACGCTTGATAGAGCAGATATGCTCCGCTTTATCACTTCGGTGTTAAAACCAAGGACAGCAAATCGCCTCATTGTGCATACTCAAGGTAACGCACACGAAGATGCTCCTAAATTAGATCTTGGATTAGAGATCGGTTCCATTGAGGAGTTTCAGCTTCGCCCGCAAGATACTGAACTTGGCTAGCTCAGTTTTAACACAGAAAAAGGCCTAGTCTTGAACTAGACTAGGCCTTTTTATTAATGCAAGTAACGCAATAGCGTGTTATCGATACTGCATGCTAGTGATGTATGACTTAATAAAACGTTTCGCCAAGCCCTGCACGAGTTAATAGGCCATCACACGGTGCGAATCTGTCACCGTATTTTTCGGCGTGTTCATTCATTAGCTTAACAACATTTTCTAGCCCCAGTGCATCTAAATAGCGGAAAGGGCCTCCTAAGAACGGAGGGAAGCCTATACCAAAGATGGCGCCAATATCACCATCTCTTGGTGAACGAATAATGCCCTCGTCTAAGCAGCGCACCGCTTCATTAAGCATGGGTAGTACGCATCGAATAGCGAGGTCTTTTTCTGCCATCTTCGCCTCAGGCTTCAAACCAAGCAAGCTGTACACCGATCGATCAACGCTCTTTTTCTTGCCCTTATAACTGTAAAAACCTTTGCCCACTTTCCGGCCTTTACGTCCATCATTCAGTAATGTGTCAAACACATCTGGCCCCTGGAAACGTGGCCCTAATTCTTCAACCAGGATAGGCATTATCTTAGCGCCAATGTCGACTCCGACCTCATCAAGTAAGGTGATTGGCCCGACAGGGAAGCCAAAGTTAAGCAGTGCGTTATCAAGTGCTTCAATTGGCTCGTTCGAAAGCAGAACATTAGCCGCTTCATTCATATATGGCGCTAAGATTCGATTCACATAAAACCCAGCACAATCTTTAACGACGATCGCTGTTTTGCCTTGTTTGCGCGCAAACTTAACCGCTGTGGCGATGGTTTCATCTGATGTCTTGTCATGAGGGATCACTTCAACCAGCGGCATTTTGTCGGCAGGACTAAAGTAGTGCAGGCCAACAATGTTTTCAGGTCGCTGTGCTTTCTCGGCAATTTGATGAATCGGTAAAGAAGATGTATTTGTTGCAAAAATCGTCGTTGGTTTAGCGTATTGCTCGACGTCAGCGACCATTTTCTGCTTCAAAGAAAGATCTTCAAAAACGGCTTCAATGACGATGTCGGCGTGTTTAAATCCAGTGTGATCTGTACCACCGGAGATTTGCAACATCTTGCTCTCTAGCCCCGCTTTACTAATGATTCGACGCTTACGCTGCTTTTCAAACAACTTATAATTGTAGTTCATCGCATTGAGCACACCGTCATTAGAGACATCTTTGATCCGTACCGGAACCTTAGCTTTAGCAACGGACACATGAGTAATACCAGCGCCCATCAATCCGCCACCCAGTACAATGGCACTGCCAATGCCTTTAGGCTCAGCAGAGCTCCCCGACTCTTTTTTCATCTCAGTCGTTGCAAAGAAAATAGAACGTAACGATTTCGATTCAGAAGTCATCACCAACTGCCCGAAGCGCTCAGCTTCGTATTCGAGTCCACGCGCCATTCCCTTTTCTAAGCCAACGCGAATAACGTCAAGAATCGCATCTGCGGCAGGGTAATTGCCACGTGTTTTGGCATGAGTTTTCTTTTGCGCCTGCTCAAATACCATTTTGCGACCGAGCCCAGTACCGGACATCAGAACTTCTTTCTTCGACAGTTTTTTCGCTTTTCTCGCTTTACCTTTATCTAAAAACTTCTTAGCAACGTCCAATAAGATAGTTTGCGGTACGCTAGCATCCACAACGCCGAGCTTCTTCGCTTTCTTCGCTCTATGTTGCTTACCCGTCAGTATCAAATCTAGCGAAGGCAATAAACCGATTAATCGTGGTAAACGTTGCGTTCCACCTGAACCCGGTAGCAAACCAAGCTGAACTTCAGGTAGGCCAAGTCGAGTCGCATCAGAATCACTGCATACACGGTAATCACAAGCCAATGCTAATTCTAAGCCTCCCCCCAAACACGGGCCGTGAATGGCCGCGACCACGGGAAACGGCAGATCCGATAGCTGCTGGAACATTCTTTGCCCTTCGGCTGCCAGATTCTGCGCTTCAGAAGCGGATGTACACGCATCTAGCATCCGCACGTCAGCACCAGCGATAAAATTATCTGGTTTTAGAGAATGAACAATAAGACCTTTCAGATCACTCTTTTGTTCTTCGAGTTGGGCGAAGACCTCTTTCATCTCGTCAGCAAAGGCTGCTTGCAGCGTATTCATTTTCTCGTTTGGTACATCAATACCCAACCACGCAACGTTGTCAGAATCAATCGTCAGGTAAAATGCTTTGTCATCACTCATTATTCGACCTCCAAAATCATTGCTGCACCTAGCCCGCCTGCGGCACACGCTGTGTTAAGCGCAAGCCCTCCACCACGACGTGCTAATTCGTTTAGTGTTTGAGTAATCATTCGTGCGCCGGTTGCAGCAAATGGGTGACCGTAGGCAATCGAGCCTCCCAACACATTGAATTTATCCATATCAATTTCACCAATCGCCGAAGAGCGATTGAGTTTTTCTTTGGCAAATTTTTCGCTGGCAAACATTTTTACGTTCGATAACGCTTGTGCCGCGAATGCCTCGTGCATATCGATAAGCGTAAGGTCGGACAGTGAAACCCCAGCTCGGTCAAGCGCCATTGGTGTGGCATAAGAGGGGCCCATGAGCATGTCTTTCTCGACACCGATAGCTGAAAATGCGTACGAACGAATATAGCCTTTGATTTCTAGACCTAATTCTTTAGCTCTGCCTTCCCTCATGAGCATAATAGCCGCGCCACCATCAGTGAGAGGCGTTGCATTCGCAGCCGTAACACTGCCGTATTGACGATCAAAGGCTGGCCTTAACTTTGCGTAACCTTCCAAGGTTGAATCATGTCTTACGTTGTTGTCTTCATCTAATGACTTTTTGTAAGGTGCAGGAAAAGCAGTCATGACTTCATCACGAACCTTACCGTCTTTCCACGCTTGAGATGCCAACGTATGAGAACGGTGAGCCAGTGCATCTTGTTCCTCGCGGCTAATTCCATGGGTTTTTGCCATCTGCTCCGCCGTTTGCCCCATAGAAAGCCCAGTCGAATACTCCGCGACCGCCGGAGGAACAGGCATGAGATCTTTAATAGAAAGCTGTTTGAGGATCTTAAGTTTTTGACCCACAGTTTTGGTTTTACTCAGGGCAAGTAGATTCGCCGCCAGTTTCTTAGATACACCGATAGGTAAAACAGAAGACGAATCCGCTCCACCGGCAATCCCCACATCGATGGTGCCCGCCATAATACTTTCACAAACGTTTGCCGCAGCCTGGAAACTGGTTGCACAAGCGCGAGTCACACTGTAAGCGTCCGTACCGATGTTCATACCGGTGCCCAACACAATTTCTCTCGCAATATTAGGCGCTTCGGGCATCTGAACCACTTGTCCAAAGACCACTTGATCAATCAATTTTGGGTCAATGTCGGTTCGCGCCATCATTTCTGCTACCACCATTTTTCCCAAATCAACTGCCGGTACTTGGCTAAATTCGGTACTTTGTCTTGCAAATGGTGTTCGTAATCCTGCAACCACGGCTATCCGTTCGCCGTTGCGTGTAGTAAGGCTGATCTTCCTCGGGTTCTGTTTGCCCATGTTATCTCCTTTGACATAGAGGTCAGACCACATCATTGTAACGAAGTTGTTAATAAAATTAAACAACTGTTTAATGAAAATTAGCGCTACTATTGGAGGATTAGATAACAAGATGCGAAATCAATGACATTACAGCTTGAGATAACACACTATATTGAATTAAAATCAAAAGCTTACGCTAAATTTTTAAGGCTAGATTTGATGAGAAATATATCAACGCCAACCGAAAAAGTTGAAGACAGATTAAATCGAGGCAAAAAAAAACCACACAAATCTGTGTGGTTGGAATGTATAAAGCAATTAACTTGCGCCAATTGAAATTAATCAGTTTCCTGATTAGGAGAAAGTAAAGTCAGCCTTCAAAAGGAAGTGTCGTCTTGCTCAACATGCTACACCACAAAAGTGTAACGAGACGACAAGGTGTACTATAACGCGTCCAAAAACCCAAATTTTGAACTAGATCAATGTTGAGTGACTTACTGAATTCCAAATCAACAAAAAGCGAACTTATATGGTCAACACGGAGGCTTCTGTGTCGCTAATTAAAAATATCGGAAAGAAATTTTCTAAACGTCCGGTCAACTCTCACATGGACAAACAAAGAAAATACGAAGCACTTGTTCGTGCTTACCACAGAGACCTGTTTCGCTATGCGTTTTGGCTTTGTAAAGACAAAGCGATAGCTGAAGATTTGGTACAGGAGACTTGTCTTCGAGCATGGAAGTCATTGGACAGTCTGCTTGATGAAAAGGCGGCTAAGTCATGGTTAATAACCATATTAAGAAGGGAGAATGCGAGACGTTTTGAGCGCAAGCAGTTCGATCTGGTTGATATAGATGACTATGGTAATGACGCCAAAGTATCCGATGACGCGCACCATCAACAAGAATGGCTTCATACTCAAATTATGAGCTTGGATGTCGAGTATCGGGAGCCACTATTCCTGCAAGTTGTTGGCGGATTTAGCGGCGAAGAAATCGGCGAGATATTAAGTTTAAACAAGAACACTGTGATGACCAGACTGTTTAGAGCCCGTAACCAGCTCAAAGAAGCACTCGAGTCGGCAGACGCACCAAGGGGGCATAAAAATGGATGAATTAGAATTCCGTCGTCGCATAATGTCAGATCCCAAATCTCGAGATCCGCAATTACAGAGCGCGATTCAATCCGACGAGGCCAATGCTAAGTTCGCCGAAGAGATTCTTGCCTTTGACGATAAACTAGAACGTGCCATGAAGATCGATGTACCTGACGATCTGGCCGATAAAATCCTATTCCAACAATCCGGGCAGAGTAATGTTGTAAAAGTTAACTTTACCAAACGGGCACTCGCTACCGCTGCATCCATTGCTTTTGCATTTGGCCTGGTGGTTGGTCAGGTGAATTGGGGCAATATTCTAGTCACTCCAGCGCAAGCGACATTATCTGATACCGCAATTAAACACGTAGTTAATGAGATGAGCTTTATCGAGACACTTGATGAAGCTGTGACGATGAATCAAATCAACGCAAAATTACTGCCTTTTGCTCACCAGTTAACAACGCAGTTTCCCTATCATGTTTACTATCTAAATCACTGTGGTTTTGGCGATTCAAACGCCATGCACATGGTTTTTCAAGGTAGTAAGGGCAAGGTCACACTTTTCATCACTCCTGAATTGTCAGAAAGTGTTACAGAGTTTGACAAGGATGGGCTGTCTGGCGTTGTTGTACCAATGGGTGATTCCAGTGTCATTCTTGTCGGCGAGTTGAATGAGGACTTCTCTGCCATTATCAATAGCATTGATAAGATCATCGATAAAGCATAAACCTCTTTAAAAATGGCTTTATTTTCGTAATAAAGCCATTTTTATTTATGCAGCAGCATTAATAGAGTACCAACTCTAAAAAATACCAAAATCAATACTTTTCCTGTCAGATGGTCGTCATTTATATACTTTTTCCATTATTTTAGTAACTGGTCTGATTTCTATTCTCTATAGTAGTGCTTAGGATCAGCCCCGAATTGAGTGATTGCTCAATTTACTAACGCCCATTAGAGGCGAATTTCAATAAGGAAATGTATAAATGAAAAGCACGCGTCTGTTTAAAAAAACGCTCTTAGCAGTAACCGTTTCATCTCTCTCTCTTGCTTCGTACCAAGTTTCGGCAGCCGGATTCCAGCTCAACGCTCAATCTGCTACAGGCTTAGGCCGCGCATTTGCCGGTGACGCTGTAATCGCAGATAACGCTTCTGTAATGGCGCGTAACGCTGCAGCGATGTCTTTGTTCGACACGCACCAGTTCTCTGGTGGTTTGAATGTCATTAGCTCTGAAATCAACGTTAAGGACATCGGTGGTGCAGGCGCTCCTCCAAATGGACTTCAAGAGCCGAACGCCACCAACAAAGCCGATTCTCCAGTTCCAAATATCTATTATGTTCACCGCTTGAATGATCAATGGGCTCTAGGCGCTGGTATCTACTCAAACTTTGGTACAAACAATGAGTTCGATAGCTCGTTTGGTGATACTAACCTTGCCAAAGTATTTGGCGGCACGACTAAAATCGAAAGTATCAATTACGCACTGGCTGCTTCTTATCGCTTAAATGAGCAATGGAGCTTTGGTGCTGGCCTAGATATTATTTCTGGTGCAGGTGAGTTAAAACGCGAGACCTCACCAGGCACTCCTGGTTTTGGCCAGACTACCGCTCTGAATGTTGACGCTAGTGGTATTGGTCTAGGTTTTAATCTTGGTACAGTTTTTGAGTTAAACCAAAACAACCGTTTTGGTCTGGCATATCACTATAGCCCAGAGATTGAAGCTGACGGTACAGTATTTGCTGATGCTGGGATTGCGTTAGGGGATCCAAACTTCTCAGGCGTAAACGCGGTTGCTGGTGATAAATTAAAACTAGCACTACCGAGCATGCTAGAGTTTTCCGGTTACCATATGATTCAAGATACCAAGTTCGCTGTTCACTACAGCCTACAGTGGATCGGTTGGAGTGTCTTCGATCAGTTGGAAACTACCGGTGGAACAGTACTTAAAGATTATGAATGGAAAGATGGCTACCATGCTGCTATCGGCGGTACATACTACCTAAACGACGCTTGGACACTGCGTGCGGGCTACATGTACGATACAGCGGCGCAAGACCAGCTAACCTCGATTTCTGTACCAGACTCTGATCGACAATGGTTCTCGGCAGGTGTTGGTTACAGCTTCGAGAAGCATCACACAGTAGACTTTGGTTTTACTTACCTAATGGGTAAAGACGTTGCAGTAACTGAGACTTCTGGTCCTTTGACACTAACAGCGACTACAAAAGCGAACGCTATCCTGGCAGGTATTCAATACAGCTACAGCTTCTAAGCTAACCTAGCAAATATTTGCTTAATTGATAAAGGGCTGAATTTCAGCCCTTTTTGCTTTTTCCAAACCACCAAATTTCGCAATGTTGCAACTTTACTAATCAAACCCTTCTTCGAGATATTCGTCTAAATAAGCCTCTTCATCGGCATCGATTTCTTCACTTGCTACTTCTGCATTGTAGTCTTGCCTTTGAAGATAAACCTCACGGGTTAACGCATAGGGATCAGGTGAGTTCTCTAAGGTCACTTCCTGAGGTACCACTAACGCGCGTTTCTCCATACCTTCTAGCGCCCATTTGCCAAAGCTTGCCCAAAAACTAAGGTAAGAGATAGGTGGATACAAGCCATCTACAAAATCCGCCCCCTCTCGAACGACTATCGGCCCATAAGCAGGAAGCATGATGTACGCGCCTTTTCCTGTACCGTAATGGCCAAGGGCATCACCAAACTCTTTTTTACTGCGCTTTTCGATACCGGCATAGGTGGCGATATCAATGAAGCCAAGTAGGCCAAGAGTACTATTAAGCCAAAATCTGTTGAAATGATCCAACGCGACGCCGCCATTGCCCATGACCGCGTTGTTCACCATACTGAACGGCTCGTCTAGGTTGGCTAAAAAGTTGCGTACCCCTAGTCGCAAGGGATCCGGAGTGTAATTCACATAGGCCAAAGACACAGGACGAACTAAGTAAGGGTCGAGATAATCGTAATTGAGTGTCCACATAGCTCGGTTAAAGCTTTCGAATGGATCGTTAGGGTGTGATTCTGCTTGAGGCGTGTTTGCCTGTGCCACTTCGCTCGAACTGGCTGAGTTGCGTGAGGGTTCTTCACCACTAGGGTTATCGGCGGGCGCCGATGAACAACCTGTCACAAATACGAAGGATATAAGAAGGGTAAAAATCGAGCGATTTCTACCGTACAATGCTAAATGCATAACCTCATCCATAAGTTACACAATCAGGCCGAGTTACTAGTTTTATCCCTTAATTCATACGCCAATTAAGGGTAAGCCTTTGATTGTTATGATCACCACTAAGGGTAAGTATACAACCAAGCCTGTATACTCGCTAGCATTCGCTTGGTTGTTAACAATAAAGGCTTACTATTGAGAAACCTTAGTATTGACTATTAATGCTTAACTCAACAGGTTCACCAAGCTCGACCGCCTGGCTCTCACCATACCAATCTCCGCTTTTGGTCGATACGTTTCCGTCGCTATCGATGCGGGCACGTACGATTAATTCTGACAGATCAGATAGTTTTTGTCCTTGCATCATACTGTTATTGTCATCTAATACCACAGTACGCGGAAAGCTACCCAGTGGGTATCGAGCTGCAGCGACTGGCATCGGCGAGCCGTCGGCTCGGTGCACTGAAACAATCAATGCTGAATTTTCAGGAGCTTGAACTTGATCAGCAAGACTGATAGTGACGCGTACAGATTTGCTTTGATCCATCGCTTCACCCATACGACTTTGAGCACTTTGAATACTGCGGCCCAACATCTCATAGCGACTATCTTCTGGACCAATCATTTCACGCATAATGGACCAATAGCGCACCGCTGCTGGGAAGTCTTGACGCTCGAATGCATCAAACGCCAGCAACGAGAACACTCTAAGATCGACATAATCGTCTTGAAGTAATCCCGTGAGTATACGACGAGCGTTATTCTGGTCCATTTCATCTTGCGACATCATCAGCGACTGAGCGTAACCTAATCTCACATCAGCGCTGTCAGACTCAAGCCTATAAGCATTTTCCATCGCATCAATAGCTGTAGATACATCTCTGTTTGCCAAAGCAATGCGGCCAAGTAGCAGCCAGCCTGTTGAGTCGTCTGGTTGGTAATGCAAGCGAGTACGTAGCGCCAAAGTTAAATCACGCATTTCGTCGTCACTAAGTGGCTCGGCTTGCCCTGACATCAATTTCTTTGAAAGCTCAGGTAAGTTTTCTGATACCTCTTGCCAGTGAGAGACCTTATCCGCAGCACCAAATTTTGCGTACAGGCTATAAGACATGACCACAATCAACGCCACTGAAGGAATTAACACCGCCATCGGCGAAATGCTGTCTTTCTTGGTGTGAGTGTCCTCTGGAATATCATCAAGCAGCGATTGTTTTAGATCGGCAATCAGTTCTTGCTGACTGTCGACCAAGCCTTCGTCTGCTTCAACTTGAAGCTCAGAAAGGCGGTCTTTATAAAACGCTTTATTGAGCTCATCACGCAGCTGTTCATCATTAATGGTTTTTTTACGCTTGAGTGGCAGAGCGATTAAAAAACACGCCACTACTGTGAGTACAACAGTCGAAACCCAAAATAATGTCATGACTCTTTATCTCCAGTCTTTGTATCATCAAGTAACGCTTTTAGCTTCGCTTCTTTTTCGTCATTCCAATCCGACGAATCAGCGTCCCCCTTCGGGCTTGTTTTACTGCGGCGACTGCGGGCAAAGATGATCCCAAAACCAACTAAGATGACACTGATTGGGCCTAGCCACAGTACTGATGTCGCAACAGTCAGAGGTGGGTTATAGGTAACAAAGTTGCCGTAGCGAGCAATCATATAATCTACAATCTCCTGCTTAGACTTGCCCTCTTTTGTCATCTCATAGACTTTTTGTCTTAAGTCTTGAGCAAGCTCTGCGTTGGAGTCACCAATCGTATTGTTTTGGCACTTAGGACAACGCAAAGTATTGCTTAAATCTTTAAACTGCTGCTCCTGCTCTAGGTTTTCAAATTCATGCACCTCAATGGCGGCATTTGCTGTAAACCCAATAGCTAGCGAGACGAGCAGGGCTGATATCCATTTCATCATAACTTGGCATCCCCTAGCATTTTTTGATATTTAGGCTGTAGTGTATCGGCCCAGTTTCTTGCATTAACATCACCCACATGGCGATATTGAACAACACCATTAGCATCAATAAGAAAGGTCTCTGGGGCGCCATAAACACCGAGATCCAAACCTAACATCCCATTACCATCAAACAAATTGATCAAATAAGGGTCGCCAAGCTCGTTGAGCCATTGAACCGCCTTTTTGCGATCATCTTTATAGTTCAACCCAATGATCTTGACACCATTGCTTGCCAGTTCATTCAAATATTGATGCTCGGCATAGCAAGTTGGACACCAAGTTGCCCAAACATTAAGAAGCAACGGCTCCCCCTTAAAAATATCCTGATCGTACAACTTGCCTTCTTCAATCAGGTCTTCAAGGCGAAACTCAGGTACTTGCTTACCAATCAATACTGATTCGAGCTTGGTCGGATCATCACCAGCAGAGTTCTTCCCCAGCTGGACGGCAAACACCGCGACAAGAACCAGAAACGCTACCAGAGGAACAAATAAAATCTTCTTATTCATGAGTTTGACTCCTCTTTGTTAGCTGAGCTTCTGAAACGGTAACGCTTGTCACTAATCGAAATAATACCGCCGATAGACATCAACAGCGCCCCCAGCCAAATCCAACGAACAAACGGCTTGTAGTAAATACGTATGGCCCATGCATCACCATCATCAAGACGCTCGCCCATAGCGATATACAAGTCACGTGTAATACCACGATCAATTGCTGCCTCTGTCATCATTGATTTCGCGGTGCGGTAGAATCGCTTCTCTGCGTGTAGCGTATTGATGTACTTACCGTCCTTCGTGATTTCGAAGTCTGCGATATAACCGTCGTAGTTTGGTCCATCACGATCTCGTAAACCAGAGAAGTAAAAATCGTAGTCTTCTATCTGGTAATGTTCACCCGGTGCCAACCTAACATCACGCTCAATGCTGTAGTTCTGCACCATCGCAATACCTATAACTGTAACAGCCAATCCGATATGAGCTGTCATCATCGCCCAATGACTGCGCTGAAGCTTGGTAATGCCCGTAAAAAACGAATGTCTGTGAGTCGCACGTTCGTACAGCTCGAAACAGTGCATCGTGATGATCCAAATAGCCATCACCCAGCCGAGGAATGCAAGGCCAGTAAAGAATTCCGACAACAGGCTTACAAATACGCCTGCTAATACAAGTGAAACCACACCTGATACGATCATCGGTTTAACAAGCGTTGAAAGCTTGTCGCGTTTCCAACGAATCAAGGGGCCTATACCAATCAAGAAGGAAAATGGCACCATCAACCAGGTAAACAACATATTAAAGAATGGTGCTCCGATCGATACTGAGCCTAAGCCGATTTGCTTATGGACCAATGGCAATAATGTGCCGACGAGAACCACAGCAAGAGCCGCCATCAATAGGATGTTGTTAGTGAGCAAAGCATTTTCACGAGAGATGAGATCAAACTTACCTCGTACTCTTACCGATGACCCTTTCAATGCAAACAGTAGCAACGAACCACCGATAACAAAGACTAAGAAGCCAAGGATGAACATGCCGCGGGACGGATCTGAAGCAAAAGCGTGAACCGACACCAAAATACCGGAGCGAACTAAGAAAGTACCCAGTAAGCTTAGTGAAAATGCAGATATCGCCAGAAGTACAGTCCATGCTTTGAACGTACCGCGCTTTTCGGTAACCGCGAGCGAGTGCATGAGTGCCGTACCCGCTAGCCAAGGCATGAATGACGCATTTTCTACTGGATCCCAGAACCACCAGCCACCCCAGCCAAGTTCGTAATACGCCCACCAAGAGCCTAGTGCGATCCCCAAGGTAAGGAAAACCCAAGCTGCGATGGTCCAAGGTCGAGACCAGCGAGCCCATGCGGTATCGAGTCGACCTGTCATCAATGATGCAATGGCGAAAGAAAACGCAACAGAAAACCCTACATAACCCATGTAAAGCATTGGAGGGTGAATGATCAAACCCGGGTCTTGTAGTAGAGGGTTAAGGTCACGCCCATCAACTGGGAAAAACGGTAATGTTCTCAAAAACGGGTTAGATGTCACGATGATAAACAGCAAAAATCCGACCGTGATAAGCCCCATAACCGCAAGTACACGAGCAACAGATTCTTGAGGCATACCACGGCTGAATGTCGCGACGGCGACTGTCCAAGCGGCTTGAATCAGCACCCAAAGAAGCAATGAACCTTCGTGAGCCCCCCAAACGGCCGTCAGCCTGTAATACCAAGGAAGCTGTGTGTTGGAGTTATTCGCAACGTACTCAAGCGTAAAATCGTTGGTATAAAACGCCCAAAGGAGAATTAGAAAAGACATAAGCATCAATAAGAACATCCCCCACGAAAGTGGGCGGGCAGTACTCATTAGCATGGTATTGTTTCGTGAGGCACCCACTAAAGGCAGGATACTCAATAACACGGCCAACCCTAACGAAACAATCAGAGCAAAATGGCCTATTTCAGCAATCATTGACCGCTTCCTTGTGTTTGTTCTGTCGAATATTGAAGCGGCTCGTGCGTTTTCTTCATGGCTTCGGCAACTTCAGAAGGCATATATTCTTCGTCATGCTTAGCAAGGACTTCAAAAGCTTCAATCGTTGTAGCGTCGGTTAGGACACCCTGAGCAACGATGCCTTGTCCCTCTCTAAACAGGTCTGGCAAAATACCATCATAAACAATGGTCACTTTCGGACCGACATCGGCAAGATCAAAACTAACACGTAATGATTGCGGGTCGCGGCGTACCGAGCCTTCGACCACCATACCACCAATACGTAGGCGTTGTCCTACTTCAGGCTTAGCGCCATCTTGCTTGCCATAAACCAATTCCGTTGGCGTATAGAACAAATCCATGTTTTGATTGAGTGCATAAAGGATAAGACCAATCGTTGCGCTCACACCGATAAAAATGGCTAGGATGACACCAAGCCTTTTCTTACGCCTAGGGTTCATAGTGTGTTCTCCATATTTTTTGCTGCTTCAATTCGAGCCTGTCTGTCCACTTTGGCCTGAACTTCCTTCAATAACTTTTTGCCACGCGACACACTTGATACCAGTAATATCAGCATCGATAAAAAGGTGATACCAAACGCTCCCCATACATAGGCCGCATAACCCCCCATTGCCAGGAAATCGCCAAACGATTCAAAATGCATGTTTAGTTCCCCTTATTTAGTTGCTTAGCAGCCAATTCGATAACCCATGGTCTGTGACCTTCTTTACTAATGATTTCGTTACGCAACCGTACCAACGTCAGTGCACCAAAGAAAAACGCGAAACCAAAAATATTTAATAACAAAGGCCAAAGCATGTCGCTTGAAATTGACGGTGCGTCAAATTTAGTGATCGTCGCGCCTTGATGAAGAGTGTTCCACCATTCAACAGAAAAGTGAATGATTGGTAAGTTAATCACACCAACAATAGCCAAAATCCCCGCCGCTTTCGCCGCCGTTTTCTGATCATCAAACGCGTGATAAAGGGCAATAACACCAAGATATAAGAAAAGAAGAATGAGCTCAGAGGTTAATCTCGCATCCCACACCCACCAAGCACCCCACATAGGTTTGCCCCATACCGCTCCAGTCAATAGGGCAATAAAGGTAAAAACGGCGCCAATAGGAGCCATGGCCAATGCGGCTAAGCTCGACAACCGGATTTGCCAAACAAGCCCGATGAATGCTGCAATCGCCATAGACATATAAGCACCCATTGACCAGATGGCCGATGGTACGTGTATGTATATGATTCGGAAGCTATCGCCTTGTTGATAATCCGACGGGGCAAAGGCTAGCCCCCATGTGGTACCAATAGCCAGACACGCTAATGCAAGTAAAGAAAACCAAGGCAACAAGCGACCACACAACTGATAGGTGGTCTCTGCTTTTGCATAAGGATGGAGCCATTTCCACATGTTAGTACTCACTCTGTATTCAACATTGTTCAATTTAACTAAGTCCTATGACCTAGCATTTAGCTAGTCACGCCAACTTTTATGTTATTTATTATTAGTTTACGCTAACCCGCAATGCTGCTGATATCGCAAACGGTGTTAGCGTCATTGCTCCTGCCAACATCGCACCTAACAGGGCCAACTGACCGTTATACGTAACACCAAGGGATGCCGCATCAATTGCAGACGTTGCAAAAATCAAAATAGGGATATACAACGGCAGCACGAGTAGGCTCAGCAGCACCCCGCCCTTTTGTAACCCTACTGTAAGAGCAACGCCAATTGCCCCCACAAAACTCAACGTTGGTGTTCCAACCAACAAGGTCAACACAACAGCAAACCAAGTATCAAAATTTAGCGATAATAGTATTGCCAATAAAGGACTGATCAAGATTAATGGTAACCCCGTCAATATCCAGTGAGCAATAATCTTTGACATGACCACCAATTGCAGCGGGATGGGCATTAGCATCATTTGCTCTAGAGAACCGTCTTGGAAGTCATCACGAAACAATCGTTCCAGTGACAAAAGTGCCGCTAGCAACGCCGCCACCCATACAATTCCCGCAGAAATTCTCGCCAATAAATTCGGATCAGGACCAATGCTTAAAGGAAATAGCGTGATGACGATAATGAAAAACCACAGTGGATTGAATATATCCGCTTGGCGGCGAAAGGCAATCAAAAGCTCTCTACGAATGATGGTCGTCATAGATGCGATCATTTTAGCCTCCTAACTTGATTTTTTTGAGTGCCGGATTGTTACTAAACATATCTTGGTGGGTTGTTAAAAGAACAATCCCCCCTTGCGTTGTATGTTTAAGAAACAACGCTTCCAACACCTTTACACCCTGCTTGTCGATGGCCGTGAGTGGCTCATCGAGGATCCACAGTGTTTTTTCACTTAACCACAGACGGGCTAATGCTACTCGGCGTTGCTGACCTGCAGACAGTTGAGACACTGGGACATCTTCTCTTCCGGCAAGGCCAACTTGAGTCAACGCCTGGAAAATGTCATCTTTTGATGTAGTAGGGGCGTGAATGGCTTGATAGAACTGCAGGTTTTCAAAAGCGGTCAATTCTCGTTTTACACCTGTTTGATGACCGAGGAACAGCAGGTCCTGATGAAACTCTTCACGACTAGATTCAATTCTTTCACCGTTCCAACAAATCTCGCCGTCATCCTTATCACCAAGTCCTGCGATAATTCTCATCAGCGTGGTTTTGCCAGTACCGTTTCGACCTTCAATCTGAACCAGATCGCCGGTCGTCAGTGAAAAAGATAGGTTTTCGAATAAAACTCGCTCATCTCGAATGGCGGTCAGGTTGGTTACTTCTAACATTCCGTATCATTTTGGGGCGAAGGGACGATTATCTTACCATAGGGAGAGCGTTGAGAAAGCTCAATGATATTACCCGTGTCACGAAACTTGGTATGAAATGTCAAATATCTATATTCGAGTAGATAACCGTACCCCAAAAGAGGTAGTTAAGATGAAAAGTTTTCTTGTTTTTTAACTAGTTACACTCAAAACTTGTAAATATTTTGTTACTTAATTCGCTGTGAGAAGTCAGGCTTATTTTTCACCTGGCGTCTGCTTGGGATGTTTTGGCCTTGCAACGGCGGCACTTTTTCTTTGCCAACGATTTTGTTTTGTAATGACATCATGAGTTCGGCTTCAGCCTTGGGTAATTCACATTCTTCGATTAACTCATTCAAGCCCGCCCCAAGTTTTACCATTTTACTGGCGCGCGTGTATAAACGACCGTCGTTATCAATGTTTTCAAGCTCTGACACACGTTCGGTTAGATGTTGAATTAACTCTTGTTGTTCAGTGACTCTCTGTCCTAAACCCACCAAAACGGAGCGCACCTCAAGCAATTGCTTATTGCACTTATCCAACTCTTTTTCTGTAGTACGGTGATTTTGACGCAGAGCATTGATCAGTCGTCGGTTAGCGCGATTTAAGCTCAGTAACCAAACTAACCCGACAAAGGTAATTAACGCCCCTATCCACAATAGAGGCGAATCAATCGGTAAGGATTCTAGCATTATAGGTACGCCATTTCGTCCCATTCGTCTTCAGAAAGCAACTTGTTGAGATCTACTAGGATCAGAAGTTTGCCTTCTCGGTTACTTACACCCTGAATGAACTTAGCACTTTCGTCTGTGCCCACGCTTGGTGTTGTATCAATTTCCGATGACCGCAGGTAAACCACTTCGGCTACGCTGTCAACTAAAATACCAATAACTTGACGTTCAGATTCAATGACGATGATGCGTGTATTGTCAGTAATGTCGCCGGGCATTAAACCAAAGCGAGAACGAGTATCGATGACAGTGACAACATTACCACGCAGATTGATGATGCCGAGTACGTAATCCGGCGCTCCTGGCACAGGTGCAATCTCGGTATAACGCAGTACTTCACGTACTTGCATTACGTTAATGCCATAAGTCTCATCTTCTAGCTGAAACGTTACCCATTGAAGAACTTCATCGTTGGCCTGTTCTTTCCTGACTTCAATATCCATTGTTTGAGACATAGTTTTCCTCTCAACGTCACAGTGACTTCATTGTACGGTGCCAATTCAGCACCAGATAAAATATTAATGCTGAAGCGATGTTACATCTAAACCTGCATTCAACATAGTGATTAGTTCATCGGTATGGACTAACGCACACATTTGCTCTTTTACCATACCTGCCAACCATGGGCGTTTGCCTGCTTTTTCACGCCAACGTACCGCTTCGGGTGACAATGTTTCTGTTCCTTTTAGTTCGGTTGACGCTAAACCCCAATTACTTTCACCTAACATAACGATGAATTCATAATGTTCTCTATGCTCATCATCGGTGAGTTTATCAGGCATGACCCACCTTGCCGTATCAACCACGTCGAATTGATTTTCTCGGCTAGATTGCAAGCCTAAGTACCAACCTGGTCGACCTATAAGATGACTTACCTCACCAAGTTTATGGATGCCGCCAAGCTCATCAAGGGGCACGGCGAACGTCACACCATTAACGTCAAAATAGAGAACTTGAAAACCTTCCGTGCGTTCACCATTCTTCCACGTTGATTCAACCGATTCTGTTTCAACCTGTAACTCCGCTTCATGCGAAGATTCAGTTTGGATCTCACTTTGGTGTAGACTAGTGTCTATTGGCTCTATTTCAACCTTTGCTTCAATCGTTGGCCGCGTATCTATTTCAACCGCCCATTCTTGGATCTCTTCAGTTTGAGTAGTCACAGTAGTAGCGTCAACGACTGGTTCAGCTTGTACTTGCGCAGGCTCTAGACCACTGAATAAGCGTTGTAAGCTTTCAAGGTTTGGCGACTCTTTAGGTTCCACGACCATAGAAGGGGACGACAGCTCTTCCACTGGCTTGGCAATTTGTCGCTCTACTTCAACGGTTGGTTCTTCAAACTCACAAGGTTGCAACTCTGGCTCGGAGCTTGGTAAACCGCTGGTATCATCTTCTCGCTGAACCTTGAGTTGTGGCTCATCGATATCAGCTTCAGGTTCTAGATCCAATAACGCAGTGAAGTAATCCTCAAGCGCCTGCTCACTTGAAAGTGCTGAATGCTCAGTCGCCATCGATCATTAACCTCTCTAGGTACGTCAATAACTGTTTATAAGCGAAGACCCCACGACTACCTGATGCAAAGTGGGAAGCCGGCATGTGTTTTAAGCTTGCGTCTCTAAACTTAGTATCGACTGGAACTGCACTACTCCAGACTTGAGTTGGATAATCTTTTTTCAATTGAGTCAATGTCTGTAATGATGCACGGGTCCGTTTGTCATACATGGTCGGTACGATAGTAATTTTAAACGGGCGCTGCCGTGACTTTTGCATAATGGCTAAAGTTCGAACCATACGCTCTAGACCCTTCATTGCTAAAAACTCTGTTTGAACTGGGATCAAAATTCGATCGCTTGCCGCTAACGCGTTCACCATCATGACGCCCAAAATTGGTGGACAATCAATAAGCACATAGTCGTAATGTTCGCGCAATGCTAGCAGCGCACGCTTCAAAATGAGCCCCATTCCACTGCGGTTGCCCATGACGCGATCGAGTGTGGCCAATGACATGTGGGCCGGCATCAAATCTATATTGTCAATCTGGGTTTGCAAAATCAACGGACTAATTTGTGGCTGATTAAAGTCTTTCAACTGAAAGAGGTCAAACAGACTTTTGTCGAGATTATCAGAATCAAAACCAAGGTAGGTAGTTAACGAGGCATGGGGATCGGTGTCAATGAGCAGTACACGATGCCCCTTTTGACTTAATAGACCCGCTAGAGTCACTGTTGACGTAGTTTTTCCTACCCCACCTTTTTGGTTTGCTACACTCCAAACTATCATCGTGACCTCTTAAGCTCGATTAAAACACGTTCGGCGACTCTATCTAACGGAAGATCTTCTGTGGAAATGCCTGCTTTAGCAACAGCTTGAGGCATACCATAAACCACGCAACTCTCTTCGTCTTGTGCCCACACCGTTGACCCTGAAGACTTTAACATACGAGCACCTTCCCGGCCGTCGGCACCCATACCGGTCAATACTATCGAAAGCACTTTGTCTTGATAGATCTTCGCTGCGGAGCCAAATGTGACATCGACGGAAGGCTTGTAGTTCATTCTTTCGCCGCCATCAATAATGCGAATTTTGCAATTCGACGCACGCCCTTCAAGCATCATCTGCATACCACCTGGCGCCAAATAAGCAACACCAGGCTTGAGTACATCACCGTCGGCGGCTTCTTTAACGGTAATATTACAAAGTGAATTCAAACGGCTCGCAAATGCAGCGGTAAAGGTCGCTGGCATATGTTGAACCAGTAGAATTGGATGCGGATAGTTCGCTGGAAACTGTGTCAGTATTTTCTGCAGTGCAACTGGACCACCGGTGGATGTACCGATTGCCGTCAGTTGGTAAGACTTTCCTGATGCCCGGTAACGAGAACTTGGAGCTCGCGATGCTAAGGGCTCAACACGGTTAGCGGTTGTAGGTCGGCTTTGCGTTGTGGCAGCAGCCCTTACAGGAGGAGCACTGCGTCTTAATAACCCACGACGTGCGGCAATCTGCAATACACGCTGCTGTAATTGAGCTGTCGCTTCTTCTTTGTTGCGGGCAATATCTTCAAACTTCTTGGGTAAGAAATCCAGAGCGCCAGCTTCCAATGCATCGAGTGTCGCTTTCGCACCTTCTTGAGTCAGGGATGAAAACATCAGAATGGGTGTTGGTATGGCTGCCATAATCTCGCGGACTGCTGTGATGCCATCCATAACAGGCATCTCAATATCCATGGTGATGACATCTGGTTTTAACTTTAGAGCCTTCTCGACAGCATCTTTACCATTGATAGCGACATCAATGACCTCTAATCTCGGAGCACCATTAATGATGTCACTGACCCTGCGACGGAAAAAACTTGAATCATCGACGACCAATACTCGTATTGACATACTCTTCCTTTCTAAATACGCGACGCTGCTGCGTATTGCTTAAGCAAATCAGGCACATCCAAAATTAGTGCTATGTGACCATCGCTAGTAATCGTTGCACCGGCCATGCCAGGAGTACCTTGCAGTAACTTATCCAACGGTTTGATAACAACCTCTTCCTGACCAATCAAGGAATCAACGACAAAGCCTACGCGTTGGCTACCAATTTGTACGATGACAACATGCCCGTGACCTTTGCGCAATTGCGCTTGCTCTGCATGAGGAGCTAACCAGTTTTGCAAATAGAACAAAGGAATCGACTTTTCGCGAACAATAATTGTCAACTGGCCATCGACGACATTGGTCCGGCTTAAGTCTAAGTGGAATATTTCATTGACACTGGCAAGTGGTAGCGCAAACGGATGACCAGAAACACCTACCATTAAGGTCGGTAATATCGCCAAAGTTAAAGGGACTTTAATCGTGATCTTTGTACCTTTCCCTAACTCAGAATCAATATCGATTGATCCGTTTAGAGCATTGATTGCCGTATTGACAACATCCATCCCGACGCCACGGCCAGAAATATCGGAGATTTTCTCCTTGCTAGAGAAGCCAGGCATAAAGATCAGATTGAAGCATTCTTTATCTGAAAGTCGAGAAGCGGCATCTTCGTCCATCATCTCACGCTTCACGGCGATCTCTCTAAGCTTATTGGCATCCATACCGCCACCATCGTCGATGATAGCTAATTGAATATGGTCGCCTTCTTGTGCTGCGGATAATGTCACTCGACCAGTACGGGATTTCCCGGCCTTTTCACGAACCTCTGGCATTTCAATACCGTGATCGACCGAATTTCGTACCAAGTGAATCAGCGGATCTGCCAGAGCTTCGACCAAGTTTTTATCAAGATCGGTATCTTCGCCTTGCATCTCCAATACAATGTCTTTGTTTAACGTACGAGCAAGATCGCGAATCACCCTTGGGAAACGACCGAACACTTTCTTAATCGGTTGCATGCGCGTTTTCATTACGGCGCCTTGCAGGTCGGCCGTTACAACATCAAGGTTTGAAACAGCTTTCGACATCTCTTCATCGTTGCTATTTAAGCCAAGGCTAACCAATCGGTTACGCACTAGAACCAGTTCACCAACCATATTCATGATGGTATCTAATGTCGAAGTATCTACACGTACCGTCGCTTCTGCTTGGGGCTTTTTCACCGCAGGTGTCACTTTGTGCTCGGATTTCGCAGGAAAAGATTGAGACCCTGCTGCCGCTTGACTGACTACGACGGGTGACACAGCAGAAACTGCATTGGATTTTTCAGGCACTGATGCGACATCATTTTGAATGGCTGGCTTTGTAGCCACTTCCAACTCTTCAATCGTTGGGCCTTTGCCCGCTCCGTGCAATTGATCGAGCAGTTTTTCAAACTCTTCATCAGTCATCAGATCATCACTGACTGAGTTTGCCGTTGGCGTACTAGACGCAATGTCTTTACCCGGCTTAGAATCATTACTCGTGTCATTTTTTTGACGCAAAGAAGATGCAGGTGTTGATGGAACCGAAACCAAACTTGGCGCTTGTCCCACTCCATGAAGTTCATCTAAAAGTTTTTCAAATTCATCATCGGTAATATCACCGGAATCTGTCGTAGAGTTAACAACAGAAACAGCCGTCGGAGCGGGAGTTGAAGTTTTGCTTGGCGCATTACCTTTCCCATGAAGTTCGTCGAGGAGCTTCTCAAATTCGTCCTGAGTAATGTCATCGATAGACGTCCCTTGAGTGATCTCATTAGGCTCTGACGCTACTGGAATTTCGGGTTCAACGACCGGAGCTACTTCCACTTCTGGGGGAATTGCTGGTGCGACAGGGTCTTTAGATTCAGGCGAGCTTAATCGATGGAGTTCCTCAAGAAGCGCGGGGCTGGCGGCCTCCATTGGGCTCATATCCTTCACGGCTTGAAATTGATGGTTGATGGT
This sequence comes from Vibrio gelatinilyticus, assembly GCF_022836845.1. Taxonomy (GTDB): domain Bacteria; phylum Pseudomonadota; class Gammaproteobacteria; order Enterobacterales; family Vibrionaceae; genus Vibrio; species Vibrio gelatinilyticus. Next base: position 135,944 of record NZ_JAJNNZ010000007.1, read on the forward strand.
ATCGAGTGACTGCAACATTGTATCCATCAATGGAGCACTTACGCTGCGCTGACCATTTCGCAATATATCGAAGACGTTTTCGGCACCGTGGCATGTATCCACCAGCTCCGATAATGCTAAAAACCCAGCACCACCCTTTACAGTATGAAAGCCTCGAAAGATTGCATTAAGCAAATCGGTATCTTGTGGGTTATTTTCTAGTTCAACCAACTGCTCTGATAGCAGTTCTAAAATTTCTCCAGCTTCAATTAAAAAGTCCTGAAGAATTTCCTCATCTAAATCGTAGCTCATACATTACCTCTAGAAACCAAGACTCGAAAGTAGATCGTCTACTTCGTCTTGTGATGAAACGGCATCGTCTCGCTCGTGAGGGTTGAGAATAGGTCCCTCTACTCCGGCTGGTGCCTTCTTATGTTCCGTTTTAGTCACTTGTTGGCCGTCGCTAAAGACGGTTAGAATTTCAACCAGTCGTGCTTCAACTTCGCTAACAAGGGTGATCACTCGCCGAATGATCTGTCCGGTTAAATCTTGGAAGTCTTGCGCCATAAGAATGTTGGTTAACTGACCTCGCAACTCTGAACTGTTACCTTCAACCTGACTCAAAAGTTGATCAATGCGATGACACAACTCTTTGAAGGTTTGGAGTTCTAAGCGACCATGCATGAGATCATTCCATTGCGGACGAACTTGCAACAAACTTTGGTGAAGATTATCTGCGATAGGCAAACAACACTCAACCGCATCCATGGTTTTGTTAGCTGACACTTCGGTCTTATTAATCACATATTCGAGACGGTCACATGCTTCCGGGATCTCGTCATTTGCGATCTGGTTGATGCGTTCATCGACGCTAAAATCAACCAATGCATCGTGTAAATCTCGTGTCAGTGCTCCAACTTCTTGCAGCATCTGATTTTCACCAGAGCCATGGATCATCGAGACTAGATCGTCTGCCTCCTGCTGCTTGCCTTTTTCAAGGTAAGCGACAAGCTGCTGTGCTTGTTCTAATGAAATCATCCTGATATAAGCCTTATACAGCACCTAGCGTTTTATGCGTTTTTATTGAAGGCGCTCAAATATTTTATCGAGTTTTTCTTTTAGCGTTGCCGCTGTAAACGGCTTGACGATGTATCCATTTACGCCCGCCTGTGCTGCTTCAATGATCTGTTCTCGCTTTGCTTCTGCCGTAATCATTAATACTGGCAAATGCTTTAAATTGTCACTGGCTCTGATATGGCGAAGCAAGTCAATACCTTGCATTCCTGGCATATTCCAGTCGGTGACGACAAAGTCAAAATCACCCTTTTCAAGCATAGGTAAAGCAGTTAAACCGTCGTCGGCCTCTAACGTATTGCTAAAGCCCAAATCGCGTAGAAGGTTTTTTACAATACGTCGCATCGTTGAAAAATCATCAACAATAAGAATTTTCATGTTTTTATTCAAAATTGCCTCCACTGAAACAAGTCAGTGTTATTAATCCATTTGCGTCCAAGCACTCAGTTTGGTGCGCAAACGCTGCATTGATTGGCTTAGTATTTGGCTGACGCGCGATTCGCTCACCCCCAGTACTTCACCAATTTCTTTTAGGTTTAGTTCTTCGTCATAATACAAAGAAAGTGTTAACGCTTCGCGTTCTGGTAAAGACTTTATCGACTCGATTAGCGCTTGCCTGAACGATTCATCCGCCACCCCTTGGAATGGCGTATTATTGTCTTCGTGTGGGGAAGAGATTGCATCATCAGACACACCAAGATCTTCTATTCCCACGAGTTTGGAGCAGCTAATATCATGTAGAGCATTATGATACTGCTTTAAGGACATCTCTAAATACGATGCCACTTCTGCATCAGTAGGATCGCGATTAAGTTCATTTTCCAATGTCGCGATGGCCTGATTGATATCTCGGTTATTCTTGTGTACCGAACGTGGTACCCAGTCGCCGCGTCGGATATCATCAAGCATCGCGCCACGAATTCGAATCCCTGCGTAGGTCTCGAAACTAGCGCCTTTTGTAGCATCGTAGTTTCGTTGTGCTTCAATTAACCCAATCATTCCCGCTTGGATCAAGTCTTCCACCAATACATTCGGTGGAAGTCGTCCAATCAGGTGATGGGCAATTCGCTTAACCAATACAGAGTATTTCTCTAAGAAAGCTTGTTGACCGCTAAGATTGGCATTTTGGTCATACGTCAAAGCTTTATTCACCAAAGGGTTCCTCTATTGCCGCCGTTCTATTGAGCAATCGTTCGACGAAAAACTCGAGATGGCCGCTTGGCACTTTTGGAATTGGCCACGTAAGTGCCTTATTCGCAAGAGAAGTAATTGCCAGAGCCGCAGGTGAACGTGGAAACGCATCAACTACAATCTTTTGTCTTTTTACTGCTTGTCGAACTTTATCATCTAAAGGGATACATGCGACAAGCTCTAAGCTAACATTGAGAAATCGCTCTGTGACCAAGGTCAACTTTGCAAACAATTCTCGTCCTTCTCGGTAACTACGCACCATATTGGCAACGACTTTAAAGCGTTGAACCTGATGTTCACGGCTGAGCAATTTAATTAACGCATACGCGTCAGTGATCGAGGTTGGCTCGTCACATACCACAACTACAACGTCTTGCGCTGCACGAGAAAAACTCACCACCATGTCTGAGATACCTGCCGCGGTATCAACCAACAGCACGTCCATCTCGTCTTCTAAGCTGCCGAAGGCGCGTATCAAGCCAATATGTTGAGCATGAGTTAGCTCGGTCATGCTTTGCGTTCCAGACGTCGCTGGAATAATTCGGATCCCATGTGGGCCTTCGACAATGGCATCTTTGAGCTCGCACTCACCAGCCAAAACATGTCCTAGATTTCGCTTAGGTCGAATACCGAGCATAACATCGATATTGGCTAAACCCAGGTCAGCATCAAGCACCATGACTTTCTTTCCCTGACGAGCCATACTGATGGCCAGTCCTAGTGTTACATTTGATTTACCGACACCTCCTTTTCCGCCTGTCACTGAAATGACTTTCGTTAAAGTAGGCTTCGTCAAACGCCTAAGGCCGCTTGCTTGGTCTTGAATCATGTTATCGGTCATATTTAACTGCACCTAAACCCCCTCCACATCACTGTTCCAGAAGTGAGGTTCGTTCTCTGTCGACTTCTCGAGTAATTCGTTCGCTTTTGCCACCATGTATCTTGGCTGGGCAATGACAATGTCTTCTGGTACACGTTGTCCGTTTGCGATGTATGTCACTGGTAATGCATTCTGTATCACCACACTAATAAACTCACCTAGGCTTAACGACTCATCCAGTTTCGTCATAATGCAGCCGGAAAGAGGAATTCTTCTAAAATGCTCTAACGTTTCTTGCAACACTTGCCTTTGAGCTGTGGCAGGTAACACTAAGTAGCTATTGATGACCTCGCCACTCTCTTGCATCAAAGTATCCAATTGCTCAGAAAGCCTGACATCTCTTTGCCCCATTCCTGCAGTATCTATTAATACCAAGCGACGGTTTCGCAACTGATATAAAACATCGGCCAGTTGCTCAGAATCTTTAGCAACTCTTACAGGGCATCCCATAATTCGGCCATAAATGGACAGTTGCTCATGGGCACCTATTCGATAGGTGTCCGTTGTTACCAAGGCAACATTGTCAGCGCCATACTCCATTGCAGCTCTTGCTGCCAGTTTCGCAACGGTCGTCGTTTTTCCAACACCTGTTGGACCGAGCAGAGCAACGATGCCGCCCTGACGAAGAATATCCTGTTTGCTGACGACAACCTGATCAGAGACAAGAGACAATAAGGCGTTCCACGCTTTCCGAGGAGGCGTATCTTCAGGGATATAGCAAGCGAGTTGATCAGCGAGTTCAGAGGCTATCCCCATCCGTTCTAACCGCTTGATTAACATTGCTCTTAATGGTTCTCGGCGCTCAACTTCTTGCCACATCAAACCAGAGACCTGATGCTCAAGCAGACGACGAATTGAAGACATGTCTTCTTTCATCGATTCAAGTTCTTGGTCGATTTGCTGGTCCGAGCGAGAGCGACTGCTGGTATTGTATTTTGGCGTCTGAGATTCACTGACAGCATGCCCCATCGAGCGCTGAGACTGCGAGTCTCGGCGACCTAACCGAGCTTGTTGAGAATACTGATATTTGTCTGCGCTTTGAAAGGCACTTGCAGTACTATTATTTTGCTCTGCTTGTCGATCTAACAATGCCGACAGGGAGTCCGAATTTCTTTTTGGCTCAGCATCTTGAGTGCCGCCTCGATAATGCTTAAGCATATTGGCAAAACGGTCGGTCATCGTACCGTTTTTATGATCAACTGCGCCGCGATTAATACTGACTTTGTCATCTTGCAAATCGCGCTCGCGACCAAAGTCTTTATTTTGTAACGCTGGCGGCGGATTAAAACTGCTAGGTTCCATCTGGCGAGGAGCAACTGCGGCCGACTCTCCATCGACGGCTGCGACAATCTCAACCCCACCAGCCACCTTTTTGTTGGACATGATTACGGCATCGGCCCCAAGCTCCTCTTTAACTTGAAAGAGCGCCTGTCTCATATCCTTGGCAAAGAAACGTTTAATTTTCAATCGCTATATCCATAATCTGATTTCGTTCGAGCGCAAGCGTAATACCGCTAATTCTAGTTACCGACCGCTTGCACAATTCGAATCTGCTTTTCATCCGGTATCTCTTGGTAGGAGAGCACTCTTAAGCTTGGTATTGTATTTTTAACAAATTTCGCGAGTGTTGAGCGTAACACGCCCGAAGTGAGCAGCACTGCGGCTTCCCCTTTCAGTTCTTGCTCTTGCGTCGCGTTGCTGAGCGAAGATTGTAACCTTTCAGCAAGACCAGGCTCTATGCCCGTTGATTCACCACCGGATGCTTGCATAGTTTGATGCAAGATTTGTTCCAGCTCAGGTATTAATGTAATCACCGGAAGCTCTGGCTCTATACCATTGATTTCCTGAACAATAAGGCGCTTCAATGAGATGCGAACAGCGGCTGTTAAAACGTCAGGATCTTGACTCTTCGACGAATACTCTGAAAGAGTCTGAACGATGGTGCGAATATCACGTATCGGTATCGCTTCGTTTAACAAGTTCTGTAGAACCTTGACCACCACTCCTAATTGCAACTGTTCTGGTACAAATTCATCGACCAATTTAGGCGTTGAGCGCCCCAACATTTCTAAGAGATTGGTCACTTCTTCATGGCCTAGCAGTTGAGAGGCGTTGTTGGTCAGTAGCTGACTCAAATGCGTTGCCAATACGGTTGATGAATCAACAACCGTATAACCCATAGCTTGTGCATGCTCGCGTTGCGATTCTTGAATCCAAACGGCCGAGAGACCAAATGCTGGGTCAATCGTTTCTTCGCCCTCAATCAAGCCATAAACCTGACCTGGATTGATGGCCAGCTCTTGATCGGGGCGGATCTCAGCCTCGCCTAAGGCAACGCCCATCAGGGTAATTCGGTAGGAGTTTGGCGTTAACTCGAGGTTATCGCGCATATGGACAGCAGGGATGAGAAAACCGAAGTCCTGAGAAAGCTTCTTACGCACGCCTTTCACGCGCTCTAACAGTTCTCCTCCCTGATCCCTGTCCACCAATGGGATCAATCGATAGCCCACTTCTAAGCCAATCACATCCACAGGCTGAACATCATCCCATGATAGTTCTTTCGGCTTAGATGGAGTATCAGAAGAAAGCTCGGCTGGCAGGTTTGCTTCGGCGGCTTTGAGTTTGCTTTTCCTGTCAATCCAGTAAGCTCCAGCTCCAGCTAAGAGAGCCAACAACAAAAAGGCAAAATGTGGCATTCCCGGCACAATGCCCATGACACCCAAAATACCCGCCGTGATCATCAAAGCTTTGGGGTTATCAAACAACTGGAACACCACTTGTTGTCCCATATCTTCGTCGGTATTTTGACGGGTTACCATGATTGCTGCTGCAATCGACAGCAGTAGAGACGGGATTTGCGCGACAAGACCATCACCGATAGTCAGCAAAGTATAGATTTCGATGGCTTCCCCAAACCCTAGGGAATACTGCATCATACCAATACTCAAGCCACCGATAATGTTTAAAAACAGAATCAAGATACCGGCTATTGCATCGCCTTTTACAAATTTTGAGGCACCATCCATTGAGCCGTAAAAGTCTGCCTCTTTTGTGACTTCAAAACGTCGAGTTCGCGCTTCGTCTTGTTCTATCAGCCCTGCGTTCAAATCTGCATCAATCGCCATTTGCTTTCCGGGTAAGGCATCAAGAGTGAAGCGAGCACTAACTTCGGATATACGTCCAGCACCTTTAGTCACTACCATGAAGTTTATAATCATCAAGATCAAAAACACCACTAAACCCACCGCGTAGTTGCCACCAATCACCACATTACCAAACGCTTCGATAACGTTACCCGCCGCACCCTCACCTTCGTGACCAGATAACAAAACGACACGAGTTGATGCTACGTTCAGGGCTAACCTTAAAAGAGTCGCTATAAGCAGTACGGTTGGGAAAGCGGCAAAATCGAGTGGACGGCGTGTATAGACAGAAACTAATAGCACCACCATCGCCAAGGCAATATTGAAGGTAAAGAAGAGATCGAGTAGAAACGGTGGAATTGGCAACACAATCATTGCCAATGCCGCTAGCACCATTACCGGAGCGCCAATAGCGGGAAATGCCCGTTTGGGAATATGTGGAAGCCAACTGGCAAAAGGTAAACTGAATTTCATTCTAACAACATCACTGCTCTGCCATTGCCGATCATTAAGGACAATGGTTTAAATCCTATTAACTTGTTAACTAAGCAAATATCGTACCGCGCGTTCGCGCCAATTTATTGACACCACTAGTGCCGCATGTCTTTCGGTATGGTCATTTGGTTTTCATTGAGTGTCGGTCGCTCCCCTCCCTTGCGGCGGTATTGCTTGAGTTGATAAACATACGCCAGTATCTGTGCAACAGCGGCAAATAACCCATCTGGAATTTCTTGCTCTAACTCGGTGGTATGATACAAAGCACGCGCCAATGGCGGTGCAGGAACGACGTAAATATCATGCTCACGTGCGACTTCTCTTATTTTCAACGCCATATGTTCTACCCCCTTTGCAACCACAATCGGCGCTCGGTCTGAGCCTTGTGCGTAGCGAAGTGCTACGGAAAAGTGTTCCGGGTTTGTCACGATGACATCCGCTTGAGGGACCTCGGCCATCATTCGCCTTTGAGCCGCTTCTCTTTGTAACATCCGGATCCGGCCCTTAACCTCAGGCTTACCTTCAGTGTCTTTGTGCTCGTCCTTGACTTCTTGTTTGGTCATTTTTAGCTGATTACTGTGTTGCCATATCTGAAAGGGGATATCTATTGCAACCACAATCAAGAGGGTACAACTGATCAATAAAACGAAGTTGAGTAGAATTGATAAGGCATGAAAAATGTTCTGCGGAAACACTTCCATGCTGAGTTGAAACAGGTCTGCTTTCGAGGCACTAATGAGATAAGAGGCCATACCCGCTACCAATGCAACCTTAAGTATCGACTTGACGAGTTCAACCCAACTTTGCATACCAAGCATTCGTTTAAATCCACTGAGCGGATTCATTTTAGACATTTTGGGCATCGCAGCCTGCGCTGAAAAACTGATCCCGCCGACGCCAGCCGCGCCAATTAGCGCAGCAACAAACAGCACAACTAAAATCAGCATCAATGGCAGCACTAAGTCACTTAATGCTCCCAACGCGACATCCAATAACTTGGTCGGATCGTAAATCTCTTCCCTACTTAATGAAAACAAACTGCGCATCCCTGAAAAAAGGGCCTGAGCGAGTGACTCACCAAACATCATCAAGGAGACTGAACCGACGACCAATACAGAAACTGACGCTAGCTCTTTAGAGCGAGCAACTTGGCCTTTTTCACGCGCCTGCTTTAACCGCTGGGGCGTGGCGTCTTCTGTGCGTTCTTGTCCATCTGACTCTGCCAAGCCAGCCTCCTTACATTTTATCTAATGGCTTTTAACAACTTATGTCGATTAGACGACAGATCTGCGACTCAACTTCGATCCAATACAACTGATAGTGGCTGTACAATCCAGCTAATATATACCAGCAAATCATCAAGCCGATGATTAACGCAAATGCGAAGCCTAGGGAAAAGATATTTAATTGAGGTGCGGCACGAGTCATGACACCAAATGAGAGATTCACGGTTAAAAGAGCAATAATTCCCGCCAGTGCCATACTCAAAGACGTCTTAAAAATCAGGCTCAACCACAAGGCCAGTTCTCGGTAATCAATTGCACTTAAGTGCCCAGTACCAATGGGTAGAGTCTTAAAACTCATCACAACCAATTGGATCAGCTTTAAGTGCCCGTCTGTGGCCAAAAAGAACATGGTGGCCAGAAACATAAATAATTGACCTAATAGCGGCGTACTCTGACCGTTCGCAGGGTCGACCATCGAAGCAAAGCCCAGGCTCGATTGCATGCCTAGTATTTGGCCCAACATGACAAACGTTTGTACCATAAAGATGGCCACCATTCCCATTGCAACGCCAATCAATATCTGCTCTGCAACGGTGAGAAACCCTTGAAAGGACAACAGTTCTATAGTTTCAGGTACCTTAGGTATCGAAGGCATCACCGCAAATGTCAGTGCCAGGCCAAGGAAAAGGCGAATTCTTGGTGAAACAAATCGCGCGCCCGTAACAGGCATCACCATCAACATGGCCGAAATACGAACATAGGGCCAAAAATAGTTAGCCATCCATTCAAGTACAGCGGTGGTTGGGTACTCCATCATGATGCGTTACCACAACACTTGAGGTAATCGCTCGATAATGCCAAAGAAAAACTCCATCATCATCTGAGTACCCCAGTGTGCAAAAGCCATCAGCGCTAAAATCGTCACAATCAATCTTGGCAAAAAACTCAGTGTTTGTTCATTGATTGATGTTGCGGCTTGAAATACGGCCACAACCAAGCCCACCATTAGACTGGGGACGATAATGGCACAAACCATGATCAACACCATCCATAAAGCGTCTCGAAACAATTCAACAAATACCTCTGGGGTCACACGTTACTCCTCGTTCGCTGTTGCAGTAGCTACAACGCAAAGCTTCCGGCTAAGGTCGATAGAATAAGATTCCAGCCATCCACCAAAACAAACAACATCAGCTTAAATGGTAAGGAGACAATCATTGGCGAGAGCATCATCATACCCATTGCCATCAAGATCGACGCTACAACTAAGTCAATGATTAAGAAAGGCAAAAACAACATGAAGCCAATTTGGAAAGCGGTTTTCAATTCTGAGGTAATAAATGCAGGGATCAACACCGCAAGCGACACATCTTCAGGGTTTTGCGCCTGTGAACCGGACATTTCAACAAACGTCTCTAAGTCTTTGACCCGTGTTTGCTTGAGCATGAAGCTCTTCATAGGTTCTTGTGCTTGTGAAAATGCTTGTTTAGCGGTGATCTGCTCATTTAAATACGGCTGTATTGCCTTATCATTCACCTCATTGATCACCGGCGACATAATGAATAAGGTTAGGAAAATTGCAATACCAATGATGACCTGGTTAGACGGTGTCTGTTGCAAACCCATCGCCTGTCTTAAAATAGACATCACCACGACAATACGAGTGAATGACGTCATTAAAATAACCATGGCTGGCAAAAAGCCAAGCATGGTCATCAGCGCCAATATTTGTAAATTTATTGAATAGTCTTCACTACCATCGGCATTGGCTTTCATGGTAAAAGCCGGGATACCTGGCCCGGTACCGAAAGAAGATGCGCTGGTACTGCCACCGGCTCCTCGATCTTCTTTCATGGCGCTTACCGTCACTCCCGCCTCTAAAGCCGCTCCATCAGGTACGGGGGTTGTAATACCTTCCTCTGCGGTCGCAAAGAATGAAAAGATCAGACCCACTAACAAGATCAGGGTTTTAAAGCCACGGTTACTTATTTGCATTTTTACTCAATAATTGCGCTAAGTGGTTTGCGAAGGCGGGCTTAGCAGCCTCAGTTTCCTGTAAAGGCTGGTCCAACTTAGAAATCAACTGAATCGATTGTGGCGTAATACCAACCAAAAACTGTTCATTCCCTGCTTCAACAATCGCAATACGCTCTTTAGTGCCTACAGGTAACTGTCTGACAATCTTAAGCCCTTGCTGCTGCACCAGGTTCGGCACTCGCATACGTTTTAGCAGCCAAGCCAGGCCCAATATAATAGCAATAACCAGTACTAGAGAGCCTGTCGTCGCAGCCAAATCTAATTGCGTCGCTCCACTCCCTACAATTGGGCTTTCAGTACTGCTGACCACGTCTTCACTTTGCGCCATGACAAAGCCTGACAAGCAAGAAGCGACAACACCGAGACCACTGCGCATAACTTGTTTCAACATAGCGTTATCTTAGCTTCTTAATTCGTTCGGTTTGGCTAATGACATCGGTTAGTCGGATACCAAATTTGTCGTTTACCACCACAACTTCACCATGGGCGATGAGCGTTCCATTGACCATTACGTCAAGGGATTCTCCGGCAATACGATCCAGTTCGACCACTGAGCCTTGGTTTAGCTGTAACAAGTTACGAATGCTAATTTGTGAACGCCCTACTTCCATAGAGATCGTGACGGGAATATCCATGATAGTGTCGAGCTTGCGTCTTTCATCAACGCTGATCGGCGCAGCGTCATCTTTCAATTCGTCAAGCGGTGCTGCAAGCACATCATCAATGTCTACGTCGGTACTTGGCGCCAATGGATCCTGACCCAATGCAGCGGCCCATTCGTCGGCTAGTTTTTGATCGTCTGTCGTTCCCATAATCTAATTAACTCTCATCGGTTATTCTTGGTCTTCTTCCACATTGTCAAGTTCGGCCATGATATCTTTTCCAAGAAAGGCTAAATCTGTTTTGACAACATCTGGACGTCTAATTTTTTCTGAAATTTGGACTGCCATTTTCTCGCCCGAGCGACCCATCTTCACCCGATAGGTTGGCAATTCTTCTACAAACATCGTCGCATTTTCTGGCATGTCTATCGGTATGATGTCGCCGACTTGCAGCTCCATCAAGTCTCTTAGAGAAACATCTTTTTCTAAGAGGTTAACGCGAAAGTTGACGGGTACATCCATGATTTCTTCACGCAACGCACTGCTCCAACGAACATCCGTTTCCATTTTGTCCGATTGTACACCTGCATCGAGTAACTCGCGTATCGGCTCTACCATGGAGTAAGGCATCACGACATGAAAGTCACCGCCACCACCGTCAACCTCAATATGGAAAGAGCTGACAACGATAACTTCTGTTGGACTAACAATATTCGCCATACTTGGGTTTACTTCGGAGTCCAAATACTCAAACTCTACACCCATAACCGGAGACCAAGCTTCCTTGTAATCTTCGAAAACAGTTTTCATCAACAGTTGAATGATGCGCCTTTCGGTGGGCGTAAACTCCCGGCCTTCGATCTTGGCGTGAAAACGTCCGTCACCGCCAAAAAAGTTTTCAACCAAAATAAAAACAAGCCTTGCTTCCATGGTAATGAGAGCGGTACCTTTAAGCGGTCTAAAGCGCACCATGTTCAGACTTGTCGGCACATACAATGTGTTTTGATACTCGCCAAACTTCATCATTTGCACGCCGTTAATCGACACTTCTGCCGTTTTACGGAGCATATTAAATAAGCTTATCCGCATATGACGGGCAAAACGTTCATTGATAAGTTCGAGGGTCGGCATTCGACCACGAACGATGCGATCTTGCGATGAAAAATCAAAATTGACCACACTGCTGGGGTCTTGATCTAACTCGTCCTCCACCTCATCCACATCATCAACGCCGTGAAGTAGAGCATCAATTTCATCTTGGCTTAATAAATCGGTCACAAATTACCTACTGAATAACGAAGTCTGTAAATAGTACTTTTTCAACGACGGGGCGGCCGACCACTTTAGATAGGCTCACCTGAATGTCGTTTGTGGCTTGTTCTCTTAATTCTACTCGACCATTTGAACTACGAAGTTGCTCTACTGACATAGAAGCAAACGTAGATAATAAAGTACTTTCCACCAAAGGAGAGTGGTGTCTGGCCAATTCTTCATTTTCTAAGCCACGTACCATTAACTGTACTTTGATTTGCACCACACGATCTCGTGACTGACCAGAAACATTAAAAATAAAAGGCTGAGCAATGTTCACATAGCTTATCGGATTGGTCATCCGCTTAGGTTCAGCGCTTGCGAAAGTTGTTCTTTCGGGGGTTGAATCGCCGCCTAATAACAAGTAAGCCATTGAGCCAATTGACAGTAGCAACACTAATGCCGCGACAACAATAATCAATAACTTCTTATTTAAGCCAGCATTACCCGTTTGTATTTCTTCAGCCATTCTGGCTCCATTCCTTTATCATGCCTGACTAGGCGTAAAGACTAATTCCATCGGACTTCTCAGTCACGTTCATTTCGATCGAAGTTGCGCCTTCCATCGATTCAGCATCGTGCTCTCCGCTCGCCAGCTGAGATGAGCCATTGTCGCTGCCTTGATGCTGTGCCATTTGTTGTTGCCCTGAACTTTGTTGTTGAACAGAGCTATCAGCGAGCTGCAACCCTTGCTGAGCCAACATTTCACGAAGCCTTGGCATGGCTTGATCAACAAGATCTCGAGTCTGCTGATTCTGAACGGTAAAATGTACGCTCGCAGCGTCGCTGTTCAGGCTCATGCGGATCTGCATTCTGCCAAGTTCGGGTGGGTCTAAACGAATATCAACGTGTTTTAGATTTTTCGACATCATCATTTGTAGCCTTTCGGCTACTTGCTCACCAGCATTCTCTTTCGTTAATACCAAAGGAGATTGCGCGTTTGCTGTGGGCTGATCTGCCCTTAACTGATTCATTGCCGTGGTACTGTTCAAGCTCGTTGTAGGAGCGAGTCCATTTTCCGTGACTTCATTTCCCAACGGACGCTTTTCTAGTCCTTTAGCACCTGTCGTAACTCCTAAGCCTGCAATCATTGCCGCTTGCTGTGATGAATCAGCTGCAGACGTCGCCGCTGGCGATGCTGTTAAGACTTGCTGCATTCCCACGGCTGAGTTGAGTTGCGCCGAAGATGAATGAGATTCATTTAACATCTGAGTGGTTTTTTCACCTTCGGAAACGGGTGCCATCATGGTCGCGACGGCCATACCTTTGGTGTCGTTACCTTGGCCTTCCTTGCTCCAGACAATTTGGTTGCTATTGGCATTGCCTTTTGAAACTTTTTCAAAATCAGGTATCAACTTTCCATTCGCTAGTTTAGAGTCAGAGCTAAGCTCTTTACTTAGCGGAGTATCTTCTGATAACACTGCTGGTGATGTCGGCTCTATTGTTTGTTGTTCAGACTCTATTTTTGAGCCTGCCAATATGGCCGTTGTTCCTTCAGCGCTTGACACTGACTTCTGCTCTACGGTCTCGTTTGATGCGAGCTGTTGCTCTTTGGAGTCACCTTGGCTAGATGCTGACTTCTGCAGCGTTTTATTTGACTCGTCTAATCGACCTAATAAAACCGCACCTTCAGCAACAACCTCATCGGCTGGTACGCTATTTTCTGCTGGCTTATGGTCAGAGTCAGAGCCTTGTGAGACTCCTTTGACGATAACATCAGTGTCATCCAACTCTTCTGAAGTCATTTTTTTGACGCCATCGGTCGCCATCATGTCGTCAGAGTCTAGAATCACTTTTTCACTGTCAGAGGAGTCATCATCGTTTATTGTCAACATGACATCTGAGGACTCACCAGAGGATACGTCTTTTGTTTCCCCAGACTCGCTCCCTTCCATAGCAGCCGAAATTCGACTCCAAAAGCCTTGAACTTCTTCGCCTTCGCTAGGAGTTGCTGGCTTATTAGAAACAGCAATGCCTTTTGCATTAACGGTTGGTGCTGAATTAGTCGTAGATACAGAGAAGCTCATCGTGAAAAGTGCCTTTCTAAAAAATTTGCCCATGTCCTTAGCAGCAAGCGGCAATAAATCGCCCCTTCCACCATTTAACCTGTTAATGATGCAATAATTACGCCATTAAACAAGAGTTTCGCTAGCGTTGAGCTTTACGGCGAGAAAACAGTAAGTTGGCAAATTCGTCCATTTGCTTTTGTTCAATTTTTTCTTCTTTTTGACGTTTTTCTTTTAAGCGCTTCTCCATCATCCATTCATACGATCGGCGCTGGGTCCTGGTGTTATGCCAGTAATCTTGGCAGTTTTCGACTTGTGTTTTGAAATGAGATTCTGCCGAACGCTGCTTGGAAAGAGTTTCATCAAGTTGCGTCAAGAAGCGGTTCAAGTGGCCATATTCACTGGCCGTTAACCCCTTCATTCCTCGCTGAACCAATTGATTACAATAGTCTAAACGGTACTGCTCGATCTGCTGAACCTGCTTATAGTAATCATCGAGTTCCACTTGAGCTTTATTAAGAGCAAGCACCGCTTGTTCTTCGTTGTCTTTAGCTTGCTCTAAAAGAAAATCGAGTGCATTGTCCATAGGTTACTCAACCTGTAGCAATTGTTTGAGCATATTAATGCACATATCATAAGGCACGGAGTCCTTCATACTTTGCTGCAAATACTGATCAAGTTTTGGTTTCAGGGTAAATGCGCTGTCGATAGCAGGGTCGGTTCCCGGCTTATAAGCACCAATCGATACCAAGTCCTGATTTTTTCGACATACAGAAAGAATTTGTCGAACCGCTTTTGACATTAATAGGTGTTGGTCATCGGTAATTTGCGGCATTACTCGGCTCACAGACTTCTCAACATCGATCGCAGGATAGTGCCCAGCGTCCGCCATTTCTCGCGATAGAACGACGTGACCGTCTAATATCGCTCGCGCTGCGTCAGCTATCGGATCTTGAAGATCATCACCCTCAGTTAATACGGTAAAAAAGGCCGTAATGGAACCTTGATTCTCACTACCATTACCCGCTCGCTCAACCAATGCGGGTAGCTTGGCAAAGACGGAAGGTGGATAACCTTTTGTCGCTGGCGGTTCGCCCACAGATAGCGCAATTTCACGTTGAGCTTGTGCAAAACGAGTCAAGGAGTCCATGAGCAATAAAACATCGAAGCCTTGATCTCTAAAATACTCAGCGATCGTCAATGCGGTTTGACAGCCCTTAAGTCTCATCAATGGCGACGAATCAGCGGGTGCGGCGACCACAACTGAACGCTGACGCCCTGATTCGCCGAGGATTTCCTCGATGAATTCTTTTACCTCTCGGCCACGTTCACCAATCAAGCCAACAACCACAACTTGCGCGGTGGTGCCGCGAGTCATCATGCCCAGCGTCACCGATTTACCGACGCCTGAACCTGCAAAGAGGCCAATACGTTGACCTTTACCTACCGTGAGTAAGCCATTAATGGCTTTGAGACCAACGTCGAGTGGCTCAGTGATTGGCTTTCGTGCTAATGGGTTAATGGTCTGCGCAACAAATGACGACTTCTGGTCAGTGTATATTTCACCCAAGCCATCAAGGGGGTTACCGACGCCATCAATCACACGCCCGAGTAACTCCATACCAACCGGAACGCCCGTTTCGCCGACTAATGGGGTGACCTTCGCTCCGGGCAACACTCCTGTGATCTGCTCACTAGGCATCAAAAATAGGTTATCTCCGGAAAACCCGACAACTTCAGCCTCCATATCGCCTGACATAGTTTCTACTGTACACAAGCTTCCAATAGGGGCTTTACAGCCTGTTGCTTCAAGGGTCAATCCAACCACTCGAACAAGTTTGCCTGACGCGATCGCGCGAGATTTAAAACCATGACTTTTGTAATTAGCCAGACGATCAGCAAGGGCAAGCATTACTCACCTCCCTGGTGCCGATTAATACCACAAAAATTTTGCAATACTGAACGCACTCGCTCTTCCATACGGTAATTAACACTCGACTCGCCGGCTTCGATTTGAACATCACCGCGATTTAAGGCTGGCTCAATAAGCAAGGTCCAATTGCGAGTTGCAATCTCTTCATCGCCATACGCTGCTTTAATAATATCAACATCTTGAGGGTTGAGCTTAATCGTGATCGCATGCCCAAGAATTGGCAAGGCTTCAACGGACTGCTTTAAGGTATCTAAAACAATCTGAGGATTGGTTTGCACTTCAACATGAATGACTTCTTTAGTCAGCGCTAAAACCATATCTATCAGCTGCTTCTCAACTTGGGCGTTCATTAACTCTAATGGTTGAGCAAACTGATTTGCCAACTGGACAAAGGTCTCTACTTGCTGCTTGATATAGTCTTCACCTGCAGCAACACCTTCTACTTTGCCGGCGGCGAGCCCCTCTTCGTGGCCGTCTTGTAAGCCTTCTTCTTTTCCTTTGTCATAGCCTTGTTTAAAGCCGGCTTCTTGGCCCTGAAACAGTCCTTCTTGATAGGCTCCTTGCTTAATCTGTTCGAATTGTTCTTCGGTCAGTTCAAGCGGCTCCTCTTCAGCTTCTGAAGGCTCGGATGGTGCCCAACCGGGATCGTAATTGAATGCAGTTTCACGCGCCTGTTGTGTGGTTTGCGAACTATAATCTGGCAACCCCCACGAGTGGGCTGCTTCGACACTGTTGTCTTCTGAAGGTCGTAAAAAACCACGTTTTCTATCGTTTGACATAGTATTCTTCGTTTAACTTAGAGTTTACGCAGCAAAAGTTATAAGAACTCATCGGCACCACCAGTTAGTGCCAGATCACCGTTGTCGGCCATACGGCGAGCAATAGTGAGGATTTCTTTTTGCGCTGACTCTACATCAGACACTCGCACAGGTGGCATAGCTTCGATGTCTTCACGCATCATATCGGCGGCGCGGTTGGACATATTGATGAATATTTTCTCTCGGAGAGTATCGTCAGTGCCTTTGAGCGCTCTTTGAAGCACATCTTGTGGAACATCTCTAAGTAGCTTTTGAATACCTTGATCATCAACTTCGATTAGGTTTTCAAAGACAAACATAAGATCTTGGATTTGTGTTGCCATGTCTTCATCATGATCACGAATATGATCCATCAATGCACTTTCAACGTTATTATCGAGATAGTTCATAATTTCAGCCGCAGCTTTAAGGCCACCAATTTTCGCAGCCTGAGCACCAGCTTGACCAGCAAATTGTTTTTCCATGATTTCGTTGAGCTCTGCCAACGCTGAAGGTTGAACTTCTTCTAGGTTAGCGATTCGCATCATCAGATCAAGGCGAACACGCTCTGGGAACTGAGATAGAATTTCTGCTGATTGATCCGCTTCCAAGTAGGATAAAACAATGGTTTGGATCTGTGGGTGCTCGTTTAAAATGATGCTGGCAACTTGTCTTGGATCCATCCATTTGAGGGAATCTAGGCCTTTAGAACCGGTACCAAGTAAGATCTGATCCACCAAATTATTCGCTTTATCTTCGCCTAATGCTGCCACTAAGGCATTACGCATAAAGTCTTCGCTACCCATACCGATATTGGTGTATTTTTGGATGTCCTCCAGAAAAGCACGATGCACCGCCCCGACTTTCTCCTGATTGAGATCGTTGGCTTTGGCCATAGCACTACCAACCTTTTGTACCTGTTTAGGCTCTAGGTGGCGAATAATGCTCGCAGCGTCCTGCTCGTTGAGACTGAGCAACAAGATTGCTGCCTTTTCTTCGCCACTGATCGAGGCAATGTCGACCGTGGTTTCAGCAACCCCATCACCTTGTTTTGCTATGATTTCATTTGCCATTTAGGTTTCAGCCATCCAATTTTTCACCACCTGAGCTGCGAGTTCAGGCTCGTTTGCAACCAAAGCTCTCACAGCTTTGAGAACATCTTCATCTTTATGTAGATTCGGCAGATCGATACCACTGCTAAATTCGAACAATTCACCGCCTTCAATATCGCCAGAAATCAAACTGGTCTCGCCATCGGCACCAAGTGGTAAACCATCAGGACCGTATAGCTGCTCTTCCTCATCATTGACGGATGGATTAAGCAGTTTTTTCATCGCAGGACGAATGAGCACAAGAACAACCACGATTATGACAACGGCACTTGCCAACCAGCGGATCCAATCGTTGAAATTTGGATGCTCCCAGATAGGGGCATCAGCTAATGTATGCTCCATTGGCTCTTCGAAAGTCACGCTAAGGACATTAAGTAAATCGCCGCGTGCTTCACTGTAACCCACGGCTCCAATAAGCACTTGTCGAATCGCAGATAATTCACTTTCTGAGCGAGGTTGATAGGTGACCTCGCCACTGTCTGGGTTAACGTTTTGACGATTTTTAATTGCCACGGCCACGGTTTGGCGATTCACCACACCAGTTTGCTTTCGTTCATGACTGATCGTGGTGTCGAGTTCAAAATTACGAGTCGCTTCTTTATGAACAGAGCCTTGCCCAAGTATAGAGCCATCTTTCATCTGCGCGACGTCGGTCGGTATTGACGCATCCGCGGGTGGCTGATTACTTAATGCCCCCGGAACCCCAGCGACTACATTACCGTTGTTGTAATCTTCTAATGTGTATTCGCTGCGCGTGGCAGGCGTATTTGGGTCAAAGCGCTTTCTTGTTTGTTCAACAGCACTGAAATCTAATTCGATATCGACTTGCGCTGTGTAATTACCCAGGCCAAGGATCGGGATCAGTACTGAATCGATTTTTTCACGAAGAGCCTGTTCTTGTTTTCTTTCTAAGTCATGTTCTTTGCGTCGCGCAGCTGACATAGGATCTTGCGAGCCAGAACTTAACAAGCGTCCGTGTTGGTCAGTAACGGTGATACGCGTTGGCTTCATGCCAGGTACAGCGCTGGCTACCATATCGACCACAGAATCTACTTCTTCTTGTTTCAACACCGACCCTGTTGCCAAGGTTAAAAACACCGATGCCGAAGCTTCTTGATTGTGCCTTACAAATACACTCTGCTTAGGCAACGCCAACAACACTTTGGCTTTGCGTACCTGTTTCATCTGTTCGATCGC
Organism: Vibrio gelatinilyticus; assembly: GCF_022836845.1. Lineage (GTDB taxonomy): Bacteria > Pseudomonadota > Gammaproteobacteria > Enterobacterales > Vibrionaceae > Vibrio > Vibrio gelatinilyticus. The sequence goes on from NZ_JAJNNZ010000007.1 coordinate 154,927, forward strand.
TTTGGCTAATTGACGCTCACGGCTCAGCTTTAAACGCTCTTGTTCAAGACGCTGAGAAACACCAAAACCCATGTCATTCATGAGAATGTCATCGCCAGTATTGCTTTCACGATTAAGGCCTGCTCTGGCAAGATCAAGCTTCAGTCCATTATAATCACTCACGGGAACGCTCAAGGTATTACCTTGAAGGTTGTAGGCGATTTTTTTCTGATCGAGGTAGTCAAGAACAGGAATAAGTTCTTCGGTTTCATATACCCCCAACGGGCGCATCTCTGGTTCTTTTACCCAAAAGAAGAGCATTACAATAAGAGCAACACAGATTGAAATCGACAATACCAATACGATCTGCCTTAGCAAATCGAGATCGCCCATTGCCAAGTCAAATTTGGAGCTACTTTTCTCGTTAGCGTCGGGGTTCTGACTGTTACTGTCAATGTCAGAACTGGCCATGAGGGCGGTATCCTGACCACCATCAACAACGGCTAAATCGGTCGAATGAGTATCTTGAGCCACTATTTAATACCTAACTTATACCGGCATGTTCATTAGTTCTTTGTAAGCATCGACAAGCTTGTTTCTCACTTGAATCGTTGCCTCAAACGCGACACTGGATTTGTTGCGGGCAATCATCACATCAGACAGCGACACGTTTTCGTCGCCGCGGTCAAATCGCATTTGTAGATCACCAGAGGATTTTTGCAGGCCATTAACGTTATTAATGGCGTTATTGAGCATATTACCAAAGTCAGCGCCAACCGTATGGCCGCTTGCTGCGGGCCGGCTGTTAGTTGCTTCTAGCATCATTGCTTGCATTTCACTTTGTAATCCCTGAACTTTCATGCGGTCCTCATTTCGTCAATAATTTGACTATCGCTGTTCTTATGCTTCCACTATATCTAACACAGCAAAATATATGCCATTGAGCGTCGCTTTTTGTGCACTAGTACGCACTACTAAGCTGGAATGTCTATTCCTGCGTCACGCATTTTCGCGAGCTTGTAGCGCAAAGTCCGAGGGCTAATCCCCAACTTCTCTGCCATGTCTTTGCGACGCCCCTGACATTCTTTGAGCGTATCAAGAATAATGGTGAACTCTTGGTCTCTCAGTTCATTCCCTAAGCCATCGCCAAGGGAAACAGCACGTTCTACTGGTGCGCTAAACCCGGCAACAGGCGCAATAATCGGTTGAGCGATTTCACCGCTAACCACTTGCTGCAAACTACTCGCGTCTTGCCAATCCAGTCCTTCAATCAGGATGTGTTCGGCATCGATGTCTTTTTCATCACTCAGGATTAGCGCTCTTTGAATAACGTTGTCGAGTTCACGTACATTGCCTGGCCAAGTGTATTGAAGCAGTTTTTGCTTCGCTGTTTCACTAAGTCCTATCACTGGAAGACCCAGCTTTTTACAGTGCCTTTCGATTAAGTGCAACGCCAGTGGAGTAATGTCCCCAAGTCGATCACGCAGGGCAGGCCAAGTAATTGGGAAAACATTCAGGCGATAGTACAAATCCTCGCGAAAGTTGCCTTCTTGCACATATTGCTTTAAATCTCGGTTACTGGTCGCCAATACTCTCACATCCAAAGCAACGCTCTTTCGGCTGCCCAGTCTTTCAACTTCACGTTCTTGCAACACACGTAGAAGTTTTGCCTGCAAATTCAGATCCATTTCGCTAATTTCATCGAGCAATATTGTGCCGCCTTGAGCCTGCTCAAATTTTCCTGGACACGCTTGTACAGCGCCAGTAAATGCCCCTTTTTCATAACCAAACAGTGTTGCTTCAAGCATATTGTCGGGAATGGCCGCACAGTTAATTGCCACAAAAGGCCCATTAGCGCGTGTTGATGTTTTATGGATGTGGCGAGACATCACTTCCTTGCCTGATCCACTTGGCCCAAGAACCATAACGTTTGCATCGGTTTTAGCGACTTTTTCAGCCAGAGCTAACAGCTTGAGACTCTTCTCGTCAGCGACAACAGCGTTACCATCGTCCTCAGATTTATGTGGCGCGTAGCGTCCAACCATATTGAGTAACACTTCAGGGGCGAAAGGTTTTGCCATGTAATCGATAGCGCCCTCTTTCATCGCTTCAACGGCATCTTCGATATTGGCGTACGCGGTCATTAGCAGTACAGGCAATTTAGGCCAATTTTGTTTGATATTACGTAACAACGCTAAGCCGCCCATTCCAGCCATTTGAACATCCGACACGACAATATCAATTTGCTGCGCTTTGAGTTTAATCAATGCATCTTCGGCACAATCAGCTTCTACCCAGTCATATCCAGCAAGGGCAAGGGTGTCGACGAGCGCTTCGCGTAACCCTTCGTCATCTTCTACAATCAGTACTTTACTCTGAGCCATCATTTACTCCATTCGTTTCTTGCTCGCCGGATGTTTTATCGTTTGCAAGTGGCAAACACATCGTAAAACAAGCTCCGTCTCCCTCTTCTGACAGCAACTCAAGGCGTCCATCGTGTGCACGACAAACCATTTGAACCACTGCTAACCCAAGTCCTGTACCTTGAGAACGAGTCGTGAAAAAGGGTTCCATTATTTTTGCTTGCAGCTCAGGAGGGACCCCTGGGCCGCTATCTTGGACCGAGATTTTTAATTCACCTCGTACCGGGCGAAAGAACACATCTATCTGTGCTTGTTTACCCGCAATTTGAATCGCATTGAGAACCAGGTTACTCAGTGCAGAAGCAAGGGCATTGACATTACCAAGTAGAGCGACATCTTCTTGTTCTACTTCGATAAAATAATCAATTTGATTGCTTTTAATTGGCGCTTCTACCATAGGTTGGAATTCGGCAACCAGGTCTTTTAATTGAAAAGGTTTAACGACTTTGTTGTCGCCGCCTTTTGCAAACAACAGCATGTCATTGACCTGTTTTTCTAGATCTTGCAGTCGATCCATTAACTTGGTTTGAAAGCGCGATTTTGTCGCTTCTGGTAAGTTTGGCGCAGCAAGATTCGAGGCGTACAACATAGCGCTCGATAAAGGCGTTCTAACTTGATGCGCTAGCGAAGCTACCATCCGGCCAAGCGAAGATAAACGTTGCAAGTCGCTAACCCGAGACTGCAATAGTCGGGTTTCAGTCAAATCGGTGACAAGAATCAGTTGCCCGGTAGAGGATGCTGATATCGCCAAGCGAACTTTTCGGCCGTTACGCAGTGAGATTTCATGGCCATCATCTTCTTTGGGATCAAAAGCCAGTTGAATAAGTTCAAACCATCGATGACCAACAAGGGGCAATTCGAGAATTCGCTCGGCTTCTGGATTTGCTTCGCGAACCACACCCTGACCATCCAGCAATATAACGCCTGCAGGCATAACATCGATCACTTGCTGGTAACGCTCAACCTGCGCTTCCAAAGAGTCTAGGTGCGAGGTGACTCCGTCTGAGGTCGATGGTAATTCAGATACGCCATTATCCATTGAGAGCTTGCTTCCTTTTCTCTGCACTAAGTACTAAACATTCATACTTGTTTGTCACGTCCTTGGTCATTTTGATGACGTTTAAAACGGCAAAAACAATAATAGCCCAACAATGCAATTAGCATGCCGAGCTATTTCTTTTATTTTTCATTGTCTTACATGCGTCAAATAATTGTCACCACCAACTAGCCGACTTAATGTGTGGTTTCGCAGAGCTAACGATTAAGATTGTATTTGCGCATTTTTTCTACCAGTGTGGTACGGCGCATACCCAACATGTCAGCGGCTCTGGCGACAATACCCTCTTGAACATCTAAAGCTTGAGTGATCATAGTCACTTCTAGTTCCGCAAGTAGCTCTTTAAGGTTCACCCCTTCTGGAGGTAAGGATTTGGGGGCATTAAAGCTCTCAGATTCTGGTTCAGAAAAGCTAAAATCATCAGAAAAGATGCTATCGAGTACGTCACGCTCTTGCTCTTCAATTGAACGATAGACCATTTTTTCTGGTTGGAATTCAGGAATATCACTGTAGCGATACTTAACAGGTAAATGGTTTACATCTACCAAACTATTTGGATAGAGGATCACCATTCTCTCAACCAGGTTTGCTAACTCACGAACATTTCCTGGCCAGTCGTGTTCCATTAACGAGTTTACCGCTCGCGGTGCAAAGCAGATAGGTTGCCCACCTTCAGCTTCCAGGCGCGTTAGCAGCTCTTGAAGCAACAAAGGAATATCTTCTTTTCGCTCTTTCAATGAAGGCATTTCAATTGGAAATACATTGAGTCGGTAGTAGAGATCTTCCCTAAATTCGCCCCTACTGATCATAGCCTCAAGGTTACGGTGTGTCGCTGCCACAATACGTACATTGGCTTTAATCACACTGTTACCACCCACGCGCTCAAAGACTCTTTCTTGTAAAACGCGTAAGAGTTTGACTTGCATCGGCATTGGCATATCACCAATTTCATCAAGAAACAGTGTACCGCCCTCAGCTAACTCGAAGCGCCCTTTACGGGACGTGATCGCACCAGTAAAAGCGCCTTTTTCGTGACCAAAGAGCTCACTCTCTAGTAGATCCGGTGGTATCGCACCACAGTTAACAGGAACGAATGGGCCGTTTCTGCGTGTAGAATGATAGTGAATATTACGTGCAACGACTTCTTTGCCCGTACCCGACTCTCCGAGTATCAACACATTTGCATCTGATCCAGAGACTTGTTCGATCAAATGCCTCACCTCTTGAATGCCGTGGCTTTGACCAACAAGGCTTCGAAAAAGGGTATTCTTGCGAGCCGAAGAAGGGACTTGTACGCCTTTGCGACCAAGGAACTCTCGGCAATGTCGCAGTGCATCACTCAATTGTGGGTAGTTCAGAGGAAAGTCGAGCTCACCGACAAAGTGAGAAAGATTTTCAACTTGAGGGGTATGCTTACCAAGGACCAAAAGTGGAATGTGATTGGACCGTGTAAGTTGCTTGCAAAGCTTCGATGTTAAGCTTCCGCCTTCCATGTTGCCAATGATGCAGCCTGACCATGAGGCGTTCCAGTCAACGGTGTTTAGCTGATTGGAATCGATTGCAACGCAATGCTCCCCGACAAACTCTAAAATAGTGCCAAGATTGATACGCCCTTGAGAGTCGTCCTCGATAACCAGTAATTTAGCTAAGCCTTGCATTGTGGAATAGTCATGCCTTGATTAACGTCGCTAACTCACTGCGTTCTATAGACTTCCAGTCTCCGGATCAGATAAAAGCGCGGAGAAAATAAAGAAAACTAAAGGTAAGTCCCTGGAATTTATAAAACAGTCAGTTAGCGACAAAAAAACGCCATTAGGCGGATAATGGCGTCTATTCTATTGACTATAAAATGATAAGGCAACCGAGCGAGTCGAGGTTTAAGAGGTTAATTCCGCTTAAATACCTACTTCTGTGGCTGTCAGGTTGTGATATTCCGCAGGAATTTGGTCCCATGCCGACTTAATTTCTCTGATAATTTCAATCACATCATCAATCGGCTGAGGATTATTTTCGTGGTTAGCTTCCGAGATCTGCGTGATCATAAATTCGTACAATTGATCAAGATTACTCGCGATTTCACCGCCGTCATCAAGAGATAAGCAACTACGCAAACTGATGATGATGTCCAACGCTTTACCGATGCGCTCGCCTTTAACTGGTATGTTCCCTTGTTGCATTGCCGCCTTCGCTTGGATTAAGCGCTCAATAGCGCCAGCCATCAGCATTTGAATCACTTTATGCGGTGAGGCTGCACTAAGTTGACTATCTACTGATACTTTTTTGTATGCCTGTAATGAACCGCGCATTGCATTCCTCTTTAAATAAACTTTTTATACTGTGCGAGCGAGCGTGAACCATGGCGATATTGCCTAAGTTTTTGCCCTAACTGCTGGGTTTGAGCTTCCATTGTGATCACGACCTGTTGAGTGCGTTTGATCGCGCAACTCCACTGTTCACTCTCTGCCAATCTGGGGTCTTGCTCGACAGCATTAATAACTCGTTTGAGTAACTCTTCCCTTGTATCGACCAATCCAAGGATTTCTTCAGCACTTAGCTCGTCTTTTTCAATGAGTTGTAATAATTGGTGATCAATATCACATAATCTTTCTAGCAATACATTCATTTATCGCTCTTTGACCTTAAAGCCTTGTGCCACCCTTTTATCTTAATGCATTCATCATGCCAGCTAATTGGCTTTGCATTTTTCCTGTCGCATCTTGCATCGCTGAGAACTTGTCATGCGTCCTTTTTTCCAGGGTGTTCATACGACGATCGAGCGTGGTTTGGTCATCATTCAAGCGATAACTCTGTTCCGTTAAGCTTTTCTCTCGAGTACGAATAGACTCCGTTATCCCTGTCATACTATGAATGGCATCTTCAACCTTACGTGCAAAGCCATTACTTCCGCCAAAAAATTCCCCTAGCTTATTAAAGTTATTGTTTAGCTGCCTATCTAGCAATTCATAGTTAATTTCTAAGTTACCTTGCCTTGTCGTGGTAATACCAAACTCAGTTAACGTTTTAAGATCTTCTGGTGCACTGTCTATAGAGCTCGAAAAGACGCCCTTTAGACGAGTATCGGCACTTCTGACCAGACTATCGCCAGCAAGTGGGCCTGCACGGCCTGTCAGCGGGTCAACTTTCCCCAGGTCTTGTGACACATTAAAAAACTGATTGTAAGCGGCAACAAACTGTTCGATGTCGGTACGAACACTCTGCCTATCGTATTCAACACCAATCTCTGCTGGGCGCTCGCCTTGCTTGGTTGTACCTTTTAAAGCTAGGTCAACCCCTTCAATGGCGTCTTCTATCACATTGTTATGGCTAGATAGTTCGGCGACACCATCTAACAACACAATGGAGTCTTGCGCAGCTTGAACTTCACTCATACCCGTGTACGTTTGCAGCGCCGTTTGCGCTTCTTTTAGCTCTGCGGCGGCCTTATCAACCTTCTCTAGTCGCTCACGTTCTTCTGGAGACAGTTTCGCACGCTCCATCTTTTTTGCTTGTTCTGCACTCAATTCACCCTCGGCCACAGCTTTTGCTATTGACGCCTTTTCGGCTGCAAGCTCTTGTTCTAATTGACTTTGAGCTTCAGAGGCTGTGACGTATGAATCCGTTAATGTGCCCGACGCTGTGTTGGTCCACCCTGGCACTTCCTGAGATTTCTTTAGGGCCTTCTCATCGAGCTCGGGCTGAGGGGCGCGATAGGAGTCAATTAAGGTTCCCGATGCAGTCTCGGTCCAACCGGGTATCGTATCCTGTGGGCGGCCAGAAGTTGCCTCTTTTGGCGATACGGCCCCATCGGCTTGTTGTCGACTCCGTTCATTGACTTCTTGCTGTTTTTGTTGCTCTTGAGCCTGTTGTTCTTGTTTTGCTTGTTCTAATGACTCTTTTGCATTGAGAGGTTTATTGCCACCAGTTAAAGCCATTGCTTCATCGTAGGCTTTTTCCAGATCTTCGACCCTTTGCTCTAGGGTTTTATATTCAAGACGGGAAAGCTCAGAACTCGGATTGTCTGGGTCAGCCAACGCTTTTATCGACAATGCATTCTCAGATCCAGATTGATTCGCCGCGACGATCAGGCGTGGCCCATTTCGGTCATTTATGAGTGATGCTCTTACACCGGGGTTATCTTTTGCGGCATTGATAGCTCGAACCACATCGGTGAGCCTAGAGTTTTTGCGAAGGGAAATATCAAAGCTTTTTTCACCCATCGACAATTGCAACTTACCAGGGCCAAATTTCGCGTCTTCTGGAAGAACCTCGGACGCGACTTTGTGGCTCTGAGCAAGTTGCAAAACATCGATAGCATATTTGCCAGCTATAGCGTCGGTTGTCGCCGTCGCAGTGACTACACTTTCTTCGGTTGAGCTAACGCTACGTAATGCGAACGCTTTCTCTTGACGAAAACTCGCCATGAGGTTTTTCATGGTATCGAGCGACTCTCTAAGTCTGCCATAGGCACTAATATTGGTATCAATTTTGGTACGCTCAATGTCGATGCGCTGCTGTTTAGGAACACGCTCTGCATCAACTATTTTGCTTACCACGGCATTGATATCCATGCCTGAAGACATCCCTATCGGGCCCATACTCATCCAACTACCTCAAATAAATCAGCAAATCTAACGACTACGAAAGATTCTTTATACTCGCTCCTCAATTAAACCTGAGGAGTGACGTTCAAGGCGCAGCAGTACATCGAGTAACTCTTTATCCGGTATCTGGCGAATGATGTCACCATTATTGGAATACACGGTTACAATGCTTCTGCCAGATTCCTCATCGACCCGAAAAGACAAATCTTTGGTTAAGTTTGAGACAAATTCATCAAGCTTATCAACCATCTTCTGCCTTTCTTGCTCATTAAGATCGTGACGTTCTTTGGCGATTTTCTTTATGAGCTCGCTGGTTTTCTCCTGAGAGAGTTCCATCGTTCGAGCCTCTTCGCCGTGCTTTACAACGTTATCTGCATGTAAATCTGTCGAAGAGGGTGATTTAGAATCAACGCTTTGCTGTTTATTGTTAGCAAGTTCTGTGCCATTTGAAGTGGCAAAAGGCTGAATGTTCGATGTGTAGGATGCTATATCCATAACGCTCTCCGTTCTCACCTTATACTGTCCGCTCAAATGGTTCGGAACACCAAAATCCCAACCATTTGATACGGGAAATAGTCGTTATTATGCAATAACAACTATGCTAGCTGCCTAAAGCGTAATTTAACCTAGCAAACTAAGCGCTGCCGATGGAGCCTGCTTTGCTTGAGCAAGAATGGACGTACTTGCTTGTTGCAAAATCTGGTTCTTGGTCATTGCTGTTGTTTCTTTAGCGTAATCCGTATCTTTGATGCGGCTCTTAGAAGCATTAACGTTTTCGTTGATGTTATCTAAGTTGCTAATAGCATGATTGAAACGGTTCTGGAATGCACCAAGTTCGGCACGCTTAGAGTCGACACTTTTCAGAGCACCGTCAATAACCGCTACTGCCTCTTGAGAACCAGCAACCGATGTTACATCGATGTCTTTAACCGTGACGTCTTTCGCGTCACCCAAGTTAAGCTCAGATGCCAAACCACCGCTAAACGCAACATCGCCCTGTACTTTCTGAGACGCTGCAAACAGTTGGATCTTACCATCTTCACCCACCGATGCTTTCACATCTTGGCTTTGGCCATTCACGTAAGTCGCAAGTTGCTCGATATCATCACCTTGCTTAGCGTTGACCGTTAATTCAACTTCTTCGCCTTGCTTATTGGTATAAGACATCGTCAGTTCAGTATCTTCCGCAACACGCCAGTCTGGGCTTTTGCCTTCTTGCGCGGCGTAGCTCTTACCACCCATCTCCATAGTGTCTGAACGTAAGCTGCTCATGCTTAGCATGACCGCTTCACCAGAATCAGCACCGATTTGAAAAGATTGAGTACCGTAAGTACCGTTTAACAGACGATTACCACCAAAAGACGTTGTTTCAGCGATACGGTTTAGTTCGTCATTAAGCGCGGTCACTTCTTCTTGAATCGCCACACGGTCTGATTTCGAGTTAGAGCCATTCGAGGACTGTAGCGATAGATCACGCATTCGTTGAAGAATGTTGGTGGTCTCGTTCATTGCGCCTTCAGCAGTTTGGGCGATTGAAATACCATCATTGGCATTTTTCACTGCCATATCAAGACCACGACTTTGAACGTTCAAACGGTTAGAAATCTGAAGGCCCGCTGCATCGTCTTTCGCGCTGTTGATTTTGTAACCGGAGGACAAGCGCTCCATCGATTTTTGTGTATTTTCCGCTGCACCATTTAGGTAGCGCTGCGCAGTCATTGCAGACACATTCGTGTTTACATTAATTGCCATATTGATCTCCTTAGGCAGATAGGTTGATGGCCGCCGTGTCTCTCACCTCACATTGGCCGATCTCATTTCTCTCAACCTTTTTAACGGCGATCATTTTCTAACCTTTAGGAAAAAAACACTTTTTTTAGATCAAATATTCAATTGATTGGATAAATGTGATCAAGATTTGATATCAACTTGTTTATACTGTCTTCCCCTTTTGGTGTCCCATAAAAAAACCAGAGCCGAAGCTCTGGTTTTTTGTAATCGCTGTTAGTCGGCGCTAAAGCTTAGCCCAGTAGGCTTAGCGCTGCATTTGGCGCTTGCTTTGCTTGTGCCAGGATAGAGCTTGATGCTTGAGAAAGAATCTGGTTCTTAGTCATTGCCGTTGTTTCTTTTGCAAAGTCTGTGTCCGAAATGCGGCTCTTCGAGGCATTAACGTTCTCGTTAATGTTGTCTAAGTTGCTGATAGCATGACCGAAGCGGTTTTGGAAAGCGCCTAGCTCTGCACGGTGGCTGTCGACATACTTAAGAGCAGAATCTAGAATCGCCACAGATTCTTGTGCGCCGCCAACTGTCGTCACGTCGATCTTGTTTACAGTTACATCGTTACCTGCTTGCATGCCAAGCTCACCCGCTAGGCTGCCAGAGAACGACACTTCACCGTCAACGTTGTTGCTGCCCGCAAAGACTTGCAGTTGGCCGTCTTCGTTAACAGATGCACGCACTAGATCCGTTTGACCGTTGATGTACGTCGCCAATTGCTCGATATCGTCGCCTTCTTTCGCGTTGATGGTCAGCTCCTGCGCTTCACCAAACTTATCGGTTAGTGAGATAGCCAATTGGTTTGAGTCTGCTGATACTGCCCAGTCTTTGTCTTTCGCGTTCTCAGCCTGATAGCTCGTACCACCCATTTGCGCGTTGTCAGAACGCATATCACGTAGGCCAAGCATGACCGCTTCACCATTGTCAGCACCGATTTGGAAAGATTGAGTACCGAACGTACCGTTAAGCAGTCGATTACCACCAAACGATGTGGTTTCGGCGATACGGTTTAATTCATTGTTTAGTGCTGAGACTTCTTCTTGGATAGCCACACGATCTGACTTTGAGTTCGAACCGTTTGAAGATTGCAGTGACAAATCACGCATACGTTGCAGGATGTTGGTGGTTTCGTTCATCGCACCTTCAGCTGTTTGCGCAATAGAAATACCATCGTTGGCGTTACGAACCGCGACGTCTAGACCACGGCTTTGTACATTCAAACGGTTAGAAATTTGAAGGCCAGCAGCGTCGTCTTTCGCACTGTTGATTTTTGAGCCAGAAGACAAACGCTCCATCGACGTTGCTTGAGCTTGGCTTGCGCTGTTTAGGTAACGCTGAGCTGTCATTGCCGATACGTTAGTATTTACATTTACTGCCATGGTATTTCTCCAATTGATTTTCCGGTGGTGCGGTTTCCTACGTCTCGGAAAACCAAGTAGTTTTTTAAAGTTATTTCATTTAACGACACGGTTTGGAAAAGCTTTAGCATAAATTTATCAAAAACTTCTATTTGGATAAAAAACAACCAAAATGGCATTAAAACAAGGGGATAACTTGGCATTAGATCACAATTCATAGGTAATCTTAACCAGAGTCCGACGGAATAACTGACAAGAAGGTGAGAAGACAATAAAGGAAAAAGCCCCTTTTCCTTTGAGAGAACTGGGGCTGGGGTTGGACGCCATATCCTATGTGGAGATCAAGAGAAATGAATCACATACGGGCAATCCGAGACACACTCTGATGATATTAATGAGCAGGTGAGAGTGAGAGAGCTCACTAAAACATGCTAGAGCGTGCTTGCCAGGCAGTAAAACCTTAAGCGCCACGTCTGGGCTCAAGGTTAACTGCCTTCACTGCGACTTCACTACTGAAGTAGTGACATCGCAGAGTTTGGCAACTGTTTTGCTTGAGCAAGAATTGAGGTACCTGCTTGTTGCAAAATTTGGTTTTTCGTTAATTCAGTCGTCTCTTTAGCAAAATCGGTGTCTTTGATTCGGCTGTTTGAGGCATTGACATTTTCTTGAACGTTAGCCAGGTTATTGATGCTGTGGCTTAGACGGTTCTGTTTGGCACCTAAGTCGGCACGCTGTGAGTCTACATACTGCAGTGCCGAATCAAGGATGGCGACCGCATTTTGAGAGCCAGCAACCGTCGTCATGTCGATGTCTTGAACAGTATGTTTAACACCTTCGTTATTTAAGCCAAGCTCAGAGGCTAAGCTGCCCGAGACAGAAAAGTCACCTTCTAAATCAGGGTCGGCGATAAATAGCTGCAATTCACCGTCATCACCAACTGATGCACTGATTTTATCAGATTGACCATTGATGTAAGTGGCAAGTTGCTCGATGTTGTCTCCCTTCTTGGCAAGAATGTCGATGCTGACTTCCTGGCCATCCTTAGTGACAAACTCGAATTTCAAATCGTTCGCATCCGGAGCAACGGACCAGTTCTTATCTTTAGCGTTTTCTGCGGTAAATGTTGAGCCGCCCATGCGGGTGTCATCAGCTCGAATACTGCTCAGGCCCATAATCATCGCTTCACCAGAGTTAGCACCGATTTGGAACGATGCATCACCAAATGAACCATTGAGAAGTCTACGGCCACCAAAAGAGGTCGTCTCTGCAATTCGGTTTAGCTCGTCTTGCAGTGCCATCGACTCTTCATTGATCGCTTCGCGCTCTGATTTAGAGTTTGTACCATTGGCAGATTGTAATGCCAGGTCACGCATACGTTGCAGTATGTTGGTGGATTCATTCATCGCACCTTCAGCGGTTTGGGCGATGGAAATACCATCATTCGCGTTTCGCATTGCAACGTCCAGACCACGAGACTGCGCTGTCAAACGGTTGGATATTTGTAGGCCCGCAGCATCGTCTTTCGCACTGTTGATCCTATGTCCAGATGACAAACGTTCCATCGAGGTGTTCAAACTATCCGTTGCTTTATTTAAATGACGCTGCGCGGTCATTGCGGCAACGTTGGTGCTTACAGTTACAGCCATCATGCTCTCCTTTCGAGTTCGCTAACCGTTTCATCGGTTGCGAAGCGGCCAGCTTCACTCTCTTGTATATAAGCACTGACCGTGAACCCTAATTAACAACGAAACACCATCACGTTCTTGGTTGAGAGGCTTCGCTGAAATCGTTTATGTTGATCGCCACTGCCTATTAAAGCGGCAATCAATTCCTTCGTGTCTATAAACAATACAATCTTCGTGCCAATTATTTAAAAAAATCACAATTCGAAAAATAAATATACTATTCATGCATTTACATATTTAAATCTGTTAATAGTCGTATTGAAATATTCAATCAAACATTACATGGCAATCTTATGCAGCCTTACTTGCCACCTATCGTTTGCGTAGTTTTCGTTCTCCTGCACATAAGGCAAAGCACTTAAGGCAACTGGATTACACTCACGCTGATTCACCCGCAATGGGTGGCAGCCGAACAATCGGGCTACAAGTAATTAAACAAGGTAAGGTCTTTTGTCTTACCAAAGGCCTGCTGTGACGCTTGCAGGGCTCGGGTGTTCTCATTAAAGTCGATCACTGCTTTAGAGTAATCAAGATCTTCGAAGTTACTCTTTGACTTTGCCAAAGAGAGTCGAAAGTCATCGTGTTGCTGCTCTTGAATATCCAGAGTATTCAAGCGAGCACCCACATCGGTTCGCGCCTGAGTCAAATGGATAAAAGCCGCATGGAACTCTTGTGTAAACTGATGAAGCTTAGCGGACGCGGATGCATCCGACACGGGAGCTTCGCTCCATTCCATCGCACCTTTAAAGGTATCAAAAATGCTGAATGAGCGTTGTGGCTCCAAGACAATTGAGTCACCCTTGGAAATTTGCCCTTTCACACTGATGGCCAAACCTTGGTAAGAAATTCCTTTACTCGGTTCAAAGTCTCCAGCATCAACAACGCTGCCATTGCGTTCTAGCTGATAGCCGAATGTTTTGTTGCCCATGTCAACAAAAGTGACTTTATACACACCTTCATCTTGAGGATCTCGATTGGTCGCCTGTTGCAATAACAATTCTGATGCGGGTGTTAATTGATAATCGGGTTGATAATCACCAAGGGGATTATCAATATTCATAAACAGCTTACTGCCCGGATCGCTAGCGGCAATCTCCATGCTGTTAGAGATTTTCATCTTGCGCTGATAATCATCCCCGGCATACGAAATCTGCCCCTGATTATCCACAAAAAACGGTTGAGTTTTCGGCTTAGTACCGGCAAAGGTGTAGTTGCCCGACTCGTCTTGATTATTGGCCAGAGCGATAAAATTTCGAGCAAGCTCTTCAATCTCTCTTGCCTTTGCTGCTCGATCTTCTTGAGACAAAGAACCATTAATCGTTTCCATGGTTAAGCGCTTGGCTTTGTCGGCAAACTGCTCGGTATCATTGATCATCACCTCTTGATGCTCTAGGCGATTTCGAGTCAGCACGATGGCGTCCGTATATTGCTCGAGTTGCTTTGTTTGCTGACCAAGTTTTTGCAAGTAGTGCGTTGCCAATGGATCATCGGCAGGTGATAGCAACTGCTTACCCGAAGCCAATTGTTGTTGGTTGTGGTGAACTTTACCTTCTTGGCGTCGAAAGTCGTTTTGCACCGCCTGATAGTTATGAAAGCTAGAAATTCGATTCATCATAATTTATTGCCTCCCTAACGCAGTGCCAAAATCGTATCAAAGGTTTCGTTAGCCGCTTGCATCACGCGTGATGACGCCATATACGCCTGCTGGAATTTCATCATATTTGCCGCTTCTTCATCCAAATTCACCCCAGAGATCGACGCTAATCTCTCTTGTGCCGTTTGCTGCTCTAGGGTGGCAATTTCATGCAGCCTCGTTGCCGTTGACGTTTTAAGACCAACATCTGTATTGAGGTTATGGTACAAGTCAATGATGGTCGACTGCTTGTCGTTGACCGTCTTTGCCGTCTGAATATTTAGCATTTTCCTTAAGTTACCGTTATCACCCTCAGAGGCGGTCAAGTTAGCGGTAAACTTATCGTTGGGTAGAGCGCCTGGCGACAGACGAAAAGTCGTGCCCAACACGGTCACATCCTCTTTAGGAGGGTAAGCTTGTGGGGCCAATAATACCTTGCCTTTGGTATCTGTGACGGCAAATTCATTACCCGTCGGCGATATATGAACTTCGAATTCGCGTAATTCGCCCGCATCAATCATTTTAAATGTGGCATCCCCCTGAGCAAAGGTGCTCGATGCTTCGAAGCTTTGCGCAGCTATGGTGTGAGGGTCATTGGTCGCCATCTTGATCTGCGCCGCGGAATGGCGAGTTGGCCTTAGCAATAGCTTTTCGCCAATACTTGGCTCCTCTCTTATTTCAACACGCATACCATCCATAAAAAATGATGAGCTAGATGAATCAAGATCGACCATGACGGTTTCACCTGATGGTTTAGTCACAGAATAGCCATCGCCAGTGTATTTCACGGCATACTCGCCACCTTTTAATTGACTGGTGTCATCGATATACACGGCAACATCGGCTTGTGATTGAGAAGCGGCCACGACTCGAGATTTGGCAATCACTTCTGAATTAACATCGGTGTAAATATTGCCACCAACTTCACCATTTAAATCCAATCCCTGGCCTTGCAGTTTGTTAACCTCGTAAGAAAATGAAGCGGCTAAACGCCCTAGTTCATCCATAACGTTGGGGATTTGCTCATCACGCAACTCAAGCATGGCTTCAATTTTTCCGCCAATATCGTCGGTTTTGATGGCTTTAATGCCCTTGCCTTCCACCATGGCAAGGCGACGCTGATGTACATCAGGGACGCCATCAATCATTTTAAGTTGGCTGGCTTCAGCGCCGGACACCAGGGTATGGCCATTACCAATATGGACATTAAATCCTTCGCTGTTACCGCGGGGTGTAACGGTCACTTTGGTGTATTCAGATAGCTCACGGATAAGATTTTCGTGTCTGTCCATCAAGTCGTTGTGCGGACCTGGCACCTTCATCATTAACCGGTGCAAGTCTCGAATTTCGACGGCAATTTGGTTTACCCTTTCGATACCAATAGTGAGCTTTTTATTGGCGACATCGGCTTGCTCTCGCACAGTCTCATGGAAGTTATTCAATGTTTGTCGAGTAAGGTCGGCTTTTTCAAGCACGACTTTCCGAGCACCGACATCATTTGGCGTGTCGGCTAAGGTTTTTACACTGTTAAACCAATCATTGAGGTTTTCGGGGATTTTCTTAGAGGTTACCGACGACAACATGCTCGATAGCATATCCAGGTTAGATAGGTTTTCCTGACGATGATTTTGTGTCGTCGTCGCAACATTGAGCTCTTTGACGGCAAACTGATCCCAGGAGCGGCGAACATTGTCCACATGTACACCCATACCGTACGTTTGCCCGCCAAGCTGACGAGGATCGTTGGTTCCCTGAATTACAGATTGGCGGCTATAACCCTCTGTATTTACATTGGAAATGTTGTGACCAGTTGTATTCAACTGTCTCTGAGCCGTGAGTACACTTTGTGTACCTAGGTTCAGAAGATCTGACGCCATATCGCCCCCGAATTTCACCAAATTACGTAACTAAAACGACTAGTTACGCCTTCTATCCGATTAATTGCAATATATATGCCAGCTATGAAAAATGCGCTCCGTCAGAGGCGATTTTTATTATCAGTAACCTCCAAGCGCCATCAGAGCGAACTTTTAACGATAAAACCCCGCAAAAGCGGGGTTTTATCGTTAAAAGTCTCAATGTGAATACCGTACTAAAGGGGCATCTGGTCTATTTTCTGTTTAACACGCAATACCTTATCTGCGTAGTTCGGGTCGGTTGCGTAGCCTGCTTTGTGGATCCCGTGAATAAATTGCTCCGAACCGCCACGTTGTTGGAGTGCTGTCTGGTAACGCGGATTCTCATTGAGAAATTGGATATAGTCGTTAAAGCTGTCTTCGTAAGACGCATACGAACGAAACGCGGCATGTTCTTTGACTGGCACCGCCGAATGATACTCGAGAGTTTGCGTTGCCACCTTGCCGCCTTTCCAGCTTCTGTCAGCCTTAATATTAAACAAATTATTGCTGCTGCCCTGGCTATTTTGAACCACTTTCTTGCCCCACCCCGTTTCGAGCGCGGCTTGAGCCAGTAACAGTGACGAGTCAATACCCAAAGCGCTGGCCGCTTTTTCCGCATACGGCTTGAGTGAACGCGCAAACGTTTCTGGCGTAGAAAAGTTCGGTTTCTCGCTTAGCTCAACCCTCGCTTCACCTTTTACGCCGTTGAGATTGCGCTCTGCCGAAATGGCGCGCGCTTTCTCTTCGTCATAAGGCATTTTCAAGGTGGTATTGAACGCTTCGTTTCTCATACGGATCTCAGTATTTACTTCAGCTTGCGCCTCGTCGCCTCTTGCTGCACCAAGCTGAGCGACGATCATATCGGCTAAACCTAAAGAGCCCGACGCACTGAGATCGGCGGCCATTTGATCATCGAGCATTTGACGATAAAACTGCTCATTTTGACTGTTCATCATATCCGATTCAAAGTGTGTATTCGCATCCCGCATGGACTTTAGCATCATAGAGGTGAAGATCGATTCAAATTGCTTTGCCGCGGCTCGTAATGCTGCTTCTTCATCGCCCTTATCATCACTCACGGCTTGCTGACGAAGCTTATCTAAGCTGCTTAAATCGTGAATAAAACCGATATCCTGTTGATTCTTAATCATAGAATTTAGTCCTTAAATAATGATCAGCTGACCTTCGATGGCACCGGCTTGCTTTAGAGCTTGTAAAATAGCCATGAGATCCGAAGGTGCCGCGCCAACCTCATTCACCGCACGAACCAAATCATCTAAGGTTAAACCGGGTTCGAACTTAAACATTTTGCCGCTGCCTTCGGTCACTTGAATATCCGAATTTGGCACCACTACGGTATCACCTTCTGAAAAAGCACCTGGCTGGCTGACGCGCAAGTTTTCTTTGATTGCCACCGTCATACCACCATGAGTCACAGCGGCAGGTTTTAGCCTCACATGCTTACCAACAACAATGGTGCCTGTACGCGAGTTAACGATGATTTTAGCCGAGCCATCTGCCGGATCAAATTCGATGTTCTCGACTGCAGACAAGAAGGCTACACGTTGGCTCAAATCACGCGGAGCTCTAACGCGCACAGAAGTCGCATCAAGAGCATTGGCCATTTGAGGACCAAGAAAATCATTGACCGCATTCGCCATGTTTTGTGCGGTGGTAAAATCAGAATCGATCAGATTAAAAGTGATGTAGTCTCCGCGCGAAAACGGGCTTGGGACTTCTCGCTCGACTGTCGCCCCACTCGATATCATACCGACGACTGGGTTATTGCCGACGATCTTAGAACCATCTAGGCCTTCGGCACTAAAGCCGCTAACGACTAAGTTACCCTGAGCAACCGCGTAGATTTCACCATCCAGACCTTGCATAAAGGTCTGCATCAACGTACCGCCGCGCAAGCTTTTTGCCGCACCAATAGACGATACGGTCACATCAATTTTTTGACCCGGTTTCGAAAAAGCTGGCAGATCGGCGGTAACAATAACGGCGGCAACGTTTTTGGTTTTAG
This sequence comes from Vibrio gelatinilyticus, assembly GCF_022836845.1. GTDB lineage: Bacteria > Pseudomonadota > Gammaproteobacteria > Enterobacterales > Vibrionaceae > Vibrio > Vibrio gelatinilyticus. The sequence continues at coordinate 173,363 of NZ_JAJNNZ010000007.1, forward strand.
GTTTAAAACCAATAGGCATTTGAATACCAAATTTCTCAAGCATTGAGCGAAAGCTTTGTTCCGTAAATGGTGTCTTCTCACCGGTACCCGGTAAGCCCGTAACCAAACCATAACCCACCAGCTGGTTGCTTCTGACCCCGGCAACTTCTGCCACATCCTTGATGCGAGCGGCATGTGCACTCGAAAGTATAAACAACAAACCAAAAAATAATAACGCGAGTTTTTTCATAACCTTACCCTAAATACCAACAAACCCTCAAAGGAGAGGGTTTGCCGCTTAACTGCTTTGACGCATTCCCTTATAGGGAGACATTAAAAAATCGTGCCAAGAATCCAGGTTCCTGCATATCTTTATTGGTTCCGGTTCCAGAATATTGAATTCTCGCGTTAGAAATTCGATTCGATGCGATGGTATTGTCAAATTCAATGTCGTCAGAACGTATGGTGCCGCTGAGTCGAATGTATTCATCACCGGTATTAAGCGTCAACCATTTTTCGCCGCGTATGACTAAGTTGCCATTGGCAAGTACTTCAATTACCTCGACCGTAATGGAACCAGAAATGCTATTACTTTGATTCGCCGATGCGTTGCCCGAAAACTTATTGTCGTTTTTCAACTCATAAGAAAAGTTATAGTCGCTGATCGTAACTTCACGACCACCAATAACTAATGGATCCATTGTCGAATCATTAGCTTTGGATAGATCAGCATCCGCACTTTTTGCCGCTTTTGTCGCTTCATTAAGCGTTACAGTGATAATGTCACCAATACGGCGTGGTTTGGTATCGTCATACCAATCACGAGCATAGTTGGTGTTGAAGAGAGAACCTGTCGCCGCTGCGTAATGTTCTGGCTTCTTCTTAGGGTGAATCGGTGCCCACGCGGGATCATCTGCGATAGGATCGGTGCGGTCGCGCAAAGTATCGACGATACCCGTAGACTGAGAGCGATCCCCCTCGACCGCATCGACCGCCGTCGTGCCTGCGGCAATTTCATTTGGGGTTTCTGGGGCGCCGATCCCAGCACAACCAGCCAACAGCGCCATTAAAGAAAGACAAAGCAGTTTTTTCATAGTCATCCTAACCTACAACTGTTGTGTCGCGAAGCTCATCATTTTGTCGACTGAAGAGATCACTTTCGAGTTCATTTCATACACGCGCTGAGCTTCAATCATGTTCACCAGCTCTTCTGTTACGTTCACATTCGACGTTTCAAGCATTGACTGGCGTACCTGGCCAAAACCATCCAATCCCGGGACACCTTCATTTGGTTCGCCACTTGCGCCTGTTGGTAAATACAAGTTCTGCCCTATTGGCTCAAGGCCACCTGGGTTGATAAAGTCGACGGTGGTAATTTGCCCAACGACCTGATTATCTTGCTGGCCACGAACGCGCACAGAGACTTCACCATCATTACCAACGGTCACAGAAATCGCATCGTCAGGGATGGCAATCTCTGGCTCTAGAGAATAACCCGAACCCGAGGTCACAATGACACCCTCGTCATTTAGCGTAAATTGACCATTTCGGCTATAACCAATATTGCCGTCAGGCATCAATATTTGGAAAAAACCATCTCCTTCGATCATCATATCCAAACTGTTCGTGGTTGTTTGTGCGTTGCCTGGTGTATGAATTTTTTGCGTGGCAACCACTTTAGAACCCGCACCAAGCATCAAACCAGACGGTAACTCAGTGTTTTGTGACGACTGGCCACCCGGTTGATTAATATTTTGATAAAACAGATCTTCAAATACTGCGCGGCTTTTTTTGTAGCCGATCGTCGATGCGTTCGCCAAGTTATTTGAGATAGTTGAAATGTTGGTTTGCTGAGCATCTAAGCCAGTCTTACTTACCCATAACGCTGGATGCATTGTCTTCCCCTTTTATTCTACTAACTCATGCGAAGCAATGAGTCTGACGCCTTGTCCATGTCTTCAGCTGTGCCCATCAATTTCACTTGCATTTCAAACTGACGCTGCAAGTCGATAAGGCTTGTCATTTCACCGACAGCATTAACGTTGCTGCCTTCTATTGCACCTGTCATAACCTGTACACGTCCGTCATAGCCGTATTCAGCAATAGGTTGCTTTGAACGAAACAATCCGTTGGTGTCTTTAAACAAAGATTGATTGTCAGTACTGGTAAGTTTGATTCTATCGACAACAACCATTTCGTCAGCTGGTGCGTCTTGAGGAACCACAGATATGGTGCCATCTTTACCGATTTCGACTTTGCGCAATGGGATTGGCAGGGTGATCGGCGTGCCACGTTCACCTAAAACCAGATGGCCGTGACTGTTCGCGAGTAGACCATTCTGGTCGATACGAAGGCTTCCGTTTCGGGTCAAACCTTCTTTGCCGGTTTTATCCATTACTGCCATCCAACCTTGCCCCTGAATAGTGATATCCAGATCGCGACCAGTTGTCACAACGCTACCCTGGTCGAAGCTATATCCTGGGCGCTCAGTCATGCTAAATACACGCGACGGCATACCTTCGCCATAAGCTTGCATAGAACGCGCTTGGGCTAGGTCTTTTCGAAAACCGGGGGTGTTAGCATTGGCTAAGTTGTTCGCTCTGAGTTGCAGAGCTTGCATGTTTTGCTTAGCTCCACTCATTGATAGATATAGGGCACGATCCATTGGTTGCTCCAATACACATAATTTCACTCAACCTTGCAATAGCTGTGCCACTATTTAATGCTTATTAATTTCAATAACTTACACGAATAGCTAAGGGGGGAATGGACTTCTCGATGGAGGCAACGGCAGGTCGAAAGAGGCAAGTGGCAAGTTGGGTGGCAAGTTAGTGGCAAATATCAAAAACGGTGTGACGCGATCATCACACCGTTTTATATACCTGATCGTTTGACTCGTTAGCGAATCTGCAGGATGTTTTGCTGTAACTGGTTATGTACATCAAGTGCACGCGAGTTAGCCTGGAAATTTCTTTGAGCAGAAATCAAGTCTACTAACTCTTGCGTCATATCGATGTTTGATTGCTCTAGTGTACCGTTATCGATAGAACCAAATGACCCTTTGTTTGACTCACCCCAGATCTTCGCACCCGATGCGGTGGTCGAATCCCATTGAGTACCACCTTTTTTATCAAGGCCTTGTTCATTGGCAACACGAACCAGTGCCACACGACCAAGTGTCACGTTTTCGCCGTTAGAGTATGTTCCAAGTACGTTACCTTTCTCGTCAAAATCGACTTTGGTCAAGAAACCTGTCGTTGCGCCGTCTTCATCGAACTTCGTCATTTCAAATGGTGCGGCAAACTGAGTGGTGTTCTTGAGATCAAATGCAAGTTGCTGTGCAGGATCCGCACCGTTCATATCGATTGGATTCGCACCTTCACCCAAGGCTTCAGTCACCATCGGTTGACCATTGTTCAGGCTTGCAAGGGTGCCATCATTGTTAAACTTCATGGTGTGACCAACATGCCCAGTAGGGGAAGTCGCGTCACCGCCTTGAATATTCACCGGCTTCTCACCAGAGGCATCCGTCACGGTATAGTAGGTTTGCCATGAGTTATTTTGCGTCTGATCTTTCACGTAATAGGTCGACAGTTTATACGACTGACCCATTGAATCATAAATGGTCGATGACGTAGAACGGTTGTACGTTTCAGGGTCGGTGTAATCAAACAGCGCAGGATCTTTTAAAGCGCCTGTTGCTGGTAGGTTAACGCCGACTTCAACGTTTGCCGTTTGCTTTGGCTTACCAAACTCAGGCGGGATATTGATTGGCTTAGGCTCATAAGACACCACTTCACCATTATCTCTATTCACGTCATAACCGAGCAAGAACTCATCGTTTGATGTCACCATATAGCTGTCTTTATTTAGGTGAAACGCGCCATTACGACTAAGTTCATTTTGCTGTGGTACCAATCGCTCTTTCGATACAGCAAAGAAGCCTGTACCACTAATGCGCAAATCCATTGGATTATTGGTGTAAACGCTGGACCCTTCATGGAATTGCTGGGCAACTTTACTCGCTTGCGCACCGCCACCTGGAGTCGTTTTTGAATTAGTAAACAGTGAGTTTGAATACACATCGCCAAATTCTGCACGCGACTCTTTAAAGCCGTACGTGTTGGCATTGGCAATGTTATTACTGGTCGTATTGAGATCCAATTGAGCAGCAGATAACCCGCTTAGTGATACATATGACATTCCTAATCTCCTAAACTAGCCAGCGGTTATGCTTTGCCGACTTCAAGTACTTCTGCAAGTTTCACGGGGTTTTCAAACCCTGCTAAGTTGAGCAGTACATTTCCATCCCCTTTACCCAAAAGAACACTGTTGACGTTTGCGTAGGTTGAAACCGCAAACTCTTTGCTCTCTCCATCAAGCAATCCAGACGCTTTCACGTTGTATTTGCCTGCTGGTAAAGGATTCCCTTGATCGTCATTGCCGTCCCATTCGACACGGTTATCACCGCCGGGTTTACCCCCCGCTGCGAACGTGCGAACAAGTTGACCCATTTCATTCTCAACTCGTACGAACAAGTTATCTACAGACTGTGGCAATTTTACCATTGCCGCCATGCCTGCATCTTGCTGCTTAATACCTGCAGCACCAGGGACTAAAACATCTCGGCCTACCAAAGATGACGCTTGTAGTGCTTGATTTGACGTCATTGAGGAATTCAAACTCTCGAATTGAGTGTTCATTTTCCCAATCCCGTCAACCGTCGCAAACGAAGCCATCTGGGCGATCATTTGATCGTTGCTTACCGGCTTAAAAGGGTCCTGCTGCGCCAATTGCTTAGTGAGCAACGACAGAAAATCTTCTTGTTTAAGATCTTGCTTTCCCGTTGTTTCATTTGGCTTATTTTGGTCTTGCAGTTTTTTTAGCTGGTCAACATAGGACAAGCCGCTTTGACCAACATTGTTAACTCCGGCCATCTGCTATCTCCTATCCTTATTGGCCCATTTGCAATGTACGTAATAACATTTGCTTACTCGCATCAGCAACTTGAACGTTGGTCTGATAAGAGCGAGAAGCAGAAATCATGTTTGCCATCTCTTCCATAACATTGACATTAGGCTTGTAAATATAGCCTTCGTCATTTGCCAAGGGATGATCTGGGTTGTACACCGCGGCCAAAGGTTTATCGCTTTCAACAATGCCCAACACTTTTACCGGGACATTATGATCGCGGTTGTAACGCGCCTTATTAAGCTCGGCACCAAATACTGCGTGACGAGCCTTATAAGTATCTTTCGCAGAACTACTGATGCTGTCAGCGTTTGCTAAATTACTCGAGGTAGTATTTAGACGTACAGATTCTGCACTCATCGCTGAACCTGTAACATTGAATACGTTAAATAAACTCATCTAAATTACTCCCCTTTAATTGCTTTGCTTAGATTTTTGAACTTGCTACCAAGAAAATCGAGTGACGCCTGATGTCTCAATTGGTTTTGCATAAACATATTGCGCTCCAAATCCACATCGACTGTATTGCCGTCCCCGGTATCAGGTTGGGTCGGCACACGGTAAAGCGTGTCACCGGTCACCGTGGTGGAGGCAGAAATGTGCCGTCCATCGGTACGGCTAAGTCCAATACTTGCCCCTGAGGTTGCCGCTTTCAGTGCTTTATTGAAGTCCATTCCTTTCGCTTTGAAGCCTGGCGTGTTGGCTTGTGCGATATTGGTTGATATCACTTCGGCGTTGCGCTCACGTACACCAACGGTGTGTTGGTGGATCCCTAAAGCATTATTAAAAGAAATGGCCATTTAAACCTCAAATTCAAAAATCATTTGGTTGATTAAGTTAAAGCAAAATGTGTACCAACATGAAAAACACGACGAACTGTCACCATTAGCATCCATTAAGTACATCAACGAAGGTAACCAAAGCAAAAACTTTGCCACTATTGCGGTAGAATCATTGCTGGCTGTAATCCCCAGATAAAGAAAGGAATGTCGACTTACACCTTTAAAAATATTTTGCTTCTAGCCTTAAAACGTAACAATAAAAAAACCTTGGCATAAACCAAGGCTTTCGAATGCGCAATAGAAGATAGACGAGCTGGGATACGCTCGTACTAGGATTTGAGCTTGTAAATTATACCCGGATTACAGCGTACCATATCAAATTGGTCTGTTAGGCCTGTGAGCGACTCAGAAGCGCCGAGTAAAAGGTAACCACCAGGATTAAGGCTTTTCGCCATTTGATTGAGCACTTTTGACTTCATCTCTGGAGAGAAGTAAATAAGAACATTGCGGCAAAAAATAATGTCAAATTTACCCAGTAAAGCGTAACTTTCTGTTAGATTTTGCGGCCTAAAGTTGACCATGCGCTTAACGTTATCCTTGATACGCATTCTACCGTCGCCTATCTCCTCAAAGAACATTTTACGACGTTCAAGCGATAAACCGCGTCCAAGAGCCAAATTGTCGTAGGCCCCCTGTCGACACATATCAAGCATAGTATTGGAAATATCGGTTGCGGTAATGGCGATATTTGAGATTTGTCCTGGTCTCTTATTTTGAGTTTCCAACGCTGTCATCGCAATTGAATACGGCTCTTGCCCAGAAGAGCTTGCCGCTGACCAAATTTTTATTGGTCGCTTTTTGGCCGCCATCTCAGGTAACAGCATGTCTGATAGCACACTAAATGGATAGCTGTCACGAAACCACAATGTTTCGTTAGTGGTCATTGCATCCACAGCAGCGAGTTTTAACTCGCGATTGCGGCCAGAAACTACCTCTCTCAATAAAAATGACAGGGATGTGAGCTTAAACTTAGTCACCAAAGGGCTAAGTCTACTCCTTACTAAGTATTGCTTACTCTCGCCTAACACAATCCCACATTGGGATTCTAAAAAGCGGCTAAAATCACGATACTCTTGATCACTTATCGTTATCGCTGTCATTGACTACTCTATACTTCTGTTGGCTTGCTTTATCACAAGCCTTTGGTTCTGTTGTATTTATTTTGGTGCGATAGCCGCTTTCACAGCCCCACCCAATTCATCTGGGTTAAATTTGGCGATAAATTCGTTGGCGCCGACCCTCTCGACCATCGCTTGGTTGAAAACGCCACTCAAAGAAGTATGCAAAATAATATGTAGATCTTTTAAAGCTGCGTGTCGTCTTACTTCGGCGGTAAGAGTATACCCATCCATCTCTGGCATCTCTATATCCGAGATCAACAGTGAGATTTGCTCATGAATATCCCCTTCAGAGGCCATTTCAACCAACTTTTCGTAGGCTTCTTTGCCATCTTTGACCAAAATCGCCTCAAAGCCAATAGACTCTACTGCTCGCTTAACCTGTTTACGCGCTACCGCTGAGTCATCAGCAATCAAAATACGGCGCACAACGGGCTTATCTTCCTTTTGCTCAACTTCAGCAATTTCTTGCACCAGCTTTTCGTTGATTTTCTTTTCCGGAGGCGAAATCTCAGCAAGAATTTTCTCGACGTCGATGATCTCTACCAACTCATTATCGATATTGGTCACCGCCGTTAAGTAGTGAGCCTTTCCCGAACCATCTGGCGGAGGCAATATCGCTTCCCAGTGCATATTGATAATACGCTCGACTTTACTCACCAAGAAGCCTTGTACACTTCGGTTAAACTCAGAAATCACAACAAAGCAATTTTCGATGTCAGCAGTTGGACGACCACCAATTGCTAAGCTTAAATCGATCACCGAAATAGTTTGTCCTCTAATATGGGCCACACCACGAACAACTCTGTTTAGGTTAGGCATAGAGGTCAACTTAGGACACTGAAGAACCTCTTTAACTTTAAATACATTGATACCGTAACGCTGACGGCCCATTAGTCTAAAAGTCAGTAACTCCAATCGGTTTTGTCCGACAAGTTGGGTGCGTTGGTTCACCGAATCCAAAATACTTGTCATAAGTTCATCTCCATCTCAAACTTGCTAGCAAAAAAGTGCTAGTCTAATACCGCAATATAGAAACTCAAACAACAGAACACCATACTATATAATGACTTTTTTGACTCTTACTCTGCCGTCTAGGGCTACGCCTAAGAGGCGCCCTATACAGTTTATCGTCTGGCTTGCGCTTTTCTTTAGCGTATTAACGCATGCTGCGACGCCTGAGCAAATAGAATCTATTCAAAAGGCTGCCGAAGCTCATGTTTTAAATACCATAGACCAACCTACTGGTGGTGAAATCGTTGCCAAAGCAGGAAACATCGACTCTCGCATGCATGCAACAGATTGCCCTTCAGGGCTCGAAACCAGCGCCTCAACCACTCGCAATACGTCGAGCAACATTACGGTACTGGTTCAGTGCAAAGCCGATGAATGGCGACTGTATGTGCCCGTTCGAGTTTCAATTTCGTTGCCACTCGTTACCGCCACTCGTCCACTTGCTCGAGGCAACTTAGTAACACAAGGCGACGTAACCATGAAAATGATTGAACAACATCGCTTCAGGCGGCAAGCCTTTACCACCTTTGATCAGGTTGTAGGCTCAAAACTCAAACGCAACGTCAATGTAGGTGATGTTATTGAACGCAATGATGTTTGTGTGGTCTGTCGCAACGAGAAAGTCATCATTAAAGCGGTGAAGTCAGGAATGACTATTAGCACCAAGGGAACCGCGCTGAGTGATGGTTCTAACGGTGAACAAGTAAGAGTGAAAAATGACAAGTCTCAGCGTATAATTGAAGGTATAGTTACTGGTGTCGCTGAAATCACCGTACATTTCTAACTCTTTTTATTAAATTTCGCTAAAGTATTGAGTCCATTGGTCGATATCGATTGTAAGATTCCTACTATCACAAGAAGGCTGATATATGGCAGGTATAGATAACATACGTTCTGGGCAGGCAATGGCAACAACAAGCCGCCAGCCAGGCCGTTCTGAATCTAGTCGAAGCAATGTTAATTCAGATTCTGTTACCAAGTCGACGCACAAACAAGACGCTGTAACTCTAAGCCAGCAAGGTAAAGAGATCGGACAAATGCATCAAAAGATGGCGGCAACCCCTAGCTTTGATTCGGCTAAGGTTGCGGCAATTAAAGACGCCATTGCGAATGGCTCATATTCTGTCAACGCCGAAAAGCTTGCAGATAACATGATTAAGTTCGAAAAAGAATTCGGTGGCTTTAACTAAACATCACCTTATAGCAAGGCAACTTTAGGTAACTTATGGCAGCTCTCGTCGATTTGGTCGATTATCAACTCAAAAACGCTCGCGCATTGTCTCGGATCTTATCTGAGGAAGCGAAAGTGATCGCCAAACGTGAGTCGCAAGAAATTAGTCGTATCGCAAAAGAAAAGATGACCGTCATTGCGCAATTGCAACAGACCGACGAACGGATCGGTCGTCATCCTGATATTGAACGACTCACTACTGAGCAAGTACTAAGTAGAAAAGTCGCAGACATTAAATCCATTATTTTTGACTGTCAAAAAGTCAATGATATTAATGGTGAAGCCCTGCAGCGCGCTCAGGTCAGCTTTAATAAGCTCAATAATATGATGCAGCAAAGCCATGGAAAAATTGGCATGACCTACAATGCTGAAGGGCAGACACATACGTTGTCTACACTGGGCACCAATATCAAAGTCTAGAGAACGTCTCACCAATTGAAAAAAGCGGCCCGTAACTAATGGCCGCTTTTTGTTATTCTTTAGTCATACCAAACGATCAAAATAGAGTTTCACGTTTCTTTTCTGGAACACGCTGGATTTCTCCGTAATTACGCAGCCTATCCATTTTTTCGATATCTAAGGCCAATTCAGTCACGTAACTGTCACCGACTTTATAGCTGCGTACGACTTCCGCTCCTCGAATCACCCCATCGACAGCTCCTGTTGTCGATTCCACGCCCAAGCGTTGATCTTTCAGGTCGGCACGAGCTGAGACTCGCAAGCCATAAACCTGTTCAGCAAGTTCTCTGTAAGCATCGATTTTAGAGGCACGCATTGCTCTTACGCTTTTCTCTTCTTCATTGCGTCCGGTTTGCTCACTAATACTGGCGTAGCCCACGGCGGTTAACTGGTTTTGCTCCCTCACCGCTAGCGGTTGACAGCCCAGCATCATCAATGTTGTCATGATGATCACTAAAATTCTCATGCTCTACTCCTATGGACGCAAGATTACAGTATTTGGCGTGGTCATTGTTGGGTCTGAGCGTATCAGTACTCCATCTTCAGTGCGCATATGATTTAGAGTATCAAGATCACGTCCAATTCTGTCGGCAGGTAAGAAGCCTTGTGCCGATGCCACAACAATGCGAGATTGCATGCCGATCACTCGAGCATTCACCAGAACGCCGCCTTCTTGACGCAACATGGTTCCAGTAAGCACATATTGAATTTGCTGCTCTTGCGCTAAGTCTTTCCAATCTCGGCTCAAGGCAAAATCACCGTTGCTTGTTACCTGAATCGACCCCGTGGTTTTAAAATCAACAACCTTGAAGCCTCGGCGCTGCAATTGGTGAATAAAGCCTTCAGAGACAGAATTACCTAACCAATTGGTGGCATCCATATTTTGCAAATCAACAAAGGACGCGACCGCAATTGGCGTACGTGCAGATACACTTGTATTCGACTGAACGAGCTCATCCGTTAGGCTTTCTACAAAAAAATCCATCGTATGGCGAGGACTCTCCATCAGCATAAACTTGCTTCCTGAGTAGGATTCCTTACCGTTATAAATCGGTGAATAAGTACAGGATGTCAGCACCATAACCGATGCTGCCAGGAGCCAGTTTTTCATTTCACACTCTCCAAATTCAGTTGGTTCTTGATGTTCCAATCCGGGGGGAATCTGTCTTTATGACAAATCATCCTCATGTTTTTGCAAGGTTGGAACAATCTTTGCTTTTCTTACTCTGTCCAAAATAAGAAAACCCACACCAATATTTCGCTGACAAAAACCTTGCAAATATTGTTCCGCATTGGAAAGTTAGTATGAAAAAAATAATTAGTTCTTTGTTTTCAACAACATTAGTGATGCTAGCGAGTCAACCCATTCATGCCGCATGGTATGAGGTGACTGGCGTCTCTACCATTACCTCTTCCGAAAAAGCCGCCAGAATATACGCCCTAGAAGATGCAGTATATAAAGCCGTTGACTTCTCAGGTGCCGATATAGCAAGCCTTGCGAACTTAAGCCCGCTGTTAGAACAAGACAAACCGCAGTACCAGTTCACTGACCATGAGGTCAGACACATTATCGTTGATGATAAATTCGTAAGCGGCAATACAATGTTGGTTAAAGCGCGCATTGATATTTACCCTACGGCAAAGGCTTGCCATAACACCCAATACAAAAAGACCTTTGGGGTGGCAATGTTTGATATTGATGATCCTCAGCAAGCCGCCATGGGGCAAGTCTACGATCTAGGGGAAGACTTTTCCTCTGTGGTTGATAAGCAACTTGCCACCCGCTCTTATAGTTTTGTTTCAGTAGGTACAACGCGTTTTGAGATCGATAAGAGACAGCCAGAACGAGTGAAAATGATCGCAGACGATCTTGGTGCACAGTATATTTTAACAGGCCGCATCAATGACTTAACTGCAACCATTGCGGCAGGTGGTTTGTTGTCTGACGATGTCACGAACCGCCAGTTTGCCTTCGATTTATCGGTATTTGACGGTAAAACCGGACACGAAATCTTTAAAAAAGGTTACCGAGAAATTGCCGAGTGGCCTTTCGCGAAAACTAGCCGAGTTGATACTCAAAGTGCACGTTTCTGGACATCGACCTATGGGTATGTCATTCAGAAAGTTAGCCGTAACATAATGCTCGATCTTGAATCGGAGCTGTCGTGTAAAATGACTTTGCCAGAGGTCGTCGCGCGCCATGGTAATAAGGTTACTATCGATTTGGGACGAGTACACGGCGTGCAAGCTGGCGATGATTTGCAACTATGGCATACAGGTTCATTCATTGATCAAAATGGTTTGCCGCGCAATAAAGTTAGCAAAAGCGAGATTACACTCACTATCTCGAGAGTATATGAACGCGAGGCAGAAGCCACAGTCAATCAACCACAACTCGCTAGCAGCATTCAAATTGGCGACGTAATGCACAAACAACAATAATTTGTGATTATAAAGGCTTAACTTACTAAAATAATTGAGTATTATTGATAACATGCTCCCGTGGCACAGCTGGATAGCGCGGCCCCCTCCTAAGGGGCAGGTCACAGGTTCGAATCCTGTCGGGAGCGCCATAAAAAAAGGCTTAGTGAATAATGATCACTAAGCCTCTCCCCTATTACTCAAAACAACTTAGGCTGTAACTTAGAGACTCAAAAATTTTCTGAGAGTTAACAATTCCGGGAAATATCGCGCTTATGAATTTATGGCTGACGGCTCGGGGAAGTATACAGGAAAAGACGTTCAACCTATCACATGGGCAATCTCACAAGATGGATTTATCGAAGTAACGTTTGAAGATGGTTGGAAAATGTATTGGGCTCTAATGGCCGAGCAAGAGAACAATTGGTCAATTAAAATCTATGACCGTGATGCTTCTGATTCTGAGCAATACATCTGGGCCTCAAACTTAAAAATTGAATCTATGGCTCCTTAGTAGTCTTTAAATCTGGTTGATTAGACTCACATTTTCCTCTCAGTCTAAGTACTAAGCCGATGAGAAAAAGTGACTCTAATTTCCAACTATAAAGTGCTACAAAAAACGTTCTGAGTTAGAACTAGGCTCTACTGCGCTCGCGAATCGTTAGATTTCTGCTTTTGCAGGAATGACCGTATTTGTACCGGGTGCGTACGGAAAGTGCCGGCCAGCGGCGCAAAAGTAAGCCAGCAGGTAAAAACCTCTATCTGTTGGCTTACGCTTAAAAGAGAAAGGGTGTGCTAACGCTGAACGCCGTAGCACCTAGGTCGTGAGACGTCGCCTTTGTGATTAGATTGACCTAAATATCAATTCGTTGTTTACTCCAACGATTTTGCAGTATCGAGCACCGTATTCTTGAGTTCGATTGGAGTCCAATCAAATACGCTCATCGCCTCCGAGACATCCCCATTAAATGTATTACCAATATAGGGCAGCATTCCTTTTAAATCACGGTTAAAGTTAGCCATAAACTTTAGAAAGAAACTGGGCGCAACTCTAGTGCTAACCTTTTCGTAACCATTATCTTGTAATATTTGAGCCATCTCTTGAAATGTATGGGAGCGTTGAGTGGCGACAATAAAGCGCTGTCCATCGGCTTTATCGTTTTCTAACGCCAGCACATGAATCTTAGCCACATCACGAACATCCGATATGTTGATTGCCACTTTTGGAAGCATTGGCATTTGTCCAGCCACTAGCTTACTAAATGTTGACATTGATTCACCAGATAGGTCGCCAGTCAACGATGGTCCATAAACCGGTCCAGGGTGAATGGTGACAAGCTCTAGCCTACTCCCTCCCGTTTGCTTTTCGATAAAGTGCCAAGCGCTTTGTTCAGCTAAGGTTTTACTTTTCAAATAGGCCGAGACTCCCGGCGCATCCACTTGAGTCCAGCTATCTTTATTGATATCAATGTTACCAGTGACATCTTCTAACATGGCGACCATAGACGAGGTCAAAACAACACGCTTAACTCCTGCGTTTTTTGCTGCATTCAGAGCTCGTAGCGTGCCTTCTACCGCAGGTTTTATGAGTTCGTTTTCATCTTTAGGCTGACTGGTGACGAAAGGAGATGCGACATGCAATACATAATCGCAACCTTGCATGGCTTCTTGCCATCCTTCGTCTTTCATTAAGTTAAGTTCGCAAAATTCCAAATTACGATTAGGGTCGACGACCGCTTCAACCGCCCGGGTAACTTGTTCTGCTTTGGAGAGGCTTCTCAACGTTCCTTTCACTTTATAACCTTGTTTCAAAAGCTCAGCAGCACAGTGTGTTCCAATATATCCAGAAACACCTGTTACCAGTACTTTTTTCATGGCATTACGTCCTTTTAAATAAGCGTATTATTCAATGTTAGGGTAATTTAACGATTACACAAGATGGTAGCATCATGATTGTACACAAGGTCATCGAGCCAAATTTATGAGGTGTGGCGGCATATGGCAGAAAGTTCCATTTAGGCAACGTGAACATTCTTGCTAAATGAGTGAACTGAAACAGAGAGAATATCTTGCTTAATGGGCTTCTAATGCGCCATGAGTTAGGAGCAGAAGAGTGACCAGGATGGTATTACCCTTCTGACCCGGTCACATTTTTAACGCATAGCGTGCCATTAGCTTTAAAACAAACTATCTTTATAGCGTTCTTTCTCAAACAAAGGCAGTTGGATGAATAAGTGCAATAAACAGTGTGAAAACTACAGTGAAAATACAGCGACTTGCAAGCTTGTTGAAAGTCGCTCTCATGCTGAGTTAGAAGCGTTGATGAATGCTCCTCCAGAAAAACTCGCAAACTTTTTACTTAAACATGATTGTAATGGTGACTTTTTTTCGATGTACAAAAAGTCAATATCCTCGAATAGCTTTTAATAGCGAACCGATAATGGTTACATAGAGGGCATAAATACCGAGATCATGACGATGAGTTCATTTGGGGGAAACCTTTGCTGCATATTGTGGGTCTTAGCGCTCAAATGCAATTATAAGTAGCCCACCGACATGCAAGGCGAATTTTATAGACGTATTGAAACTAAGTACTAAACTAAAAAGAATGAAAAAGCCCAACATATACACTCCAGCTATAGTGACACTAAGTATTGCCTTATTAGGCGGATACTGGGTGTATGTTATCAACCACCATGCGTTGCATGATAGAGTCGTTCATGCACAGCAAGTTGCTTTTGATAAAGCAAAGGCTATCGAGCTTAAATTAACGCGATCTTTGTCGGTTACACAAGTACTCGGTTTGTTTATTACGCAACAAGACGGCAAGGTAGAAGATTTCGAGATATATGCTGACTCTTTGATAAAAAACCACCCTTTGCTCGACAATGTACAGCTTGCACCTGATGGTGTCGTTCAGCTTATACACCCATTGGTTGGACACGAATCTGCTATTGGACACAACCTGCTAACGGACCCGAAACGTAAAGTAGATGCCGAACGTGCTATTTCGTCGCAAAAACTCACATTAACAGGCCCTTTCAAACTAAAACAAGGAGGGGTTGGGATAATTGGGCGCTTACCTGTTTTCTTGAGTCATTCAGAGGAGAAGGTCTTTTGGGGTTTTTCTTCAGCTTTGATCTATTTTGACAAATTATTGGATGAAGTCGGTCTATCCTCATCGGCTAACTCTTCGTACTTATTTAACCTTTCGGCTATTAATCCCAAAACAGGGCAACCTATTTCGATTGCCGGGCAAGATCAATCTGCCGTACCGTCTGAAGAAAAAGCCACATCGCCAATCAACCTGCCCAATCAACAATGGCAATTATCTATTACACTGCCGCTGTCAACATGGGAAATAGTTACCCAAAAGATAAGTTACATCGTCGTATTATTCTTCGCCCTATGCTCTGGTTTTATCACCTGGAAATACCTACAACTTCCGTCAAAACTTCATTTCGCAGTAAAGAAGAAAACACAGCAATTAGAGGTTCTGTCTTTCACTGACAGTGTCACCGGAATTGCAAATCGTCGATTCTTTATGAAGTCACTCCTATTGATTCAACAACAAACTGAAAACAACGCTAATAAAGCCATACTGTTTATTGATCTCGACGATTTCAAAGTAATCAACGACCGATACGGCCATCAGTTTGGCGATAAAATCTTGAATATCATTGCAAAGAGAATTGAACTAAGCGCCACCACTGGTGATATGACAGCCCGAATCGGCGGAGACGAATTTGCTCAATGTATTTTGTGTGACAACGATATAAACGCAATACACCAACGACTTGAACGTCTGCTGACTTCAATCAAGAAACCTATGATCATTTCGAATACGGAAATACGGATTTCTGCTTCTATCGGCGTGGCGCTTATGCCTCAGCATGGACACCGAGCTACAGAACTGCTTCAAGCCGCTGATATCGCTATGTACCATGCCAAGCAGCTAACCTCTCAGCTTAAGTACTGCATTTACCAACCCTGTATGGCTAAAAGTTTCCGACGCCTCCCTGATTTTAAGCGAGAATTTAGTAACGCTTTGTTGAACAACCAACTACGACTCTATTATCAACCAATATATTGCTTAAAAACTCAATATATTGCGCATTATGAAGCATTGGTTCGTTGGCAACATCCTAGAAAAGGGCTATTAGGTCCCGGTGACTTTTTAGAGTTGGCAGAACAGGTTAATCTTCTTACAGATTTGGAATACTGGGTACTAAATAAAGCCTGTGCAGACATTGCTAGTCATCTAAAACAACACGGTCAACATATCACGGTTGCCATTAATATGAGCCCAAAGCTCCTTGCTGAACCTGATCTGTTACAACGCATTGATTTTTTCCTTCAACACCACCAGCTATCTTCAGCGTCAGTAAAATTAGAACTAACAGAAAGCAGCGTCCTGTCTAATCACGATATCGCGCTTCAAACCCTCGCCGCTTTACAAAATAAGGGCATAGAGGTCGCTTTGGATGACTTTGGCACAGGGTACAGCTCATTTTCGCTGTTGTATGAACTACCACTACGCACGCTCAAACTGGACAAAAGCTTTACCGACCAACTCCTGGTCGATGACAAGGACTATTGTGTTGTTCAGAGCATCATTGAACTGGCTCACAAGTTGAATCTAAACGTCATTGCTGAGGGAATCGAAACCAAAGAGCAGGAAGATAAATTGAACAGACTAGATTGTGATTTTGGGCAAGGGTATTATTTTTGCCGACCACAACCCAGCTTTAATATGAAACAACATGCCTCTCGATGTTATCTCAAAGAGCAGTGTGACAAACATTGCTTGCCGCATAACGCGGATGACCTAACGGTGACTTATATAGAAACACCGAATGCGTCTCGTACCACTAGAAACAGTTAGGCTTGCTCCATGATACCGGGCTCCTGTGTCGTCACTTATGATCAACAAGGCAGGTGTCATTAGCTAAAAGCATATTTACCGGACGCCCCCATAGAGAGCATATCCGACATAGTCAGCATCGATTCAAATTCGATGCCCATTCGGCACTCTCGCTTTCCCAATAACTGAAAGCTATATACGACCGTTCCTATAATGACCTTATAGCCAATCTTCAGCTTGACTCGCTCACCTAGCACAAACCGCTTGGCCGCTAACACCCCAACGCCACTCCTAGAAACGTCAAGAATGGTTACAACGGTATAGTTTGCGAGAAGCGCCTGTTTTTTTAGCTGGCCCTTGGCACGCTTCATCGGCATTCTCGGGAACTGCCTTAACTCTGCAACACCCAGACTCTCCGTCTTGAAGCTAACTAACTCTGCATTCGCAATCGTCACACTCGTTTTCACTCCTTGATTCACACAACCTCAACGAAACGCAACTGCCAAATCCGTTGATATATAGATCCTGATTCCATAGTAACTATAAAAACCACATTATCACAAAGTCTTTTATAAATTACTGTGAACGAAATAGCCTACCTTTTTGCATCTAGAGCCTCGTGTTCACCGCTCGTTTCTCATCAATTTATGATAAAGTGCCTGCTAATGAGTTCTTGCATAGATAATGATCAATGACGACAACCAGATTTGAAGAGATTTTTATTGCCGGTGGTTGCCTATGGGGTGTCCAAGAGTTCATCAAGCACTTACCTGGCGTTGTCTCAACGCAGGCTGGTAGAGCGAATGGCACAAACCCGACAACACAAGGGTCATACGATGGCTACGCGGAGTGCGTTCGTACCCAATTTGACGCGAAGATCATCACTGTTGAACGCCTAATTGATTACCTCTTCGAGATCATTGACCCATATAGCATCGATCGCCAAGGGCAAGATGTTGGTAAAAAATACCGTACGGGCATATACAGTCGAAATCCGGTCCATTTAGAAAAAACGATGGCTTATTTGTCAAAGAGAGACGATGCTGAGCGAATCGCAGTCGAGGTATTGCCACTCACCAACTATGTGCCAAGCGATGACGAGCATCAAGATCGGTTGACATTACACCCCAACGATTATTGCCATATTCCCCTTGATTTATTGCACAAGTACCGAAATAAATAGCCTCATGAGATAAAAGGCTGTGAATCGACTATTGTGCCAAGCTCCATTGCAGTGCTTCATGCAAAGGAATTCGATTTGAATCAAAAACGACATGACGCATCACGCCACGCTGATCTGTAAACTCAGCGATTTGCAGCTGCCCCATAAATCCAATTCGACTGAGTCTGGCACTTAATTGTGAGGGGGCTTTGTCGAAAACAACGGGTAGAAACGGAAAATCGGCATCTAGCACAATTCCCTTTTCATTAAAGCTTTCCATGGCATTTGACAGGTGGTCACTGTCTGTGAACTCGATAATTTCAACAACTTGTTCCAACAACATTAGTTTCTTAATTCCATTTTAATCAATCGCTCTTCTCACGAGCGGTGATGTTAACCCATTCACCTTGATAGGGTAAATGCATTAGATCAAATTGATTATGTTGAGTGTGTAGGCGATTGAGATGCACGGTGCCGTCCCTAAGTTGTCTATGTCAGGCTTGTATTACGCGAGTCAGACTCGCATCTCAATCTCACTTGGGTATATAATGCCCCCGCTTTCAACTGGGATATGACTATGATTTCTAAAAACCAATTAAAACTTCTTCGCGCCTTAGGCCAAAAAAAACAGCGCAAAGCACATGGCCTATTTTTGGTTGAAGGTGAAAAAAACGTCCTTGAGCTGGTGACCAGCCCCCTATTGGTTAAACAGATTTTTGCAACAAGCGACTTTCTTGAAAATCATGAAAAAGAACTCAGCCAGTTTGATTGCATTGAAGCATCTTTGGATGAACTGACCAAAGCCAGCAGTCTGGTGTCTAATAATGCTGCGGTTGCGGTGGTGGAAATCCCCAAAACAGAAGCCCCTTGTGCGCAAGGCCTAATGATCGCTTTGGATGGTGTATCCGATCCCGGAAATCTGGGTACCATTATCCGAATTTCCGATTGGTATGGGATCAAGCATATCATTGCGAGCAGCGACTGCGCCGACCCATACAATCCAAAAACCATTCGAGCAACGATGGGCAGTTTTGGCCGAGTTCAAGTTTCCCTAGTAGATCTGCCCAGTTACTTGGCCAGTGCCAAGATTCCAGTCTATGGGGCCTTTTTAGAGGGTGAAAGCGTTCACAAAACTGAGTTCTCACCACAAGGGATCTTGCTGATGGGCAGTGAATCACACGGGGTGCGCGAAGAGGCTGCCAGATTTGTGACAAATAAAATCACGATTCCGGCCTTTGGGGGTGCAGAATCACTCAACGTAGCAATGGCAACCGGTATCATTTTAGATAACTTACGCCGCCAACATAGCTAACAATAGCCAGCCCCCAAATACAAAAAAAGCGCAATGTCTAAGCAGAAGCGAGTTCTTTAGACACATTGCGCTTTTTTATATGAACAGAAGATCTATTTCTCTAGCATACTCAGCTTATTAGGCACGCCATTCCACTTCGCGGCATCTTCCATTGCTGGTTTTACTTCGGTGATGTTAGGCCAAACTTCCGCCAACTCTTGATTAAGCTCGATAAATACGTGCTGATCTTCAGTTAACTCATCTTCTTGAAAGATAGCCTGAGCATCACATTCAGGAACACACAAACCACAATCGATGCAGTCGATTGGGCTAATTACCATGAAATTAGGGCCTTCATAAAATGCATCTGCAGGGCAAACTGCAACGCAATCGGTATATTTACATTGGATACAGTTATCCGTGACAACGAACGCCATGAGAATCAGCTCTTAGTTAACCAAAATTGTGGATGGGCGATGATACTGATCCAGAAGTAAAATTCAATATCGTGAGCCCTTTTATCGCGATAAGCGAAGATCTTTACCTCAATTAAGTATGACAGACAAATCAAGTTCACGTAAAATGCGCGCCATTGTGAGCTGACGATACAATCTCTTTGCATCTGTTGGCTATGACACCTACTAGTACGAGACATCGCCATGATACGTTTAACAGAAATCAAACTTCCTCTTGATCACGAGGAAGGTGCCATTCTTGCTGCCATCACCAAGAAATTGGGTGTGACTGCCGAGCAAGTACTTTCATTCAATATGTTTAAACGTGGCTATGATGCTCGTAAGAAAACTAAGATCCAGCTGATTTACACTCTTGATATTGAGATCGAAAACGAAGCCGAGCTTCTCGAGAAGTTCTCTGATGACCCGCATGTCAAAGTGACTCCGGATATGGAGTATAAATTCGTTACCAAAGCACCAGAAAATCTTTCTGAACGCCCAGTGGTTATTGGTTTTGGGCCTTGCGGACTATTTTCAGGGCTGATCCTGGCTCAGATGGGCTTTAATCCAATCATCGTTGAACGCGGCAAAGAAGTTCGTGAACGTACTAAAGATACCTTTGGTTTTTGGCGCAAACGTGCACTAAACCCTGAGTCAAACGTGCAATTTGGTGAAGGCGGTGCAGGCACTTTTTCTGACGGTAAATTGTACAGCCAGATCAAAGACCCTAAGTTTTATGGTCGTAAAGTGATCGAAGAATTCGTTGCCTCTGGTGCGCCTGAAGAAATTCGTTATGTCAGCAAGCCTCATATCGGCACCTTTAAGCTAGTAACAATGATCGAGAAAATGCGCGCAAAAATCATTGAGCTGGGTGGTGAGATCCGCTTTAGCACCCGCGTTGATGATCTGCATATGGAAGACGGTCAACTCACCGGGTTAACACTCTCTAACGGTGAAGTGATTAAGTCGCGTCACGTGATTCTCGCAGTTGGTCACAGTGCTCGAGATACCTTTGAAATGCTGCATGAGCGTGGCGTCTATATGGAAGCCAAGCCGTTTTCAGTTGGATTCCGTATTGAACACAAGCAATCTGTCATTGATGAAGCTCGCTTTGGTAAAAACGCGGGCAACCCAATTTTGGGCGCGGCAGATTACAAACTGGTCCACCATTGTAAAAATGGTCGTACTGTTTATAGTTTCTGTATGTGCCCGGGTGGTACAGTTGTGGCTGCAACGTCTGAAGAAGGTCGTGTGGTCACCAATGGTATGAGCCAATATTCGCGTGCTGAGCGCAACGCCAACAGTGCGATTGTGGTCGGTATTTCTCCAGAACAAGATTTCCCTGGTGATCCGTTAGCGGGCATTCGCTTGCAACGTGAACTCGAAAGTGGCGCATTCCAGCTTGGTGGTGAAAACTACGATGCTCCTGCTCAGAAGATCGGTGACTTCTTAAAAGGACGCGATCCAAGTGCACTTGGTGACGTTGAGCCATCGTTCACACCAGGCATCAAGCTAACGGACATTTCCAAAGCGCTGCCCGATTTCGCGATTGAAGCGATTCGTGAAGCGATTCCTGCTTTTGATAAAAAGATCAAAGGATTTGCCGGAGAAAATGGTTTGCTTACTGGAGTGGAAACTCGCACCTCTTCACCTGTGTGTATCAAACGCGGCAAAGATTACCAAAGCATCAACCTAAAAGGCTTTTACCCTGCAGGCGAAGGCGCAGGTTACGCGGGTGGAATTCTGTCAGCGGGTATCGATGGTATTAAAGCAGCCGAGGCGCTGGCCCTGTCTATGGTCGAACAAGCTGACAACGCATAAGTAAGCGAACCAAAAATCTTCTCACTAGGTCAGTGAGAGAGCATAAAACAAAGAGAGGCTATCGCCTCTCTTTGTTTTTAGAAATCGTAAGACAATGTCACTACTGGGCCGAAAAACTTAAACTTGGTATCGATATCGGCAATGTCAGATCCGTAGTCAAGGTTGACCTCATAGTAGCTGTAGGAAGCTGCAAGTCCAAATTGGTGGTTAAATTCGTACTCAACCCCTATAGACAAATCAAGCAACAGTCCAGATACCTGCTCGACGCTGAAACCAAACAGTTGCGCGTGGCCAAGCACATACCAGTTGTCTGTCACTCGATAATTGCCGAGCAGACCAATATTGGGTAGCGGTGCTGTGATGCTGCTATTTTCTTTGGTATTAATCGGAACGATATTCACAGAGTCATCCTCTCGATAACCCAAATCCCCGCCAAAACCCGTTTGCAGGTTCATAATATGCAGACCGATGAGCGATTCCCAATCCCAATCCTCCCCGTCATAAAATTTGTAGGCATAACCTAAACGAGTTATATCGATATTCAAGGTCGATTCGATTCTCGCACCAACTTGCGCTTCATAGTCGGAACCGGGAATGGTAAAAGGCTTTGACACATATTCATTGGTGGCGCTTCTATGCAGGCTCCGCCAATCCAGAAAGACCCGATGGCTTTCATTGAAGTCATAGCCCACAAGGACATAAGGCAGAGTTTCTCGTTCACTCATATTCAGATCCGACTCAAAATCAAGATCGTAATCATTGCCTGTGTTTGGATTCGTAACACCGAAGGAGGTATCGGCTTGGGAGAAAAAAGCCCCTACTTCGATGCGAAACTCTCCTGCATGCGAATAAAACGACATTGTTGACGCGAGTACGACGGCTAATCGCAGGTGATTAAATTCCATTTCAACTACCCATTTAACGCAAATTAAACATAAAGATAACCAATGTAACACATTCCGGTTCCGCACTTAACTTGCCGTGGCAATATTGGCTTAAAGCAAATCAATTTTTCATTAAAAGCCGCAAACCTTTTCTTAAAATTGTGACTTAACCATACAAATATCATGGTTAATAATCCTACATTAGTAGGTAGTACATTAGCAATCTTAAAATTAGCTTATGTTTATATTAACACAACCAATAGATCCCAGTAAGATCTGGGCCATGGGTCGTGTGATAGGAAAAGGAATTGCGATGAAAACACGACTCGTCATCTGGCTATTGTGCGTTAGCGCCTTCAGTGTGCTCGCACAGCCCGCCTCTGCACCTCTAAGCGATGCCCAAGCACCTACAATAACGAGCACCGCCGATCATTCTCAGTTTGACTCTTTGCATCAAGAATTTGATTATGCGCCAGATGTGACCGAAGCATGCCTTGAATGTCATACAGAAGCGGGAAAACAGCTCCATGAGACCTTCCATTGGAGCTGGCGAAAAGAAGTCGATGGCAAGATGGTTGGTAAGGGCGAGAATGCTTTTAACAACTACTGCATTTCTGCCAAAGGCAATGAAAGTTGTACGCAATGCCATATTGGCTTTGGCTGGCGCAATGAAGAGTTCGATTTTGCTGCCGAAGAAAACATAGATTGTCTGGTCTGCCACGATCAAACTGGCACCTATGAAAAATCTGCCGCCTCTTCAGGCCACCCATATTATGAAGACACTGTGGTGGGTGGCCGATTACAAAAAGCTGTAGACCTAAGCTTTGTCGCCCAAAATGTTGGAGACCCAGGGCGAGATAATTGCCTGTCTTGCCATGCTCTAGGAGGTGGTGGCAATGGGGTTAAGCACGGCGATACTGATTTGTCTTTAGCTAACCCAGAGTATGCTCTCGATGTGCACATGAGCCCCGAAAAGCTTAATTTTAGCTGCCAAAATTGTCATACCACCAGCGAACATTCTATCTCTGGCCGCTACAACGACAGAAAAGCGTTTGTCGATCATGAGCTCAACATGGGGCGTCCAGAGCGCATAGGCACGAATGTCTCGTGTGAGTCTTGCCATAGCGCACAACCTCATGAGCAACGAGTCATCGATAACCATTCGTCAAAAGTCGCCTGTACAGCGTGCCACATTCCCGAAATGGCGCGCGGACCTTATCTCACGAAACTGTCTTGGGACTGGTCGACGGCTGGTGAACTCAAAGACGGCAAGCCTTTTGTGGTCGATGCTGAATTTGACGGTATCGAACACCACCAATACGTGAGTAAAAAGGGAACCTTTGTATGGGGACGCAACGTCGTTCCGCAATATCGTTGGTATAAAGGTGAGCTCGGACAAATGACTTATCTCAGCGACATTGACCCAACGGCGGCACCAATTGACATCAACCCCCCTACGGGAAGCTATGCCGACCCGGACGCACGTATTTGGCCGTTTAAAATCCACCAAGGTAAGCAGCCGTTTGATACTGAGCTAAATCGCATGCTGCCGATCAAGCTCTACGGTCGAAAAGGCAGCGGGGCATTCTGGACAGAGTTTGACTGGGACAAAGCCCTTGCTGCTGGAGCCAAGCTCAATAACATCGAATTTAGCGGCCAATATGACTTTATTGAAACCAATGGCTATTGGCCAATAAAACACATGGTAGCACCAGCCAGTGACAGCGTTGCGTGTATAGAATGCCATAGCCAGCAAAGCCGGTTAAATGGACTGAACGACTTCTATCTTGTCGGTCGAGACAGAACATCCTGGGTTGAGTATTTTGGTGTTATTGCGATTTGGGGTGGATTGCTGGGCATCATTCTTCATGCCTTAACTCGTCTGTTTATGCTCAGAAAACGTCGTGCCAACCACAATATAAAGGATGATGAATCATGAAAAAATCCGTGGTTATTTTCAAACGCTTCGAACGACTTTGGCATTGGACGCAAGCTTTACTCGTTCTGGCATTAATTGTTACGGGATTAGAGCTTCACGATATTATTCATATTGTTGGTTTTAAACAAAGTTCCAACCTGCACCACTGGGCGGGGTTTATCTGGGTCGTTGTTGTCGTACTCATTTTGACCTGGATCCTCACCACCGGTGAGTGGAAACAATTTAAACCCAGTACTATTGGTGTCGATCGTACATTGCGATTTTATCTCTATGGTATTTTTGTCGGCGAACCGCACTCTCACCACATGTCAGCCCAGAGCAAATTTAATCCGCTACAACGCTTGGCGTATTTAGGATTGCTGTTTGTACTCGTGCCTTTGCAAATATTAACCGGACTGGTTTTCTTTTTCTTTCCTGAGCTTAGAGAAGCCGGTGTTATTGAACAGATTGGTGGCATTGCCACCCTGCATACGCTCATTGCCTACATCATGATCAGCTTTCTTATTGTTCATCTCTACCTCATCACCCTAGGAGAAAAGCTTTCCTCTCACTTGAAGGCGATGGTAACAGGAAAAGATCACAGTCAGGGCACTAACGACTAATTGGATAATTATAAGGATACGACTATGAAAAAAGTACTTTTAGGCTTGGCTTTATCTATTGCCGCTTCGGGTGCAATGGCCGATGCCGCCAAAGGGCAGGAGTATTATCTAGAGCATTTGCGCCCACTCTTTGGCTACAACGGAGAAGAGTTTACGACCCAGCACTTAAAAGTTGAATGGAAGCGCTACTTCAAGAAAGACGCGACTCGTTTTATTAAGAAATTTAGTAAGAAGCACCCAGAGTCAGCGGAGTTCTTAGCCAGTGAAGAGTTTCAAGCCATAGCACCGGACATTCGCGATTTCGCTATGAAATACGCTGCCGATAGCGGCGAGTTACCCAGTTGCGACTAACTCATATTTAAGAGCCACACAAAATGACCATTGCGCATTTTGCGAGGTTTATATTAAGGAGACAAATCATGAACAAGACATACCTCATTGCGCTGATGATGCTAGCAACACCGTTAGCCTTTAGTGGCGAAATCGTTGGTAAAGTTCAGTCGATGTCGAGCAAAGGAAAAGTGATTCAATACTTAAATCCCAAAACCAAGGAGGTCAATGTCCTCCGGTTTACGGACGACACCACACTTGAAAGTGCCCAGTCATTTTCCGATCTCACCGTCAATACCAAATTTAAAGCTACGGTCAACGATGACAATATTGCCACTCATATCAAACGTATTCTGGTAAAGCTTCCACCTGAACAGGTCATCGATACCGATGAACTTTCTGATTTAATTGATAGTGGAGAATCTCGCCTATTTATTGGAGACGCTAGGCCAGTCAGTGTATATAACGTAGGCCACTTACCCAATGCTCAGCCTACGCCTGCCACTGAGCTTGCCAAAAACCTTGACTGGTTACCAAAGGATAAGGCCACAATGTTGGTATTTTATTGTGGAGGGGTAACCTGCCCGTTAAGCTCCAAAGCGCTAAAAATTGCCCAGGATAACGGCTATAACAACGTCAAAGCCTATGTCGAAGGTTACCCGGCTTGGAAAGCAGAAATGTACCCCAGTTACGTTTCACCTAATTGGCTACAAGGCAACCTAGATATTCACAATGTCATTTTGGATGTTCGTGAAACAGCAAAGATGGGCGTTAAAGGCTCAGTCCACTTCCCAACATCGGCATTGTTCGACATGCACGAAAAGTGGAACACTGAAAAGTTCCCTGTAGGGAAGCGCACCATTTTTGATGTCAGAGACAAAAAAGCGCCCATTATTATCGTGTCGACTCAGCCAGACGATGATGAGGGCATTGAGGCTTATGAAATCCTAACTGCCTGGAAATACAAAAATGTTTCGATCCTTGAAGGGGGGCTACTTGCATGGCAACAACAAGATAAACCACAACAGGATGTTGCCCCTGAACTCACTTATGTAAAAAAACCAAAAGCGGGTGCACTATACGAAAACGACTTTATTGCCGCAGTGAAAAGCAACAGCGCGACGATTATAGACGTGAGGGATAGTGACGAAGTAGCGCAAGGTAAGCTCAAGCTATCTATCAATATCCCGTTGGAGGATCTTGAACAACATCTTGATCAGATCCCAAAAGACGGCAAGGTGATCCTTCACTGCGCTGCAGGGGCACGCGCAGCCCTTGCTTACACCACATTGACTAAATTAGGCTACACCAATGTCACCTATTTAGACGACAATTTTTCCGCGATTGTCAAAGCCGCTGGCATCACCCTAATTTAACGCCAAACCAACATTACGCTGCTCAGAAATGAGCAGCGTTTTTCTTGTTAACACGCCACTTATTACTATCGAATATGTACCCCATTTGGGGAGGTGCTCATATTGAGCCCCATACGCTAGGGTAATCTTAAAACAATAAAGGGCTTCATCTAGAAAGCCCTATGACTAAAAGCGGCAGCGCTAAGGAAGATACCCTATGAAAACCAAAACATTCCGCTATACCCCAGACGACACTATCTACGCCCTACTGTATGACAATGTCCAGGTAAAGACTGATCACTACCAGTGGGAGCTAGGTTGCGTCTATATGAAAATTGCGACCAGAGAGATTTTTACCCGACCATACCGTCTATTTAATCCAAAAAACTGGGTCGAGATTGAGGGTAAAGAGTATGAGCATATAGATTACTTTTAGAACGTCTTCCCTTCTGCGAACTCGTGTCATCAATTAACGCCCTATACAGGCTTGTTACTCAACAAGCCTGTGCAAAGAAAACGTTACACCACCAGAATAATTCACTACAAACCAGCATATTGACAACATCTCACCCAGCATGTTTAAAGACACATCTTACACCCAACTTGCTATAAATCAGGCCAATACTGACCTTATCTCAAGAATTCAGCCCAGTTATTAATCACTAGCACTACCAACACCTGTAGCAGGTTAAACCCGCCATCCATATTTACCCGCTTCTGAAGGGGGTTACCTAAAATTTATTTGTTAAATGGCAGTATTCGAACTACATTTATGCAACTAAATGAACGATTCATCAGTAGTTAAGATGTTGCTAAATTGCGCAATTGTGAAAAATAACGCTCATATTGAGTAAAAAATCAGCAGTTAATTACAAATAGTAGACAAAAGTCCGAAAAAATCACTTTTTGCTCTTCCATGAGCAACCACAAACTGGTTTACTTGTCACGACAACCGCGCCTCAAAGAACTTTAAACAGTGTAAAACAAAAATTACACCCACATTTTCGGCGCAGATTTATGGACAAACACAACTAATAATTTGGAGATACCGTGGCTACTAGCTCTACAACCACGAAGCCCCGCGACAATTGGGGCTCAAAATTAGGCTTCGTTATGGCCGCAGCAGGTTCTGCTGTTGGTTTAGGTAACATTTGGAAGTTCCCATACACGGCAGGTGAAAACGGCGGTGGTGCATTCATCGCTATTTATCTTGCGTTCGTAATTTTCATTGGCTTTAGTGTCATGCTTACTGAGTTTGCTGTTGGTCGTAAGACTGGCCGCAGTGCAGTTGGCGCATTTAAGTCAACTGACGGTCGCTGGACGTTCGTCGGTGTGATTGGCGTATTAAGTGGCCTGCTTATCATGGGTTTCTACCCCGTTGTAGGTGGCTGGGCGCTAGCATACGTTCAAAAAGTATCGACAGGTCTTCTGAGCAACCCAGAGGCTATCGGTGATAGTTTTGGCGGTTTCATTACTGATCCAATCCAACCACTAATGTGGATGGGTATTTACTTGCTGATGAACATCATCATCGTTAGCCGTGGTATTTCTGGCGGTATCGAAAAAGCAGGTAAGGTTCTAATGCCGATCCTTTTCCTGATCCTCATTATTGTTTCAGTAAAAGGTTTGTCTCTACCTGGCGCAATGGCAGGTCTAGAGTTCCTATTTAGCCCAGACTTCTCGAAAGTAGACAGCGGCGTTGTTCTCGCTGCACTTGGTCAGGCGTTCTTCTCTCTAAGTCTAGGTATGGGCTGTATGATCACATACGGTAGTTACCTGAAGAAGAAAGAGAACCTTGTTCAAACTACGGGTATGGTAACGGCAATGGATACCGGTGTTGCTATCCTGGCTGGTATCGCAATGTTCCCAGCGATGTTTGCACTTGGCATGGAGCCTGCTGCAGGCCCTGGTCTAGTATTCGTTGTTGTACCTCAACTGTTCGCTGAAATGGGCGGTGTTGGTCTTCTCTTCGCACTCCTTTTCTTCGTAGGCTTAACGGTTGCGGCTCTAACGTCATCAGTTTCTCTACTGGAAGTAGTCGTGTCTTACCTAATCGATGAGAAAGGTCTGAAACGTACAACGGCTGTGTTCTCAGCAGCGGCTGTTATGGCTGTTCTTTGTATCATTGCTTCTCTGTCTCTAGGCGGCATTGGTCCAACGCTGTTTGATACAGGCGCATTCGACATCTTCGACCTACTAACAGATAAGATCTTCTTAGCGGTTGGCGGTATGTTCGTGTGTATCTTCGCGGGCTGGAGACTCAGTCGTGAAGAGCTAGAAAAAGAAATCACTAACGATGGCGAAGTGAAGTTCCCGCTATTCGGCCTTTGGTATAACCTAGTTAAGTTTGTTATCCCTGTAGCAGTAGCCGTTGTAGCATTTGCTGGTATTTCAAGTGGCTTTGATAGTGGCAAAGGTCCAATCATGCTTATTGGTATCGCTATCATTGGTGTCGCAGCGATTTTCTCTAAAAAGCTATAACATCAAACATTAGCAAGAAAAGTAGAGCGAGAAGCCTTCGGGTTTCTCGCTTTTTTTATGCTGCCATTTTTCCCCACCATTCCCCCTTCCATTCCCCTGCCTTCTAACGAAGCATTCGCTCCTTCTCTGCGCACTAACATGGTGCTGTTAAAGAACCACATACCGCGTCCCAAAGAACAAATTCAGCCTAACCATCTGATATTAAAGACAATGTTAAAACTGGCACAAAAGTCGCTTATGCACTGGAGGAATTAAAAACAAGGAGAGTATTTCTATGTCTTATATAGAACCACGTGAGTTTGCCACTAAAATGGTGGATGCGGGCGAACAAAAGATATTTATGTCAACCAAAGACACATTGGTCAGAGCGTTTATGGCGGGTGCCATTCTGGGTCTAGCCGCATTTTTTGCCATCACCGTTATCGTTAAAACAGGAGAGCCTTTGGTCGGTGCTCTCCTCTTCCCTGTCGGCTTCATCATGCTTTACCTAATGAAGTTTGACCTACTAACTGGGGTATTTACTTTGGTGCCTTTGGCTGTATTAGACAAGCGCTCTGGCTGCACCGTTAACCAAATGTTGCGAAACTGGGGGCTTGTTTTTCTCGGTAACTTCGCTGGGGCATTAACGGTTGCTTTCTTTGCCTCCTTTATTTTGACCTATGGCTACAATACCGATGGCGGCACCCTAGCGGCTAAAGTCAGTAGTATCGGTGAATCCCGAACGCTTGGTTACCAAGAGCACGGCTTTTCTGGTTGGATGACGATTTTTATACGCGGTATGTTGTGTAACTGGATGGTATCTATGGGCGTCGTCGGAGCGATGATCTCAACTTCAGCCAGCGGCAAGATGATGGCCATGTGGATGCCTGTTATGCTGTTCTTCTTTATGGGCTTTGAGCACTCAATTGTAAACATGTTCCTATTCCCATTCTCTATGATCATGGGCGGTGAATTCACCGTTATGGATTACTTCATTTGGAATGAAATCCCAACCGCACTGGGTAATTTGTTTGGTGGCTTATTTTTAGTTGGCTTGCCGTTGTATCTCACCCACGTAAAAACCAGCCCGGAACGCAAACCATCAGCTGCGGCGCAAAATAGCTTAGCATCTTAATCGATAAGCTTCTTTAGGCTTCAAACCAACAAGGCTCCCCGTGCTCTGCTCGGGGAGATCTGCATATGATACAAACGTTAACATTAAGCGTAGGACAAGCCACTAGCGCTGGACTAAAACCCATCAATCAGGATCACATGGGTTACCATATCCCTGATAAACCGCAGCTCAATACCAAGGGAGCGGTAGTCGCCATTGCTGACGGTATTAGCTCAAGCGATGTTAGTCACATCGCTAGCGAAACCGCGATCGGTAGTTTTGTCGCAGATTACTATTCAACATCCGATGCCTGGTCAGTCAAAAACTCAGCGCAAAAAGTACTAAAGTCGGCCAATTATTGGCTCCACTCTCAAACGCAAAGCAGCGCCTTTCGCTACGAACCGGATAAGGGTTATGTGTGTACCTTTAGTGGCATTGTTTTCAAATCCAATACTGCTCACCTTTTTCACTGCGGAGATTCTCGAATCTATCGCCTAGCGGGTAATTCATTAGAGCAAATGACCAGTGACCATCGTCGCGTGATTGACCCCCAGACTAGCTATCTTAGTCGTGGCTTAGGGATAGGAACCACCTTAGATATTGATTATCGCCAAACCCCCCTGAATGTGGGCGATGTCTTTTTGCTCACCACCGATGGCGTGCACGAATTTCTGACTCGCACAGAGATGGTAAAAATCGTTAGCGATGAGCGCCTCGACTTAAACAGCAAAGCCGAACTGCTCGTTGAACGTGCCTTGCAGCTTGGCAGCGACGACAATCTGACGGTGCAAATCGTGTTAATCGAGCAATTGCCTGAGCACGGCTATGAGGAATTTCAGCATCAGGTGACAGCTCTCCCCCCAGCGCCTCACCTTCAAGCCAAACAACACTTTGATGGCTATCTGATCTTAAGAGATATTTATATCAGTAGCCGTAGCCATGTCTTTCTTGCAAAAGATCTCGATACCCAAGAGCTAGTTGCTTTAAAAACGCCTTCTACAGAAATGCGCAATGATGCAACATATCTGGAAGGCTTTTTAATGGAAGATTGGATAGCAACGCGACTGAACAACCCTCATATTCTCAAAACGAAAGCCTCACTGCGGCCAAAAAAGTATGTGTACAGCGTTAGCGAGTTCATCGAGGGAAAAAGCTTATCTCAATGGATGAACGATAACCCTCAGCCTAGTTTGGAATCAGTAAGGAGTATCATTGCTCAAATAGCCAAAGGATTATTAGCTTTTCATCGTCAAGAGATGGTCCATCAGGATTTACGCCCCAATAACATTATGATTGATGACTCAGGTACGGTTAAAATCATCGACTTTGGGGCGACATCTGTCGCTGGAATAGCGGAAACCAAACACACACTATCGGGCATTCCCGGTACGGCACAATACTGTGCGCCTGAATACTTCATTGGCGAGCTAGGGGATCATCGATCTGATATCTTCTCTCTTGGAGTTATAACCTATCAACTGCTTACTGGGCGTTTACCTTACGCTAACGACATTGCAAAGGCGCACAACAGACAAGCCCAACAGCGTCTAAAGTACATCTCTTCATCTAATGGTGATCTGTCTGTTCCAATGTGGGTCGACTACGCACTTAAAAAAGCCGTCTCAATTAGGCCAGATAAACGCTATCGCGAGGTCAGTGAGTTTATTCATGATCTGACGACACCCAACCCAAAAGCTCGAAGTCTTCAAACAATGCCCATTATAGAGCGAAATCCCGTGCTGTTCTGGCAACGAATTTCGCTGCTTTTAGCCATTGCACTGTCGGTGTCAATTGCCACACAAGTATCTTAAGCATGCCCCATGTGTTAACCGTTTAATTTGATGCGCTCCGTACGTGAGCGCAAGTACTCTAAGGTAAACAATAACAAAGCAGAAAGAATAACGAGCAACGTCGCTACGGCTAGAATGGTCGGGTTAATCTGCTCTCTCAGCCCAGAAAACATCTGACGTGGAATGGTTTTTTGCTCAGGGCCCGCCAAAAACAGCGCCACCACCACTTCATCAAACGAAGTCACAAACGCAAATAACGCTCCTGAAATAACCCCTGGTCGAATAAGAGGCATGATGATTTTGAAAAAGGTGTATACAGGTTTAGCACCCATACCTAAAGACGCTTGCACTAGTGAGTAATCGAATCCAGCTAGAGCAGCATTGACGGTGATAATCACAAAAGGTGTCCCTAGCGCAGCATGAGCAATGACCACGCCCCAAAAGGTGCCCGCCAAATTCAACTGCGTATAAAAGAAAAACATCCCCGCAGCGGTAATGATCAGCGGAACGATCATTGGCGAGAGCAGTATCGCCATAATAACGCGCTGCATGGGCATTGAAGAATTACTCAACCCTATTGCTGCCATTGTACCCAATATTGTGGCAATCAAGGTGGCGCATATGCCAATCAAGAAACTGTTTTTTATCGCAAGCAGCCAGTTGTCATCGTGCCAAATCTCCGCATACCACTCCAATGAGTAGGCTTCTTTGTCGAACGCTAGCATACCCGGCGTAAAGCTAAAATAGGGCTCAGCATTGAAAGACAACGGTATGATCACCAGTATCGGCATCATTAAGAAAAACAGCGTCAAGTACGCGCTAAATGACAATGAAATAGAGCCAAGTTTTTGCAATGGCGTAAAGTATCGAGGAAATCGGTTCATTCAACTAGCCTAACTTAATATTGTTGACGCCTACCCATCGATCGTACAACCAATAGAGCGCTAAAATAAGGATTAACAACAAACTGCCTAAGGCTGCCGCCAACTCCCAGTTGTTCGAAGACTGCATATGGAAGGCGATAATATTACTGATCATCTGGCCATCGGTTCCGCCCACCAGCGCAGGAGTTATGTAGTAACCAATTGAAATAATAAAGACCAACAGTGCCCCTGCGCTCAGTCCCGGTAAGGTCATAGGAAAATAGATTTTTATGAAGGCAGGCAAGGGCTTTGATCCCAGTGACAACGCCGCTCGAAAATAACTAGGATCGATGTTTTTCATCACACTGTATAAGGGCAATATCATGAATGGTAGCAAGATATGTGTCATTGAGATGATGGTGGAAAACTCGGTATAGAGTAACTCCAAAGGTTGATCGATAATTCCAATGGCTTTCAGGGTGCTATTGACGACACCATTGGTTTGCAAAAGTGCAATCCATGACGTGGTTCTAACTAGCAGTGATGTCCAAAACGGCAAAAGCACAAAAACCAATAGAAAGTTAGCCTTACTGGCCGACACGTTCGATAGGTAATATGACAGTGGGAAAGCAATGATCGCTGTGAGTAAGGTAATGTACAACGCGATTTTAAGGCTCTTCCAATACAGTTTAATGTATATTTTGGTATCCCTTGCCTCTATATCACCTTGCAAGGTCTTTTTCAGGTCAAGAGCCGTCAAATAATAACGCTCTGTCCATTTATTACCGGATGACTTGATCGCCACCCATACATCCGCTGAGCGCCACTTTTTGTGTTTATCCAATAGGATATTCGCCCCATCTAAACGTAGATCTTCTATGGGCAACTTTTTGATTTTGCGTGCTGTAGATTTTATTTGGCTCGAAGAACCCGGTAGCGCTCGGTTAATCTCTTCTGCAAGTTTTCCAGAACGTCTTTCCTTTGCAAGTCCGTGAAGCTCTATGGCAAATACTTTGATGATCTCGTCAGACGGCGGAGCCCCAGTCGACTCATCCCAAGATTGCATCGCATTCAGGGTGTCAGGGATCAATTGTGCCACCGTTGGGTGATAAACACTTCTGTACAACATCGTTGTAATTGGCGCCAAAAACGCAATTAATACAAACAGCAGCAAAGGCAGCGTAAATAGAAACAGCATCCACTGTTTGTTTCTATATTTTTTCTGGCTTTGCGCGAGTTCTGTCAACGTCAGGGTATTTTCACTCGCCATGGGTACTTTCATCCTTGAAAATCTTAAAGCGTAGAATCTGGGTCACATCAGCAATCGATGTGACCCGTTGCTTACATCACAGCTGCTATTGAAGCAGCCATTCATTGAACTTCTCGCCCAATGTTTCTCCGTAGTCAGCCCAGAAGTCTCCTGAAGCCTTAACCCCTTCGTCTAGATGTGATGAAGGTAGTTTTGGTATCACCGCAGGATCCACATATTGATACGCCGATTTACGTGTTGGACCATAGGCTACTTCAGGCATGCCACTCAATGGTTTTGATCCTGTCGCAAAGCGAATAAATTCTTCAGCCAATGCTTTCTTCTTTGTGCCCTTTACGATCGCCCAAACATCAAGGTCGTAAACATGTGAGTCCCATACCATCTCAAATGGCTTACCTTCACGCTGAATCGCATCAAAGAAACGACCGTTTGCCGATTGCACCATCACAGCACCGCCATCATTAAGTAGCTGTGGAGCCTGAGACCAGCTATCAAACCAAACAATGTCATCTTTTATGGTGTCAAGTTTTGCAAAAGCACGCTTCTGACCTTCATCAGTGCTTAGAACTTCATAAACATCGTCTTTGGAAACACCATCTGCAAGTAGAGCCCATTCAAGGTTCACTTGAGCACGCTTACGAAATGCGCGCTTACCCGGGTAAGTTTTGGTATCGAACAGATCTTGGATCGTACTCGGTTTGCCACCTTTGATCGTGTCGTGATTATAGGCAAACAAAATAGTCCAAACGATATTACCCACACCACATTCATTAGCGAGCGCTTCTGAGCTAAAATCTTCCATGGCTGGTGTACCATCACTGCCTGCAGGCAAAGTGTCCATAGGGAACACTTCTAATAGACCTTCAGAACATGCTCGCTCTAAGTCGATAACCTCGACATCAATGACGTCCCACAACACATTGCCACTTTCGACTTGTGCTTTAAGCTCGGCGATACCACCTGAATAGTTTTCTGACAGCACTTTATGGCCTGTTTTTTCAGTAAACGGGTCTAACATATGTTTTTTCTGTGCGTCGCCATAAGCACCACCAAATGATACTGCGGTAAGTTGGTCAGCTAGTGCAGAATGACTCAAGCCCAACGCAAACATGACAGGAAGCCATTTTTTCATTTTCGTCATCATATATCCTTTCGTTCCTTGATTAAGGTTGATCAAGCGCTAACCCATCAGAAATGGACCACGTTAGGCTGGTTAATTCACCGACCTGTAAAGTCGGTGCTTGCTGGTCATTCAGTAACTTCACCATTACGTCTCTATCGTCATCTAATTTAAAGAAATAACGAATGAAGTCACCGACATAAAGCCGAGTAACAAAGGTTGCCAATACTTGATTACTCTTAACTTCGTCTTTGTCACCAATAAAGAAATTCTCTGGGCGTACCGCCAATAAACAAGGCTCACCAACATCCGGACAATTGATCGCCGTTGCCACAACTTCGGTGCCATCAGACAACTCAATATGGGCATGTTCGCCGTCGACTTTGGTTAACGTACCAGGCAGGTGGTTGTTCTCCCCTAAGAAATCTGCGACAAAGGCATTGGCTGGTCGTTCATATAAGGTAGAAGGATCGGCACACTGCTGCACCACACCATCTTCAAACACAGCGATACGATCTGACATAGTCAGTGCTTCGGTTTGGTCGTGTGTAACGTAAATAGCCGTAAAGCCTAACTGTTCATGCAGTCGTTTGATTTCGAATTGCATTTGTTCACGTAAGTTTTTGTCCAACGCTCCAAGCGGCTCATCCATCAAGACAATCGAAGGTTCAAAGATCAATGAACGCGCTAAAGCGACACGCTGCTTTTGTCCACCAGAAAGCTGTCCTGGGTAGCGATTTCCAAAATATTCCAGCTCTACCAATGAAAGAAATTCATGTACTTTAGCTTTGATCTTCTCTTTAGGCATCTTGCGAACATGCAAGGGGTAAGCGAGGTTTTCCGCAACCGTCATATGAGGAAAAAGTGCATAGTGTTGAAAAACCATGCCTATATTTCGATTATAGGGTGCAACGTGTGTGATAAGTTGGCCATTTACCTCAATTGCGCCGCTGGTAACATCTTCAAATCCAGCGAGCATCATCAAACAGGTTGTTTTGCCCGATCCTGATGGCCCCAGCAGAGTGACAAACTCCCCTTTAGCAATATCAAGACTAAAATCTTTCACGACGAAATTGTGTCGATCATAGCTCTTTTTGACGTTTTTAAACTGTACGTAACGACTATCCATCTCTACTGCCTATCCCTCTACTGCCAACGACCATTTCAGATATTGCTCACCACTCAATTACACTAGTCGCAATTAACAATACAGCAACATTTAACATCTAAATATGTGATTTATCCTTTACTTTTCAGTCACAAAGGACAAGATTCGTATATTGTCATTTGAAGAAAAGTGACACTAAATCAGGACAATTCCCCTTATTGAAGAGCAGAGTAGATAAAAAAGGTGACGTTTCGACAATAATTCGCAGAAAATATTATTGTTGCTGCCAAATTTATACGGAACACCACTCAGTTAAGTTAAATGTCCGACGATCACACTAGAAATGTATCGCCGACCATCACACTCTCTACCAACTTTTATAAGGTAAGAACTTACCGTTCATGGTAATGATCACTCTATCCCCTTTGGGGTCCTCGAGCTTTTCAACGTCCATCGAAAAGTCAATCGCGCTCATGATGCCATCACCAAATTTCTCCTGAATGACCTCTTTTAAAGTATCTCCATACACACCCACCACTTCGTACAAGCGATACACCAAAGGATCTTGTGGTACATCTCGTGACCACGCTTTGGTCGGAAATGACATGAGCACGGACTGAGCTTCTTCTGGCAACTCAAGAAGTTGACACAAACGCGCTGCAGGGGCTTTCGGCATACTGTTCATACCTAAGCAAGCCGAGGTCACCCACACACAGCCCATCCCCAGTTCATCCGCAATGTCTTGCCAACTTAACCCTAATTTGTTTTTCTCGATGATAATCGCTTCAACAACATCTTCCCTTTTCATAGGACACTCCTTTCATTCAACCTATACATTCATTTTTTGAGTTAGAAATAAGAGTAAAGCAATTGTTGTGCCGTATTAAAAACAGTGTAAATGGGTCGATTAAGGCGGGATTTGCGTCGTTTTAGTGCAAAATAGTCAAAAACGATGCAAACATGTCGAAGGTATTTTTGGCAGAAGCAGAGAAATAGAGCAGCCGTAATTCCACGAATATAAAATAAGGGCGTGAATGGATTAGGCAATTTATCGCCTACAAATAGGACTGAGAACGCTGGCAGTATTTAACGGTTGGCTTTCTTTATCACTGCCAAAGAAAGCCATGGTTCGTTGGCGCTAAAAGGCATAGCCAACTTTAAAATTAAACGCCGTTTCATTACGATCGACTAAAGGAAGCTGGCTCATGCCAACCGATCCTGTTAACCCGTCACTTTCCACGACGAAATCTAAAGCGGGTGAAAATCCTATCGAGTCGTTCTCAAAGTAGTGATAACGCCCTGCATAATAGTAGTTACGTTCTAGTTTGGATTGAACAACACCAGCGCTTGGCACGATATAAATGTTGTCGGTAACACCGTAGGTCAGTGCCACTCGCGCAGAATAAAAGTCAGAGCTTAAACTTGCGCCTCGGTCGGATTCGCTGATATTACCCACATCAACGCTACCACCGAATCCCCAACGACCTTCTCCTTGCAACTGGTACACGGAAAGCCCATAGGATTTTGTTGAATTCAGCGCGGAGATGCCCCCCAAAATAGCCAGCTTGGGCTCATAAGATGCGGCATTAGATAGGCAAGAAAGGAGCAGTGAAGACAAAGCAAAGCTGCGTTTTCCCCAAGTAACAAATTGAGATGTGGTGACGGTCATGGTGGTCTTTAGTATCGAGTGAAAGCGCGATATTGGCTCTAAAAAGAGAGCGAATTCTATTGACCCATAGGGCCTTCGTCAAGATAAAATCGATTCGCATTCACAGGTCAAATCTCCCCTTTTTAACTCAGTTATCTTACCAATAAAAAAGCCACCTCATTGGTGGCTATTATCAGCAGTAAAATAGGAAACAACTCGTTTCAAATCACCAAAATCGCTGTCTTTGCTTAAAGTCTGGAGACGATTTCTTACGTAACGCTGCTTGAGTACGAGCAAAGTTCCTACCAATCATTATCCGAATTTGGCTATAGGTTTCGTAAGCTAACAGTTTCCAAGCTGGCGCTGTCCAGTAACGATTGTAAATATGCTTAATTGCTGCGGTCACATCGGGTGAGGTATTTTCTATTTGTTGACAGAGCTGCTCTGCCGCCTGCATCGGGTTATCGTTGACCTCAGTCACCAACCCGTAATCGAGTGCAGTTTTTCCATCCAACGGTGTCGCGCACATACTGATGCGCATGGCCAGATCCTTTCGCATGACCTCTCGCAAGGTTAGCGATCCCGCCATATCCGAGGTTAGGCCCATTTTAGCCTCCATTATCGACAGGTTGGCATTTGGAGAACAAATTCTAAAATCAGCACCCAAAGCAATTTGTAACCCGGCCCCCCAGCAGTATCCCTCTATCACGGCAATCACAGGGACTGATAGTTTGCGCCAATTGGCACTCACTTGCTGTGCCTGATTGGCATTTCCCGGCCACCATTTAAACAGAAGCTGAACGGCGTAACGTTTATTGCTCATCATGGATTTAAAATCTAAGCCTGAACTAAAGTTATCACCTGTTCCTTTTAAAATTACAGCACGTAGACCGCGATCTTTTTTTAGATATTTGCTGACATGGACAAGTTCATCAAACATGATTTTATCAACAGCGTTAAGCTTATTTGGTCGATGCAAACTCACGACCACCACATCCTTTTTTCTTTCCACCTCTATATGCTGATAATCCATTGTTCATTCCTTTGTTGGTCTATTCCATTACATTGAGATTGATAAAGTGTAGACACAAGATTGAACAATTAGAATAAATGCTCAAAAACCTTCCTGTAAAGGTGAGAAGTCACGCAGTTTTTATAAAACAGTTAGAGGCCGACTCCAAAAATACTAAGAGGCAATGGCCTGCGCGCGGTCAACTAAGGTAGATATGATGATTGGTGATATAACAAACTCAAGATGGATGTATGAGTAAAACTAACGGACTAAAATCAACACAACCCTGGTTGATCAATATATCAGCCGCCCTATTTACCTTTTTGTTGCTCAAGCTGGTTCTGCCAGGCAATGTAGCGCAAGATAGCCTCGCTGGACAGGCATTAGTCGACATCGCCGCTCACTACGCGCATTTTATTGCTTTTCTGTGGTTTGTTCCGATGTTGCTTGCGTTAAGAAAACCCTCAGTGAACACGAAGCCTGCTTTTAATTAACGTCAATCACGCTTGACTCCCAAAAAGACGTCCACAAAAAAGCCCTGATCGACAA
>NZ_JAJNNZ010000008.1 GCF_022836845.1 Vibrio gelatinilyticus
TAACGCCTTGTTAAGTAGCAGCTAACTACCACTACACTCCAACAAGACCACCGTAATCACTAAACCTAACCAGACCAAAATCGCCAAACGTTAGCTGTCTGCTTGAACAGTTTGTTAGTTGCGAAACTTTGCAATTTTGCACTTAAATACTGACTGTCAGAGTTAATCCAAGTTGTCTGGTGTATGAAGATTAGTGCCACAAACTTCGCACTTGTAATCACCCTTAGCCTCGCCCCCCATCAATGCATTAGCTATTGATGCGAAAAAGCCTGTTGCTTTTGACTCACTGGATTTTTGGGGTTGTGAGAAGCTTTCATATTTGTGGAGGGTGACCTCTTTGCAATTGCAGCAGAACGCCTTTGTTTTCTCAGAACCGTACATTTGAACCAACCTGATTTTTCCTCTGAAGCCTTCACAATCTCAAAGCAACTAACGCCTTGTTAAGTAGCAGCTAACCACCACTGCACTCAAACAAGACCACCGTAATCACTAAACTCAACCAAACCAAAATCGCCGACTGTTAGCTGTCTGCTTGAACAATTTGTTAAGTTTATTTTTTACCTTCAAGCGCAGCTAACTCTTTTTCGAGAGCTTCTATTTGTTCCTTATAAGTCAGTTCACTATCTTTGGAGGTGCGTTTAACTACGTTTAGAGCATTCATCAAAAAGTACAACGCAAAAACAATACTAACGTCTTTCAGAATTGGCATGATGTTCGCCAAAATCACGCCCAAACATACACATATTAGAGCCTTGAGAACATCTATGAACGCAACGTAAATTAGCCCAATCAACGAGAAAGACTGGATGCTCACATTGTCGCTCTCCATTGCTGTAAAATGAACTAACGCGGCATTGATTCGGCTACGATTGAACTCCTTATTGAGCTTCGAAACCTTACTAAAGCAAAATGAATATACTTTCTTCAAGATCCAAAGTGCTGCCGCAAAAATAGCCGAACCAATGATACTTTGTACGATTGGTGGCCACTGCAATATTTGTTCTAACAACTAAATACTCCTATATAAACTTAACGCCTTGTTAAGTAGCAGCTAACTACCACTTCACCCAAACAAAGCCACCGTAATCACTAAACTCAACCAAACCAAAATCGCCGACTGTTAGCTGTCTGCTTGAACAATTTGTTAGGTGAACATTGTTACCGCATATCCTCACAGAACCTGAAAAGATACCCATCTGGACTACGCACAATGAACTGCACCTGTGTTACGTGCTGCTCATTGACTCGATACGACTTTGTTTCTTTGGGAAGAAATATCATGTCACTACATGCTGACTGAACCTTCGAGTAGAGTGTTTCGATGCCAGTTACATCCCACTGGAAGTTAATACCTCTACCAAAAGGTGGTTCGAGCTTTCCTGACAACCATTTACGAGAGCTGCCATGAACACCTTCGAGCATCAAATCTAGACCCTCTCGAGTTAAATACACAAACTGCTCTTCTTCACGCTGGTACTTAATACTAAAGCCCAAAATATCAACAAAGAATGCTAAATTGTCATCAATACTTTGGACATATAACTCTGGGACTATTTTCACCGCAATAACTTCCCTGTTCACCTAACATACTCTAGACGGCAAAGTGCACGTATATCCGCTATCCACGCTACCGCCTCTATATGTAATAGATTGTAAAATCCTATCACAAAATCATTTATAAACAGCCAGTTACACAACATCAAAATGTGAGCCAAGTCTCGATAAGCAACATTTTGCACTATATCCAGGTTAAGTTATATAAAATCACTATACTGTATAAATATACATGCATGTTATTTTGGAGTGTTCAACGTGAAATCGCAATTTCTACTGTATGTTTCTGAGGTGATGTACGGTAAACATTATGCCAAACGCACCGTCGAGGCTTATCTCTATTGGATCAAACGTTTCATCCTATATCATGATAAGAAGCACCCCAGATACTTGGGGAAAAACGAAGTTGAAAGATTTTTAACTGACTTAGTCGTAAAAGAGAACTCAGCAGCCAAAACGCAATCAGTTGCTCTGAACTCTTTGGTGTTTCTTTATAAAGAAATACTTAAAACACCTCTTGAATTAGATCTAAATTTTAAACGTTCAAGGCGTGAGGCCAAATTGCCGGTGGTTTTAACTAAAAATGAGGTCATGCGGTTATTGGCTCAGGTTCAGCCTAAGTTTCAGCTACCAGTGAAACTGTTGTATGGCTCTGGTCTTAGAGTATTAGAGAGCTGCCGATTGAGGGTCAATGACATAGATGAGGATTACGGGGCGATAAGAATCTGGCAAGGCAAAGGTGGAAAAAACCGCATTGTTACGCTGGCTAAAGAGTTACTGCCTAGTATTGAGCACCAAAAGCACATCGCTTTATCGTATTACAAAAAAGATATGGAGACTAAAGGGTACGGCGGCGTATGGCTACCCAATGCTTTGGAAAGAAAGTACCCCGATGCCGCGCTGGATTTTGGCTGGCACTATTTATTTCCTGCAACTCAATTGAGTATTGATCCACGCAGCGACTTAACCAGAAGGCACCACATTAATCCCAGCACGCTTCAAAGAGCAGTAAAAACAGCGGCCAAGTCGGCCGAAATAAGTAAATCCGTTACCTGCCATACACTCAGGCACTCATTTGCGACGCACCTTTTAGACAGTGGTTCAGATATCAGAACAGTACAAGAACAGCTTGGGCACAGTGATGTGAAAACAACCCAAATCTATACCCATGTGCTTGATAGAGGCGCGAGCGGTGTGAAAAGCCCTCTCTCAGATATTTTTTAACAGGCAATAAAAAAGGAGAGCATATGCTCTCCTTTATCGTAGACCTAAACTGCTAATTAAAGAGCAGCTTTCGCCTTTTCAACTAGAACTGCGAATGCAGCTTTGTCGAATACCGCGATGTCTGCAAGGATCTTACGATCG
Organism: Vibrio gelatinilyticus; assembly: GCF_022836845.1. GTDB lineage: Bacteria > Pseudomonadota > Gammaproteobacteria > Enterobacterales > Vibrionaceae > Vibrio > Vibrio gelatinilyticus. Next base: position 2,920 of record NZ_JAJNNZ010000008.1, read on the forward strand.
ATCTCGATAGATGCTTTCTTAAGACCGTTGATGAAACGGCTGTAAGATAGACCATTTTGACGAGATGCAGCATTGATACGTGCAATCCAAAGTTGACGGAATTGACGTTTCTTGTTGCGACGGTCACGGTAAGCGTATTGACCAGCTTTAGTAACTGCTTGGAAAGCTACGCGGTAAACACGTGAACGTGCTCCGTAGTAACCTTTAGCTTGTTTTAGAACTTTCTTATGACGTGCACGAGCTTGTACACCACGTTTTACGCGAGGCATTATGCTTCTCCTAAACTAAACGATTGATAAACTAAAAAGAATTAAGCGTATGGCATCATACGAGCAACTGCAGCCACTTCACACTTAGGAAGGATTGCATTTGGACGTAGCTGACGCTTGTTCTTAGTAGTACGCTTAGTCAGGATGTGACGTTTACCAGCGTGCTTAAATTTAATACCACCAGCAGTTTTCTTGAAACGCTTAGCAGCACCTTTGTTGGTTTTCATCTTAGGCATGATGAAGAACTCCGCATTGTTGAGTGTAAATAAACATATAACCAGGGCGAATAAAACCCCGTAACCGAAGCTACAGGGTTTTGATTACTTGTAAGCCGTTAGTTACTTCTTTTTAGGGGCCAACACCATGATCATTTGGCGACCTTCGATTCTCGTTGGGAAAGATTCTACAACAGCTAAATCTACTGTATCTTCTTTCAAACGATTAAGAACGTCGACACCGATCTCTTGGTGAGCCATTTCGCGGCCACGGAAGCGAATTGTTACCTTCACTTTGTTGCCGTCTTCAAGGAAACGCGTCAGGTTGCGTAGTTTTACCTGATAGTCTCCGATGTCAGTTCCAGGACGGAATTTTACTTCCTTAATCTGGATCTGCTTTTGCTTTTTCTTCTGCTCTTTAGCAGCTTTGCTCTTCTCAAAGAGGAACTTGCCATAGTCCATCACACGACAAACTGGTGGCTCGGCGTTAGGGCTGATCTCTACGAGATCCATACCAGCTTCTAAGGCTGAATCCAGCGCTTCTTGAATTGGAACTACACCTACAGGTTCGCCATCGGCGTCTGTTAAACGTACTTCACGAACGCCACGAATTTCACCGTTTAAACGGTGCTGGTTTTGTTTGGCCGGTTGTTGGCCACGTCTTCCGCCTTTAATAGTTTATTCCTCCAGATTGAGCTTACGGCTTGCGATCTCGGCTTGGATGTATGAGATAAAGTCATCCACTTTAAACTTGCCAAGGTCCTTGCCTTTACGAGTACGTACTGCGATTTCTCCGGCTTCCATTTCCTGGTCGCCACAAACAAGCATATACGGTACACGTTTCAAAGTATGTTCGCGGATTTTAAAGCCTATCTTCTCATTTCTCAAGTCCGCTTTTACTCTAATTCCACTTTTTTGCAGTTTTTTCGTAATTTCTTGAACATATTCAGACTGTTTATCTGTAATTCCCATAACGACGGCTTGCTCTGGAGCTAACCAAGTTGGGAAGAAGCCTGCATATTCTTCAATCAGTATACCAATGAAACGCTCTAGTGAACCTAGAATAGCACGGTGAATCATAACAGGCGTGTGACGCTCGTTATCTTCACCTACATAAGTAGCGCCTAAACGCTCTGGTAGTGCAAAATCGAGCTGCACTGTACCACATTGCCAAGCTCGGTCCAAACAATCGTGTAAAGTAAATTCGATCTTAGGTCCGTAGAACGCTCCTTCACCTTCTTGGATCTCGTATGGAATTTCCATAGATTCAAGAGCAAGCTTGAGGTCAGCTTCTGCGCGGTCCCACATTTCATCAGAACCTACACGCTTTTCAGGACGTGTTGATAGCTTAACAACGATGTTGTCAAAACCAAATGTTTGATAGGTGTCGTACACCATTTCGATACAAGATTTTACTTCTTGCTGTACTTGTTCTTCAGTACAGAAAACATGAGCATCATCTTGAGTAAAGCCACGAACACGCATGATGCCATGTAGTGCACCCGACGGCTCGTTACGGTGACAAGAACCAAACTCAGCCATACGCAATGGCAGGTCACGGTAAGATTTCAAACCCTGGTTAAAGATCTGTACGTGGCCTGGGCAGTTCATTGGCTTAATCGCGTATTCACGGTTTTCAGATGAAGTTGTGAACATCGCTTCTGCGTATTTATCCCAGTGACCTGAGCGTTCCCAAAGTACACGGTCCATCATCAATGGGCCTTTTACTTCTTGGTAGTCGTACTCGGTGAGTTTTTCGCGCACGAACACTTCTAGGTCACGGAAGATAGACCAGCCGTTGTGGTGCCAGAACACCATACCTGGTGCTTCTTGCTGCATGTGGAATAAATCCAGGTGCTTACCAATTTTACGGTGGTCACGCTTGGCCGCTTCTTCAAGACGCGTTAGGTGAGCTTTTAATGCTTTTTTATCGTGGAAAGCGGTACCGTAGATACGTTGTAGCATCTTGTTATCGCTATCACCACGCCAATATGCGCCAGCAACATTCAACAGTTTGAAATGTTGACAGAAGCCCATGTTTGGAACATGAGGACCACGACACATATCGATGTATTCTTCATGATGGTAAAGGCCAGGACGGTCGTCTTTTGAAACATTCTCATCCAAGATTTCCATCTTGTAGGTTTCACCACGACCTTCAAAAGTGTCGCGTGCTTCCTGCCAACTAACAGTTTTCTTGATAACTTGATATTTGGTCTTCGCAAGCTCTTTCATGCGCTTTTCGATCTTTTCGATATCTTCTTGAGTCAAAGATTCTTCCAGATCGATGTCGTAATAAAAACCGCTGTCGATCGTAGGACCGATAGCCATTTTCACACTTGGGTATAGTTGCTTGATTGCGTGACCAAGTAAGTGCGCGCAAGAGTGACGAACGATTTCTAGGCCGTCTTCGTCTTTTGTAGTGATGATCTCAAGACTTGCATCGTTTTCAATCAAATCACACGCATCGACACGTTGACCATCTACACGGCCAGCAATGGTTGCTTTCGCAAGACCAGGGCCGATAGAAAGCGCGACATCCAAAGTCGAAACTGGGTTATCAAATTGGCGTTGACTGCCGTCAGGAAGAGTAATTACAGGCATGTTATGTCCTATTACAGTGGTCTTGCATACCAAGCAAGACATGAATTATTAAGTATCAGTCAGTATTAAATCGTTTTAGTTGTTTGATACTGCAGCATTTTACAGTGTTTGGCACAAATACGATTTTGTACTCGCGACTGTAAAGAAGCATATAGTAAATGAATCACAGAAAATGACAACTGACATCACAGTTTTATAGATAATACGGGACGTTAAGCATTTGTTAAAACAATTTTGAGAGGGTAACAGGGAGTATGTTACTTGCAACTCTCGCCCCAGCACGGAGAATCCGCGATTAGATTATTAATTAAGGAAAAAGACTCATGAGAAGCTTTAGAATGTGGCATCTCGCACAAGCCTCACTTGGTATTGTGCAATGGGTGGGCATCGCCATCCTACTCTCCCCTATCATTATTGACAGAACCGGCAGTGGTGCCCTACTTGGTCAAGTGATGGCTGTCATCGGGGCCGCAGGCCTACTAGCGCCGCTCATTGGTGCAACTGCTGATAAGCTATCGTGTCATCGCCTTTTCCAAAAGCTTGCTCTTTGTATTCATTTCATTGCTGTACTCATTCTTTATTTTGCAGAGACCACCTCATTTATTTATTGGACAGTAGGGTTAATGATTGGCATAGGAAGTGTTGCCTTGTTAGTGCTTAACCCGACCTTTATTATGGCGGGAAGCAAAAATCAAAAAGAAGAAGGTCAATCACTAGCCAGCTTATTTCAATGTCAGTTCTTTGGCATCATTGTTACTGGTTTGCTGATCGCAGCGGCTGAACATTTTCTTATTGAACCTGAAGAGCAACTACTTATCCTTGCGGCGCTTATTCTCATCGTTTTTCTGATAGTGTTGGCTTTTCCACCCCCTGTGATTAAGGGTAAAATGGAATCCGATAACCCCGTTGAAAATTCACAAGACACTCTGGCATTTTCTAAAGTAGTGTGGCCACTGTTTTTAGCCGCTGTCTTTTTCTCTATGTTCCTATCAGCAAATTTAATGGAACTTGGGCCTTTGCTTATCAAAGAGGTCTTCATGGTCGAAATAGGCAATTCAGCACTTGGTATGGCTGCCTCTGCTTTTATTAGTCTATTTATGCTTGAATCAGCTGGCCGATGGATGCAAAAAAGTGGCCCTTTCAAGGTCTGGTACGCTGCCCAAGTTGTCTATTTGATTGTCGGGGCGACTTTCTGGTACACGGCGGGGAAAGATGTTCCACAATTGTTGCCAATCTTGTTGTTGGTCGTATTAATGCAAGCAATGTGCTGGAACGATATGATCATCCCTGCTATTGCCGATAGGCTAAGCCCAGCATCTCCTGCATTAACACAAGGATTACTAATGTTATGTATGGCTGGCGGTTTTGGTATCGGTGCAATGTTAGCAGGTATGTCAATAGACCAGTTCGGCTACGCTTCGGTATTCGATCTGTCTTTGATTGGTATTCTTATTGCTCTTGCATGCATTGTGTGGCTCACTTCTTTGATGAAATCAGGTAAGCCAAAGGCATCCATTGCCTAAACGTCAATCGTCTCGTTAGCGCCGGTGTCTTTTATCGGTGCTAACGCTAGCCGCAAACATTAGAATTCGATTCAATAATAACTTTTTTGATTTTTGTCGCAAAATAAGCCCATGAGTCAGCGAAAAACCACGTTTTGCTTCCATGAAAAATCCAAATCGAATAATAATTGCGGCCTTTCTTTCTGATGAAAGAGATTTTTTCCTTTTTTTTATCACTGGATGGACCATTATTGATCGATTGTCAGATATAATCCGTCGCAGTTACATTTACTAAATGAGAATTATGTTTTTAACTCCTTACGTATCAAAAAATGGCGAGCAGTTCGAATTCACTCGACAGCAAGCCAGTCACTTCGCTAAAAAAGTCGCAGGTGATTACAACCCAATTCACGATGAAGACAACAAGCGTTTCTGTGTACCAGGTGATCTGCTATTTGCTGTGCTTTTACAGCAAGAAGGTATCAGCCAAAAAATGCGCTTTGACTTCTCCGGAATGGTTACGGAAGGAGTAAATCTATCAGTTGAGAACAAGTGCCAAAAAGAGAGCGCACTGGTTGACGAGGCTGGTAAAGAGTATTTGCATATGTCTCGCGAAGGCGAAGTGAGTCACAATCAAGAGTTCATTGAACATGTTGTCTCTAACTATGTTCAATTCTCGGGCATGAACTTTCCACACATCATGGTGCCTCTAATGGAAGAGCAGCAGATGATGATCAATTGTCAACGTCCATTAGTGATCTACGAGAGCATGGAAGTCGAGTTTGAGCGACTTGATCTAACTCACCCAGAAGTCGACTTTACAGGCGCTACTTTTGATGTTGACGGAAAACGTGGTCTTGTGACACTAAACTTTGCATTTAAAGAAGACGGCAAAGTGGTTGGTAAAGGCGTTAAGCGCATGGTGGCAAGCGGTCTTAAGCCATATGATGATCAGGCTGTTGAAGAGCTAGTAGAACGTTTCAACGCCCGAAAAGAACACTTTCTAACGTTGTTTAATGCCGCTTAGTGCTCTATAGCCATTGAAGACACAGAATTTAAAAAGGCCCTTTCGGGCCTTTTCTCGTTTTTGCTCAAATCCAACGTCTAACCTTCGATTTGTAATCGAGGTAATCCTCACCAAATAAACGCTCAAGTGCGCGCTCCTCTGGCTTGATTTGGAACTGATTCATATAAGCGACAAACAACCAGGAAAATATCAGTGCTACGATATCTTCCAGCCACACACCCCATGCGAATAATAGCAGCAACAAGGATACGTACATTGGATTACGGGTCTGACGAAAGATCCCGGTATCGACAATCGTACTCGCTTTGTCTGGCGTTGTTGGATTGACTGTGGTCGTGGCTTTATGGAACTCTCTTACTCCAGAAAACCCAACCACAACGCTAATGATCACGAATGCGCTCACCCACAGCAGCTTGCCAGGTATATTGGTGTAGATACCAAGTTGGATTCTACCCATCGCATACATAATGATCGCGAAGAGTAAGAACACGGCGACAGGCGGAATCTTTAATTCCAAAGCTTTCATTTTCACATCCTTATGTTGAACTCGAGCATATAGACAAACGATAAAATTAAGGGCTCCTAATCTAGAAACCCTAATTAATCGCTATGCCCTAAATAGATGCCTTACACCAATTCTAGCAAGGCTTGTACAGGGTGCTTGACTTTCACGCCTTCAAATCGCTTCACTTGGCTTCGGCAAGAGTAGCCCGTCACTAAGCAGCGCTCTTTAGGCAGTTGTTCCAAATTTGGTCGCCAGCTCAGATCGTAAATATCAGAAGACATTGTCAGCTTATCAGCCTCGTGACCAAACGTACCCGCCATGCCGCAACAACCAACCGGTACAGTGGTCAGTTTGCCACCGAAGTGAGCAAAAATGGCGCCCCATTCTTTTTCAGCATTTGGTAGTTTGGTTTTCTCGGTGCAGTGTGCGAACAAATACCACGGCTGCGCCGATGGGTTATCCTGCGCTGGTCGCTCAGTCAATAAAGGGGTCAGCCATTCGTGTGCGGTAAGCACCTGATATTCGCCACGCTCTTTACCAAGGATCTCGACGTATTCATCGCGATAACAAAGAACCAATGCCGGGTCCACGCCCACCATCGGGATCCTCAGATCAGAAACTCGCTCAAGAAACTCAGACGTATTGCGAGCACTGTTGGCAAATTGCTTTAAGAAGCCCTTTATGTGCGCTGCTTTTCCGTTGGGCTTGAAAGGCAATAATATTGGTGTTTTACCAAGTGCTGTCGCCAGTTTGGCGAAATCTTCAACAACCTGTGCATCGTAATAGCTGGTAAACGGGTCTTGAACAATGCACACACATTGCTTACGTTCATCACTAGACATCGCCGCAAGCTGCTGCAAATCAAAGCTCAATAGTTCCTGGCTCTTCAATCTTTTATCTAGAGTCGGTACGCTCAGTAAAGGTGTATCTACATACCCAACCGTGCTCTTGGTTAGCCCCTGTATCCATTTCTGCTTCAACGCGAAATTGACCACTTTAGGCGCTTTTGCCATGTACGGCAGCAAGGTCTCTATATTGGCAACAAGGTAATCTTTCGCTGGCCTTTGATAGCGGCTGTAATAAAGGTTAAGGAATCGCGCTCTAAAGCTTGGCACATCCACTTTAATCGGACACTGACTTGCACACGCCTTACAAGCAAGACAACCGTTCATCGCCTCATACACCTCATGGGAGAAATCGTATTCGTGACGTTTATTAAAGGAGTTACGTAAACGCTCAATCAGCGTTTTGACACTTAAAGACTCTTGCACAGATTGCTCAAGTTTAAGAATGTCAATTCCCTGCTCTGACAACTGTCTTAGCCATTCACGGACTAATCCAGCCCGACCTTTCGGTGATTGACGTCGATCAGCGGTCACTTTCATCGAAGGGCACATTGGTGAAGATGTGTCATAGTTAAAGCACAAGCCATTACCGTTACATTCCATCGCCTGCGAGAAGCTGTCTCGCACTTCTATGTCGATTTGTCTGTCGTAATATCCGCGTTTTGTATCTGCCACTTTAACCAGTTCTGCATCGCTTTCTAATGGCGTACAGATCTTTCCAGGGTTCATTTTATTGCTAGGGTCAAATGCCGATTTAATGCGTCTTAACTCAGAAAAAAGCTGCTCACCAAAAAACGCTGGGCCATATTCGGAACGGAAGCCTTTACCATGCTCACCCCACATTAAGCCACCATATTTTGCAACCAATGTAACGACCTCATCGGACACGCGGTGCATCATCAATTCTTGTTGAGGATCGCACATGTCCAGCGCTGGTCGCACATGCAACACACCAGCATCCACATGACCAAACATGCCATAGTTCAGCTGGTAGCTGTCTAAAAGTTCACGAAACTCAGCGATAAAATCGGCGAGATTTTCAGGCGGAACACAGGTGTCTTCGGCAAACGCGATGGGCTTTGCACTTCCCTTAACGGCCCCTAAAAGTCCAACGGCTTTTTTGCGCATGTTGTAGATGCGGCCAATGCTGCTTAAATCACTTGTAACTTGATAACCGATGATGCCAGCTTGCTTGGCTTGGACCATTACATTAAGCTCTGCGGTCAACTGCTCAACCGCAGCATTAACTTCATCAATGTCTTGCCCAGCAAATTCAACCATATTGATGCCTTGCATTTCTTGACCAGGCACATCGGTCAACAAGTCACTCACGGTGTGCCAAACAATATCTTGCTTGGCTAGGTTCAACACTCTTGAATCAATGGTCTCAACCGATAATGCGTTCGCTTCTACCATCAATGGTGCGTTTCTCAGTGCAGAATCAAAGCTATTGTATTTGATGTTGACCAATGTGCGCGCTTTAGGGATAGGCGTTAGATTAAGCTTCGCTTCAGTGATAAAGGCCAAAGAGCCTTCCGACCCACACAAAATTCGCGTGAAGTCGAACGCGTCTTTTTCGACATCTAGCGCATTTTTAAGATCGTAGCCAGTTAAGAATCGATTGAGTGGCGGGAATTTTTCATCAATGAGTGCTCGGTTTTCACGACACACGCTCTCTGAAATTGTCAAAGCTTGATATGCATAGCTATTTTGGTCAGGTTGCTCGCCACTGCCATCACTTTCTAGCGCAGAACCATCGGCAAAGACGGCATGCAAAGACAACACATGATCCGAGGTTTTACCGTACTTCAAAGAGCCTTGCCCAGACGCGTCAGTATTAATCATGCCACCTAATGTTGCACGATTGCTGGTTGATAGGTCAGGTGAGAAAAAATACCCAAATGGACGTACCGCATCATTTAGCGCGTCTTTCACGATCCCTGTCTGAACCCTAACCCATCCTTGTTCTTCGTTGATTTCTAAAACCTGATTCATGTATCGCGACAAATCCACCACGATTCCTTCAGTCAAAGATTGTCCGTTAGTTCCCGTGCCACCCCCGCGAGGTGAAAACGTCACATTGGCAAATTTGTCTTGCGAGGCCAATTGACCAAGCGCTTTTACATCTTGATTGGTTTTAGGGTGAACAACGGCTTGGGGAAGCTTCTGATAAACACTGTTATCGGTTGCAACGGCCAATCGGCTTGAATACTGGGTTTCAATATCGCCAGAAAACCCCGATTGCTCTAATTGCTGGAGAAAAACCCGTACGGTTGGATGAATATCAGATTGTGAATTAAGTTTTGGTAACATTTTGCTTCCTGCCCCTACACCTGCTGTTCCGATCAGCTAAGGAGAAAATAACTAAAAATTTGCTTTGAAAACATCGTCTAAACTCAGTAGCAGTTCAACGTTGACGATGTGATTAATGATGTCACTTTACAACATTTTATATAGCGTTCAAAACGTATTCTTATACCTGTATCGAATTACCGATACTCAGGTAGTGCAGATGAGACCTGGTCACTTTTAAAAATCTGGACTTCGTGACACACTCGAATCCATCAGAAAGAACACAATGAGCGAACCTAATGAAGAAAAATAAAGTCGTTACTACAGAAGACATCCTTTTAAAACTTTGCCAATCGGTTTCAAGCGTTTTAACCTCAGCGACAGATTCTGAGGTGCGCTATTCCGCTATGGTGCAAAAAATTTCAAAAACCACACTCAAACCGGATTTCGGCTGTTTTGTCTTATTCGATGGTGGTTTCTCGGGATTAGTGGTTATCAATTTCACGTCACAAGCCGCCTTGGAGCTGTACAGTCGTTATATGCGTAATATGGGTATGCCAGAAGATGAGTTAGCGATTCACCACAATGCCGACGAAGTAGGCGATATCCTTGGCGAGCTAATGAATCAATTAGTTGGTGACTTCACTAACAAGATACGTAAAGAACTGCAAACCAACATCACCCAAAACCAACCAAAAATGATGACGGTTAACAAAAACGTTGTGTTATCGATCGATACGAATCTCGAGCGCCCACAAGCCAGGCGAGTCACTTTCTCGACCGAAAAAAACAATATCTTTTATTTAGAATTGGCCATGGATAAAACCGAGTTCATCCAGCTAGAAGAATTCGAAATCGAAACGGACCAGTGCCCAGATAAGATTATCGAGCAGGCAAAGGAAAAAGCCGAAAAATCAAAGAACAATAACTCAGGCAATGAAGCTGCGGCTCAAGATCTACTCGACGAGTTGGGCATTTAATCTCACGTTACTCTGGGGGCCTTTCTGTGAGCCCCCCTTATTAATAACCCATTAGATGACTTCCCCTCTTTGCTTAAAAACGCTAGAATACCTCCCCCCTTTTTAAAGCCCTAAACCGCAGTAGAGTGTCGATGGACAAACGTAAGGCCCTTAAAAAAATAGCGAAATGCCTCGAGTTGGGTAATTCAGCTAATGTCAATGAAGCAGCAAATGCTATCAGGATGGCACACCGTTTAATGCTGAAATATGGTCTTGATAAAGATGATATTGAGTTCATTAAAATGGGAAAGACGCAGTCTACTCACCTCCTCCCAGCTAATATCAGCTCTACCCTGCTTCGCGTGATCCGTGGTATTAACACCAAGTTTGGTGTTGAAGCCGTACTGCTAAATCATAAAGGTTTAAAACGCGTTGAGTTCATCGGTGAGGCTGACAGAGCCATTTTCGCCGCTTTTGCTTTTGATATTATTTATCGCGAAATGAACGAACATACTGGTCAGTTCAGAAATAAGTTTTCAGGCTCTGGGACACCAACAACCGAAGTTACCCGCCGAGTGAATTCCTTTGTCACTGGCTGGGTCGAGGGGGCACTTGAAAAACTGCCAACAATCACACCAGATGATGAGTCAGCCAACAAGATCAATAACTATATCGATAAGGAATTTAAGAACATCGATAGAGAAACCTTTAAGCAGCAACTTAAAGAAGCGATGAAAAACATCACCGCTGACTATGAAGTTGGCCTTAAAAAAGGTAGAAAGATCTCAGTTAATCGACCAATTAATGGAGCTCAGGCGCCAAAACTTTTAAAGTAGGCTTACCCTAGGCTAATAAATAAGTGCTTTTTGATGAGAAAAGTTGTCTACCACAGCGTGTTGACCTGCATAATAGCGATCTTGAACATCACGTTCGCCCATGCAAATTCCATTGAATCACTCCAGCAAAAAGCCTTCAAAGAGGATGCCAACGCTCAATATTTACTGGGATTGGCTTTCGAAACGGGTGACGGTGTCGCCAGGGATATTACCGAGGCCACCAAGTGGTACCAAAAAGCCAGCATTCATGGTCACCGCGCTGCGATGCACAATTACGCGATGGCGCTACAATTTGGCCGTGGCGTAAGCAAAAACCCCTCTAAGGCAGCACTGGTTTACACTCAACTTGCGGCACTAGGCGACCAAACAGCCTATGGAAAACTCGCTAAACTTTATGAATCAGACAGTGTCGTATTTTCGGCGCTCGACAACGCTGTGTTGTGGTATGCCCTTGCCTCCGAATACGACCAATCTTATCTCGCTGGATATGATCACGTACTGCAAATGCAATTTGACCGCCGTCAGGCAAAACAAATGGCAGAGCTCCATCAACGTGAGCGAGCCGATACCATAGTTGTAACACCAGTCGCTTTACAGCCAACCACCAAGCCTGAGAACCATTTTGGGTTAGTAGGATATCTCACAACTATTACGGTGACGGTTCTATTCGGTTGCGCATTATTTGCTCTACGTAAAAAAGGCTACCGTCTGACGTTCTCGCGCCTACCACAAGATCCCACTGAACTGTATCAAGATCAGGCCGATATTATTGCTCGCCAGAAAAAACAGCTCCAGGCACTCTATCAACAGCTCAAAAAACAGAAATCGTTGCAAGATTCAGCACCTTCTTACATTCGCTACCCTGTGGGCACCCTTGCTGAAGCGTACTTACGTTTTGGTTTCAGCCAAGCTCAGATCCATAACCTAACACCAGCTCTGGTTAAAGCACGCTATAAACAATTGAGTCGTATCTATCATCCAGATACTCGCGGCTCAGATGAAGAAATGAAACAGTTAAATTCAGCCCTGAAAACCATCCTCGATAGGCTTAAAAAGACACAAAACATTCACTAATCAGCTAAAAATGGAATTAAAAAGTGAATATGAGCATTAAATGAAACAATTCATTAACATTTATCGTTAATTTGTGTCATAATGTTCCGCGATAATTACTACCATGAATGTACTGGTGGGGAGAACAAATGCATACATTCGCTATTGAAGGCTTCTGTGATTGGTGTCAGGCACCTAAATTCGTAACACGTCATGAATACGTTGACGGCAAGTGCAACTTTTCTTGCAAAGAGTGCCTCGATTTTGCGGCAATGGACGTCCGTCAATTTAACAAGGCTGAGCTTGAGTTCCGCAGCCAACAAGAAGCTTAATCTGGTTTCAAATTTAAACTTGTCACACTCTATAACGCCTCCATTAACGAGGCGTTTTTTGTTCTCGTAAAGATCTGTTCACCAAAATACTGTATATCACCTCTGTCGATTCTTCTCTGCGTTCAACCCCTTAACCTCATAAAAAATTTAAAACATTTAAAATCAATAATTTAAAATAAACAGTGCAAAAAACACACACAAAATGCTTGATCTTCATTCCGCAAAAAACTACTGTGTATACATACAGCATGTATATAAGGACAGGATTATGTTGCACTCTCAAACTTCAATAGTGGCAGTTAATAACGGATCTCATTCACACCCTTTACATTCAAAAGCGGCACATGATTTTTCTCCGTCGATCCTTAAAAGACTATCCTCCCTTGCATGCAAACGTCAGTGGGTATTGCTCACATCACAATGCCGTCGACCAACGAATAACGATCTCACTAGGCACAACATAACCAGCCACACTGTGGTGCAAATAAAACCGTCATCAACATTGTCTGAATTTGAGATCGTCGAAAAAGCATTACGCTCACGCAATGCTTGCGCGGTTGTAGCGAGTCACTCAATTCCTGATCACCAACAAGTCTCTCTTCGTGAGTTAGCGGCGCAGTGTGGATGTGAAATCTTTTTTACCAGAGACTCGTCAAATTACCTTCATTAATCGATTTTGACTGGCTTATTTCTTTAGCTTAATACTTTTTTGATCACTGCTTTCTTTATTAGGCCAACATTACTTGGCCTCTTTTTTTGTCACTAAATTGTCGATAATTAATCGAATCTTAGCCGTTTTCAAAAAAATTAAGCAAACGTTTGCTTTTTATCTGGATAGCACGATTAGTTCTGGTATGATGCCCAGCATGTCTGAGCCTTCTGTCATTGCCATTTTCGACAGAACTCTGTAGTTGCTCGTCATCACCCATTTGATGACCTTACAAAGATAGGAATGTCTCCATGAGTCTCGCTGATCAAGTACTCGCCGTTAATGATGATCTCCCAATTCGTACTGACAAACCGGTACACAGTGGTAAAGTTCGTTCAGTATATTGGTTGACCGAAGAAGATAGCCGCCGATTAATCCAAGACAAAGGTTACGATGTCGCTCCGGATGCCCCACTGGCAATCATGGTAATTAGTGACCGTATTTCTGCATTTGACTGCATTTGGCGTGGTGAAGGTGGTTTGCAAGGCGTTCCTGGTAAAGGTGCGGCTCTCAATGCTATCTCTAATCACTGGTTCCAGCTTTTCAAAGACAATGGACTAGCAGATAGCCACATACTCGATATCCCTCACCCGTTTGTTTGGATCGTTCAAAAAGCGAAACCAATAATGATCGAAGCGATTTGCCGCCAGTATATTACGGGTTCAATGTGGCGAGCTTACGATAAAGGTGAGCGTGAATTTTGTGGTATTACCCTTCCTGAAGGCCTGGAAAAAGACAGCAAACTCGATTCTTTGTTAATGACACCATCCACGAAAGGCATCCTCAAAGGGATCCCCGGTGTACCAGAAGCTGATGATGTGAATATCACTCGTCAAAACATTAGCGACAACTTCGCTGCATTTAACTTCTCTTCTGTAAACGATATTGCTGTTTATGAGAACTTATTAGAGCAAGGCTTTAACGTGATCAGTGATGCGCTAGAAAAAGTTGACCAGACATTTGTCGATACTAAATTTGAGTTCGGCTACGTGAATGACGCACAAGGTAATGAAAAGCTTATCTATATGGATGAAGTAGGAACACCTGACTCTTCACGAATCTGGGATACCCAAAAATATCAACAAGGAGAAGTCGTCGAAAACTCGAAAGAGAGTTTCCGTCAATTCTTACTAAATCACTTCCCTGATCCCGATATTTTGTTGAACAAAGAGCGTATGCCCGAACGAGAAGCACTCGCACGCGACAATGAGCTACCTCTCGATGCTCTAATGCAAGTATCAAAAACCTATACGGGAATCGCTGAAAAGATTACAGGCAGAGCCATCACACTAAGTGAGAACCCTAAGCAAGAAATCATTGATGTATTACGTCGTGACTATGATTTGATTGCCGACGAATGGTAAGCCACCTGTCTAAGGGGTGTTAGCCATACAAATAGAAAAGGGAGCACTTGCTCCCTTTTTTAATTGGTTTAGTTAAAACAACTAGGACTTAAATCCGCCACAAACTGCTTCGATATCAAGATTGATTAGATCGAAATAAGAAAGTCATCCGCTTGTAAACGAACAATTTTAGCTTTTGTTTTTTCTTGAATAACGTCAATTTGCTCTGGCTCTAATGAGTAAGGCATCATTAGTTGTACCCTTTCGATGTTTTCATGGCGAGCGATCTTGATAAGAGTCACTAAGTTGGATTCGTCACTGCGACGAGACGAGAGACTCTTCATTGCCATGTCCCACAAGCGAGCATTTGGATCGCTGACATCCTTCGTAGCCTCATCCCACACAGTACTAAATATCGGTGCGATTGACGACAGTGCATCGACAAAGGTCCACTTTTGACTGCTCGACTCCCCAAGAAAACTGGTGTAATCGAATACTGCTTCAGTTATTTCACTTGATTGCATAACTTCTCCGATACTACAGACACAGAACCATTAAACTTACTATCAGTGACTTTAGCCAATATCGCAATAGGATAGATGAAAATCATCTCAACAGGGAATAACCCTTACATTGCGCTATATAAAAAGCGAAATGGCAACATAAAACAAACAATTACATTGCACTGAAACAATGTGTATACAACCTCGATAGCAATCACTTAATACATGTAAGAAGATACTGACGGCACTACTTTTCGTTACTAACGTAGATCGAGTAATCGGCTGGCTTTACGGTACTGCACTTTCCAGCCCTGCCATGCTGGTAACTCTTTGCGCTTTGGGTCACCCTTTCTCGATCCTGATTGGTAAACGACAAGCACTCTTTTTCCTGCAGGGTAATACTCCACATCGAGCCTTAATCCGCTCAAATTAATTTCTAGAGGATACTTTTCCGCGAACTCAGGGTATTCCCAGTCGGGGATACCCTCAAACACGAAGTCATCGCTTTCAAACAGATCAAGTTCTTGAAAATCAGAGATCTCAAGTTGTGACAATTGATGAGTAAACCAGGATTCAAAATTCGTATGTTCAATAGTGACATGGGTTTCAGAAAGTCCCATCTCAACATACATTTTCCAATGACTGATTTGCTGCTGTCTTTGTTTGGCAAAGCCCGGCATCACCACCCCAGATTGAACCGCCTCGATGATGGGTCTTAAGGCAAATTCCCCTTTGGCTTGGATCTGTTTCGTGGTGAGCGTACGACCAGCAAATTCAAGTCTCAACTCAGACAATACGCCTTCTTCGCCTGTGATTGTATCGCCCTGAATCCACTCTCCAAACTCGTGCTGTATCATCAGCGACAGTGGGATAGGCAACATGACGGTCGCTAGATTGAGTGTTTGTTTTACCCCACGTCCAGGCAGACTGTGAGTATCAAGGACCACTGCGGCTTCTTCTTTATCTGAAAAGCGTGTGTTGCGTGCAGGCAATACTTCAAAAGATCCATTTCCCAGCGCGTCTCGCCTCTTTTTACGACGCACAAAAACAAGCTCAGGATGGCTGGTCAGAATAGCGGTCAACCACTCTTGGCGCTTAAAACGAGATGCCACCTCTAGATTCGGCAATTTGAAGATATCTCGCATTTGAGCCGCTAACAATTGCGCTTCGTTGAGAGCTTGTTCGTCCACCGTTACCCCATCAAACACTTGCCCTCTTAACAATCGAATGAGCAGTTCGCCATCACATAAGTTGGGTTCTTGTTGATTCAGCCTCTCTACGCTTTCTGGATCACTGGATGGCTGAGCAATACGCCCTATTGTAGAAAGAGCCGCTGTTAAATCTACCATCGCTTCCATTAACGCTTTGTTTGGCATGCGAGTAATCAAATCTGCGTATAAGGTATCCACTGGCAGAGGATACAGTCTACGACCATGTTCTGTGATGCCATTAGCATCAAGCGCTCCGAGTTTCTCTAGTTGTTCAGAGGCTTGAAGCAGAGTTTTCTTTGGCAGTTCATCGATGAAGTCCAAAGATTCAAGGCTATGGCCGCACGTGGCGGCGGCAAGCATAGGCTCAACCAATGACTCTCGTTGCAACTCTGGCGGAGTCACATTTTCGAGTGCGGCGTGCTCTCCATACAATCGAACACATACCCCATGCATCACACGCCCTGCACGTCCACTGCGCTGTTTTGCACTCGCTTTTGAAATATGAGTCAGCATCAGCGTTGTCCGACCATTGCGCTGGATATTTCTGCGTTCTAGTCCCGAATCGACAACCACTTCAATATTGGGGATGGTTAACGAAGTTTCAGCGACATTGGTAGCGAGTACGATTTTGCGCCTTGACTGTACCTCCAGTGCGCACTGTCTTTCTTCATCACAGACACTGGCGTGCAAAGGCGCAATAATGACATCCGATGCAACGGGCATTTTCTTAAGGGCCGACCGCACCAAAGAGATTTCTTTCCGACCCGGCAAGAACACCAAAACATCACCTGTAGTCTCGATAAGAAGCAGTTCCACCTCTTTAGCCACTTTGTTTTCAAGCTGCCTAGCGTCAGGCAACTGGCGACTATCGGTACGTCGATACTCAATGTCCACGCCATAGTTGCGCCCGTGCGCCTCCATTCGGTGCCCATCAATGTAGTGACTTAATTTTTCGCCTTCAATGGTGGCTGACGTGACAATGATTCGATGCGTCTGCTCTGTGTTAAGCAATGCCACCAACAAGTCTGTGTCCCAGCGACGTTCATGAAATTCATCCACCATGACGATATCAAAATTCGCCAATTTGTTTTCCGCGTACCAGCGCAGCGCAATTCCCGGAGTCACAAAGACCACTCGGGAATCATCACTATATACGTTGTGCAATTTGATGGCATAGCCAATACGCTCACCTACTTTTTGCCCTTCACACTGCGCAAGATAAGTCGCAAGCGAAGTACAAGCGATACGTCTGGGTTCAACCACCAGCACACGGCCATGCTGTTTCGCCCACAAAGGTAATCTGGTGGATTTTCCTGAGCCAGTTTCGGCTTCTACCACTAAATGGCTAGATGAAATGATTTGATGAAATTCAGATTCAATAGAATCGATAGGAAGTGACGTCATTTAAAGGCTACTATTGGTTTTTTGATCCAGTATATACCGAAACAACAACCGCTTGCAGTGTGATTATTGGAACTTCGACTCCAAGTGTTTTAAACGCTCTACCAAAATTCTCAATCGCGATTTCCCTCAAAATGTGTTAATTTTGTTACTTAAACAGCCCAATCCAAAACTTTACCCACACAGGTAAGTCATGAACAACGATAAAAGACCCCTCTATATTCCATATGCTGGACCAGCATTGCTTAGTGCGCCACTGTTAAACAAAGGCAGTGCATTTACCGCATCTGAACGTATCTCCTTTAATTTAGAAGGCCTTCTTCCAGAAAATACAGAGACTATCCAAGAACAAGTCGATCGCGCCTATAAGCAATATTGTGGCTTCGAAAGTGACATGGATAAGCACATATACTTGCGTAATATTCAAGACACCAACGAAACACTATTTTATCGTTTGGTACAAAACCACATCAGCGAAATGATGCCTATCATTTATACTCCTACTGTGGGTGCTGCGTGTGAAAATTTCTCTAATATTTACCGTCGTGGTCGTGGTTTGTTTATCTCTTATCCAAACCGTGACCGAATCGATGACTTACTGAATAACGCTCGTAACCACAATGTAAAAGTCATTGTCGTGACAGACGGCGAGCGCATTCTCGGTCTCGGAGATCAGGGCATCGGGGGCATGGGTATCCCGATTGGTAAGCTCGCTCTCTATACTGCATGTGGTGGCATTAGCCCCGCCTACACCTTACCAATCGTACTTGATGTCGGCACCAATAACCCGCAACGCCTAGCAGATCCTATGTATATGGGTTGGCGTCACCCGCGTATTACAGGTGCAGAATACGAAGCGTTCGTCGAAGACTTTATCCAAGCGGTGCAGCGCCGCTGGCCAGATGCCTTAATTCAATTTGAGGATTTCGCTCAGAAAAACGCTATGCCGTTGCTTGAGCGATACAAAGATCGAATCTGTTGTTTTAATGATGATATCCAGGGAACCGCTGCGGTAACTGTGGGCTCCTTGCTAGCAGCATGTAAAGCGGCTGGCAATAAATTGTCTGAGCAACGCGTCACATTTCTAGGTGCCGGTTCAGCTGGGTGCGGTATTGCTGAAGCTATTATCGCGCAAATGGTTTCTGAAGGCATTTCTGATGAGCAGGCTCGTTCACAAGTGTACATGGTCGACCGTTGGGGTTTGCTCCAAGACGGTATGCAGAACCTTCTTGATTTCCAACAGCGTCTGGTTCAAAAAGACAGCAACACTGCTAGCTGGCAATCAGATAACTCTGGCTTCTCGCTATTGGATGTTGTTCGCAATGCTAAGCCGACGGTACTTATTGGCGTCTCTGGAGCTCCTGGTCTCTTTAGCAAAGAAGTCATTCAAGAAATGCATCAACACTGTGAGAAGCCGATCGTTTTCCCGTTGTCGAACCCCACTAGCCGAGTTGAAGCTACCCCAAATGACATCTTACGCTGGACCAATGGTCAGGCGTTGGTCGCAACAGGAAGCCCATTTGACCCTGTCGTTATCGATGGTCAAAAATACCCTATTGCACAATGCAACAACAGCTACATTTTCCCAGGCATTGGCCTCGGAGTGCTCGCTGTTCAAGCATCACGTGTCACCGATGAAATGTTAATGGAGTCAAGCCGAGCGCTTGCTGAGTGTTCTCCTTTGGCTAAAAACGGCACAGGCATGATACTGCCACCTTTAGAAGAGATTCACCTCGTGTCCAAACGTATTGCCTTTGCTGTCGCTAAGAAAGCGATTGAGCAAGGACATGCGCTAGAGATCACGGATGAAGCCCTTGAAGCCGCCATCGATCAGCACTTCTGGCAACCAGTGTATCGACGTTATAAGCGAACAGCGTTTTAATCTGAAGCAACATCACATAAAGGCTCTTGTTTACAAGAGCCTTTTTCTTGTCTAATGTGTTTTTGCAGTTAAGTATCGGTAACTCTTTATGTTTGAAATTTTTGCTCCTGGTGGTCAGTTCATCTCGAACTATCTAATTGAAATCTCAACGGCGCTCGTGGCCTGTTTGCTCGTGGTTATTGGCGCTGACGTAAACCGCCTTTTACGCAATTCATTACGAAATACTAACTTTTTTGTTCGCACGGTGTGCTTTATACTGCTTAATGCATTTGGATATGGACTGGTGATCATTAAGCTTACTCCATACCTGGCCAAACTCTTGGGTAAATCCGAACCCGGTCTGATGTTCAGTCTCGTGGTTCTCAGCTTTGTGAGTATAGGAATTTGGGCTCAAAGGAATCGACAGATTTAGTGACCTACTTAGGCAATAAAGTGCCATTTCGCTGGCGCATTCATATCCGGCTATTCAAACGAATTAGCCTTTCGATATTGCTTGCCTGTTTATTCGCAGGGCTGTTTGTTATCAGTATCGACCGTTGGGTGAGTTGGCAAGCACAAGACCGCATCGTCAGCACTGCCGACAATCTCGAAGAGTTTGAAGTGGCCGTAGTTTTGGGAACCAGTAAATATCTTGGCCGCACACTCAATGAGTATTACAGCCACCGTATAGAAGCGGCCATTGATTTGTTTAAGCAACAAAAAGTTTCTCATTTCTTGCTCAGCGGCGACAATGCCCATCGCTCTTATAACGAGCCTTGGACCATGAAGCGCGATCTGCTAAAAGCCGAAGTCCCTGAGGCGAATATCCATCTCGATTACGCTGGTTTTCGAACTTTAGACTCCATCGTTCGTGCCAAGAAGATCTTTGATACTGACGACTTTCTTATCATCACTCAAAAATTCCATTGCGAGCGCGCCCTGTTTATCGCCAATTACTATGACATCAACGCCCGTTGTCTTGCCGTCCCTGGCCCTGTTAAAAAAACGGGATTCTCTATTAGGTTAAGAGAAGTTTTTGCTAGAACCAAAGCGTTTTTGGATTTGTACATCATGAATACTCAGCCTAAGTTCTTAGGGCCGAAAGAGCCGATACTCAGCTCAACATCGCCCGAATAAGCCTTGTTTACTTTGCCGAATTATTTGCTGGCTGGGGCATAAACAACGCGCGATCTTTATTTTTCGAAATCCATCGTTTGGGGTTAAACCTCGAGCCTTGCCACAACACTATTCTCTCACCGATTAACAGTAGAACTGCCGTGAAGAGTTTTGGTAGACTGGCAGAAACAACATCATAAAAAGAGCAATACAATGTCACTTCTTGCAAAAGGAACGCTTTCGAAAATGAAAGCAAGTCTTGAAAACACGCTTCACTACCGTTTACCTGTGGGTGATGAAGAGGTCGATTTAGCCCCATATCTCGGTAAATCAATTTCACTCAAACATACGGGTAATATTTTTTGCAGCTCATGCGGAAAGAAGACCAAGAAAAGCTACTCACAAGGTCACTGCTTCGTGTGCATGCGCAAGTTGGCCAGTTGCGATATGTGCATCATGAAGCCAGAAACGTGCCATTATGAACAGGGAACCTGCCGTGAGCCACAATGGGGTGAAGACAATTGTATGGTCGATCACTTTGTGTATTTGTCGAACACATCCAGTCTAAAAGTTGGCATTACTCGCCACACACAGATCCCAACGCGTTGGATAGATCAAGGAGCGACTCAGGGCCTACCAATATTAAAGGTTAAGACAAGACATATCTCGGGATTGATCGAAATAGAGCTGGCGAAGCACATTGCCGACAAAACCAATTGGCGCACCTTGCTAAAGCAGGATGGAGAGCCGATAGAGTTGCAACAAAGGGCGAGTGAACTACTGCCTTTGGTTGAAGACAAAATTGCTGAAATCAAAGCTAAATATGGTGACGATGCCATCACCGTATTAAACGAAAATATCACGCAACTGAGTTATCCTGTTGATGCTTACCCAACCAAAATTGTATCGCATAACTTTGATAAAGAGCCTTTGGTCACTGGCACATTACAAGGCATTAAAGGCCAATACCTGATTTTCGATACCGGAGTGATCAACATTAGAAAGTTCACGTCATACGAAGTCGAAGTGTCCGACGAATAAAACCTTGCTCTCAGGCCTGGCGACTAATACGACCCGGCCTGAGAGTGGACTATGGTTACATCAGCTTTGCAAGGGCATCAAAGAAGCGATCAATTTCTTCAAACGTGTTGTAGTGCATAAAGCCAACACGCACCACTCCGCCCTCTTTTTCTATTCCTAACTGACGAACCAGTCCCAAAGCGTAAAAATGGCCATTCCAAACACAGATATTCTGCTCACCAAGCGATCGCGCAATCAGCTCTGGCTCAATACCCTTTATACGCAGAGCAAAAGTGGGCGTTCGCTTTAGAGAGCTAGGGTCATTTATGCCAAATAACGTGATGTCTGGGTATTCCTTTAACCTCAATAAAAAGTGCTCGCTGAGCCTAGCCTCATGCTCTGTGTATTGCTTGAAGCTCTCTATCAAACGTTGTCGTAAAGTCAGACTACGTTCTGCCCACTGAGCTAAATAATTGACTGTCTCGATGAATCCCGCTAGAGCCTCAAAGTTCTGAGTGCCCGTTTCAAAACGCCCTGGGCCAAGTTCGGTTGCAGGCTCCACTTTGTATGGCTGTAGACGCTGTAACCACTTAGGTGATACATACGCAATGCCCAAGTGAGGGCCAAAGAATTTATAGGCCGAACAGACCAGAAAATCACATCCAAGTTCTTGAACATCAATCAAATGGTGCGGCGCACAATGCACCGCATCCACGTAGACCATCGCATTGACTCTCTTAGCCAGCTCCACGACACGCTCGATATCAACCATAGAGCCTGTGGTGTTTGAAGCATAAGTAACAGCAATCAATTTGGTTTTATTTGAAATCAGGGTTTCTAGATGGTCGATGTCCAGAGTGCAATCATGCTCATCAAGCCGTACCTGGTGCACATTTACACCTTTATCATCCGCAGCTTGCTGCCAACTCGAAACGTTGGAGTAGTGATCGAGTGCAGTGACAATGACTTCATCGTCTTGCTGCCAATCTCTCGAAATAGAGCGGCTCAGTTGAAACGTCAAAGACGTCATATTCGCCCCAAATACAATATTGTGCTTTGATTCTGCGTTCAACAATGCCTGGGCACTGCAACGAGCCTTTTGCATTACATCAACGGTTTGCTGACTACTAAAATAATGACCACCCAAATTTGAATTATACCGTCCAAGATAGTGCCCCATTGCATCAATGACTTGTTTTGGCACTTGAGAGCCACCCGGCCCATCAAGAAAGGTTACCGGCATTTGATTATGAATTTGAGCCAGTGCATGAAACTGTTCTCTAACCTTCTCAGGAGTGAAGCGCATGGCTTGGCTCCTTTGCAGTCAGGACAAAAACATCCATGTGCCCAGCGCGATTTTTATTAATGCACCGGATAGGTTTGGCGTTATGCCATAGTTTATCATCGGCCAGCATTGCCACCTCACCATCTTCCAGCACTTTTCGAAAAAACGGCGCTTCGTTATTATTTCGATACAGCATAATTTCACCACCAACGATATTGCTTCTGTCGATCCCAACGAGGGCAATATGATTAAAGCCATCTTGATGAATACCTTCGGGTGCTACTTGCGTTTCATCAAAAACCGCCGAAATCCTCATTTGATGAATTTCAATTTCCTGATTGTTGGGCAATGAATTTGCCGAAGCGAACAGCTCGACTAACTCCCTCATGCCAGCGCTAGCAAGTGTGCTTTCTAGGATTGGTTCAAATTGCCTAACCACATTACCTTGAAAACGATTGATATCGTTTGTCTGCATAAACTTTTGCTTACCCAGCTGTTGTAACTTCCCATCAGAAAAACTGATCACGGAATAGCGTCTCAATCGATATTGCCCGTCTGCGTGCTGCGTCTTTGGTAGCGACTCAAAAGTCGGTGACAATTGCTCAATGGCGTGATGACTTAACTGAGTAAGATGCAAAGTGTTGCTATGAGAAGGTAACATTTTAAACTCCATTTAGCTGACGATTACGGTTAACAATAAATTAACATTCATTCAATAGTAACCCTGCTGCAAAATCAAGAATTATCAGCACAAAATATCACCCCAACAAATAAAACGACCTATAAAACCAAAAGGGAATTAAATAGCAGTCAATAAGTCTAATTTTTTGATTGGCAAGGTTGATAAACCAGCAGAAATAGCTAGGTGATATGGTTTTACGCTATTTTTCATAGTGATAACCCTTGTTCACCGGTTTTTTACAGAAATGACTCACTGCCACTAATTTACGTGAGGAAAAGCCCAATTTGCGGCGCTCTAACTATTGAAATTGGCCAACAAACCCCAATATAGGGAACATAATCAACAAAACACTTAACCTAAAGTGAGAGTAAAGATGGCCGCAACAAAACACTGTAAACTTCTAATCTTAGGATCGGGTCCTGCGGGTTACACCGCCGCAGTTTATGCAGCCAGAGCCAACCTCAATCCTGTGCTAGTGACTGGGATGCAACAAGGTGGCCAACTAACCACGACAACCGACGTTGAAAACTGGCCCGGCGATCCTGAAGGCTTAACCGGTCCGGCTTTAATGGAGCGCATGAAGGCTCACGCTGAGAACTTCGAAACCGAGATGATTTTTGACCATATCAATGAAGTTGATCTTAGCAGCAGACCGTTTAAACTCGTTGGCGATTCACAATCTTACACGGCCGATGCGTTAATCATCTCGACGGGCGCTTCTGCAAAATATCTGGGGCTTGAATCCGAAGAAGCCTTTAAAGGTCGCGGTGTATCAGCTTGTGCAACGTGCGATGGCTTCTTTTACAAGAATCAAAAAGTAGCCGTTGTCGGTGGCGGTAATACCGCAGTTGAAGAAGCACTTTATCTGTCTAATATTGCGTCTGAAGTGCACCTTATCCATCGCCGAGACAGCTTCCGAGCAGAGAAAATCCTCGTCAATCGCTTAATGGATAAAGTGCAAAGTGGCAATATCGTTCTGCATACCGACCGAACTTTAGACGAAGTCTTGGGCGATGATATGGGCGTGACGGGTGTTCGTATCAAAGATACTCAATCTGACAGTACAGAAACCATTGATGTGATGGGTGCCTTTATTGCCATTGGCCATCAACCAAATACGGCGATTTTTGAAGGACAGCTAGAGATGAACAATGGCTACATCATTGTTCAATCTGGCCTAGAAGGAAATGCTACTCAAACAAGCATTCCTGGCGTGTATGCCGCCGGTGATGTTATGGATCATAATTACCGACAGGCTATCACTTCAGCGGGCACTGGTTGTATGGCTGCACTTGATGCTGAAAAGTATCTAGATTCACTTGAAGACTAATAGCCACGTTATCTGATAAACCTTAAAACCCAGGGGTATTTCCACTGGGTTTTGTTGTGTATAGTCCACAAGATTCTCCATCAAGGGAATTGGGTATATAATGCCAACCCTTATAACAATAACGACCAACCATAAGCCTTCTACATGGATAAGAAAAAACAACGAAGCTTGAATCAATGGCTCAAGGAACAGAGTAAGCTTGCCAAACAGTGGCTACTTATTGCTATTGGCCTTGGTGTACTTTCAAGCTTTTTCCTTTTAGCGCAAGCGGCTCTCATCGCCACAATTTTGCACCAACTTATTATCGAAAACGTTGAGAAGCAAACTCTGGTACCACACTTTGCCGGGCTTGCGTGTGCTGTACTAGGACGTGCAGGCTGCGCCTGGGGACGTGAGATAGCGGGATTCAAATGCGGAGAGCAGATTCGTTGCTATATTCGAGAACTGGTCTTAGAAAAGCTCCGCACTCTAGGTCCTGCCTATATCAAAGGAAAACCGGCAGGCACATGGGCAACGCTTGTTTTAGAGCAAGTTGAGGATATGCAGGACTTTTTTGCCCGATATCTACCTCAAATGTCTCTTGCCGTTGTTGTTCCTGTGATCATTTTGATCGTTGTTTTCCCTATCAACTGGGCGGCAGGCTTAATTTTCTTGATTACAGCTCCATTGGTTCCCCTTTTTATGGCACTGGTAGGAATGAAAGCGGCCGACGCTAACCGCAAGAACTTCAAAGCACTGCAGAGATTATCGGGGCACTTCTACGACCGTCTGCAGTCAATGACAACAATACGCCTATTTAATCGTGCAAGTGCAGAAACCGAAGTGCTTCACGGCGCATCTGAAGTGTTTCGTAAGCGCACTATGGATGTCCTAAGACTTGCCTTTTTGTCTTCTGCTGTGCTCGAATTCTTCACATCAATCTCTATCGCCATCACCGCGGTTTATTTTGGGTTTAGCTTTATTGGGGAGCTTAACTTTGGACACTACGGTGTTGGCATAACGCTATTTACTGGCTTGTTTATCCTGATTTTGGCTCCAGAGTTTTATCAACCCCTGCGTGACCTTGGCACTTTTTACCACGCTAAGGCGCAAGCGGTGGGCGCGGCTGAAAGTATCGTTGACTTTCTCGAGATAGAAACCAAACAGACGTCAAACGGTTCACGTCCTTTACCCAGTCAAGAGCATATACATATTCAAGCGAATGATTTGGAAATATTCAGCCCTGAAGGCACTAAGTTGGCAGGGCCACTTAACTTTGAACTTTCTGCTGGTGAGACAACGGCTCTTGTCGGCCCTAGTGGCGCAGGTAAGACAAGCCTGGTGAATGCCATACTCGGTTTTATGCCCTATCAGGGGCAGCTACTCATCAATGGCATTGAGCTAAACGAATTGGACAATACGACGTGGCGTCAAGTGATAAGTTGGGTAGGACAAAATCCACTCTTACTTCACGGGACGATACGTGACAATGTCACACTGGGTAAGCACGACATTGACGACCATGCAGTCAACCGTGTTCTTGACCAAGCGTACGCCAGTGAGTTTGTCGATGAGCATGGACTCAACTACCCTATTTCCGACCGTTCTGGTGGCTTGTCAGTCGGACAAGCACAGCGAATCGCGCTCGCAAGGGCCATGTTACAAAACGGACAGTTTTGGTTACTTGATGAGCCAACGGCCAGCCTTGATGCAAAGAGCGAAAAACTGGTCAATACCGGTATCGAGAAATTCGCAGCGAGCAAGACCACGTTGATGGTTACTCACCAGTTGGCCTACCTTAAGAACGTCGATTCAATCCTTGTGATGGATAAAGGAGATATTGTCCAAAGTGGCAACTATCAAACATTGAGCCAAACATCAGGAACCTTCAAAGACATGCTTTCTAGCAACCTAGACCAACTTGAAAAGTACAAAGGAGATCTCGATGCGTGAGTTACTTCCTTATATCAAACTTTATAAGAAACATTGGTTTGGCCTATCCCTTGGCATGCTACTTTCGTTTGCGACTTTATTTGCTTCAATTGGATTACTGACCCTTTCCGGTTGGTTTATCTCAGCCGCCGCAGTAGCAGGCTTAACCATCGCGAGAGAAACCTTTAACTACATGCTACCCGGTGGTGGCGTACGCGGTTTTGCAATGGGTCGCACAGCTGGTCGTTGGGGTGAACGCGTTGTTAGCCACAACGCTACCTTTAAGCTGCTCACCGATCTGCGTATTTTCTTTTTTAAGAAACTAACGCCGCTTATCCCAGGAAAAGCGGTCAATATCCGTGATGCAGACATGCTCAACCGTCTCGTTGCCGACGTTGATGCGATGGATCACGTCTATCTAAGACTGATTAGCCCCATCGTTGTAGGTACGCTTGGCATTGTTTGCCTTACCGCTTTTCTTTGTTGGGTGGATATGACTTTAGGCCTTGTGCTAGGGGGTTTACTACTAACATTGCTACTCATTTGGCCCGTCGTTTTCTATAAGTTGGGCAAACGAAATGGCGAAGCACTAACTCGCAACAAAGCAGACTTAAGAGTATCAACTCTCGACTGGCTACAAGGTTACAGCGAACTTACGCTCTTTGGCGCAGAGCAGCGTTATAGAGACGCTATCTTAAAGGCGCAGCATAGACTGATTAGCAATCAACGATTCAACGCCAATATCAGCGGAATGGCTCAGGGACTGCTTATTCTCATCAATGGCTGGATATTGGTATTAATGCTCTGGTTAGCGGCAGACGGCGTAGGAGGTCAACAACCGGATCCTATGATTGCCTTAGTCGCTTTTGCCACTATGGCTAGCTTTGAGCTGTTAATGCCCATCGCCGGAGCCTTTCAATTCCTTGGTCAAACATTAACGTCTGCAAAACGTCTCAACGAAGTCATTTTGTCAAAACCACAAGTGTGCTTCCCAGAGGAGGATGTTGCTCATAACAATCAATTCAGTATTGAGTTTGATAACGTGAGCTTTGGCTACCCAGATGGCTCTCGCAATGCACTTAGCACTATTAACCTATCACTAGAGTCCGGGAAAAAACTGGCAATTGTGGGACAAACAGGTTCGGGTAAATCAACCATAATCCAGTTACTTTCTCGCTATTGGAATGTGTCTGGCGGTAGCATTAAGTTAGCGGGCCAGCCAATTGAACACTGGAGTGAAGCTCAACTTAGAAAGGCCACCAGCATTGTCAGTCAGCGGGTCGACATACTCAACGGCACTTTGCGTGATAACCTAATTATGGCTAAACCAAAGGCTTTGGATTCAGAGTTAAGACTGGTTTTGCAAAAGGTCGGTCTAGAGGCTCTGTCTGATGATAACGGACTGGACGCCTGGCTAGGAAGTGGCGGTCGTCAGTTATCCGGTGGCGAAAAGCGCCGTATTGGCATTGCCCGTGCTCTGCTCCATGACGCGCCAATATTATTGCTCGATGAACCTACCGAAGGCCTTGATAAGCAAACAGAGCGACAAATTATGTCTCTCTTTAATGAGCACTTTTCCGGCAAAACGGTCATATTTATCACGCATCGATTGGTCGACTTGGACAAGATGGATCTGATTTGTCTACTTGAGCAAGGAGAAATCGTAGAAAGTGGCCCTCACGAGCAACTCGTTAAAGCAAAAGGGCGCTATTGCGAACTGTTGCAAACACTCTAGTAAGCTCTACAACCTCTACACAAAAACACCCGCATTCGCGGGTGTTTTTTTATGAAGTGGAAAATATACCGTCACACTTTAAGCGTACTGCGTTTCAAATTCTTTCATAAAGTCCACTAAAGCCTGCACACCTTCTAATGGCATAGCATTGTATATCGAGGCTCTTATTCCCCCAACTGCGCGGTGGCCTTTAAGCGCAACCAAACCACGTTGCTCCGCCAGTTCAAGAAACTGTCCATCAAGTTCAGGTTTTGCTAACTGGAACGGGACGTTCATAATCGAGCGGTTATTATTGGCAACCGTGTTTTTGTAGAAAGGAGAGCTATCAATGCAGTTATACAATAGAGCGGCTTTTTCTCGATTCACTTTTTCAATAGCTTTAACACCGCCCTGCTCTTTTAGCCATTTAAACACCAGCCCAGAGAGATACCATGCGAATGTCGGTGGTGTGTTGTACATCGACTCTTTCTCGGCAAGTGTCTTATAACTTAAGATACTTGGAGTTGCATCACTGGCCCGCTCGAGCAAATCATCACGAACAATGGCAATGCTAATTCCAGCCGGGCCGATATTTTTTTGAGCACCCGCATAAATAACGCCAAACTTCGATACGTCAATTTCACGAGATAAAATCGTTGATGACATATCAGCGACGATGGGTTTATCAGTCTCTGGTAAGTCATTAATTTCGATGCCATCAATCGTCTCATTCGGGCAAAAGTGCACGTACGCTGCATCGTCGTCAATTTTCCATTCACTGGCTGGGACGATGGCGACTTTACCTTCAGACTCGACCTTTGCATCGAACACTACTGGCTCACAGTATTTTTGGGCCTCTTGAACCGCACTTTCGGCCCAGTAGCCACCATTGATATAACAAGCCTTGCTTTTACCCGCAAGTAAGTTTAGAGGTACCGCGGAAAACTGCGCTCGTGCGCCACCCTGACAAAACAAAACTTTATAGTTACTTGGTATATTCAGTAAATCTCTAAGATCTTGTTCAGCATCCTGAGCAACTTTGATGAATGACTTACTGCGGTGACTGATTTCCATAACGGACGTACCCAAGTTATTCCAATCAACAAACTCAGATTGTGCTTTTTCCATTACCGCTTTCGGTAAACCCGCGGGACCGGCACTAAAATTAAATACGCTCTTTGAAATCGGCTCCATGACCTTGATGCTCCTGCAAAAACTTGAAATAGAAGTAAGCAGTCAGTAATACCATTTTTTTCACTGGAGCAAAAGAAAGAAAAGAGGCCATCGGCCTCTTTTCTTTATTAAACGTCGAAATCTATGCTTGGCACAAAAACAAACGCTCAGCGCAAGTTAGTAACCCGCAGAGCCTGACATCATCAAAGGTAGAAACAATGCTGCAATTGGCACCTTCTGGCCATTTTCAAACACTAATTCGCCGCCTTCTATGTTCGCTTTAAGCTGATATCCGGTGTCGTTTTGCTTCACCATCTCCATCACCATTAATTCATCCACACCTTGCTTAAGCGGTGGGTACAAATTAACGATACCATCAGATACTTGGGTATCTAAGTGTCCCTGAAGTGCGGGTAGAACAACGCTCGGATCACGAGAAACATTATTTGTGCCTTCTGGTATTTCAAGTAGCCAATTGCTCTTAAACTGACCTTCGTCCAGACGGAAATTCATGTTGTTCATTTCAACTTGAAATCCCCGCGCGAACAAAGTTTCAATTAAGGGTGCTATTTCTGTGATATCAGCTTGACCAAGAGATGGATTGCGTTGATACAAATCGACCAAACCGCTAAAGGCGGTACTGTCTAAGCTCTTTAGAGCAAAATCCAAAGAAAATTCAGTCATATTGCCATTGATTGAAGTCACCTGTGCAACATCAACTAAGTGCTGAGTATCGATACGATCTCGTTCACTGTCCTGACTCGAAACAAATTTGTACGAAGCGTTGTCCATTGCAAACACGCTATCAAGTTGCGTATCGTCAACGTTAAATTTCTTCATAGAAAGCGATTGCTCACCTAGCCAAAAGCCTCCTTCTTTTTGACCGTCCCCTGACGCGCTTAATTCCGAAATCATAAGTTTTTCACCGGATTCGAAATCAAGCTGCAGCGAGGGCAACTTCGCTTCAAAAGTCACCTGCCCCAACACTGTCGCGGTTCCAGAAAGACTTGCAGGTGACAAAGACATTGTCACCTGATCACCCTGACTGGTTTGTTCTGACTGATAACTCCAACTTTGTAAATTGGCTTGATAGTCGGTATTGCCATTTAGCTGTGTCACCGTATCAACGGTCAATGGGAAAGTGGGGAAATTAACGATCGTTGAGTGTGCCGAAAGACTTAACAAGCCATGAGATATGTTGCTTTGAACCACCAATTCAGTGGGTATTCCATCAATATCCAGCTGCTCTTTAAGTTCAGGATCGGCAACAAAGTAGCGTGTTTCAACTGTTGAAGATAAATAACCTCTTTTATAAGAAACGATTTCAGCTGTCACACCTTCATTACTAAGCTGGGCGATACCATCTTCGATGACGCGCTCACCAATGTGCCCAACCGCAAGAGGCCAACATAAAACAAGTGTGATAGCGCCGCCAATAGCGCCTATTTTCTTAAACTGATGCATATGATTCGCATATTCTGTGAAGTGTATTTCATTCAGTCTAACTCAACTTGATTAGATCTCCAATCTCATACCTACTTCTCATAACCCTATGCTTTTTATTGTTATATTAATCTAGACTAACCATTTTGGAATCCACATCAATATAGGGTTAAATATCGACATGACTCTTCACAATCGGTACGCGGTGTTATGCCTCGATAACGATTTATGCAATTTGGATAAACTCGATACCGAACTGTCTACATTTCAAACAAAATTCGATATTCATTTGGCGACCTCAGTAGAGGAAGGTCATGATGTTCTCAACCATATTGGGTTGAAAAGCCAAGAAGTCGCTCTTGTTATTGCTCGTCATTCAATGCAGTTTGACGGCGGTGACTTTCTTATTCAGCTAGAAAAATCCCCTCATACTCAATCGGCACGTAAAGTCCTTGTGACCAAAACAGATTCAGAGGATATTCACGCAATCTTGGCTGCCATTAACGAAGGCCGCCTAGATCACTGTTTGACAATCCCTCTCAACGAACAAGAACTGCATAAAACCGTGGTTAAGGAACTCACGACCTTTGTCATCAGTGTCGAACCGAACGAAATATTACGATACAGTGGTATCCTTGATCAGCAGCGTATCCTTCGCGCCCACATCGATCATAAAATGCACAGCTACCGTGCCAGTTTTATCCATGATTTCCATGATTTATCAGATTCAGATTTAGCTGAACGGGTAATTGGTGCTCTACATGACTTCTTTGGTCAAGAAGATGAAACCAGAGCCGTTCGAAGCTATTCAGCAGAACATTTACTCACCGTTGAAGGGCAAGAGAATCAGTTTTTGTGGTTTATCACAGAGGGTCAAGTAGCGCTCTATAAAAAGGATGACTTGGGGCAACAACGTGAAGTTGTCCGCCATAGCAAAGGCAACATCATCGGCGGAATGTCGTTCGTCACCGGTGAGAGTTCATTTTCCACGGCCATGACCTTAACTCACACTGAGGTCATTAAGCTCGACCGCGACGTATTTACTCAGGTCATGCATTCCAACACTGAGCTATTGCCGTTGTTTACCAATCTGTTGTTACGTCATTTCAACCGTAGACTACAACGCAGTATTAATACAAAAATCGAACTTCAGAAGACATTAGAATCTCTAGAATCAGCACACCAGCAACTTATTGAAAGGGAAAAAATGGCCATGTTAGGCCAGTTGGTTGCCGGTGTCGCTCATGAGCTCAACAATCCAATAGCGGCCATTTTAAGGGGTGCTGAAACGCTAACAGACAGAATCGACGAGATCATTGCCATTGGTACAGCAACCACCCCGACGTACGAACTAGGTTCACAGATCTTAGCGCAGGCTAAACAGGCTCAACCGCTGTCCACCTCTGAACTCAGAAGTCGTTCTAAGCAGCTTCAAGAAACGGTAAATGATCGAAGAATCGCAAAAAGGCTCGTATCTTTAAACCTGCAACAGAACACGCAACTTGTCGAGAAGGCTCTCCAGCAACCAGAGCAACTGGCCAAAGAACTCCGGGAACTCGAAAGTTTCCAACTTACCGGTGCAACGCTCAGATCCATTCAGGTCTGTGCTCAGCGTATTGCTGATATGGTAAGGAGCTTGAAGGGTTACGCGCGCCAAGACAATGAGTCGTACCAATACGTCAATGTCCATGATGGTATTGAAGATACGCTGGTGATCTTTGAAAATAAACTCAAACGGCATAAGGTCGTTAAGGAATATGGGCAATTACCTGACATATTCTGCTTACCGATTGCACTACAGCAGGTTTGGACAAATATCATCGCTAACGCTGTCGATGCTCTTCCAGAGCAAGGCACATTAACGCTTTGTAGTGAACAACAAGAGAAAGATGGGGTTATGTATGGCGTATTTCGCTTTACTGATAATGGATGCGGTATTCCAGTAGAGCAACAAAACTCTATATTTGAGCTGAACTTTACGACCAAGAAAGAAGGCAATTTTGGCCTTGGAATAGGGCTTTCTGTGTGCCAACAAATCCTGGCACAACATAATGGCTGGATTGAGGTCACTTCAGAGCCAAAAAAATTTACCACCATGTCTGTGTGGTTACCTATAAATCAATAAGTGGCAATACAACAACTAACAAGGAGTCATCTTATGAGTAACTATTTAATCTTGTGTGTCGATGATGAAAGAGAAGTACTCGATAGTGTATTGCAAGATTTATCTGATTTTGAAGATCACTTTATCGTTGAGGGCGCGGAATCCGCCGAGGAAGCAAAAAAAGTAATAGAAGACTATCAAAATGAAGGGACAAACCTTGCTCTTATTCTTTGTGATCACATCATGCCTAATCAAACTGGAGTGAGTTTCTTAATTGAGCTCAATGATGATGATAAGTATAAGTCAGTGCGTAAGGTACTATTAACGGGTCAGGCTGGTCATGACGACACTATCGAAGCGGTTAATCACTCTAGTTTGGATTTTTACATCGCCAAGCCATGGAGTGGTAAACAGTTGCGCCAAGTCGTCACACAACAACTAACAGAATATATGATTGCCAACGAGAAAAATCTCGCCCCCTGGGCAACAGTGCTTGATACCGAAAAAATATTCAATGCGCTTTCTGCCAATAGAATGTCATTCGGTGAATAGTGTTATATGTTAATAAGTAGTTAGCACTGACCGATTACTGTATGAAATTGTAATTTTTTGGGAAATTGAGCAAATAGTCGTGATTTTTATTGGTGAACAGTACGTGAATTGGATTATCATGTGCACCAATACGTTAGCGCCATAAGCACAAGCACTGCATAATTATTGGCAAGGAAATTAACAAACATAAAAAGGTTTATTGAAACTATGCGCAAAACTCTTATAGCCGCAGCTATCTTGCTATCATCTCATTCAGCATTCGCCGAGCAGACACAAAATCAAGCCACCATGAGTAACTTTAGTTACGATTATGCTGAAGCTCGTATTGGCGGTAGCCCAATGACTTTTGGTGCAGCTATGAGCAAATCGATTCATCCAAATGCTCACGTTGTGGGTAGTATCGACTCTAAATTTAAAGGCGATTACGACATTTCAGGCGGCTTAGGCTTTCATGCTCCAGTGAACAACTGGGCTGACTTCACTGGTGAAATGCTCGCACATGTCTTTGACAGCGGTGATCACCATAAAACTAAAGCAGGTATGGAAATCAATTTAGGTGTGCGCCAATGGCTTGGTCCACAGTTGGAAATCGGTGGTAAAGCTGGCTATCTCAATATCGAAGATTTCGATCGATGGATGGGTTCTATCTATGGTCGTTTCCATTCAACAGAGCTGTTTTCTCTTGGTTTAGAAGGTCGTATTAACCACATTTACGGTGACCAATTAATGTTCACCGCTCGTTTCAAGTTCTGATCGCGTTAATCTCATCCTAATATTGGAGAGGTCAAAAGCAAAAAGGTCGAGTTTACACTCGACCTTTTTTAATAAATGAACCAACACTCTTAATTGTCGATACTAGCGCATACTTCTAACAACTGCTTTTTCACAGGTTCTTGAATTAATTCCCAATGAACACCACTGATAGCTCCAGCAAACTTCCACAATAGTTTAACATCAACATCTTTTCCGTACGTACGTTTTACGCGCTGAAATACCTTAGCAGCACCTAACTCAATAAAGCAATTTACATCCTCTACACCTGATTTTTTCACCATGCGCTCAAGAGTTAATTGCATGTTCGGTAGATCGCGTAACCGTCTACTCGACGGTGACTTCTTAACACTGCGTTGAGATACTGAGTTTTCTATCGATAATTTTACCAACGGGGTAAGCTTATCGCGACGTTCCAAAAACAACTGAGTCACATCGTAATAATTGACCGTTGCTGTTGATTGCTTTTTAATGTGGCGAAATTTTTGACACTCTAAAGACTTCAGAATCTCATCCAATTCACCACCGCCCCGAATAAACACACTTTCGTTGCTTATCAGAGCATACATTGCGTTGTGTTTAAAAAGCCCGGTACCGCCAAACATTGAGCGGGTTTGAGATTCACCAAATTGCATCGTATAGTCGTAAAAAGATTGTTCTATCATTTCCTTGATCCTTAATCTTGTTACCCCGATTAAAGTGATCACCAGAAAAGCAGCAGATTTTAATAACAATTATGTTATTTGCGATAAAGTTATGTTTATATAATAAGCAGTCGAACCATTACTTATTGTTTATATATTTTGTAAACATCATAGTTCACCTTGAAAATTAAGTCTGTGTAAAGGTCACATTACTGTCAAATTAAGGCGAATCATATGAGATAATGCTCACATAACA
The DNA here is from genome assembly GCF_022836845.1 of Vibrio gelatinilyticus. Classification (GTDB taxonomy): domain Bacteria; phylum Pseudomonadota; class Gammaproteobacteria; order Enterobacterales; family Vibrionaceae; genus Vibrio; species Vibrio gelatinilyticus. The sequence continues at coordinate 38,388 of NZ_JAJNNZ010000008.1, forward strand.
TGCATTCCGAGAAGACAATTGAAGTGGAACAACAAGGCTGTGTGATTTTTTCTATAGTCAAATAATTGACCAGTCGCTAATTTTTTGTCGCTGTGGTTATTGTCAATTGCTCGTATGCAAAGGTACACTAGGTCTATCAACTCTTTGGCGTAGTAGCATGAACCACTTATCCTTTTATTGGCTTCCTGAAAATGAAAAACTATTTATCGAAAGCCTAGAAACAGAGTTTGCAGAACTCGTTGAGCAATCTATTAGCACCGGTAAGATCACTCTACCGCCGATTCCTGAGGTCGTACTCAAAATACAAAGGCTTTGCACACTAGAAGACACCTCCGTTGCCGATGTGGCTGATTGCTTAGTTGAAGACCCAGGTTTGGCTGCTATTGTTATCCGTGTAGCCAACTCTGTTGTGTTTAACAGACGCAATATAACGTGCAATGAATTAACCACTGCCGTTTCTCGTTTAGGCATTGTCCGCGTCAGAGATATTGTAACCGCCCAATCAATAGAGCTTTTAAAAAACTCTGTTAACTTGACTCCTGAGTGTCAAGAAGTACTGGTAAAAAGCGCCGCTGTCTCAAAAGAGCTCGCAGCGACAATGGTTATGGTGGTAAAAGGCTTTCATGAAGTAGCACCAGATACATACAAACACCTTGAAGTTGAAAAGGCGTTACTGGTCGGTCTACTAGCCGATATTGGATTATTCTGCTTAGTAAACGAGTACCACCTGTACTTAGACAAAGGCAATTATTTGCAACCAGATCTGGCCATGCAAATTTTCCACTCACGCTGCCCTGTGACCAGTAAACAAGTTCTCAAGACATGGGGGTTTGACAGTAATTTTATTGAAGTTGCTTCTAACAAAGAAACCTCATCGGAACGCCCTGAAGTGTCTTACTTGGATATTGCTCGAGTTGCCAACCACCTACTTCTCTTTCGTCGCGATGATTACGAGGCACTTGAAGAACATGATGTTGAAATCAATACTGACGGCGCACAGGTGTTGTATGCACTTAGCAACTTAAGTGACGACGAGTTTAAGGCAAGAACTCAAGACGTCATTAGTTCAACGGGTTTATCATAACGATAGCAATAAACCAAAAATAATTAAGGGGCTGATGGCTCTTTAATTATTTGCCATTTCTCGTATCTCTATTAGGCGATTAAGCTCTTCTCTAATACCAATTGCATCCAAGCTTGTTTTTATAACAAAACCAATAGAGAATGACCGTCCTACACCTCACTCGCGAATTCAGGATGACACTAAGCTATGTTTTCAGGGATGCTCTTTATATTCTCTCCACTGGTAATAGGCTACCTATTTTCCATCGAAAATAAACTTTTACTCGAACGTCTAAACAAAACGACATCTTGGCTAATATTAGTCATTCTATCTTTGATGGGCCTTAGTCTCGCAGCTTTAGACAATTTTGGCTCCAATTTACAAACGATTCTAACGATGACAGTCACTTTCTTCATTGTGATTGGCCTTTGCAATCTCGCATTCTTGCCGTTGATTGATCGGGTTATGCCTTTAGAAACAGAAAGCCGCCATAGTAAACTGCCTATTTCTAGCATGGCTCTAGAGTCTCTAAAGCTGATCCTAGTGGTGGGCGCCGGTCTTTTCGCAGGATTAATGCTGCCGATTGGCCTTTCTTGGGTAGAAACCGCCAGTGAGTGGATTTTAATATTGTTGCTATTTTTTATCGGAATCCAACTAAGAAATAGTGGGTTGACGTTAAAGCAGATCATCGTTAACAAGCAGGGAATTATGATTGCATCAGTAATTGTATCGAGCTCCCTGCTTGGGGGAGCACTGTCTGCCATTTTTTTAGGCCTGCCCATTTTCCAGGGGCTGGCAATGGCTTCAGGATTTGGCTGGTATTCTCTAGCGGGGATACTAATGGGAGATGCCTTTGGACCCGTTTTCGGTGGCGCCTCCTTTATGATAGAACTGCTTCGAGAGCTTGTAGCACTGGTCTTTATTCCACTGTTCATTCGTTCTAGGCCATGTACCGCGATTGGTTACGCAGGTGCAACTGCAATGGACTTCACACTTCCTGTAATACAAAGTACTGGAGGCGTAAGGTGTGTCCCTGTAGCTATTGTAAGTGGCTTCATATTGAGTATTCTCGTACCTGTCTTAATGCTTTTCTTCGTCTCGCTTGCAGGTTAGTTTATCTGACGAATTCTAATTAACAGTTATAATCACTAAAAATCCGTCTGAAACGGAAAATACACCCAAGAAAGGAATATTCATATGAACAAGTTGCTTCTAGCGACGACTTTACTCGTTAGCTCATTTTCAACGGTTGCAGCTGACCAACAGTGCTTTTCCGATAAATACGAAGCCTATGTAGATGCATCGGTACAGTGGTATCAAGATCTTGTTGTTCTTACTAGCAAGCAATATCCAAACTTAGAAGAAGTCGGAAACTGGTTCTTAGACGGTAGAAAAAACCACTTCGAATTGAACCGACAGGCTGTGAACTACTATCTGGAAAACGACCCCACAAAAATAGCAACAGAACGCTCAGTTGAAAGCTGGTTGATGCTTGAACAAGCTGACATCCGTGCGTTAGCACAAAGAGACGATGAACTAGGTAAAGCCGCGCAAGCCACATACCAAGACCGTCAATCAACCCCTCATACTCAGAATTATGATTTAAGAAGCGCTTTTGCTGATCTTCTAAGCCATCCTAAGAAAATTGATGCCGCATTAAACAAGTACAACTCGTCGATAAAACTGGTCGAAAAAATGGATTGCCAGTAGCCAAGCACTGCCCTTCGCATTCAATTTCAATATCAATGCGAAGGGTCTCCTCCTCACCGTTACTTAAATACGTTATCGCGTTATTCACCAAACAATTAAACCTTCATTTGACCCAATTTTTTACAAGACATTTTCCAGCATTTCGTATAGATTGTGTCGCTTGCTGAAATGGAATAGAAAAAGTTACACCTATGGTATCTGAGCAAAAAACGGCAGATGTAAACTTCGAGAGCCTTTTAAGAATTTTTACCGTCCCAGAAGGACCAGACTCGACGTTGACACAAATCGAAAACAGCCTATCAAACAATTTGAATCAATTTTTGCGCGAACATATTGTCGCCGAAGAAAAACCATTGATTGAGATTGAGAAAGATTTCTCCGTTTCTCAAATACCAGAGCAACCTGAGTTCGTCTCTGACCATACTGAGCACCTACTCGATACACTTGTCGCGCATTCAGTGCATACTTCTTCCCCCAGTTTTATCGGTCATATGACGTCGGCACTTCCTTATTTCTTGATGCCACTGTCAAAAATCATGATCGCTCTGAACCAGAATCTGGTTAAAATCGAAACATCTAAGGCTTTTACACCCTTAGAGCGTCAGGTTTTAGGTATGCTTCACCGCTTAATTTATGGTGAAAAAGACCCATTCTATAGCCAGTGGATGCACAGCTCTGAACATTCTCTCGGTGCATTCTGCTCTGGCGGAACTATTGCAAATATTACTGCGCTCTGGGTAGCTCGAAATAATGCCCTTAAAGCACAAGGGAGCTTCCAGGGGGTTGAGAAAGAAGGACTTTTCAAAGCTATTCTGCACTACGGCTATCAAGGACTCGCGGTCTTGGTTTCTGAGCGCGGCCATTATTCTTTGAAAAAAGCCGCCGATGTCCTCGGTATAGGACAAGATGGTCTGGTGCCGGTAAAAACTGATTCAAATAATCGTCTCTGCACTGAAGATTTGAAAGAGAAAATCGCAGCGCTAAAAGCCAAAAACATTAAGCCATTTGCTGTGATAGGCGTGGCTGGAACGACTGAAACTGGAACCGTCGACCCATTGGCAGATATCGCCGATATATGCCGCCAAGAACAATGTCATTTTCATGTTGATGCTGCATGGGGTGGCGCTACTTTAATGTCTAACAAGTACCGACCACTACTATCCGGCATCGAGCTGGCAGATTCCGTTACAATTGATGCCCACAAGCAACTTTACATCCCTATGGGTGCAGGCATGGTTCTGTTTAAGAATCCCGATGCCATGCGAAGTGTAGAACATCATGCGCAGTACATTTTACGAAAAGGTTCAAAAGATCTCGGCAGTCATACTTTAGAGGGCTCTCGTTCTGGTATGGCAATGCTGGTTTATGCAAGCATGCATATTATTAGCCGCCCGGGCTATGAACTGCTGATCAACCAAAGTATCGAAAAGGCACAGTTTTTCGCTAACCTGATCAAACAACAAGACGACTTTGAGTTGGTATCGGAACCTGAGCTATGCCTACTCACCTATCGTTACGTTCCACATAAGATCAAACAAGCTATGTTAAAAGCCAACGAGCAGCAACTCAGTGATATAACGTGCTTACTTAACGAGCTCACCAAACATATTCAAAAGACTCAGCGTGAAACGGGCCTGTCTTTTGTTTCTCGAACTCAACTTAATCCAAGTCAATGGGGTCGACGAGATTCCATCGTATTTAGAGTAGTATTAGCGAATCCACTTACCTCTAATGACATCTTAGAAAATATCTTGGCCGAGCAACGAAGTATCGCGGCCCTGGCGGGTTCACTACTATTTGATTTAGATGCCATAGCCAATCAAATAGTGGGCAAGTAAAAACAAACTGAACAACGGGGGTTGCAAGAGAAGATTCGGCAAATACTCATATCACTACAATTATGAAATTTTATTTCTAATTCACCACAGTGATACGACAAATCTGCGCTAGAAAGCCTATGATTTCGCTCAAATTTGCTGCATTTGTATTTTTCTTCCAAAAGTTTGTTTGATGCCTGTCATATTCTCACTATTTTGTGTAATCTTTTATTGAAGCTATTAGCCTTGTTCAGTTTATACTGGGGTTATGACGCTGATTTTCGTTGCTGTTGACCAACATCGTCAATAAAGATCTTAATTGGAGCTGAAAATAAATCAGCAAGTTGTTCTCCCTACCCTCGTGAACACTATGAATACATTAGAGAAGATTCAAAATAACTTAGAAAACTTTAGTAAATCTGAAAGAAAAGTTGCTGAAGTAATTATGGCCTCACCGCAAACGGCTATTCACTCAAGCATTGCGACACTGGCCAAAATGGCCGATGTCAGTGAGCCTACGGTAAACCGCTTCTGTCGTCGACTAGACACTAAAGGTTTTCCTGATTTTAAATTACATTTAGCGCAAAGCCTTGCCAATGGTACACCTTACGTCAACCGAAACGTTGAAGAAGACGATGGACCAGACGCGTATACGCATAAGATTTTTGAATCTACTATGGCCTGTCTGGATGTTGCGAAAAACAGCTTGGATCCAATGCAGGTGAATCGAGCGGTCGATTTGCTGACTCAAGCAAAGCGTATTTCGTTTTTTGGACTTGGTGCATCTTCGTCTGTTGCTCGCGATGCTCAAAACAAGTTTATCCGCTTCAACATCCCAATTTCTTGCTTTGAAGATGTTGTAATGCAACGAATGAGCTGCATCAATTGTACTGATAACGATGTTATTGTACTTATCTCACATACTGGTCGTACAAAAAGTCAGGTAGAGATCGCACACTTAGCGAGAGAAAACGGTGCTACCGTGATCGCTGTGACTGCAAAAGACTCTCCTCTAGACAAAGCAAGTTCACTGTCAATTACTGTTGATGTACCTGAAGACACCGATGTGTATATGCCAATGGCAAGCCGTGTTGTTCAGATGACGATCATCGATGTACTTGCGACTGGCTTTACATTACGACGTGGCAGTGGCTTTAGAGATAACCTTAAACGCGTTAAAGAAGCGCTTAAAGATTCTCGTTACGAAAAGCTAAACAATTAAAAAAAGAGGCCAACGGCCTCTTTTTTAATGCTGATAATAATCACAGATGATCTTCAAACTCTGTCGTACTTGAGCGGAACTCCACTTGCTGTTGATCGCCCTCTTTCTGCTCAGCTGAACTATCACACTGGCATTGACACACTTGGTTTAAAATATGGATCAAGCGGTCTTCAGTTAACGGAAGCGGATTCCCTTTAATTGCCACCGATTTCATCGCATCGCCCGCCACGGTAACGAATGAGGTTGTACAGACACCAAATTCTGATAACGACGGCAACTTTAATCGATCCAAAATCATATTGACCCACAATATGCCATCTTCCATACAGGCATTCGTGCGCCCTGTTACGATTTGTGCGATCTTACGATAACGATTCAGTACATCACTTCTGCCCGCTTTCTTGGCCGCTTTTATATTCTCGGTCATAACATGGGGTGCAAGGCGAGCTGTAATCACACTATGAGGTGCATTTATCTTACCTCCAAGCGCTGAAGCTAAGCCGTGAGCAGCGCCCAATTTTGCATTGGTAATCGCCATCCCACCAAGCATAGCTGCAAATGAAAGATCGGCTCTTGCTTTGGGGTTATCCTGACGACAACCAGATAGAATAGATTTGCCCAGTTTTTGTAAACCTTGTTCACAAATCATATCCGTCAATGGATTGGCGTCACCACATACATACGCTTCCATTAAGTGCGTGAATGCATCCATGGCACCTCGACCGGAAGTATAGGGATCTGTCCCATAGGTCAACGTTGGATCGATAATCGCAACATCCGGTAGCATATCTGGACTACGCAGGCTCACTTTTACCTTATCTTGCCCTGATTTTAGTACGGCATTCTTGGTAACTTCTGCTCCAGTACTCGCTGTTGTTGGAATAGCGATCATTGGCAAGGGTTTGGTTTTGAGAGGAACATTACGGCCGACCACTTCCACATAGTCATAGACATCACCTTGATTGGGGATAATCGCAGCCAGTGCTTTACCCATGTCTAAAACACTCCCGCCTCCAATGGCTACCACCATATCGGGCTTAAAGCGCCTGCCCATGATGGCAGTTTCTTCAACCATAGTGATATTGGGTTCACCGCGAATTGCGACATGCTGGTAGCGCATTTTCTGGCTAACTAAGTATGAGATGAGCGGCTTGGCACGCTGACGATCTTGCCCAGTGACAAGTAACACACTGTAACCAAACTGATTAATGATTGAGAGAGAGGATTTTAACGATCCTTCGCCAAAGATGATCCTATTCGATGTCATAAACTGAAACATACTACATTCCTTTCACTGGACCGTCGTACTCACCAATAGCATCGAAATCTATGCAAAGCGTGATTGAATGCTGACATCCACACGGTGACAAAAATCGAATCTCGCTGTTACCAGAAAGTATGGTCGGTAATTTGAAATCAAGGCTCTTGAAAGCATGCACCCTTCATTGTCTGTACATATTGATTTAGACCAAACCGAAACAACATTTCGTGCACTATTCTACATCTTTTGCATTGGGTCACAGATCGTCATGTAAGCTCTCCTATTTCTTAGTCATATTTACAAGCCTGCAAATCATGAGACCCCTTAAGTATAACTTTTGTTCGATAGGTTCTGCCTATCACATCAAGTGACTATTCCTTCTTTATTTCCTTCCACAGTTAGTGCATAGTTGAAAGCAACGAAAAGAAAGAGTTATCAATCAGACAATTTGGTGTCGAACTCTCTCACTAAATTCAGCTTCAAGGAGAAACATTCATGTTCGTCGTTATTTTTGGTCGCCCAGGTTGCCCATTTTGTGTTCGCGCTAAAGAGCACGCTGACACTCTAAAAGAAAAGCGTGACGACTTTAACTATCGATACGTCGATATTCACGCAGAAGGCATCTCAAAAGCAGACCTAGAAAAAACTGTGGGCAAACCTGTTGACACTGTTCCACAGATTTTCATTGATCAAGAACATATCGGCGGCTGCACTGAGTTTGAAGCTTACGCAAAAGAAAACTTAGGTCTATTTGACTAATCATTAATCACTGCACAGCAATGAGTATAGTTCATATCTAACTCGATAAAGCCAGCCATCGCTGGCTTTTTTTATGCCTACGTTAACCTACCAATGTTATACGAGACGGTTTATTAGGCGCGCTTCATCAATATGTTAGCTAATGGCAAAACCTAAAAAAAATCACTTATCTTTTTGCGTTATTCCGCTACAATCGCCACACTTTATTATCGCTATCACGTTTTTCTGAGCCATTGCTGTGAACATTGACGTAGTACAACTGCTAAATCAAAACCCAATCCTTCTCATTTTTGTTGTGCTGGCAATAGGGCTAGCCTTTGGAAAAATCCGCTTCGGAACATTACAACTGGGTAATTCTATTGGGGTTCTGATTACCTCACTAATTATGGGCCACCTCGGCTTCACCTTTAATGCTGAAGCCCTCACTATCGGCTTCATGCTTTTCATTTACTGCGTCGGTATTGAAGCTGGGCCTAACTTCTTTGGTATTTTCTTTCGAGATGGAAAACACTATCTTATCCTTAGTCTCGTGGTACTCACCACAGCACTAACGCTGACTTATTTCCTTAGTCATTATCTAGAGTTAGACTATGGATTGTCTGCTGGTATGATGGCCGGCGCTCTTACTGCAACTCCAGTACTTGTTGGTGCGCAAGATGCGCTTAACTCAGGCCTTGCAACTATCCCAAGAGGGATGGATTTTTCCCTAGTCATTGAAAACCTTTCTGTCGGTTATGCCATGGCCTATTTGGTCGGTTTAGTGAGCATGATTATGCTGGCCAAACTATTACCCAAACTACAAAAGCAAAATTTGCATGACTCCGCTCAACAGATTGCTCAAGAGCGCGGGCTGGGCGGCTCATCACAACGCAAGGTTTATTTACCTATTATTCGAGCTTATCGCGTTGGACAAGAACTTATCGACTGGACTGATGGCAAAAACCTAAGAGAACTTGGCATCTATCGCCAGACGGGTTGCTACATTGAACGCATTCGACGCAACGGCATTCTTGGCTACCCTGATGGTGATGCCATCTTGCAAGATGGCGATGAAATCGCTTTGGTGGGTTTCCCTGATAGCCATGCCCGTCTAGATCCTAGCTTTCGCCATGGTAAAGAAGTCTTTGACCGCAACCTACTCGACTTGAGAATTGTCGAAGAGGAAATCGTCGTTAAAAACGATAATATTGCTGGCAAAAGTTTGTCCAACCTTAATTTGTCCGAAGATGGATGCTTCCTAAGCCGAGTGATCCGCGCTCAGATTGAAATGCCGATGGACGCCAATGTGGTGCTTTCTAAAGGTGATATTTTACAGGTCAGTGGCGAAAAAAGTCGCGTACATGCTTTAGCTGAGAAAATCGGTTTTATTTCTATTCATAGCCAGGTCGCAGATCTTTTAGCCTTTTGTAGCTTTTTTATTCTTGGCATTATGTTTGGTCTGATAACGATGACTTTTGGCCAAGTGTCGTTTGGCCTAGGTAATGCCGTTGGGCTATTACTCGCCGGTATTTCATTGGGCTTCTTAAGAGCAAACCACCCTACGTTTGGATACGTGCCACAAGGTGCGTTAAATATGGTTAAAGATCTTGGTTTGATGTTCTTTATGGTAGGTATTGGCTTAAGTGCTGGTGGGAAAATGTTTCAATACCTCTCTCAGGTTGGTCCACAAGTGTTAGCCATTGCCTTCATTGTCAGTGTGTTACCGGTTATTCTCGCCTATTTAGTTGGCGCGTACATATTGAAAATGAACCGCGCGTTATTAATCGGAGCCGTTGTTGGCGCAAGAACCTGTGCTCCAGCGATGGACGTTGTCAACGAACACGCCCGTTCAACCATCCCGGCTTTAGGTTATGCGGGTACTTATGCTATCGCCAACATTTTGATGACGCTGGCAGGTACGGTCTTGATTATTCTTTCATAGCCTTTGGAGTAGCGGTTTCTTGCGACTCTCACCAGAACAAAAAAGGGGCGCTTTCGCGCCCCTTTATTCATTCAATCGATCTTATAAATCGATAACGTCAAACTCTACTAACGGATTTACGTCCGCATCGTAGTCAACGCCTTCAACGCCAAAGCCAAAGAGCTTCAAAAACTCTTCTTTGTATTCAACGTAATCCGTTAACTCTTTCAAGTTCTCAGTGGTAATTTGTGGCCATAGCTTTTCGCAATGCTCTTGGATATCTGCACGCAGTTCCCAATCGTCAAGACGTAAACGGTTTTTGTCATCCACTTCTGCAGCAGAGCCATCATCTTTGTATAGACGCTGGCTGAACATGCGATAGATCTGCTCCATACAGCCTTCATGAAGGCCTTCAGCACGCATCTTCTTAAATACCATCGCGATGTACAGTGGCATAACAGGAATCGCTGAGCTTGCTTGAGTTACAACAGACTTAAGTACAGCAACATTGGCGCTGCCACCTGTCTTAGCGAGCATGTCATTTAGCTCGTGCGCTGCACGGTCCAAATCCATCTTCGCTTTACCTAGCGCACCTTCCCAATAAATTGGCCAAGTTAGCTCAGTACCGATGTATGAATACGCAACAGTCTTACAACCCTCTGCTAGAACGCCTGCTTCATTCAGCGCCGTCATCCAGAGTTCCCAATCTTCACCACCCATCACAGTAACAGTATCTTTGATTTCCTGTTCTGTTGCCGGCTCAACGCTAGCTTCAATGATGGTATCGCTGTTGGTGTCTACTGCTGTTGAAGTATACGTTTCACCAATAGGCTTTAGAGATGAGCGTATTAGTTCACCTGAATCTGGAAGCTTACGTACTGGAGAGGCCAGTGAGTAAACAACCATATCGATCTGACCTAAATCTTCTTTGATAAGATCGATTACTTTCTGTTTCGCCTCATGGGAGAAAGCATCGCCGTTTACGCTTTTTGCGTAAAGGCCAGCTTCATGCGCAAGTTTCTCAAATGCTGCTGAATTATAGTAACCGGCCGTGCCTGGTTTTCTTTCGGTTGCTGGTTTTTCAAAAAACACGCCGATAGTCGCCGCGTCACCACCAAATGCCGCAGCAATACGAGAAGATAAACCGTAGCCGCTTGATGAACCTACAACCAATACACGCTTCGGTGCGTTCTTGATAGCGCCTTGCGCTTTAGTGTAAGCAATTTGTTCTTTTACGTTAGCTTCACAGCCTACTGGGTGAGTAGTAGTACAGATAAATCCACGAATTCTTGGTTTGATGATCATATTCAATTCCTCAAAAAATCCCACGTAGCATAAAAGTTTCGAGGGCAGATCGCATCTAATTTCTGTCAAAATCGACGAAATTAGTAAGTGGTTGGATGTCTGGACGAGCAGTTAACCGCTGCTCCGTGATGTGTGCCATAAAAAAATGGGCACTCTAGGTGCCCATTTTTCTTTCTCGTTAACTAAAGCTGCGATTAGGCAACGCTATTTAACTTCGCTTTTGTGACCTTATTAGTCAACACTTCTGAGAAATCATGGCTGAAGTGGTCCACTTGAATCGCTTTGTATCTAAGTGCATCGGCTTCTTTAATCTTCTCGACTTCGTCGTTTGTAAGAACATCCGCATCGAGCGCTTGTTGTAATCTATCTTCCAACAGACCCTTTCGTGCTACCTTGCCAGCTTTCACACCGCTAAACAGCTTTTTCTCAAGGTCTCTGATACCGTACATTGCAATGAATGCGTTTTCGATCAGGCCAACATTGTCATCATCACCTTTACCGATATAACACAATTCTGTTAAACGATCTCTGTCACGACCTGGTACCATTAAGCTCTTGGCAATATCCAACGTGACACCGTCAGTCGGTTTTTCGAAGTGATTGCCTAACGGGAACAGCAGCCCTTTAAGTACACGACCAACAGCACGACTTGGGAAGTTACGATACGCTTCGTTCAATGACTTAGCCGCATGGTAGAAGCAGTGTTCTACCGCATAATGCACGTAGTTTAGATCGGCTTTTTGGCGTCCTTCGTCTTCGTACTTTTTCAACGCAGCTGACGCCATATACAGGTATGCCAGCCCATCGCCCAAACGCGCAGAAATCATCTCTTTACGCTTCAAATCACCACCAAGCGTTAACATTGCAAAGTCCGCACTCACTGCAAGCGCTTTACTTAAACGAGTCAAATCTTTGTAATGGCGTTTCGTTTCACCACTCATTGGCGATCCAACAAAAGCAGAACCAGTTAACGCTGAGAAAAAGGCCCCAAAAGTGTTTTTAGTTGCATGACCGATATGCTTAAACAGCAAGCCATCAAAGGCCTTGGCGCCGGCTTCGTGATCTGGGTTAGCCGCCGCTTCCATTTCTTGCAATACGTACGGGTGACAACGAGTTGCGCCTTGACCAAAGATCATTAGGTTGCGCGTCAGAATATTCGCACCTTCTACTGTGATGGCGACAGGTACACCAAGATATAAAGAAGCCAGATAGTTCATTGGTCCATCTTGAATCGCTCGTCCAGCGTGTATGTCCATAGAGTCATTTAGGATGGTACGCGACATTTCTGTCATGTGGTATTTGGCAATTGCGGTGACAATTCCAGGCTTTTCACCCATATCCAAAGACGTCGTTGTCAACGTACGAGACGCCTCTAGAAGATAAGTCAGGCCGCCAATGCGCCCCATAGCTTCGGCAACACCTTCAAATTTACCGATAGACATACCAAATTGCTTACGCACATACGCATAAGCACCCGTAGTGCGAGAGGTGACGTGGCCAATTGCTGTGCCTAGTGCAGGAAGTGAAATACCACGCCCTGCAGATAGACACTCAACCAACATACGCCAACCACGACCAGCGTATTCAGAACCACCAATCAACCAATCCATCGGGATAAATACGTCCTCGCCACGAGTCGGACCATTCATAAAGGCCAAATGCAAAGGATCGTGACGCTCGCCGATAATGACACCTTTATGGTCTGCTGGGATAAGAGCACAAGTAATGCCGATATCTTTTTTGTCACCAAGTAGTTGTTCAGGATCGTGCAGCTTAAACGCAAGACCAAGTACCGTAGCTACAGGGGCTAAAGTAATGTAACGCTTATTCCAATTAAGACGAATGCCGAGAACTTCTTTACCGTCATGCTCGCCGTAACACACCGTACCCACATCAGGAATACCACCTGCATCAGACCCTGCTTCCGGGCCAGTTAACGCGAAGCATGGAATGTCTGTACCGTCGGCTAAGCGCGGCAACCAGTAGTCTTTTTGTTCTTGTGTACCATAGTGTGAAAGAAGCTCACCAGGGCCTAGTGAGTTAGGGACCATGACCGTTACAGCCGCACTAATACTACGCGTCGCGATTTTTGTCACGATAGTAGAGTTAGCTAAAGGTGAAAACTCACGACCACCGTACTCTTTTGAAATAATTAATGAGAAGAAACGTTCTTTGCGTAGGTAATCCCAAACTTCCTTAGGTAAATCACGATCACCTTTAACAATTTTGCAGTCATCAAGCATTTCCAACAGCGTTTCAAGCTCGTTATCAATGAACGATTGCTCTTCATCGTTAAGTTGCGGCTTTGGATATTGGTGAAGCTTATTGAAATCAGGATTACCCGAGAACAATTCACCATCCCACCAAACACTGCCCGCTTCCATCGCTTCACGTTCTGTGGCTGATAGCGGCGGCAGTACTTTTTTGAACAGTTTAAATGCTGGATCACTGACCCATTTTCTTCTCAGAGAGCTCATAATACCTATCCTTTTGTTCTATTTAATTATTGTTTTCTGTAACTATGTTATTGGTTGTTTCTACTCAGCCGCGACACCCGCAGCCAAGTAAGGAATGATTTGGTCAATAATGACCTCTGCGTCAGTTTGTTGCTCAAAAGCACTTAAGGCAATTTCTGATAAAGCCTGGCTCGAGGCCATGGTAAAAACACACGTACCTAAGGTGAAATGCAGCCGCCAGAATAGAGTCACAGGATCAAGATTAGGGTTAGCTTTCGTCACTGACTGTGTAAACATCGCTAACGCCTCAGAATATCGGGTGGTGATAAACCAGCGTAGATGCCCCTGTACATCGGTATATCCTCTACCGACGAGCAGCATAAAACGACTCGCCCCATTAGTTCTTACCTCGTTGAGTGCTAGTAGTGGGCCTTTCATCGCTTCAAAAACATCTTTCATAGAGTAACGATCGCGTTCGTTTAACTCATAGAGTGCTTGTTCAACCGCAGGCATAAAAGCTTCTAAGTAACGATTTAGAACGGCTCGAACCAGTGTTTTTTTGTCACCAAAGTGATAGTTAACCGAGGCTAGGTTAACATTGGCTTTGCTCGTGATAGCACGCAGAGATGTGTCGTTAAAACCTTGTTCAGCAAACAACGCTTCAGCGACATCAAGGATTTTATTTTTAGTTGATAATTTACTTGCCATTTCAATCGCCCGTATTAAACAGTCGTTTGAATATACACCCAGGTTATTAAATTAACAAGCGGTTAACATCACGCTTTTCATTTATTTAACAGGGAAGGTTCTATCAAAACTGTAATTGACTGAGAGGCGAAAAAAATTAGCGATGGAAACGGAAAAATTTTGAACTTTAGCCGACACGACGAGTCTACTAACTATAGCCACTATGAGATACTCAAATTTGAATCTCAAACGCTATTGAACATTATGCTGCTTTTTCTTATTAACTCCTTTTTTATAAACCCAAACACTTTTAGTTTGGGTTTTTTTTTGCCTATTTTAAGTTGGTCATCCGACACGCTCTTTTGTACTTGCAAACAAAAAAGCCCAGCATTGCTGGGCTCTTAAACTTTGGCTAACTATCAACTTAGATTTTCGGCTTTCTCAACCTTTCTCGACTTTGGCAATGAGAAGTGCAGTAACGCATACCCAAGTAACGCTGCTGTTGTTGACCCCATTAAGATTCCCAACCGAGCATAGGTATCAAACTCTGCACTTACATTGGTAAAGGCAAGTGAAGAGATAAAGATCGACATGGTAAAGCCGATTCCACACAACACCGACACTGCAAATATATGCTTGAAGTTCACACCTTCTGGTAGTTTAGCAATACCCAGTTTCACGGCCGCCCAACTAAAGGTAAAGATACCCAGAGGCTTACCGACAAGCAAACCAAGAGCAATACCCAGTGGCAGCATAGCGGTCAAACCTGACAACGAGACACCTTCCAATGAAATACCTGCATTTGCAAAAGCAAAAATAGGCAGTATTGCAAAAGCCACATAAGGGTGTAATGCGTGCTCAAGATGCTTCAACGGCGAAGGCTCACCTTTATTGCCTTTAAGCGGGATCGCAAAGCCTAATACCACGCCTGCTAATGTCGCGTGCACACCTGATGCCAGCACGCTCACCCACAGCACTGCGCCAACCGCCAAATAGACCCAAATTTTTGTAACGTGCTTAGCATTTAAGAAGAACAACAAGGCCGTCATCATAAAGCCTATCGTCAATGCTATTGTTGATAAGTCACTGCTGTAGAACAAAGCAATAATGACGATAACACCCAAGTCATCAATAATTGCTAGTGCCAGCAAGAATACTTTCAGTGCGATAGGTACACGATTCCCCAGTAGTGCCATGATGCCCAATGCAAAGGCGATATCTGTTGCCGCTGGGATTGCCCACCCACTTAAAGCTTGAGGATCACCACTGTTAAACAGAACGTAAACCAACGCCGGCGCAACCATACCACCAACCGCAGCAATGGCAGGGAAAATTGCCGTCTCTTTCGACTTCAATGCCCCCTCAAGTAATTCTCTCTTAACCTCTAAGCCGATCAGGAAGAAGAATATCGCCATTAGGCCATCATTGATCCAATGTGAAATTGACAAGCCGAACACGTATGTATGAAGCACCTCTTGATACAACTCATTCAGAGGAGAGTTAGCGACCATCATTGCAATTGCTGCCGCAATTACAAGAATGATTCCCCCAGCAGACTCCATCTTAAAAAAGTCACGAATGGTGTCACTCATATTGTTTACCCTTAATAATTATTCATATAACGCGAATAAAGGAAGTTTATATCTAGTTACAAACCAACAAAAATCGATTCTACGGATGTTAAACCTCGAAAAAACCGAACATTCATCCATGTAACATTCGGATATTCCATATAACAAGCACAGATACATACAAAAATTATAGTAAATGTAAGTCGACAGGCTAGTTTACAAAAAGTAAGTCATATTCTTACCAACGGATTCGACAATAATAAGAGGTTGAGGACCCTAGGTAAGTTGATAACCATGCCATTAACTTAATTGTAGTGGCGATTTTACGATGAACAGCAAGAAAGCGGCCTGATATTGGATAATCTCTCTAGTAACCACTTAGTTGGATATAACCATTGACCAAATGACTTCCCCGTGTTGTCGCTTCGCCTTGCCATTGCGGCAGTACGAAATTAACGCGGTTATCTTTTCTATCCGCAGACACTATTATATCAATGTGTTGAGTTGGGATTTCAATATGCCATCTTAGTGGTATTCGTTTACCGGGTGCAAAGAATGTAGTGCTTAATGGCTCAAGTTTTATGTCTTTCGAGGCAATATTTGTTACCTCACCACCATCGCTTATGATCGTCGCACTGACATAAGGTAGGTTCGTTTCATAACGATATTGAGTAACCAATAGTACTTTGTCTTCACTTAACCGAAACATGAAGTTGTCTTCGCCAATGTAATGGGTTCCGACAAGCTCACTGCCCCACTCCTTCGCCATCCACCCCTTACCAGTGACAGGAATTGCGATATGTTGAGAAGAGAGCTTGTTCATCAAGACACCACTAAGCGAGAGAAACGGGATCTCAACATTAAACGAAGCGCGTGGTAAAAAATCGTGCTTTTTATGATAGCCACGATCGCCGATCGGTGTTGCTTGACCCTTATTCATCATTAGTAGATCAACCGAAAAATCGTCGGTAGAGATTGATAGTTTTCCCGGAAAAGGGGTTTCGCTCAATGAACGCCATGACCACTCATCAATCCATACCCGAAATGGACGACTCAAGCCACCAGCTTGCCCAATACCACCTCGTGAGAACCGTTGATCCGTCAAGCTTCCTAGATGACTATTGAGCACTACATTTGAAATGTATATTTGTGGATTATCCCAACCTGTGGCAATTCTGTCATCGCTAGCATAACGGAAAAAACGCCAACGCAACCAGTAGGTTTGTCCATAAGGATCGGTAAGTTCTGCGACTAGCTGCCACCACTCATGTTGGTATTCTGGATGAAAATCGAAATCCCTAGGAAGCTCTGCATGAGTATTTGGCAATACAGGCTCAAAGACTTTAAGTGTCTCTGAACCAAATAGATGTTCAATATGACTGACTTTTTCCCGCTCCTCGGTGTGCTTCACACTTTGGATATACCAAATAAGCACACCGACAAACGCCGATAAAACAATACCTAAAGCAGCAAACTTAAAAGTTCGATTCATCTATAAAGCGTCTCGCAAGGAATGGATAGGTGTATTGCGTAGCATACGAAGTACAGGTATCGCCCCCGCCAACATCAATGCCAACATACTCCATAAACAGGTTTTAAAATATAACCATGGAACGACATGCAGTTCAAGCGTCCACCCAAAGGACTGCTTAATAACAACATCGACCATTAGCTGCGCTAACGTTAAGCCAAGAGGCATCGCTATAATGGCAGATATCAGGCCAAAGACAAACAACTGTAAGCTTCCTGATATGACGAGTTCCGTACCTGAAATACCTAAACAGCGCATAAGCGAGGTGTTACGTTGCCTCGAGATTTCACCCGCTATTGTCGAGAAAAAGATGCCAAAAACCGCAATTACTAAAGTAATATTACCTAAGGTGTCAGCGATGGAGAAAGTACGATCAAACGTGTTCATTGCCCTTTCATGAATACTAGAATTGTCGTAAATACGTTCACCGTTCAATCTAAAGGTGCTTTGCAGTTTTCTTTGCACCATCAAAGATTGTTCCTTGTCTTTGAGTACTGCGCCCAATGCCACATCACCAGTACCAGCAAAGGTTGCAAGCCAGCGCTCATGTGACATTAACAACTGGTGATAAGGGTTACCATAATCATAAAACACGCCAATGACCTGCCAACCACTACCCATTGGGGCTCCCATATCTAGGTAATCACCAGGCCTTAAATCTTGCTTCAAAGCCATAGACTCACTGACCATCACCCCTTTTGAGTGATGCAAATGATACCAATAGTTGGGAACAGCAATTTTAACGGTTAGCGAGTTCAGCTCACCGACAGAATCGCCAGTACTTACGGCTTGAATCATACCTTGCGGTGTTGGGATTTCTTCTTCCCAACGCCACCAAACCTTATCGACTTCTGGTTGTTCTTCAAGCCAACGGCTCATGCGCTGAGCCGTGCTATTAGACGGATAAACGTAGATATCTGCAGCCAAACGCTGCGTTAGCCACTGATCTGTCGTATCACGAAAACTCCCTACCATGGTTTCAATCCCCATGTTCGCCGCCATGGCAAGCATGAAGGCCATGTTAGCAACGCCACGATAACTCATACTTGCAGCAGCGTCAGAAAAGAACCAACGAGCCTTAACCCACCTTAAAGAGTACGAAAGTGCCGTAAAGATCTTCCAAATAATAAATGGGGTAATTAGAGCAACACTTAGTAGCATTAGCACAATAATCGCATAACCTGACGTTTGGGTCTTTGGAGCCTGGTAGATCGCTATAGCTGATACACACAGCGCACAAGCAGCAAAAGCTTGCCAAGTGAATTCGATCCCTGTGTAACGCATCAATGATAAACGAGCACTCAAACGAATTGGCTGAGTTTTTAGAAGACGAACTAGCGGCCAGGCGCAGGAAGCAAGTGCGCCACCAAGAGCTAGCATGAAGCTGTACATACTCCATTGCCATGCCCACTCAATCGACAAACCGACATTGGCATCGTATAAATCACTCAAACTTTGTGATACCGCAGGAATAAGTTGATTTGCTAACACCAAGCCCAGTAAGTTGCCACCAAGCCAACTAATGAAAACGAGAACAAACAACTCTATGCACAAAGCCATGGTTAACTGCCACCCAGACACACCAACCTGCCTCAATATTCCGACTAGGGGTTGCCTCTGTGCCAATGACAAAGATATTGCCTGATAAAAAATAAACAAGCCGACTAAAAATGATAGCATGCTCATTGCAGATAGATTTGTATGAAATGCCTGCGTAAGAGACTCAAGCTCAGCTTGCGAGCTTCTTGATAAGGTCATGCCATTTGGCAGCATCTTTCTAAGCAGTTCAACCTTATCTGACGACATTTGCCCACATGCGATCACCATCAAACCTGATGATTTCTTCAGTGACCTTAATAGCGACATATCAGCAAGAATACGAACGCCTCGTATTCTTTCTGAATCATCGACAAGGATCGGTCCTATTTTTCGACCTGTATCCAATGTAATGAAATCACCCGTATTCCATTTCTTAAGCTTCGCCAGTTCATGGCTGACTAAAATAGAAGTCGGATTTTTAATGAGAACTTGTGAGGCAATGTCCGCGATGGTCACCACTGTTTTCAGCTGCAGTAAAGCAATAGGATCAACACCAACCAGCGTCAGTTCAGTGCCGTTGTTAGTTATGACTTTTTGAGTGTCGAAAGGTACGCATTGCTTAAACCCTTCACGACGTAGATGTATGTAAAAGCCTTGAGGAATTTTGCTCTCACTGTGCTTAGGTCGTATGCGAAAAGGAACTGGATTTGAAAACAGTTTTTCACCACTAGCATAAGCTTGAGTGGCGTGATGATTGATGGCGGTCACACCAACAAACAAAGAAACACCTAGAGTGAGCCCCACCCAGACAAGAAAAATTTGTAGAGGATGGCGACGATAGTGACCCAATAACGCTTTAGCTATGGGCCATAACATGCAGTTGCCCCCCTTGCAGGCGAATACGGCCATCAAGGTGCATCGCAACCTTCTCACTGTGTGTGACAACAAGAAGCGTACATTTCAGCTGCTTTGTTAGAGATGTAAGCAACCTCATCACCGCTTCTGCATTACGCTCATCGAGACTTCCCGTTGGCTCATCGGCAAGTAGAATCTTTGGCTCCATATACAAGGCACGAGCAATGGCCGCTCGTTGTTGTTGACCACCCGAGATCTCTTCAGGGTAGCGACCCAATAGAGCCATAAGATCTAATGCAGATAGGATTTGTCGCCAAAGACCACGATCTTCTTTTAGCCCTCGAATTTGTCGGCAAAATCTAATGTTATCGGCAATATTGAGAGTGGGTAATAAATTGAACTGCTGAAAGATATGACCAATATTATTTCGTCTATAGGCGGTACGAGCGCTTTCTGTTGCACTGTGCATAGCAAAATCAGGGTACCAAATTTCACCTCGGTCAACTTTATCAATACCAGCGATCAAGTTCAGCAAAGTACTTTTACCTGATCCACTTTCACCCATCAAAGCCAACTGCTGCCCTTGTTCTAGCGATAGTTCGGCTTTTTGCAGAACTGGATGAAACTCGCCGCCATCGATGTATCCTTTACTGATTTCAGCTAATTTAAGCATTGACCCGTATACTCAATGAAATTATTGGAATGTGAATCTACACTAAAATCTAATGTGTAGGAAGAGTATTCGTTCAGTAGAGTATTCGTCATGCTTTCGACAATGCCGTTTTGACTCGTATCTACCGGATTTTCTTTTATATTACATTACCATATTAACAATTTGTTGAACCAAATACTCTCCAAAAAAGTAAAAATAAACTAGAGTTATACTTTGTATATTCTCATTTGTAAGATCATTGGCTCAAGGAGCGATTATTGTCCCTCAAACGTGTATTGGTCCTGGGAGCTTCCGGGTACGTTGGCTCTCAACTTATCCCACAACTTCTTAAACAGGGTTATCTCGTCACTGGTGCCGCAAGGCAAATCGATTACTTAAAAGCAAGGGTTTCCCCTCACCCCAACCTGACACTGGTCTTTCTTGATTTAGCCGACGAACAAAGTACTCTCGAATTGATCCCGAATTATGACATTGTGTTTTTTCTGGTACACGGTATGGCACACGGACATGATTTCTTAGAGTACGAAATAGCCCTCGCGCATCATGTAAAAAAGGCACTGGATATTAGCCCCGTTGAACATGTCATTTACCTAAGTGCTATTCAGCCTCAGACGGGAAATTCAGAGCACTTAGCCGCCAGAAAGGAAACTGGTAATATCCTTAGAACGAGTAAAGTCCCTATCACAGAGTTACGAGCCGGTGTTGTTATTGGCCCTGGTTCAGCCGCCTTCGAGATTATGCGCGACTTTTCTTATAACCTCCCGATATTGATCACACCGAAATGGGTCGACTCAAAAGCGAATCCAATCGCATTAGAAAATCTTAATCATTACTTAATTCAACTGTCTCACGCAAAAGCGGCTGGCAATATCATCTACGAAGTTGGAGGACCTGACACCCTTTCTTATCGGGCACAATTTGAAGTCCTCTGCCGAGAAATCAATAAACCGCTTCGTTTATGGGCCACTCCACTATTGACCCCTAAATTAGCGTCATACTGGCTTGGCGTCATCACCTCGGTTCCGTCAAATATTGGACGGGCTCTTCTGAGTGGCCTTGAGCATGATTTTGTGGCCAACGCTAGCGCTATTCACGAGCGCTTTCCACAAACACTGATCCCATATCAGGAAGCCGTTGCCAATAGTTTAAAAAGTGAGGGCAAATTTGTCCGCAGTAATGTTTGGGGATTTGAGCCCGAGGCTTTAACACGCTGGCAGGCTGGTTATGGGTACTACCCCAAAAAGGCGGGTGCCACTTACACCACAAACAAAACGACAGAACAGCTTTGGCAGGTGGTAAAACTCATTGGAAGCCGTGAGCAAGGCTACTTTTTTGCCAATACTCTGTGGCGGACGCGTGAATGGTTGGATCTGTTTTTTGGCGGAGGGAAACCCATCAGACGTTCTCCGCCTGGTCCAGAGCTCAACGTTGGCGACTTCATCGATTCTTGGAAAGTAATCCGCTGTGAAAAGCCCGGTTTTCTATCTTTGCTATTTGGAATGAAAGGACCAGGCCTTGGCCGGCTTGAATTTACCATTACCGACAAGGGCGATTACCGAGAAATCAACATCACAGCATGGTGGCACCCGGAAGGGTTTCGTGGGTTACTTTATTGGTTCGCCATGATGCCCGCACACCTGTTTATATTCAGAGGAATGGTGCGAGCAATCTGTCGAAAAGCATAGCAGACGGCCAAACTACATCTGCCTGGACAACGTATTATGACTCTTTGTTTACCTGGAAGCTTAACGGAATTTCAGCCAGCTGAGAGCCCTTGTTCATAGGAAAAACCAAATACTCGCCGTGGTATTTTACTTTCGACTTATAGTCGGTGATCTTATGAACCATAAAGCCCGCTTTAGAAGCCAGTTCAATAAATTCGGCGTGATTACCACGCACAAACCAACTCATTGGCTTAACAAGATGCTCACCTTCAAAGCAATCATCACACTGGTTAGCACATAGCGCTAATGAGTTGTTTCCATCAGTATAAAATTGGACCTTGCTGCCATCTGTCAGTACTTCAGATGTGGTTACGCCCCAATCGGAGTTTTCCATTACTTCTAAAAACTGCTCAATCATTGCATCAGTAAGCTCTTGCTCTCCTTTGTCGAAGAATTGGCCATAAAAGGCTGAGATTCTCTCAAAAGTTGGTAATAAAGCGGCATTATTACCTTTAGAGCGACCCATTTTCTGCCAACGAATCAGATCACCACTGGTCAATGTAGAAAAACGCTGTGTTTTGATTGCCTTGGTCACCCAGCGCAACAAAAAGAGATTATTTGCTACGGGAGCATTCACCGCTTTCCCGGACATGTGCTCTTGTTTTAACTCATTGAGCGCACTATTTACAACATTTTGGATTTCTGCGTAGTAATCAGACATTATGCGTTTTTCCCTAGGGTCCAATATAAGGTGGCGGATAATACCGAACAAATCGTCATAAGCAAAATCATAGGCCATAAAGCGGCTGGAAGTGACGCTACAATTGCGCCAATAATAGAGCCAGTGCCAAAGCGCAATGTGCCAGCAAGCGACGAAGCAGTTCCTGCCATTGTTGGATAACCACTCAATAGTAGTCCCATAGAATTACTGCCAATAGTCGACAAAGTTCCAATAAACAGCATCACAAAAGGAACCAGCCCCCATAGCCCCCAATCTAGCAGCCATCCGGTTAGCAAGCCTAGACCCGCAAACAACTGCACGGCCAAACCAAAGCGTAGCATGCCATGTAATCCAACTTTCTTAACCACTTTGCCATTAATGCTGGTCATCAAAATCATTGTCACGATGTTTAAGCCAAACAGATAACCAAACTGGTCAGGCGTCACACCATAGATATCGATGTAGACAAACGAGCCCGCGGTTAAGAAAGCGAACATCCCCGCAAATGAAAAGGCTCCTGAAAACATCAGTCCCATTGCTACTGGGTTTTTGCAAAGATTGAGATAATTACGCAGCGTACTTCTAACTCTTAACGGTTGTCGTTTTTCGACTGGTAAAGTTTCAGGGATCTTCCAATAAACCGCCGCAATTACAAAAACAGAAAAAATCGTGAGAAACCAAAAAATCGAGCGCCAACCAAACCAGATCGCCAAATGGCCCCCAATCAGTGGCGCTACCAATGGCGCCAAAGTGATCACCAATGTAATGAAAGACATAGTCCGAGCAAAATCTTCACGATCGAACATATCTCTGACGACCGCAGAAATAATAACCGCAGCCGCCGCTCCGGCAAAGCCTTGAGCAGCTCGGACATAGGTCAGTGATTCAATATCCGTTGTCGTAGCGCACACCGCAGACGCAATACCAAAGAAAAACACACCCATGATTAATATGGGTCTGCGACCATAGCTATCTGCCAGTGGTCCATGAAGCAATTGGCCAATCGCAAAACCCGCCGTGTAGACAGTTAAGGTAATTTGCACCGCCCCTGCAGACACGCCCAAATCGCGCGCAATCGTGGGCATAGCGGGCAAATACATATCAATGGCTAATGGCGTCAGCGTACCAATCGCACCCAAGACAAGAAATAAGACCAAACCAAGTTTGGGGGCATCGGACTGTGCTGAATCTGTTTTATTCATACTGCACCTGAAAGGCGACATTATTTTGGAAAATCCTAACCCAATACAACGCCAAAAAAGAGCTCAACTGTCCATTGTTAAGCGAAGCATTACGTAACTCTACTAATCTTCTAATACGAGGAGCTAACAACCGCTTAGATGGAAGTTCTGATAAAGAACCATTTATTCAAGAAATGTAATCGTATGAACATAGAGTACCACTATAAGAGAACATGGCACCCGATCCTGTTTGTCATTGGCATACGATTCACGTGAGCCATCGCACTATTTTTGCCAGATGGAATTGACTTCTTCTTCCGTTAGATAGCGATATTCACCAAGTTCTAGCTCTTCGTCTAAGATGATGTCACCGATACGTTCACGGTGCAGAGCTTCAACTTTGTTGCCTAACGCTGCAAACATGCGCTTCACTTGATGATATTTACCTTCGTGAATGGTTAACAACACTTCTTTTTCGGCTCTCACTTCTAAATGTGCCGGTAACGTTAACCCTTTTTCACTGCGAAGCTGAATGCCTTCTTTAAACTTCTCGACATAATCCTCTTCAACTGGCTCATCAAGCCACACGCGATAGGTTTTTTCGCATTTGTGTTTTGGTGACGTAATTCGATGTGACCATTGACCGTCATCTGTTATCAGAACAAGGCCGGTGGTATCCACATCTAAACGCCCAGCAAAATGTAGCGCGTCCATTTTAATTTCATCAAGCAGCTCAAAGGCCGTTTGATTTGATCCATCTTCATGAGAACACACAAACCCTTCTGGCTTGTAAAGCATAATGTAACGAGGGCCTGTAACCGTAATTTCACGCTCTTGCCACTCGACGCAGCACTGCTCAGTAACCTTAACGGAACCACTCTTTTTTTTCTCGCCGTTAACGGTCACTTCCCCTTTACGTAAAAGGATGGTTGCCTCTCTACGGGTGACACCTAGCGAATCACACAAAAATTTATCTAAACGCATGAATACCTCAATCTGGTTAAGTTCGCTATTATATGGGCTTTTCATTCAGATGTAGAGTCAAACTCACTCATATGTACACACTTCGTCCATATCAAGCCGACTCCGTAAAAGCGGTCGTGCATTATTTTCGCAAAAACGACACGCCAGCGGTCATTGTCTTACCCACTGGTGCTGGCAAAAGTCTCGTGATTGCCGAGTTGGCAAGACTCGCCAAAGGACGAGTGTTGGTATTAGCTCATGTCAAGGAATTAGTTGAACAAAACCATGCTAAATACGAAGGTTACGATCTTAAAGGCTCTGTTTTCTCTGCCGGTTTAGGTCGAAAGGAAACCAACGAACAAGTGGTCTTTGCCTCTGTACAATCGGTGGTTAGAAACCTGGATAAATTTGCCAATCAGTTTTCTTTGCTGGTCATCGATGAGTGTCATCGAGTTCCTGATAACAAAGACTCGAGCTATCAAAAAGTCATTAGCCACCTTTGTGATATCAATCCTGGCATCAAAATCCTAGGCTTGACCGCCACTCCTTATCGCTTAGGTGTCGGCTGGATTTATCAATATCACACAAAAGGTTTGGTGCGAAGTGAAGAGTCTCGATTCTTTCGGGATTGTATCTTTGAGTTACCCATTCAATATTTACTTGATGAACAGTTTCTCACACCAGCAAAGCTCGTTGATGCTCCGGTTTTAAGCTACGACTTTTCTCAACTTACCCCAATGAATACAGGTCGTTATAAAGAATCAGATCTTGATTTAGTTATTGAACAATCCAAGAGAGCCACTCCACAAATTGTTGAGCAAATTATTCGTTACAGCGACGATAAAAAAGGCGTCATGATATTTGCCGCCACTGTGCGACATGCACAGGAAATTTTGGCTCTGTTGCCGCCACATCAAAGTGAGATTGTTATTGGGGATACGGCAACCGTCGATCGAGACCGGATCATTAATCAATTTAAGCAACAAGAGCTTAAGTTCCTAGTAAATGTGTCCGTTCTGACCACAGGTTTTGACGCGCCTCATGTTGATCTTATTGCCATTCTCAGACCCACCGAATCGGTCAGCCTTTATCAACAAATCGTTGGGCGTGGGTTGCGTTTATCTCCGGGCAAAGACGAATGTCTCGTGCTTGATTATGCGGGAAATACCTACGATTTATATCAGCCCGAAGTGGGTAACCCAAAACCGGATTCGGATTCGGAAATTATCACCATTCCCTGCCCTGCCTGTGGCTTTAACAACAATTTCTGGGGAAAGCTCGACGGTAATGGATTTCTGATTGAGCACTTTGGCAGAAAATGTCAGGGCTATTTCACAGATGAAGAAACTCAAGAGCGCGAACATTGTAATTATCGCTTTAGAGCTAAATATTGCTCAGAATGTGGCGCAGACAATGACATCGCCGCTCGTATTTGCCATGAGTGTGACGCAACATTGGTCGACCCTGACAAAAAACTCAAAGAGGCCCTTAATTTAAAAGACGCACTCGTCTTCGCGTGTAACGATATGGAACTAACCGTTCACAAAGACGAAAAAGGTAAGTCGAGCCTGAGAATTACTTATGTGGGGGACGAAAATGCCAGGGTCAGCGAATTCTGGTCGTTAACCACCAAAAAACAAAAACAGACTTTTTTATCGCGCTTTGTTAGGCCGCATCTGGCAGACAAACATCGTGAGTTTGACGCGGCTTCCCCAACAAAAGTGGTTCATAATCAGCATCGCTTTAGACCACCAGCGTTTGTTATCGCCCGCAAAAGTGGTCGTTTTTGGAAGCTAAGGGACAAAATCTTTGATGATGAACTCACTCAATAACTCTGTTCAGGTTCTATTCAGATAAAACGTTTATAGTGACACCATTGTTATCGTCCCAAGGGGCTATTCATGCCAGCTTTTAAAAATAAAACACTCATCACTGCGTTGCTCGCTATGCTTGCCGTCGCATCACCGGGAGCCAATGCCAGCCTGTTCTCATCATCAGACAAAAATTACGATACTGTCCTGGATGTTCCCCTTGAAGGTACTCGTATTGAAATTGGCGAAGATCAGGACGAAGTCTTTGATGCTGTACAGAAAGGGCTCATCAAGCCATTTTCCGCTTTGTTTGCCACAGTTGAAAACGATCTAAACGGTCGAATTATTAAAGTCGAACTCGAAGAAGACGACGACGAATGGTTTTACGAACTAAAACTGATGCATGAGCAAGATATAATTAAAGTTGAATATAACGCGACTACACTTGAGCTAATTGAACTGCGCGGCAGAAATCTGCAAAAAGTCATCAAAAGATAAGAGCAAGCCTATGAAAATTTTGATTGTAGAAGATGATGCGACACTTGGTGAACAAATGGTCACTGCGCTAGAGAAAGCTGGCTGGGTTCCTGAACTCTCTCAAGATGGTATTGATGCTCTCTATCGTGCGACCTCTGAAGAGTGGGATGCCATTATCCTTGACCTTGGCCTACCCAAACTTGATGGTTTAACGGTTTTAAAAGGCATTCGAGATGAGAACATTAACACTCCAGTCATCATCTTGAGCGCCAGAGACACACTGACCCAACGAGTTGAGGGGCTCAATGCTGGCGCAGACGATTACCTCACCAAACCTTTTGAAGTCGTGGAATTGATCGCAAGGATCAGAGCCCATCTAAGACGGGCGTCCGGTAACGCCTCCCCTGTCATGCAAGTCGGCGACCTTGCTTTAGACACGCGCACATCCAAAGTACTATGGCAGGGCCAGGCGGTAAGCCTAACCGCACTTGAGTACAAAGTTGTGGCGTACTTTGTTCACAACGCGGACAAGGTCATATCTCGCACCGAGCTGGTGGAGCACATCTACAAACAAGACTTTGACCGAGACTCAAACACTATCGAAGTATTCGTTGGCCGTATTCGCAAAAAAATTGCACCGAACATTATCAAAACCGTTCGCGGTTTGGGATACCAATTGAATGCCTAACACCGAGCGACAAGCTCTTGACCAGAGGCTCAAGTCTAAGCTTAAAAGATTGAGCCTCAAAACTCGCTTAGTTTTAGCCGCTACCGCCTGGCTATCTGCCATGACGCTTGCCGCTGGCGTCTCTATCCCCGGCCTTGTTAAAGATTACCTAATTGATGATCTAAAACAGCAAATGTTGCTCTCCATGGACGAGCTCATCGCGAATCTTGATACCAATGAACAAGGCGAAATGACACTCGGTTCTCGGATATCAGATCCAAGATACAGCCGCCCGTATAGTGGCTATTACTGGACCATTACCGCACAAGATCAAACCATACGCTCACGTTCACTGTGGGATAAGGTGATTACCCAAAATGAGAGTAAACTTAACCCTCGCGATTTAGGCGCAAGAGAGGAAAAGCTCGTCACTATCAGCAGAAGCATCTACCTACCTGGAAGAAGTGACCCTGTAATGATTTTTATTGGCCAAGAAGAAGCGCCCGTCGACAACACACTGGAACAACTCACTAATCAGGTGTGGGTCATCCTGTCTTTGATGGTTGCGGGGATCTTAATCCTCGTTATCACGCAAATCAGCTGGTCCTTGAGGCCATTGGGCAAAATGCAAAAAGAATTAAAACACCTAAGAAGTGGTGAACAAAATTTGCTTGATGAGCATTACCCTAAAGAAGTCGCCCCTCTGGTTACTGACCTCAACGCGCTTATATTCCATTATCAAGAATTGCTAGAGCGTGCTCGCAACCATGCTGGTAATCTATCTCACGCGTTAAAAACACCTTTATCGGTCATTCATAATGAACTTGACCACTTATCAGAGCAAGACCGAGCAAAAATCGAGCCGTCACTTCGTCAAATACAAGAATATATCGATTACCATTTAGGCAGGGCGAGGATGGCTGGCTCAATGAACATTCTGTCTGTTAAAAGCTGCCCTAGCGAACGTGTGGATGCTATCTCCATCGCATTCGATAAAGTGTTTGTCGAACGAGATATCGCGCTCATCAATGAAATCGATCCTGATTTAAAGATAGCTATAGAGCAAACTGACCTCGACGAAATGCTCGGTAACCTATTGGAAAACGCCTACAAATGGAGCCAAAGCCTCATTCGGGTTCATACCAACCAATCAGATAGTGAATTGGTGGAAATCATCATTGAAGATGACGGTCCTGGTATCCCAGAGAACAAACTTAAAGAAGTGCTAAAACGAGGTGTGCGACTAGATGAAACCACACCGGGGACAGGATTAGGGCTAAACATAGTGAATGAAATGGCCTACAGCTATCGCAGTGAACTTACTCTAGAAAGCAGTCAGTTAGGTGGACTAAAAGCCACATTAATCGCCAGAGTGGCTAACGATTAAGCAAGTCGATTTAAAAGATGAAAAAAACAGCGGCTTAGCCTGGCTTCGCTATTGCTCAGACAGCTATAGAATGGTAGTATCCGCGCTCACTTTAAGAGTAACGACTCGTTCACTTTTAAAGTGACCTATCATCAACTAGGTCGCTACGTTGATGGACATCTTTAATTTTTACTATTTTGAGAGTAAATACTATGAAATTCGAAGCAGTAGTACGTACTGAACTAGGTAAGGGTGCGAGCCGCCGCCTACGTCACGCTGGCCAATTCCCAGCAATCGTTTACGGTGGTGAAGCAGCACCTGTTTCTATCGCTCTAGACCACAATATCGTGATGAACCAAATGGACAAGCCTGAATTCTACGAAGCAATCACTCTAGTGATTGACGGCGCAGAAGTTAAGGTTAAGCCACAAGACGTTCAACGTCACGCTTACAAGCCAAAAGTTGAGCACATGGACTTCATCCGCATCTAATTCCCTACCAAGGAATTAGTTGGATAATATCCAAGCCTTCTGCATAGAAAAGATTATCGACCTTACCAATCGAGACATCTAAAAATTCGAAACCCCGATGCTACCAACATCGGGGTTTCACCTTTTCTGGGGTTTGAGAATCCGAAAAATCCATCTAATTGCCTGATTTAAATGATTTCAATACCAATAACCACAATTTATAGGTGTAGTTATAACGTATTTTGATTATTCCACTAAATCAGCTTCAAAAGCGAAAGTCAAAACAGCAAACTCCTCAACCTAGCTTTAAAAGGGCAAATATTTCATTGGGGAGAGCCGAAACCAATCCATAAAAATAATACTCTGCAGATACACACCAAAGCTAGAAAGAAGCGCTAGATATATGCAAACAATTGTCATCGATACTAGTTCGAGATTTAAGCCTGTTGGCAAAGAAATTTTCATATCCTTGCTACAAAATCGCCCTCTAACAGATATCACAAATCAGAAACGGTGACCAACACGGATTTGGAAAAAAGTCATCTACGCAAAATCAAATATTAGCAATTAATAACGACAGGGATAGTAAATAGCTAAACTGACGTCCAGGACATACCGGATCAGATGGAAACCTCTACCCTACGATGAGGTCACTCATCTTAAGAAACACACCTGTGGTCACCATCGCGGTAGCAAGATGTCTGAGTTTTTCAAAGTAGTCTAGCTCTTGTAACGGAACCCCAATACCCCCTTGTTAGCCCGCTCCGTGCGTCATTAGGGTCACGGTATCTACGACCTATATCAGTTTGAAAATCTCCAATAAAGATTCGCTCGCTGTATGTACACGTTATTATCTTGGATGAACTTGAGTACACTGCTGCTACAGCTCTCCACGACCAAATCTATAAATGAGCTTTCCTGTTGTCACTTTATCATTAACACTCTCTCTTGTTCCCTTGGCATAACGCCAATCTGTTTGAATCGCCCAATTGTTATTAATTTTGTAGTGAAGGCCTAGACCTCCGTTAACTTGAAACGTTTTTTGTTTTCTGTCCATGTCTTTCATCGCTTCACCAAAGCCAGCGGTAAAAAAAGGCCTTAACGAAGAATCACTATTGAAATAGTAAAGTGCATTTACACTGTAGTTTTCGTAAGTAACCGACTGCTGAGTTTGAACATCTTTCAGTTGAGCTCGGGTATAAGTTAAGTGGCCTGAGAGTTCAGGTGAAAAATGTAAACCAAGGGAAAATGTCGCTCCAATACCTGGCTCCAGTGACCAACTGTTAGCAGGGGCGACATGACTGACACCCGCAGATACACCTACGATACTGTACGTCACGGGATCTTGCGTTGTTTGTGAGTAATAATCACTTCTATGTTTTTTTGAACCTGTTGTCGTGACCAGATCATATTGAACCTGGAACCTAAACTGCCTCTCGGCACTTCCATTGGGCAAGTTTGTTTCTTGAACCCCCATGAAACCAGAACCCGCAGTCACTAAGTCGCGACCCGCTAAGTGATTGACACCTCTCCCTAGACTATCAACAGGATCTAAGAAAAACAGTGTAGTGCTCCCTAACGTCGAGGAACCTAGAACTGTTCCGCCACTGAGCCTAATCTGTTGCTCTTTATGATATGCCCACTCACCATACACCCAACCCATGATGGGTGTTACGAATAAATCTTGTATAGAGGGGACTTCTGCAAATGCTTCTACACCGTACTCCCAGTAAAACGTAGACATCAATGTGGAATATAGAAATGAGTCCCACTGACGGTAACCAGACTTTCTTGCCGACTGATAGTAGACACCACCGAAATAAGGATGCCCAAGGTAATTGATATACCAAACATCACGATCCCAAACTGGTCCTTTACTGACATTGTTCCACCATTTCTCCATTAATGGATCACCGTTTTTTTCCCATTGAGTAATAGAGGTAGGCATTAGTGCTAACACTCCAGCGACTCCCAGCCCATAGGCCCCTATTGATTTAGTTTGGGACCACAAACGCTCGGCATCCTCACCATTTTCAGCGGAGAACAAAGAGACTCGATAGGGAGAATGGTACACATCATCCCAATGATCCATTTCCTCCCACGCCGAGTTGGAGTAGCTATTCGCTGAATAAATCGTCAGGCTTGTGATGTCATTGGCATCCTCTAACTCGCTGACAGAGTTATATCGCCAGTGAGTTGTTGTAATGACAACATTCTCACTACTTAGCTTAAGCGTTTTTCCGGTGTTACTTGCAAACGCTGCGGACATCGAAATGGTCAACACTAGCCCTAGCTGAGCAGTGATAAACGGTATATTCATTGGAGCACCTTTAAACATCACGTTGCATATAATGGAGCGTCGACAATAAATGCCTTGCAAAGTGACTATTAAATTGGAGAGGCTTCTATTTTCAAGAGATGTTGAACAATATAATGCCTTGGAATATAGGCACCATATTGCTCATACAATTATATAAATAGTATGGGAACGTTTATTTATATTCCGAACATTCAACTCTCTCAATATTCGGAATTACCCAGCTATTGTCATACCACGTGTCAGTAGGACCATAGATTCTAAAATATGGGAAGAACCCTTCATTGAAATTGGTTTGAATTGAATTTTCATTATTGTCTACATTAGGCCCCCAATAAATACTGTAAGACCCATCGGTATTCTGCTCCAGCCCTTCTTGGTAACTATTTATTCCCCACGTAAAATGATCGTTCTGAATCATTGAACGCTCTGGCGCATTGTAGGTCACCAAAGACCAGAAATTGCTATAAGGAACACCTGCTGGAATGTCTAGCTGATAACAATTTGAACCATTCAAATAGTTTCCGTCGCTATCTACATAGGTAGACACGTAGACGGCTCCTGTGCCTCTAGGCGGCCGAGTCATGGCTGCAGCGGTAAAGGTTGCTTGATGAGCCCAAACAACTTGAGCTACTGGGTCAACAATATCAAAGTCCCGATGTGTCCAGTTTTCATCAGCCGTTGTATTGGGTAATACCCAATGGCTTTGCTCTTGCCCCCATTTATAAGCATTGTGCTCTCGGTTAGAAAACGTTAATGTAAGTACGCGTTCCCAGGCTAGATCCTTTGCTTCTTTTAGCAAATCTTCATCAATCGAATTATTAAAAAAGCCAGCATGATATAAGTGTGCAGTATTGTAACTGTGCTTCTCTGCATCATATCCATTTAATAGATAGTACTGTTGA
Organism: Vibrio gelatinilyticus; assembly: GCF_022836845.1. Lineage (GTDB taxonomy): Bacteria > Pseudomonadota > Gammaproteobacteria > Enterobacterales > Vibrionaceae > Vibrio > Vibrio gelatinilyticus. Next base: position 71,279 of record NZ_JAJNNZ010000008.1, read on the forward strand.
ATCAATGCCGGAATATCCTTCTTATGAAAAAGCATATCCTGATACCCACCATCATCGTATACCGGTGCAGAGGTATTGTAGAAGGTAGTTTTAGGTGGCTCATTCGCATCAGCAAGAGAATACGTTTTAAGGCCGTTTGTTAATGTATTGACGGCCCCTGGCATTCCCTCCTTACCTTGAAAAGCTCTAATTAGCCAGACGATAGTATTGGTCGGTGAAGGTGCGTGAATCATATCTGACGGCACTTCTCCTTCCCATCCAGGTGCAGTAAGTAAATAGGTACCTCCTTTGCCTCGATCAGAACCAGTCAATCCAAAATCTGCAAACGACGTCCATCCAGGACCATTTGCCATACCCATCACACCCGGTGGAACCTCTAACACCACGGCTCCTCCTTGTACTTCCAAGTTCACAGGATGAACGGCATAAACGGTTTCAGAGTTTGCAGTAAGCACAATTTGTCTTGGATCTACCGACGTTTCCATAATACCTATATTCTGCTCTGTTGAACCGGCATCAAAATAAGAGTGGTAAAGAGACATAAAGGCCGCTTCAGGTTGCAGGTCGACAAACGCTCTTGTTAGATTCTCGAGATCCATTTGCTGGTAAACTTCTTCGCTATTGAGAACCGGATATCCAGATGGAACTTCACTCGCAATACTAGTAAAAGCAGCCGTTGCCAATGCCAAAGTAATCATTGATTTTTTCATAATATTAAGTTCACTCATGGAGTTAGTTTTTTGGTATAGCGCAATGCAATCGCAAAAGTTATGTTAACTTGGCAATATAGCTATCGTGCTTACTCTATAAGAGACACCGAGACATTCCATAGTCAGCATTTCTTCAATATAAGATGATTGCTCCCCACATCATCAATCCACGTTAATATTAGCGACTAATTAAACCAACAAGAAATAACAATTATTACATTAAGAAATAACTTGAAATCATATCATTAAATTAATATTTATCTTGGTGAATTTTAGATATAACCAATCGTAATAGCATGAAATCACCATAGTCATTTCTTAAATAAAAAGACCTTATTATAGAATTTCCCACATAGCAAAGGCATTTAATTTTAAGTCTATGCATATCACTTGATGGCCTAATTGGAATGGGCTTTCAATACTCACCAGGGAGAAATTAAATAAGAGTTATTATGAAAACAATCAATTATATTAAAGTAGCAACTATCGCATCTGCTCTATCTGTCGTATTTAACACTTCTGTTGCTGAAGAATATCAAGATATGTCAGACCCGCTTTCAGTCTATTCACAAGCAGGAATTGGCGCAACAAACAAAGGCCTAAACTTCAAGTTCGGCCAGGCGTATGACACCAACAACGAATCCACAATGGCAATGCATGTCCTTGAAGCAAAGGGGTTTGCTGCTGATACCCTTGGATTAAAAGGAAATGATAGCTTCGATTCTCTTCGTTACCGCCACTTTAATGTCAATATGCAAAACGGTATTGGCTCTCAAGTGGACATTAACTGGGACTTCAATCAAAAGCTAGGCTCAGCCTCATACTCCATGATTCAAGCACTCCCTGCTATGGGAGCGATTCAGCTCTACCCACTAGCTGGCATTGGAGTGAATATTGCGGACGTTGATTCGGCTCTATTAGTCGATGAAGGTGAATCGTTCGGATCAATAGGTTATGCCATCCCATCTAGTTTTGGCTTGCTAGGCCTCTACTCGAAAATAGAGATAACCGACCAAGTTTGGTTGAACTACAACCCTATGTACACAACTCAATTGGGTGGTGTTGAAGCATTAAGCAGTTTATATGGTTGGCAGCATGAAGTTGCTTTGAGCTATCAAATAGACACTCAAAGCAATATCCGAGCATTTTGGAATTTTGGTGAAGCAGTAAACGGCACTGATTTCAGAGTCGAATATAACTATCAATTTTAGAACTATTGCCATGGATGGCGAACAGCTCAGAAATATAAAACCAAAAAATAAAAACAACCAATTATAAACATATCGGAAGATTAAATATGTTACTTAAAAAGAGACTTACATCTCTCATATTACCCATCATAACGCTGCAGGTAGCGGCTTATGAGCTAGTTGATGAAGAAAAAAACCAAGAAGACCCTACTAAAATAGTGACAAGAGTTGGCGCTGGCTATAATGGAGAGTTAACGCTTAATGGTTCGTTAGGGCTGGATGAAGCCAGAATGATCAGCGGCAATATCAATTCCGATGCTAGTGAGTGGCGTATTGGCGGGTCTTGGCTATTTAGCAAGGGGATCGTGAACTTCAACTTCAAGAAAAATCAGTATGAGAGTGGTGGTAACAGCACCAGCTACAACTTGGGGACATTTATACCTCTCAGCGTTTTCGGTGTGAACCCAGCTGGCTGGCAACTTTTTCCAGCCTTTGGTTATAACTACACAGAAGGACGCGCTGTAGTGGCCACCACTCACTCATACCACGGTCAATCATTAATGGTGCCCATTGAAAGCCATGGCGCGTATCTGGGAATGCTCGCACTTAAGCCAATAGGTCATGGACTTACACTGATGTTAGGTGGTGGAGGTAGTGCAGGAAGCAATAACACAAATAATGGTTATCTTGGTGGTGGCATAAGCTATCGAATCGATGATAACCAATCAATAAACAGCTTTGGCATTGTCAGTAATAGCTCACAATTTGGTTCAAAAAACACCCTGTCAATTAACTATCGATACGAGTTCAATTAGTTAGTCAAACTCTATACACTATCGATCGAAGGTGCACACAAAGGCAGCCCTCCTTTATCCAACCGATCGCTACTTTATTGGACTCTGTGCAATATGTTTAACTTCATGATAACCTGATGTGGTTATCATGAAGCAAGGATTGCCTATGAAAGAGTCGGAGATGTTAAAACTCGACTTTAATTCTCTAAAGTTGCTTAAAATACTGGGCGAAGAGAAGAATACCAAACGAGCCGGCGAGCGACTTTTTATCAGCCAACCCGCAGTAAGCAAGTCACTAAGAAAGCTCAGAGAGCAGTTCAACGATCAACTGTTTTTGAGACAAAAGCATGGGTTAGAGCCGACACCCAAATGTGATCAGTTGCTTCGACAACTTCCCGATGTCTTATCAAGACTGGAAGCGATATTTGAACAAGGAAGTAGTTTCAACCCGGAGGACTACTCTGGCGAAATCAATATTCACATCAACACAGTGCTCTGCTACCCACTAATGGAGCCCTTATTCAAAACACTCACTAAAAGCGCTCCCAATGCAACGATCGTCATCCAAAACTGGTCTCACGATACCGAAGTTAAAATCAAAACCAACCAAGTAGACCTAGGGATTAATTTTATGCCTTTAGGCATTACTAAAGAGATCGTGCAGCAACATGTTGTTGCGGCTCAGTTTAAGCTCTGTTGCTCTACCGAACATCCAATGAGTAGAAAAGGAAGCATAACCCCACAAGATGTCGGAAGCATGCCGTTAGCATTAATGTTAATGCCTGATTACCACCAAGGGGAAACATTTGCAGAAACCTATTTGAGAGCGCGGGATATTGAACCTCGGGTATTATTACGAACAGACAAAATAGGTCTATGCTATCAAGCAGTACGTAAACACCACTGCCTTTTTCCTGTCAGCCATATTGTTAGACACTCTATTCCAGAAAATATGACGCTACTTGATATAGAGCACTTTGAAGATGGACCAGAATTCTCCATTGGTGGTTTTTTTGCTCATCGCTCCCGACATTCACCGTATCTAACTTGGTTAAAAGGGCTTGTTTTCGACACGATAAAGCACCTAAGCTAACGACCGTACAACATGCCCCTCCTTCTATGAAGGAAGGACAAAGCACGCGTATCTTTCCAGAAAGACCTTCATGGATTTAGAGCATCAAACCGAGCTCATTTAAAGTGATGTCAACAGGGCTCGCACATCATTAGTCGCATTAAATATGTAGGTTACGATGTTTATGGACAGAAGCTTCTTGGTTATTCCAAACCCTACACTTCCAATATATTCGTTATCCTCACGAAAGTGAGGATCTCCTACCGCGTATGGGTAACTGAAAATTTTCGAATAAGTCAAGTAACTCAGCTTTGAAACGCGCTGCATGAGATTCCCTTTTTCAAGGGAATGACGGTGATTTTGGGATGGTTTGAAACACAGAATGGGGCAAAGATATGTCAGGCCCGTACTTCAATTTGGCCACTAACTGCGCTTCGATAAGATTCCCTTTTTCAAGGGAATGACGGTGATTTTTGGGATGGTTTGAAACACGAAAAGGGGCAAAGATGTGTCAGGCCCGTACTCCAATTTGGCCACTAACTGCACTTCGATAAGATCCCCTTTTTCAAGGGAATGACGGTGATTTTGGGATGGTTTGAAACACCGAATGGGGCAAAAGTAAGCCAGCTTTATGAGAACTAGATTTAGATAGACTATATAACTCAGTTGTTGCCATACAGGCGAGGTTATCAAAAGGTGCCTCAACATCCTGTCGAGGCTATGGCGAGGTAACACCACAATTAGAAAAGGCGAACATATACGCCGTCTGTAATAAAAAATATAGTCATAGCGCTAAGGCCAACTACAGTAACAAGTGTAAACATAGCTCCTCCTAAAACTTGTGTGAAAGTGTTAAGAAACCACGGGTTCCATATGAATGATTTTTCTGTCCGACTTCTTCATGAACTCGTAACGAAAGTGAACTGTTGATTGCTTCGATTGGGGTGGTGAACTCCATTCCTAACGCAGATACATGAGAGCCATAGCGCCCCATGAGCAAGTAATTCGCTCCATCATATTGCACACCGCTATCACGATTTAAGTGGCCAATATGATAGGCGTAACCGCCGAGTGTCATACCATTATCAAACTTGCGTATCAGTGAACCTTCAACGTAACCAATATCACCTGCTTGCCAACGATGTCCATTGCGAGTTGTCGCGGTGCGATGTTCATACTGTAAAGCGCCGTTTACTTGCCACCGTTCATTAATATCGTAAGTGACACCAGTGTTGAGCGTGTGCATGTCATAAGCTTTGTCGATGGACATGCGGGAGGACTTTAATCCTAATCGCACCGAGTAGCCGGCCACGACATGTAAATCATTTCCAACAGTCCAATTAAGTCGGATAGGATGTAACCACGGGCTTCCACTCACGCCTACGCCCACTTCTTCGCTACCGCGGTGGACACCACCAATTACACCAGTGATACCAAAACTATATCGACCCCCCAATATTCTGGTATCGGTGTAATAACTCAGATGAGGCAAAATTAAATCCAATGATGTGTACTTATCCGAAGCATGGTCTTGACCGTTCGCGTTGATTCCTCGGATGTTATAGTGACCGAGTGTAATAGCACCAAGCCAACCTTTGCCTGGGTCTTTTGATGCATTTGCACCTGCCCCACTACCTGGCTGCGTCGTCGTGAGCTCAGGACTACCAAAATCGACAGCTGCGAATGCACTAACTGATAGCAATAATAATGCTGATAACAATAGTTTCTTCATAACATCACTCCATTACCAGAACATGGAATACAGCCTTTGGATCACCATAGTTAACCCCATTATTTTCTTCAGAAGCGAAACCACTTGGCATCACTAATAACCCAGTAACAATGAGCAACACTCGAGTGCCTATTGCAATGTATTTGCTGCGACGCTGACCCACAGCATGTGAAAATATCTTCATTAGAAATACCTACTTCAATAAAAAAGCCCCGCAATTACAGGGCTTCCTTGCCGTTGATCATTTTTTGTCGCGATTCTTTCGTTTGAATAGTGAAAGAAACTTTGCTTTCACTAGAGCCAGAACTGGCTTACCTAAAACGATGATTGGCAGCGCTGCCATCGCCTCTGCGGATATAAGATAACCTGCGGTGAGTTCTGTTATCTCCATCGCTGAAAGGCGAAGATGAACGCTGATCATAGAAATCATCACTGGGCTAGAAAGCATGAACACATTACCCAGAATCATTACTGCTAAGGCTATTTGCTTTGTAGGTGTATTAACTAAATCTTTTAGTGTTGGCGCCGATGCCACCGGACCATTAATCGTTTTCATATTTACCTCGCTTAGGTTTAAAAGAGCCCCTATGACTGGGGCTTCCTCCGCTTGGGTTGGTGACTAAAAACCGTTTCCAGTACCAACTTTGCCGTGCTTCATTCCCGGTCTACCTTGCATGACCCAATCCACTGCATTGATTGATTTCAATGGTGTTGTCTCAATGGTTTCGAGTGGTCCATCTAATCCCTCAAGAATCTGAACCTTGACTGGATAGCACGTAAATTCCTCCAGCGATGTCGTGTTGTTCTGGTCACCTAAAGGACAAGGGCTAAACGCCACGTACATGTCGTGGTGAACCAATACATCGACATGGTCACCTTTCTTGAAAACACCTTTTGACGGGAACAACGAGTAGTTCGTTGGGAACCGGTCATAGGCCATAGGCTGAAAGTGCATGAATACATGTGGGGTATGAAGTTCACGCGCTTTTTCCTCTCCCAATAGCTCAACAAATGCCTGTGCAAGATTCGAATCACAGTTGTTGATATTTGGTTCACCGAGGTAGGTTTCCATCAAAGCGGCATTACAACGACCCGATGGATAAATAAAGCTATGTGACGCGAGGTCGCCATACATTTCTTTGAGGCTATCGTGGTCTACCGTGTCTTCGATAATCGTTGCTACTGGGCGCGCATAAGGCGTGTTTGAGTAATAGTGCTTGCCTTTCGTAAACACCAAATCGCTAAATGAAGCCGTACAATAGCTGTCTGCGTACTCACCTGTTGGGTTATCTTTCATGAGATATACTGTGTCGAGAATTTGAGGACCATCAATCAGCTCATAGCGAATAACTTGACCTTTCTTTAGCTCAAAGCTGTGGCCTTGATATGGTTGGCAAATACGCTCTTCAACGACACGTAACCCTCTTGCTGCATTGGCCATGGCTGCGTTAGTGACATCGTCGTATTGTGCTTTCAGCACTTTTTTATGTTGCCCTACCTTGTCGTCACCCGTGTCTTGCACGTTACCTTTTGAGAAAACGTGATAGCCAGCTTCTTTTACTGCTTCCAGCGTTGCTACATCGATCGCTGATTTGATATCTGATTTAGACATTGTGTTTACCTCGACTATTTAACTCATTTAGTTTTAAAATTTATTCATGAACTTACCTGTTTGACGTCCTGTCGTTTCCATGGGTTGTACTTTATAATTTGATTCGAAATTTCCAAAAAAGGGTCCCTACGATTTTTCTGTAGGGTGCAAATGGGAGAGGTCTAGAAAATGGTAAACGTGGATCATGTATCCCTGTTTGTAGCGTCAGTTGAATGTGGTTCATTCTCAGGAGCGGCAAGGGCTAAAGGGAAAAGTTTAAGTACTGTTAGCTTTGCTATATCTAGTCTGGAGGATAAGCTGGGGCTTTCGCTGTTTGATCGTAAAAGTAAATACCCCACCCTTACAAAGGAAGGCGAGGCGCTTTATCGAGTATCACGAAACCTACTTAGTCAAAGTGAACGTCTGGTTTCACTGGCCAATGGATTATTGAACGAAGTTGAAGACACATTAACAATAGGTATTGACGATGTCGTTCCGTTTGAAGTGATCGAAAGTGGCATCATTAAGCTTCAAAATAAATACCCTAACGTCAGAATTAACATCATTAGGCATTCAGTGTCTGAACTTAAACAACTCCACAAAGAAGGAAAAATACAACTTCTTATCGTGTTGTCAGAAGGAACATCTGATGATGGTTGTGAGTTTATTCATTTCGCTAACTTTGATGTTGTCGCAATTTGCTCTCCCGAATCCCCGCTTTCAGAAACCCCGCATATTGATGCTGAGTATCTAGCTTCTCAACGCCAGATCTGCTGTGACACTATGAAAAGTAACCCCGGTTTTCAACAATATATTGTTGGTACAGATACTTGGGAAGTGAGCGATTTTGAAGATTTAATTCGCTTGGTAGAGTTAGATATGGGCTGGGCAGCAGTACCTAAGCCAATCGCCGAACGGTACATTTCGCTGGGAACCGTCACTCGCTTTGATACCACAAAAGTGAGCAGAGCAAGTGATATTCTGGCCGTTGATCTTAGATACAACGTAACGGCGAGCCAAGGGGTCGCTCTCAGATATCTAATTGAGCAATTGTCAGCCAACTAGCTTTATTTTTAATGACTAGGTGCTTTTGAAAAAAGCGCCTCAACGTATCGGTGCACCGGACCTTTAATACTAGATCCAGAGGATAGCATGTAGACTGGAAATGCATGCTCTGAAACCGTTAACCCACTATCGAAAGTAACTACTTTTTGCGCTTGATGAAACTCTTTCGTCAATTCCACTGGTACCAGCGACCACCCGTATCCTTGAGTCACAAGGCTGACAGCGTCTTCTAAAGTCGTACATTTTATGCGAGGTATTGGCAGTGCATTTAGTCCTTCCAAACTTGTTTCTAGCAGCAATGTAATACTTTGGCAAAGCACAAACAGTCCTGTTGCCGGTGAGTATTGATTTCGCTCCTTGATGATATGATCAGGTGCTCGAATCGCGACGAGGTTTATACTGCATTTGGTTATACTGCCACCATCATGAGAGCCAGGTATCAAAGCAAGGTCGAGACTACCAGATTGTAGGGCTCGCCAAAGATCGTCCCTGTTACCTCTTTTTACCGTTAACTTGGTATTTGGATACGCATTGGCTACTTTCGCCAGTTCCGCTTCAACAAGACTCAATGGTAGTAGCTCTTCAATGCCAACGGCTAGCTGTTCTTCTACACCATTTACGAGGTCACGAGCCGCTGAATCAAGCTTTTGGGTCTGACTTAATAGTAACTTGGCTGAGTCGTAAATGATTTTTCCATCGACTGTCAATGTCGGAAATTTGGTTGTTCTATCGAGTAATAACACATCTAGGTAAGACTCCAACTGACCGATTGAATAGCTCACCGTGCTAACACTTTTGTTACGCAATCTCGCTACTGCCGAAAAAGAGCCCTTATCAACGATATCAATAAATAACGATAGTTGTTCGAGGTTAACCATGAATTTGACCTTTAGCTTCTTTACATAAACCGTCTAATAAGCTCTGCATGACTGGGCCTCTTTTGAAGCTAGGCTGAACTCTGAGCTCCAACGGAATGCTTGTCGGGACACATTCGACCGCATTGTGGAACTCTACAATTGACCCTGCTTCTAAAAACACTTTGGCACTTTGTTTCGGTAATATTGCCCATCCGAGGTCTTGTTCAACCAAGCGGATTTGCTCATCACATCTTTCCACCACCCAAACATCACTCGACACAGTGTGCTGAGAGGACAGTGAAACGTTTGTGACCTGATCTTCGGTCATAATTTGGCGATACAAAGTCAAAGCTTCAAGTGACACTACATCCTCATCGGTAAGGTAAGAATCAGGAGAGCAAACTGTAGTCAAATCTAGGTTAGCTATGTGATAAAACTCGGTTCCGGACGTATTAAACGCATCAGCAACAATGATCGCTGCATCAATATCACCAGTTTCAAGCTGATGTAACAAACGTTTAGCCGACGCGCGAATCAGTGAAATTTCTAGCTGAGACTCTGTTTCAATGTTGTCGATGAAAGGTTGGATGAATGAGATTGGCACTATCCCATCTAAGCCAATCGTTATTTGAGACTCTTGCTGAGTCGTCATTCTTGAAATACTGTTTTCTAAGCGTGTCGCTTGCCAGCACACCTGCTGCGCCATGTCGTAGAGTTTTTTGCCCTCTTCAGTCAGGTTTGCTTTACCGCCAGAGCGATCAAATAAGGTGCACCCTAGATAGTCCTCTAACTTGCCCACAGTAACTGCAACCGTAGTTGTCCCTTTAGAAAGGTGACGCGCGGCTGCTGAAAAAGAGCCGAAATCTGCGGAAGTAATGAATATTTTGAGATGCTCTATGTTCATCATTGATACGCTCGCGTAACAAAAGGCTATATGCAAAATCTAACACAAACATGGAGCACTATCTTCTCTAACTTTCCTACTCGCACTTATTGACATGACCAAAGCGAACACCTAATCAGTGTAGACAGCACTTGCATTCATCATGGCTTTGTATAACAACTCACTTCTCTGCTTGTAGCGCAATACTCTAGCTTCAACAAGCAGGTCTAACATCACTACGAAGGCTAAGTTAATAATACTATTTTGACTACCATTAAACCGACTCATACATTTATCAAGATAATAGACGAACTCTCGTTTCCTACAACATTGCGTAATATATGACTCGCGATTTAAATAGTTCGAAAAGTCTGGGTTAGGGTTACTAATCTTGTCGTTAATATCTTTTAAGTTCATCTCCGATAACTGACCAACCAGAGATTTATCGAGATAGAAGCCATCAAAATGACTTTGAATCGTTGGTATTAGTTCTCTTAGCACAAAGACACATTTCTCTGTATCCAAATTGGAGTGATATCGCATAGCCGTCTTCATTTTCATGCCTTACAACTTTAAACACATTACATATCAATTAAGTTAACGAACAAATCATTCGCTTGAGCTTGCTCAGTGGCTGCTATTTACTAACAGATCATCACCATGCTAGACTTCTCGCCATGCAGGCTCAAGTAGGGTTCCTACGAGTTTACCGAAGGGTTGACCTCTTATATTTCAATCAGTTAAAAAGTAAAGTCATTGAGAAAATCGCTTTATGTCTTCTTTAGTTCCCACTCACATGAACAAAGACGAATCTCGAAATCTATTGCCTGTTTTGATAGTCGCTTGCGCCCCTCTATAATGTAAGAGGTGTCATGAATCGGAGTCCTTATGATTAACCTTGAGTACGTAAACTATTTCATTTGTGCTGCTGATTCTGGATCATTCTCTTCCGCTGCTAGGAAAAAGAATAAAGCGCTCACAACTGTTAGCGCGGCTATTGCCAATTTAGAAGATCAGCTTGGAGTCAAACTATTCGATAGAACCACGAAATATCCGGAATTGACTCCGGAAGGACAAAGAATGTATGAGATTGGCGTCCAATTGCTCCGACAAGCCGAGAGAATGGAGATCATGGCTCACAGCATCATAAACGATATTGAGGAGCAACTTGTGATCGGCATGGATGAGCTCGTCCCTTTCTCGCTAATTGAACCTATCATTGCAAAGTTTGAAGCCAAATTCCCAAATACCAAACTGAGGCAAACTCGCAGTACCGTAAATCAACTCTATCGAATGCTCGACACTGAAGAGATAGATCTCGCCATTCATTTTGCTAATAGCTTCAAGAATGTATCCGCTGACTACTATCACATTGCCAATATAGAGATGGTCGCTGTTTGCTCTCCCGATTCGCATCTCTCGGATTCTGGTGCAGTTAATGGTGAGCAACTCGTTGAGACCAGACAAATTTGTAGCTCTGGCCTAATGAACAATGAAATGTTGAACGACTTTATTGTTTCAAACGAGGTGTGGGAGTTTGCCTCTACAGACGATGTAATAAGGGTTGTGGAGAATGATTTGGGTTGGGCAATCGTTCCCAAATCCATTGCGGATGAACGCGCTCAACTAGGGACGTTAAAAGTCATGAATCTAGAGAATAACTTTGCCAAGACCACGTTTATGCTCGATTTTAAAGTCAACCCAAGCTTGAGCCACGGCCCAGGTCTATCCTACATGGTGGAACAACTAAAAGGCATTCCAAACTCATAGAAAAAAACGGCCGCATAGGGCCGTTTTACTAATATTATGATTGACGCCATATACCCGCTGTAGAACAGTGGATACCTGAGCCAGTCAATGAATAGATTGTGTTATATGGCACTTGCTCACACAACCAACCTCTCCCTTCCAACTCTGATACAAGATTGTCGCATCCTGCTGGAAGAATCAGTTTCTGATCGCCAAGAGGCTCATTGTTACAAGCACCTTGCTTAAAGTCTTCGTAAGATACCTTAATCACTTCCCAGCCTTTAAGCGCTTCAATCTCTTCAAGAGGTGTAATCAATGCCTCTTCATAGACGGCGACTAGTCCCTCCTCCAGTGGAGCCATCATACAATCAATGTGATAAGTATAATTGCTGTTGAAGTACACAATCTCAGTTTCCCAGCCCAGCGGCTTGAGCATACGTGTTAGGATCTCTGCGCCATATTCATCACCGCTTGAGCGAGGCTTGCTAGGGTCATTAATATGTGATGGATCTTCTACACCAATACCAATAATGACTTTTTTATTCAAAACAATTGGGTCCCCCGGCGCTAGGAATGGCCCTAAGTTCTTGCGGTCTGCTGCCGGAAAATGCGCTGGCATCGACATCCAAATTGCTTCTTTATCGTTTTTCATTATTTCGTTAATAGCTTCGCGGTGCGCTAACTCTGAGATGCATGAGTTCGATACTTCCCAAAATGACACAAACGCATGACCAAATGATTCACTCGCAGACTGTCCGAATAGAGTCCACTGACGCTGACCAGACCATGCGTAGTTATAGTCAACCAGCTCTTTTGGCGTTGAACCAGTTTCATTTCGAATTACATGCACGCCATGTTTGCGAAATGCAGCCGCCAATGCATCAGATTCACTTTTCATCTGCTGCGCAATTTCTGGATTCGATTCCCATAAGTTGGTGCCGCCATATTTGACCATAAAGTCCTTAAGTTCCTCAGGTGCACCCTTTAATAGATTGTTGTACTCCCACATATCAACATCCGGGATCCAAAGTTCACTGGCATTTCCAACCAACACGGCACGCGCCTTTGCATATTCACTTTCTACATAGTGACGAATACCTTTCCCTTGCTCTGCCATGCCAGGGATCACTTCTCCCTCCTTAGGGATAACGTTTTTAAAATCCTTTGCTGTTAGGTGTAACTTCGCCTTCGTCGATACGCTGTTGCTAATCTCGCCAGCTATTCCAGCGTTCTTCGAGAATTCTCTGCGGTCATTGTTTGTAGTAGACATGTTAATCTCCAACTCTGTTAGTAAATGTGTAATTAATGAAGCGTTCGCTTCGTTCATTTGATGTGCACATTATGACCAACTAACAGGAAAGGTATGAGTAAGCTCCTTACCGATTTTTCGAAACAACATGGAAGATAGCAGTAGGTATTTTTACTCCTAAGCAGATAAACTTACCTCAGGCTACACTAATGACATCAGCACAGAATAGTTAAAACATCAGTTAACTATGCGAATAATGATCCAAGGAATGACATCCTATGCTTAATATCGAACATCTCGCGCTTTTCATATCTTCAGTTGAAAAAGGATCATTTACAGCTGCTGCAAAAGAGCATGGAAAAAGCCTGAGTACCGTGAGCTCCGCGATTTCAGGCCTAGAGGATAAACTTGGGTTAGAACTGTTCGATCGTACGAGTAAGTACCCGGTACTCAATGAGCATGGCCGAGCTATCTACCCCGTCGCCTGTAACCTTCTCTTTCAAAATGACAAAATAATCTCGATTGCCAATAGCTTTCTCAGTGGTATTGAGGACAGTATCACCATCGGTGTCGATCAGGTGGTTCCCATTGAGTTGGTTGAACATGGATTAATACTGCTTGCCAACGAATATCCAAACATCAATCTGTCTATTATGAGGGGGAGCTTGTCAGACTTACGTGTAGCATTATCAGAGGAAAAAGTTCAGTGTATTGTTGTCCTATCCGAAGGTACTGCTGGAGATAATTATGAGTTTGTTCATTTTACTAACTTTGAAATCGTAGGCATCTGTTCACCTGAAAGCTCTCTTTCCGGCACCAAAATAGTGAGCATGTCCACCCTCGCATCTCATCGACAAATCTGCTGTAAGGCAATGTTCGAGAATCCAGGTTACCAACAATTTCTTATTGGATTTGAAACATGGGATGTAGATGATTTTGAAGGGGTTGTGAGGCTGGTTGAGCTTGATTTGGGTTGGGCATTAATACCTAAAGTAGTCGCAGAGAAGTATGTAGCTCAAGGGACTATCAACCTGCTCGAAACATCAGAAATTAGTCGAACTAGTAATGTACTTTCTGCCGAAGTTAGGTTTCCGTCTAACTTAATTCGCAGACCAGCCTTAAGTTTCCTTATCTCGAAGCTCACGCAGATGGTGTAAATGGCGCAATCCCTTGCTCATACGCGGATCATACTAATAGCGCAGTATTGCTACCATCCGATGGAAAAATCGTTGCCCCGCTACAAGGAAACCTATTAACACACAAAAATCACCGGTCAAAGAATTGATGTAGGTCGTTCCGATTTGCCCGTTTGATAGCAATACCTGCTCTGGAAAAGCATATAACTCAATGGTTGTCGCCAATAATCCGGTGCCAATAAGCGACAAACCTGAGTAATATTTAAACTTGCTATCCACATGCCAGCCGACCATGTGACTAAACAGGGTTGAAACTTTAGATACAATCAACTTAACGTTTTCTCTACCTGCAACAATCGCTGCGAAAACCATAAAAACTTCAGGTCCCCCAACGATGGCTACGCCAATGATGGACGTTTTCCAAGCCGATGATAAAGAGGTACTTAGTACAAGTGGACTTACAATAAAAGGTAGGGCAACGCCTAATGCGACAAGCACCACTCCTAGATAAAACCGATATTTATTCACGATACACTCCCCATACAGCTTAAACAATTAAGCCCCTGAGAAGGGGCTTAATTTTGAGATAGAAGCTTAACTGCTGAACGACTCAGGGACTGTATTGTTCTCGCGAGCCACGGTTAACGTCGCGCAGCGAATCGAACCGCCAGTTGATGCCACGACTTCACATTCAATCTCCACAGGGCGAATACCGCGTATCTCTAGTCCTTCAACCAACGTTGGACCGGTTCGACGACTAGGCACCATCACTCGATACTGGCCACGTGCATCAGGCCCAAGTGATACAACATTCGCGCCAGCTCTATCGGCATCTTCCGCTGGTAGCCAAATAATATCTGCATCTTTCAATATCTCTGGCAAGCCATCTAGGAAAGTGCCTTCAATGACCGCAAACGTATTTGGTGCGATATTGCCAAACAAGTAATCTAAGTGAAAAGCTAGGTCTCCGTTGAAGCGGACAATGTGAACGGTGAAACCAAATCGTTCCATCATACGCTTGAAGTGCTCTGCACCTTCTAAGTTGGTTGATGTCGCCTTCTCTTGACCTGTAGCCTCACCAACTCCAACAATAATGTTTTTGTCATCAAGCATGCGAATATCACCACCTTGGACAAAGAGCGTATCACTGTCATCCGCAGCTTGATCATATGGAGCACTTGCCGACATTGCTGCCCACACAGCATTAGGGTTCTCTTGGTACTTTTTCCTATAAACTTCGCGTGACTGGAAGCCTGCGAGAGCCGATTCTAGAATGTTATCTGAGCTCATCATCTCTACAAGCACGTCACCGAACACCTGGTAGTTACTCGCAAGAGTCACAGGCCAGTACCCTGTACCTTCTGTCCAACCAAAATAGTCCAGTTGACGGTCTGTGGGAGCTTCAAGCACATTAACAATCACCCCTTCTGCCTCATATGCTGCTTTCATATCGGCGTGTAGTTGGTTGTATGCTTCGACAATTTCTGGAGCAAACGCTTCAAATGGAATACGCTGACCTTCTTCGAATTGGTCGTAGAAGTCACCCGACAGATATGGGATATGGTCTGCAAAGTTATCTGTCGATTTACCTTTGGGTGGGTAAGCTGCACCAATGGTGTGACCGATAATGACTTCTCTTAGCGTACTGTGCTCGTCGCGTTGGTACATCATAGGGCTGGTATCAATCCCCATAGCTTTCATGACAGCTTCACGGACTTCTACTGATGATGATTCTTGACGGAATGCTTTAGACATAATGATTACCTCGATTAAGTATTACAAATTAACTGATATTCATGGAAAATTCCGAAGACCTCCTGTCCGTTCCATGTGGTGTAATTTACAACTCGATCGAAGGATCTCTAAATAGGATTCCTACAGAAAACCTGGAGGGTTAATTGGCACTGAATCTGGTTACGAGAAACGAATACAGGAAATTTTTTAATTATCAATTACATAATTGGAAAGACATTCAATCAAGCAGATCTTCAACGACTATAAACTACAAATTTCCCGTAAACATGGGGGGGGGTATAGGAAGGTGGGTTGATACAAAAGAGAGCCATTTGCTAGTTACCAACTAGAACTTCGAAAACACAACAACCATAGACATATGAGAGCCGTGCTCTCTATATCGAAACGGCACTTCGAAGAAATACGTTGAGTTACAACAACCATAACCCTGTGAACCACACTTTCTATTTAGACATGTTCAACTAAGAATTATGCCTACAACTGAGAGCTCAAGAAAAGTTAAAGGCGCCGGAGCCTTTATCAAAAACCCGTGAACCCAACCAGCTAACTCTATTATTTTAAGTATCTGAATTAGATCGATTTCCCGCTAACTTATGGAAAATCGCCCTTTTATTTTCAGCCTTAACGCCCTCATAACCCCTCCCCAATCTTGGCCTTTAAGTAATACACTGTTTGTCAATGTGCTCCAAATAGTACCGTTTTATTCCGGTCGTCATCCTCTTGATAACGAGCGTCTTCCATAACACATGACTCGCTTTAAATAGAAATGAATTACCGATAATACGCTTAAGAAGATTCACTTTTTCAAAGGAATGACGGTTACTTTTGTGGTGGTAAATAACTGCCTTTATCTTGTGTTTAGGTACTTGGACAGAACCGTCTTGCCGATCTATTAACTCAACTCACTTATGAACATAATTGTATTTACCTTAGGTTTATTAATACAAAGCGGTATTAACGTCCAATTATAAATTTTAATTATCATATTTATAACCAATGATAATTTTTTAAATTCATTCCCCTCTCCTATACTTCTCCACATCGAAACGAAACGAAACACGAAACACGAAACACGAAACAAATAATTAAATTACTTTTTGGAGAAAGTTATGAAAATGAATCACGTAGGTATCATGGTTGGCGATATGGACAAAGCGGTAGAGTTCTATACTAAAGCACTAGGCCTTCGCGTTGTAATGAATAACACTAAGGTAATCGAAGAGCGCGAATCTGCAATCGGTCGTATGTGTATCGCGGTATTCGGTGAAGGCTTCAAAGGTTTCAACATCGCTCACCTAGTAACAACAGATGGTATTGGTGTTGAAATGTTCGAAATGGTTGACCGTGAAGAGCGTCACAAAGTTGACTTCTCTCGCCTAGGTATCTTCCACTTTTGTCTGCAACTACCAAAAGAACAATTTGAATCAGCAATCAAGCGTGTAGAAGAGTTTGGCGGTAAAGTGCGCATGGATATCCACCGTTATCACCCAGAAGATGATTCTAAGCAAGCACAAATGGTGTACCTAGAAGACCCGTTTGGTAACCTATTTGAGTTCTACTCTCACTCTTACGAAGACACTTACGCTTCTGATTACGAGTAATTCTCTCACTCGCTAAATAGACATTATCAATGCCCACTGGATATCTGATCTCGTGGGTATTGTCGTTTTACTATCGATATGATTTTGGAGCACAATTATTTTTGAGCTGAGGACTAACGCGCTGTAGAAGATCCCCTTTTTCAGGGGATATCGTATGTTTGATTGCGAGGTGAGGCAAGAAAAGGGTTTGTAGTGGTCAACTCATTTGCTTCAAAACCTGTTTCTAGCTTATGGTGTAAGAGTCAGTTAGATGTCATTACAGTAGCAGAATGAGCATACAGCCACTAGGTAAGTAAAGAAGCAGAGCGATAGCTCCAACTTCTTCATAAAGACGTTAAGGATAAAAGGTGAATTTCTCTACCATTACCAAACCGCAACCAATACTAAAGAAAATAGTGGTTTTGAGCGCACTATTTTTGACGCTACAAACGCCCCCCGTCATTGGTGAGATTTTGACTACCGATACAATTGAAAATATAGAGCTTGAAATTCGTCGACCGGATGACGACACGTATCCACTCATAATTTTTTCCCATGGGATGGGGGGGTGCCCAGCTGATTACTCTGGTATCCAGGGGCGTCTTGCTAATGCTGGTTATATCGTCGTTGCCCCAAAACATGCGGACTGCATTTCAGGCAGTACAACTCCGGATACGCCTTGGCGTACCCCGGAAAAGTGGACAGAACATACCAACAATAATCGAAGAGACGACATTCATACGGTACTAGATGCCCTGCCTCACAGTAAGTATGCACAGTACATAGAGACATTTAAACAAGTGGGTTGCGCCGGGCACTCTATGGGTGGCTATACCTGTATGGGGCTTTCTGGTGGTTGGGATTCATGGAAACGGATTGAAATCAACTCTGTTGCTCTACTCTCTCCATGGAATAAGCCTTATGCGGTACAAGGACGAATGAGTAGCATTAGGAACGTTAAAACCCTTTATCAAGGTGGTTCTAAAGACCGCCCAATATCAACAGGCTTAATTGAACCAAACGGCACCTTTGACAAAACGAAGCCATCAAAGTATTTGCAAATATTCAAGAGAGCTAGGCATTCATCCTGGACAGATGGCGCTTTAGCTAAAAGATTTCACGAACAAATGAGTTACTACATTATTTCTTTTTTCGATTTTTCTCTTAAGAATAATCCGAAAGAAAAACTTGAAGTATTGAATTCGCAAATCACAGAACTTCGGTTTGAACATTGAAGCGAGAAGAATATGTTAAGGCTTGCTAGACAGTTCTTAACAAGAACTGGAGGCTTAAAGAACTGTGTTTAACCGAGGATAGCTCGTTGGTCCTGTGACCCCGACAAACCCTTGTTATCGGGGGGAGCTAGCGCGCCCTACCTCGCACGCGCCTACCCGAAGTCTCTTGGCACCAACTACTGGACGGTTAAGTTTTGTCTATTAACAAGAAAGTCGAAAGAAAGTTCAGATAAACCTTTGCCATCGACTTGTGCATTCCATGCGCCGTGACCATACCCCTCTAACGTCTCAAGTCGATTGTAAATGCCTAAATCATTATAGATATCCTGCAATTCAACGGCTTCTGCATAAGGAGTTACGGCATCGTACTCAGTACCATGGGCCATAAATAATTCAGGGTCGTTACTGTCATATCGATTTAGGCCATACACATTTTCAAACAAGTCCAATTTTACGTTCGAACCCCAATAATACACCATGCTTTGTACAACATAACTCTGGTCTAAATGGGTAGTCACAAGAGTAGGATCGTCACTGATAGATATTTCGTCTCTAAAATCCTCGTTATCGGAAATTCCTAAAGCAATCGTTGTGATGGAGCCAGCCGAGGCTCCACCCACGGTAATGTAATCGGGGTTTACGTTATAATTATCTGCATTAGCAACAATCCAGCGAAGCGCTGCTTTTGCATCTCTTTGCGCGGTGTACATCGCGGTACTGGTTTTTACTTGATCTGGAGATTCCGCTGTTTGCACGGCATATTCGATCCACTCTTGTGGAGCAATACCGTTATAGTAGCTTAATAGCTCTTCTGTCGTTTTACCTGTAATTGTTCCTAAGTCTTCAGCGGTACGATAATCGACAGATACAAACACCCAGCCTCTTGATGCAAAATAGTTAGCCAAATCGATAATTTCAGGTTTCGTCTTCGTACCTGATTGAAAGCCTCCGCCATGAATGAACATATAAACAGGCCTATCGGCGTGATCATTTGTTGGATAGTAAATATCAAGTGTTTGCGGCGCAGCAAAAGGGGATGTGCTTACATTGTCATGAACAAGACCATCAGCGTATTCAATATCACTTTCAACCAATACCAAATAAGCTGACTCTGCACTAACCACTGGTGTACCAATGCTGAGGTTGGGTTCGCCATTTCCTTGTTGTTTGCAACCAAAATTCATCGCTGTAAAGCATATAAGTAGCAACGTAGCGAAACGGTTATTCTTCATCGATAGTGTTATTAATTTAGAGAAAGTTTCGAAGTTGTTTAACAATCTAACATATATGCGTGGGGATACTTGATGTGGCCTGCTATTTTAAGATCCTCTACCCAAAATCAGAGCAGGGTCTGGTGAAATTGGGGCTTACCAGCTTGCAACAAAGCTACAGCTCTAACCTAAACTACACACCTACTTTCAATACGTGCTATTTTACTATCATACGTTTGCCATCCCTTTGTTTACAATGAGAGTATTTCATGTCTCTGGTTCATCAGCTTTCTCTATTTATTGATGTCGTGCAACAAGGCTCCTTTACCAAAGCGGCTGCACTGCACGATATGGACAACTCATCTCTATCTAAACAAATAAAAAAACTGGAAAAGGCACTGGGAGTGCAACTACTAAATCGTTCCACTCGTGCTTTTTCACTCACACCAGCTGGGGAAGAGATCCTTGAACAAGCCCACCATTTAGTGACTACCCTCGAGCACGTACACTCGATCGCGGGCTCTTATCATACTGAACTCAAAGGCCGTATTCGTATCACGTCACCAATACATATCGGTCAACATTACCTTCAGCCTGTGATTTCCCAGTTTATGAAACGTTATCCTCTGGTCGAGGTGAATCTAATGGTTGATGACAAACGCTCAAATATCATTTCTGACCATTTTGATGTGGCCTTTCGTTTAGGAAGGCTGGATGACTCAAGCTTAATCGCCAAAAAAATTGCCGACATACGGCCCGTAATTCTTGCATCACATGATTTTATTGCGCTGCACGGAGACCCTAAAACGCCAACAGAGCTCATGAACTTACCTTCTGTTATTTACAGCAACGGGAATTTAACCGTTGATACGGTAAAATTAAATGAACAACCAGGGAGTACAACGTTCAATAATTACAAAATGAAGGGAAATTATAAAGTTAATGATGTGAGTACATTAATTAGTGCTGTGAAAGACAGCTTGGGATACGCAACAATCGCATCGTCTAATTTATCTTGTTCAATAGAAGAGATGAACCTAAAACCACTGTTGACGGACTACGCAATTTCGACTCAAGGACTGGCCTTATACGCCCTATATCCTCATAGAAAACAAACCGCTTTGGTTACAGAGTTTATCAAAGCGGTTCAACAATATGTTGGGGATACACCTTTGTGGGAAAAGCATATCCCCAATTTTAATCACCTGTATCCTGCATAGTCGAGATCAAAGGACCGTGATGATCTCTTCTAGCGGTAGACGCGCTTTTGGTAAACCATAATTGTAGTCTTCATCCAGCTTAGGGTAACCAAGTGCAAGCGCAAAGTCGCACACGTAGCCTCCGAGTTCATCTTTAAACTCTTCACCAATTAATTTTGCGTCCACACCTTCCATTGAAGTTGATGCTATCCCCATACGTGCCAGGGTATGTAGGGTATTGCCCAGTGCAATGTACGATTGTGCTTTGGTCCAATTGCCGTTAAAGCCAGATTCATCGGTGTTTAATTCAACAAACCCAAAAGCACCTTCCAACATGTCGTTGTAACGCTCGGCAGGAAGGTGACCTGAACTGACTTCTGCGTCGACTACTTTGCGATATTGTACTTTATCAAAACTAGGGTTGTGAGCAAACAGGATCGTATGTGACGCTTCCCTTGCATGCGGCTGGTTAAATTGAAACATGTTCGAAAATGTACCGTGAAAACGCTCCTTTGCCTCTTCACTTTCTAATACGATAAACTTCCAGGGCTGAGAGTTTATAGAAGAAGCCGATAGACGAAGTGACTCTTTGATCACGTCCATATCTTCCGTTGAAATTCGCTTGGTCGCATCGTATTTTTTTGCCGTGTAACGTGAGTTCAAATCCGCAATGATTGGGTGAGTCATATCTTTTTCCTAAACAATGAAACAAATGCACCAAACAAAAACTTTGCTTTGTGCGTTGTTGATGCGACAAAGATAATCAACTATCACTCAAACTAACAGAGCACCATGAACCAATCACTATGGAGAAATATGTCCATAATCTACTCCGATTCCTATAATTTCTCACCACCGAAATAGATATCGCTGCGCCTCTCAAGCCACAGCTCATGATCTGTCATGACTTTAGAAAATAAAGAGCTTTGTAAATACCGCGCTAACCAAGTTCGTAAATTTGGATACGGGCTATCGCGATACCACTTTTTCTCAATTCGAGCGAACTTTCTGATAAATGGCATTAGGGCAATATCAAGTACACTTTCCTTGTCTGAAAATAGAAAAGGTTGTACTTGAAGTATCTCTTCAAGTTTCTGCAGATACCGTTGACACGCTAAACGACGGTCACAGAGATTATCGTCATGGTAACGCTTGGCGCAGCTGTAAGCTTCGAGCAGAGGAATGAACTCAGCCTCAAATTCAAGGATTGTATTGATCATACTTGGCAGCGCGTTAGCCTGTTTAATATGAAGTAAATCATCTGGATCATTTTGCGCCAGAGCCCAAAGCATCACTTCCAGGCTCTCTTCTATGATGACATCATCGCTGATCACTAAAACCGGGACACTGCCCTTGGCGGACACCTGTAACATTTCACCTGGCTTGTTAGAAAGCTTGATAGCTCGAATCAAAACGCATTGCTTCGCTTTTATCAGCGCAATTCGAGCGCGCATCGCATAAGGGCAATGCTGCAGTGAATAGAGTATCGGGATAGCGTAATTGGCCATACTTTCACCTACAAAATTGAAATGCTCATAAAAACAATAATATAAATTTAAATGTAGTCTAATGCGTTATCGCTCTATGACCACTCGCATTATCTAAACCTCTTTTGATGAAATGTTCAGCTATTTCTGAACCATATCGATACGTGGGAGATAGCTCACCTTTATCAATGTCTCTGTTCTTGCCACAAGCGCTCAGATAGGACAATCTAACTATCTGGTAGCGTTGCCGCCATGTTGTTTACTTATGGATTTTAGTCGTTTGGAGTAATCATGATAAAAATGTTGGTGTGTGATTTTGATGGGACGCTCGATGGAGGGCCATCTGCAGGAGTAGAACAATTTTCCAGCTATATCCAAGAGCAAACGGGGGTATCATTCGTCATTGCTACCGGAAGGACACTTCCTTCCATCAAGCAAGGTTTATCTGCGAATAGCTACCCTACCCCAAGAAGCATTATCAGTGATGTCGGTACCCAAATTCATCACGATAACGATCTTATAAAAGATGACAAATGGCAAGAGAAACTGCAGGCAAAGTGGAACAAATCCTCAGTGCAAGAGGCTTTACAAAGTATTGACTTTCTTGGCGATTGTAACGCACAGCATCAAGGTGATTACAAACTTACCTTTGAGGGTAAACTCAATCATCAGCAATACGTCGCCATAGCACATCAGCTCCAGCAATATGCCATAGAAGTCGATTTAACTTACTCTCATGACTGGTTTCTCGATATTACTCCCAAGGGTATTAATAAAGCATCGGCCATTCATTATTTAATGCGAAAGCACCGTTTGTCTGTCGAAGAAGTATGCGTTGCTGGCGATTCAGCTAACGATACGTCAATGCTGACCATCAGTGGAGTGAACTCAATTCTAGTGGCTAATCACTATCAGGAAGTCGCACACCTAACAAAACTTGATCATGTCTATACAAGCAAAGCCACACATGCTCAAGGCGTGTTGGAAGGGTTGAAATACTGGCAAAGTGTTCATCTAGATAAGTAACCGTTATCCGTTGTTCACAACGTTTCTAATTGAAGCTCGGGGGTTGCTATTGCCCTTGATTCCAAATAGCTTAGAGATCAACTAACGGCTAGGTCTTTTGCTTATCTCGGCTTAATTTAACACCACTGACCTATAGCCCTTTTAGAACAACGAATAGTAGGCGCACACATGGAATCGAGTCCCAAAATATCCGAAATACCACAGCCTCAAAGCTCAACATCCACTGCAAAAAGTAAAAATTTGGCGATCCTATTTGAGTTAGCGCAGTTCATTCGGCCATACAAATGGAAGGTCATTGCCGCACTGATCGCTCTGATCTTTACTGCTTCTCTGACCTTATCTGTTGGTCATGGCGTCAGGATATTAATTGACAACGGATTCTCTCAACAGTCGGTAGAGGAACTTGGCAGCGCAATACAATTCATTTTAATAGTGACATTACTGATCTCTATTGGCACATTCTTTCGCTTCTATCTAGTTTCCTCCGTAGGTGAGCGAGTTAGCGCCGATATTCGTCTTGCTGTGTTTAATCACGTCATCACCTTGCACCCAAGCTATTTTGAGACCAATGGTAGTGGTGACATAATGTCGCGAATCACCACCGATACGACGTTACTGCAAAGCATTATTGGCTCTTCATTTTCCATGGCGATGCGCAGCGCATTAATGTGCATTGGCGCTATTATCATGCTGTTTGCCACTAACATTAAGCTGACTCTGATTGTATTGGCCTCGGTGCCCTTTATTCTCGTTCCGATACTGTTTTATGGACGTCGAGTAAGAGCACTGTCGCGCCAAAGCCAGGATTCAATGTCAGATGTTGGCAGCTACGCAGGCGAAGCCATAGAGCATATTAAAACAGTACAAAGCTACAGTCATGAGGCTCAAGAAAAAGCGTCATTTTCCATTGAAGTAGAAAAAGCCTTCGACATTGGACGACGACGAGTAAAGCAACGTGCTATCTTGATTTCAGGTGTCATTGTTATCGTCTTTAGTGCGATTGCTGGCATGCTCTGGGTTGGCGGAAGTGATGTTATTAATGGCACGATGTCCGCTGGAGACCTAGGTGCGTTTGTTTTCTTTGCCATCATGGTGGCTTCATCACTCGCCACCATTTCCGAAGTACTTGGTGAATTACAACGCGCCGCTGGCGCAACAGAAAGGTTGATCGAAATCCTTCAAGTCAAAAGTCATATTATGGCTCCAGATCAGCACATCCGTTCTGCCAATGTGGAATCCGCTGAAGTGTGTTTTGATAACGTCACTTTTTACTATCCGTCTAGACCAGACCTGCCCGCCACAGAGCAGCTCTGCCTTAAGGCCACGGAAGGCAAAGTCCTGGCGCTAGTTGGCCCTTCTGGAGCTGGAAAAACCACACTGTTTGAACTTCTGCAGCGCTTCTATGACCCGCAAGCAGGGAAAGTGACACTAGGTGGCATCGATATTCGCCAGTTTTCCCCTAACGATCTGCGTCAGCAAATGGCACTAGTGCCTCAGCAACCCGCCCTATTTAGTCATGATGTATTTCACAACATTCGTTACGGCGATCCAATGGCTACCGACGAACAAGTCATTGAGGCTGCTAAAAAAGCACATGCCCATGAGTTCATTTCTAACTTACCTCAGGGCTACAACAGTTTTTTAGGTGAAAAAGGGGTAAGACTGTCTGGTGGGCAACGTCAGCGCATCGCAATAGCCAGAGCCATTTTGAAAGATCCCAAAATACTGCTTCTTGATGAAGCGACAAGCGCCCTCGACAGTGAAAGTGAACATCACGTTCAACAAGCCCTTGAAGAGCTAATGCGCGGCAGAACGACCCTCATCATTGCTCACCGCTTATCTACGATTCAACATGCGGATCAAATCGCCGTGTTAGAGCAAGGTAAACTGGTGGATATTGGCGATCACAAGTCACTCATGCAAAGCTGCGAGTTGTACCAACGTTTGGTCGACTTGCAATTTAAGCATATGAGCCCGTAAGCCAAACCACAAACTAGTAAAGACAGCGAGTTATAACTAAAAAGGCTTTTACTCCTTCAAGTTGAAAGTGTAAAAGCCTTTAGCTATCGGTTGCAGATGGAAATGCATTAATGGAATATTTGGCTGCTAAATCTAAAGCATTTACTCTCCCCCATTAACTCTTTAAACGCATTTCTATCTAACTTAAGCAGGGTCTCGTGGTCACCTGCTTCTATGTAAACATAATCAAGATGAGTCAGCATCTCATCGCATACTGTAGACATGTGGTAAGCACTGCCAATAGGTGGCACCGCACCATGATCGCAATCACCAAACATCTGATAAACTTGCTGCTCTTTAACGAGATGGAAACTTGCATTGAGTTCGTCATTAACCCTAGACAAACTAATCTTGTTATTCGCTGGCAATACAGCCATAACATGGCGCCCTTCATGGTCTTCAAGTACCACGCCTTTTGCGAGGCTGACCAATGGCACGCCAGCAGTCACGCCACTGTGCATCGAGCTATGACTATGGTTATGTTGTACGGTCTGAAACTGTATATCATGACTATGTAAGTATCGGTCTAGTCGGGTTGCAATAGTCATACAAACCTCCGTATCTCTAGGACCCATTATGAGTATAGAAATAATCTCGAGAGCCGACCAACTGTGAGCGGCACTATTTGGGAGAAAGTTGATTTACGTTCGCCAAAGCCAGCCCCATATTGTAGCCATCGTGCAATTTAGTTTGGTCTGTAGTCAGACGCCCCACGGCAAAATGTTTCGGTGGAGCGATAACGTTAACTTTACAATCTAAAGGGGGGTTACTGATAAAATCGATCGCAGAATTATAGCGCTCTGCGCGTTCTAGCATAGCTTGGGCCAAGTGGGGTTGTTCTTTAAATGCCCTTCTTATCAGCCACGGCGCTTTGGTGACCTTTTTGCGATAACCCAAAGGTCGAGAAAGAATCACCGTAATTTCATTAGCTCCCATCTCGTACGCTTTGCACACAGGGATGGAATCGGCGATACCACCATCAGTCATGGCAATATTATCGAGAACTGGATAGTCACGATAAGCTATCGGTACTGAGCATGATGCCTTTAAGGCTTGTTCAATATTTTCCGAGTTGGCATGAATGTAAGCGGCCCGACCCGATTCAATCTCTGTCGTGACGATATAAAAGGGCATTGACTGAGCAGTAAAAGCGTCCATATCGAATCGATGCTCCTGCGCCAATATGTCCCATAACCAATCAAGGTCGAGCCAATGCCCCCCCATCGCAAAACGCCTAAAGTTAATAAACTTAGGGGAACACGAATAGTGAGTAATAATGTCGTAAGTTCGTTCTCGTTGATTGGCGAGCCAAGAAGCTAGACTCGTCGAGCCAGAAGAGACGCCAATACAGAAATCAAATGGCCGATAGTGACGATCAATAAAACCGTCAAGCACGCCCGCTGAAAAAATACCACGCATTGCGCCACCTTCGACCACTAGTGCATGCTTTCTGTGCGAGGTGTCTTCAGCAACCATCTGTGCGCTCTCATCGGCTTGTTTATTAGAATTCATCTTCTTGGGTTAAAAATGTGATTTAATACAATTATTAAGCCTTGAATTAAAAAATACAAATGGCTTGCTAACGTCCCTTTAATGATTAGAGCGTGTGAAAAAGTCAGGCGTGACTCGCCAGACTTTTACATTGCGGAAATCGTTATAATGACTCACTACAACGCTCGAACATTAAAGACATGTTCAACTTCACTGAGAGCAAATAGTAACTCTGCCGTTGGTTCTTGCTCGACATCCAATATCGTGTAGGCCACTTCATTTCGACTCTTATTGAGCATATCGAGCACATTAATATCGAGATCTGCCAACATCGACAATACGTGCCCAAGTACTTTGGGTACATTGTCATTTGCAAAGGTGATTCGATACCCTTCTGTTCGTTCGAGTTTTATCCTTGGAAAATTGACAGAATTGACGATGTTGCCATTTTCAATAAAATCAATAAGTTGCTGAGCACCCATTACTGCACAATTTTCTTCAGCCTCGGAAGTAGAAGCGCCGATATGAGGCATCAATATCACATTGTCACGCCCAATAAGAGAAGGTGTAGGAAAGTCCGAAATATACTGGCTAAGTTGACCATTCTCAAGAGCAGTGATGGCGGCATCTGTATCGACAATCTCTTTACGAGCGAAATTTAATAACACTAGCCCTTTCTTCGCAGAACCCAACACCTCGGAATTGATCATTCCTTTGGTCGTTTCCAGCGCGGGTACATGTACAGTCACGAAGTCGCATTTCGCGACTAAGGATTGAAGGTTCTCTGCACGCTCAATGTCACTTGATAGTCGCCACGCAGCTTCAACACTTAACGCAGAGTCAAATCCGATCACATTCATACCCAGATCAATTGCAGTATTTGCGACTAATGCTCCAATTGCGCCTAAACCTACAACGCCAAGGGTTTTACCGCGGATCTCAGATCCCGAAAAGCGCTTTTTCTCTTTTTCAAGCAGTTTATCCATCTCGCCAGCATCTGATATTTGTGTCAGACTGTCTGCGTAAGTGAGGCCGCCTTTAATGTCCCTTGATGCCAACAATAACCCGGTCAATACCAACTCTTTAACCGCATTTGCGTTGGCCCCTGGTGTATTAAACACCACAATGCCTTTCTCGATACATTTATCAATGGGAATGTTATTAACGCCTGCCCCACAGCGAGCAATCGCTTTTACACTGTCTGCAATTGGTTCATCGTGCAATTTTTGACTACGCAGTAAAATGGCGTCTGGATGACTGCATTCACTGGACACTTCATATTGATCTCGGGGAAATATATCAAGCCCTTTCGCAGAAATTGCATTGTAGGTTTTAATGAGTTTCATCGTGTCGTTTCACCTTAAGTTGAAAATCCTTTTCTACTTCTCAGTCACTTCACCTGTCCCACTACTGACCATTACTTATTGTTGCGCCAGAGACAACAAAGCACCTGACAAGCAGGTGCTTTGAATTTATTTAGTGACTTGTGCATAAGCCCAATCGAGCCAGGGCAATAAATTTTCTAAGTCTATCGACTCAACCGTTGCTCCAGCCCAAATACGCAGCCCTGCAGGAGCATCTCGATAGGCTCCAATATCAAAAGCAACGTTTTCGTCATCGAGCAGTTTAATCAATGCTTTTACCTGCTCGTCGGTTGCGTCTAAAGTCAAACAAACGCTCGTGTTAGAGCGTTCATTTTTATTTTTCGCTAAGAAATGAATCCAATCTCTCGACTCTACGAAGTTCGTCAGTACAGTAAGATTATTGAATGATTTCTCAATAGATGCTTCTACACCACCGATTTTCTCAACCCAATCTAACGCATCAAGATAATCAGCCACACACAACATGGAAGGTGTGTTAATGGTTGCACCTTTAAAGATGCCTTCGATCAGCTTTCCACCTTTGGTCATACGAAATATTTTTGGCAAAGGCCATGGCGGTGTATACGACTCCAGTCGCTTAACCGCACTTGGGCTTAATACTAAGACACCATGAGCTCCCTCGCCTCCCAATACCTTTTGCCAACTAAATGTTATGACATCCAGCTTTTCCCACGGCATGGGCATAGCAAAAACGGCTGAAGTTGCATCACAAATGGTTAAACCTTGACGTTGTTCACTGATCCAGTCACCATCCGGTACTTTCACGCCCGAGGTAGTACCATTCCAAGTAAACACCATATCGTGATTTGGATTGGCTAGACTAAAATCGGGCAACTCACCATACGGTGCAGGGTAAGAATTCACATTTTGCAATTTAAGCTGTTTAACAATATCCGTTAACCAACCCGAACCAAACGACTCCCAATGGAAGACATCAACGGCACGCTCACCGAGTGCCGACCACATAAACATTTCCATTGCACCTGTATCAGATGCGGGCACGATTCCGACTCGGTAGTCATCTGGGATACCCAACAATGCTTTGGTTTTTTCTATCGATTGCGCTAGAGCCGCTTTGCCAATACTACTGCGATGTGAACGCCCTAACGTCGATATATCCAACTGGTTAATATCGTAACCTGGACGTTTAGAGCATGGTCCCGATGAAAAGTTGGGGTTTTGGGGTTTAACTTGTGGTTTCATAAGCCTCCCTGCCTAGAAGTAAAAACTAATTCTGAATATATATTCAAAATCATCTCAATAAAGCGCCCCTACTTGCAATACAAATCGTACTATTCTTTTAAAATTGGGAGCTGCAGTAAATTGAACATGTTCGCTAAAACGACGACGGTTCGACATTTTGGAAAAGAGCTCTCGCAACACAATGGCAGCTTACTTGTCCAATTGGCACTTTATCTCTACTTTGTTGCAAATATATTCACCTATGGGGATGGCAGATGTCGCTGCCGGCGAGGGGGCATTACAAAGATGCAAACTACGAGGCGTTTCCTCAAATAAAAAGTCATGGACCAAGTTACCATCTTTTAGTACAGCTTGAGCTCGAATCCCCGCAGGGTGAGGTTGCAGATCTTTTCTTTTTATTGCACGGCAGTATTTGTTTACTTGCTTTAAATAACCCGCTTTAAAGATGGAGCCTTTTAACTCTCCTAAAGCCACTTTTAGGTGAGTAAACGTCGCAATCCAAAAACCTACGAACCCTAGCATTTCAAACGTATCTCGCAAACTAAAGTTGACTCGACCATACCCTTCTCTTTTCCAGCCTTGAACGGCATTAGGTCCAACGGTGACAAACCCGCCAATCATGCGCGTAAGATGTATCCCTAGAAACGGTAGTTCAGGGTCAGGGATAGGGTAGATCAGATGGGTTACTACATCATTATGCTCTTTGGGCAATCGATAATACTCTCCACGATACGGAATTATTTGAAAACGTCGTTTAATACCTTGCATGCGAACAACGCGATCGGCCATCAAACCGCTGCATGTGACGACTTGATGTGAGGTAATGGTCACGTTTCCTTGTGATGAGCGTCCAGACAAAATCACTCGCTCGGGCAACTCTTCAATGCCAACTAATTCCGTTTCCAATCGAATCTGCCCCCCGATACGCTCAAACTCCGTTGCCATTTTTTGTGTGATCTTTCCATAGTCGACAATGCTTGTCGACTTTACCAACATAGCGCCCAACCCCTGGACGTTTGGCTCTAAATGTTGCAGCTCAGAGCTTGTCAACAACTGGACATCAATCTGATTGGTCAAACAGCGTTCGAACAGTGAATTCATTCGCTTGAGTTCAAGTCGATTAGTCGCTACGAGCAATTTACCGCAATTTTCATAAGCGATATCATGACGCTTGCAAAACTCAAGTGTCGCTTTCGCTCCACGTTTGCAAAATTCGGCTTTAAGACTCCCTGGTGGGTAATAGACACCCGCATGAACCACACCACTATTATGTCCAGTTTGATGCATAGCCAAGCTCGATTCCTTTTCAATCAAAAGTATCGACTTGTTCGGAAATCGTTGCTTTAATTGCCAAGCGGTGGAGGTACCCACAATGCCACCACCGACCACGACCACGTCAAATTTTACCGGTTCTGTTTTTTCGCTCATGCACCTTCACCCATTGCCACTAAAGATCACTACGTCTTAAACTCACCAATTTGTGTCAGTTCCATTGCCATTCGCTACACTCGGTGCTGCAGTACACAAATCAAACCGTTTTCTCTTAATCATTCAAGCCCTTTCGTCGCCTTTAAATAGTGGTAGTCAGACGCAACATGTGTCTCGAGATTCCCTCCTTGGGCTCATGTTGACACTGAAATATTGCCAATTAACAGCAAAACCAACAAAAATACTGGACAAATAAACAGTGGTTACTACACTGTTTTTATATACAGAAAATTGAGGTGGTGTTATGTTGCATGAAAGATTAGAACGCATTAACCGTCTTCGCAAAGAAGCATTATCAAATCCTGATTTCGTTGAATCAGCCAGGGCTCACGAAAAAGCCATACAGCAGCTTGACGAGCCAATGCGTGTTCCTAAAAATAAGAAGTTACGCAGTTTGTCTGACATCTATAGCCAATATCATTCCCCTGTCTAGATGTCAGTTTAATAAGATGGCGGTAACGTTACCTACGCTGGTTTCAATCTACTGAGACGTCAAGTGATGTAAAAATCATTCCACAGAATCCCGCCAATGGATGTCTCTGAGTATTTGTTACCGGCTTTGTGGTTACCGACCTATTGCTTGTTAAATGGCATTTCATTTGTCTAGCTGAGCTTCTACTTACAAAATCGTACCTACTTCCGCATTTAGGCACCTTCCGTAAGGAAGCGTTGTGAGTAAGGTCACACTTTCTTGCCTCTATATTCTCTTTATCACCAACTTCCCCCTCTTTAATAACCAAAAATTATAAATTATTCTAATATTAAACATATTAAGGTGTCATTGGGTTGTCGGCGTTCAATAATGAAGTGGAATTCACCAAAACTTACACAATAGCAGTATTTAACACCGCAATATTTCGTGCAAATTGCCACCAGATGCCTTCAAAACTGGCAATAAGTAGCATCTCGTTTCGTGATTGTCCTTAAGTTTTATATAATTGTTTACGAATTTTTTCATGGAAGGATATTATGAAACCAATTTTCAAAGGCATTTTGTACTCATCTTTATTACTCTCTGCGAGTGTTCCAATCGCTTCTGCTAGCGAATGTGGCACTGTCACTATTGCTGACATGAACTGGAACTCAGCAACCGTTATCGCCAACATTGATAAGTTTATCCTTGAACACGGCTTCGACTGTGATGCCGAGCTTGTTCCTGGTGATACGATGCCTACTGGCGCATCAATGATGTCGAAAGGCCAACCTGACATTGCTCCAGAATTCTGGAGTAACTCAATGAAAGACGCTTTAGACCAGGGTGTCAAAGACGGCCAAATCCAATACGCAGGTACCACACTGACTAACGGTGGTGAGGAAGGTTTCTGGGTTCCAGCATACATGGTTGAGAAAGACCCATCTCTTGCAACCATTGAAGGCGTGATTGCCAATGCTAAACTCTTTAAACACCCTGAAGATCCTGAAAAGTCAGCGTTCTATTCTTGCCCGGCTGGCTGGAACTGTCAGATCTCAGCTGGCAATCTGGTGCGTGCACTAGGTCTTGATAACTCAGGCTTCGACGTTATCGATCCAGGGTCAGGTGCGGGCTTGTCTGGCTCAATCGCTAAAGCGTATGAGCGTAACGAAGCCTGGTTAGGTTACTACTGGGCGCCAACAGCCGTTTTGGGTAAATACAAAATGGTTAAAGTGGATTTTGGTAGTGGCGTAGACGAGAAGCATTTTCAAGAGTGTGTAACTCAAGAAACTTGTCTAGAGCCAAAAGCGACAATGTATCCGCCATCACCTGTAGAAACAGTCGTAACAAGTGAATTTGCAGCACGATCTGCAGACGCTATGGCGTATTTCTCAAAACGTGAATTTACTAATGCACAAATGAATGAACTCTTAGCTTGGATGGAAGACGAGCAAGCTGACGGTGAATTTGCTGCTGAGCATTTCATGACCGAGTATAAACAAACTTGGGCAAACTGGTTGCCAGCAGACGTTGCACAGAAAGTACAGAAAGCAATCGACGAATTATAAAAACGATATTAGCCCAGCACCTCGCTGGGCTTTTTTGATCCCCATTTGATCATACAAATTTTTGGCACAAGGAAAGTAACATGTCAGATGCAAGTTGGTTGAGCGAAATACCTCAACTCGACCGTAAAGAATTACTGCAAATTCGTAAAACCCTCGATGGAGCATATCGAGACTTTTCCAGAGAGTACGGTGACTTTATCGAGTCTCTATTCGACCCTCTACTCAGCTTTCTTATCGGATTTGAGAAATTACTCCTCTCTACCCCTTGGTGGATTGTTATTGCCATTCTAGTCGGACTCGCCTTCGCGGCCAGTCGTTCATGGAAGCTAAGTGCAAGTGTCGGAGTCGCCTTCTTTGCAATTGGTTTTTTTGGAATGTGGGACGATACCATGCGAACCATGAGTATTATTCTCGTTTCGACCTTATTGGCTATCGCCATAGGTATTCCCGCCGGTATAGCCATGGCGCAATCGAATAAGGCTCGGGCAATCATCACGCCGATACTCGATATCATGCAAACAATGCCAGCATTTGTATACCTCATTCCCGTCGTAATGTTGCTTGGCATTGGTAAAATACCCGGCGTGATTGCTGTGGTTATCTACGCTATCCCGCCAGTAATACGGTTAACAGACTTAGGAATACGTCTAGTCGATAAAGAGGTCTTAGAGGCTGCGACCGCCTACGGAGCAAGCCCAACGCAAAGATTGTTCGGTGTTCAGATCCCTCTTGCTATGCCTAACATTATGGCGGGTATTAACCAAACGATAATGATGGCGCTCGCGATGGTTGTTATTGCCTCAATGATTGGTGTTAAAGGTTTAGGTCAACCTGTACTGAAATCAATCACCAACCAATATTTCACTTTGGGCCTTCTTAATGGGCTCGCCATCGTAGCCCTAGCCATTATCTTCGACCGTGTGACTCAAAGTTATGCAAAACGTACCCAGTCACATCTAAGAGGTAGAGAGTCATGAGCAAAACTGAACCTATTATTCAAATTAAAAATCTATACAAGATTTTCGGTCCTAAAGATAAGACGTATTTAGACGACGTAAAAAACGGTGAGTCAAAGGATGAGTTGCTGGCCAGAACGGGCCATGCTCTGGGTTTAAGTGACATTAATCTTGATATCTATCCTGGTGAAATCTTCGTGATTATGGGCTTATCTGGCTCTGGAAAATCCACACTTATCCGTCACTTTAACCGATTGATTGACCCAACAGAAGGTGAGATCATCGTTGATGGCTCAGACGTCATGAAGCTATCTAATAAAGAGCTTCAGGACTTCCGCCGTCATAAGATGTCGATGGTATTTCAACGCTTTGGGCTACTACCACACAAAACTGTTCTTGATAATGTTGCTTACGGTCTTCAAATCCAAGGGTTAGAAAAACAAGAGCGGCTTGAGAAAGCTCGACAATGGATCAACACTGTTGGACTAGAAGGCTACGAAAAACAATACCCTATGCAATTGTCAGGTGGTCAGCAGCAACGTGTAGGTCTTGCTCGCGCATTATGTACCGATGCTGATATTCTCTTGATGGACGAAGCGTTTTCTGCCCTTGACCCTCTAATCCGCAGTGAAATGCAAGATCAGCTTATCGAATTGCAAGAAACCTTGCATAAAACCATAATCTTTATCACCCATGACCTAGATGAAGCGTTAAGGCTCGGTGACCGCATTGCTATTCTTCGTGACGGTGTTGTAGTACAGCAAGGTAAGCCTGTTGATATCTTACTTAAGCCTGCTGATGATTACGTCGAAGCGTTTGTTAAAGACGTTAATCGAGCTCGAGCGCTCACGGTAGAAACCGTTATGCAACCACAGGTTTCACGCATATCTGCAGAAACTATCGGTGGTGCTCTCAAACAAATGAGACGTTCTTCAGAAGATTACGGCTACGTTGTCAATGATGACGGCTATCAGGGTGTTATCACTCAAGAGACCTTAGAACAAGTTGAGAAAAAGGATCACGACAAACAGATTTGTTCGACCCTACTCGATGATGTTCCAGCGGTGAAAAACGATGCTCTGCTTGAAGAGGTGATACCAGAAACACTAGACAGTGATCATCCTTTGCCCGTTGTCGATGAAAAAGGCGATCTTCAAGGCCACCTTTCTAAGTCTACACTCGCGGATGTGCTAAGTGACACCCCCACAAGCAATCAAGACGATCCAGAAGAAAAGAAAAGCAATGATGCTGCCTAACAACTAACACTAATCATTAGCTGTAGTCACTAAGCAAAGCCGGAGTTTTTCTTCGGCTTTTTAGATCAAAGTTAACACCATACTTCTCAGCGAATAGTAATCGGAATACGATGCCGACCAAAAGCGGCTGATTGCTTGCTAAACCGCCCTGCGATATGGCCGCCGCAATGGCCACATAACCCTTCAGGCGTAATTTCCACGACTCCCACTTCATACCAATCTCTGGAAATCAATTTACGGCGACAACTTGGGCAATAAGTGCTGCTGCAGGCTTCGTCATGAACATTACCCACATACACGTAGTGTAATCCGTTTTTGAGCGCAATCTCTCTTGCTTTAATGAGTGTCGAGCTCGGTGTTCTGGGTTTATCCAACATTTTGAAATCAGGATGAAAAGCAGAAAAGTGCAGAGGGACATCTGGCCCTAAGTGATTCATGATCCACTGGGTCATGTTATCAAGCTCATCTGAACTGTCGTTTTCTCCTGGGATCAATAGCGTCGTGATTTCGAACCAAACGTCGGTTTCCTGTTTTACGTATTGCAGGGTTTCGAGCACTGGTGCGAGCTGGCCACTGCATAGCTTTCGATAAAAGCGTTCGCTAAACGCCTTCAAGTCGATATTGGCTGCATCCATAACAGAAAAAAATTTCTCACGAGGGGAATCACAAATGTATCCTGCCGTCACGGCAACGGTTTTCACTTCAACATCGTGGCAAGCTTGAGCCGTATCCACTGCATACTCTAAAAAGATTACCGGATCGTTGTAAGTAAACGCGATACTGTCACAACCATTATTTTTCGCCGCACTGGCAATTTGCAGCGGAGACGCTTTACTACCGAGTGTATCAATCTCTCGAGATTTACTGATATTCCAGTTTTGGCAAAATTTGCACCCCAAATTGCACCCTGCCGTGCCAAATGACAGAACTGAGCTACCAGGATAGAAATGGTTTAACGGTTTTTTTTCAATGGGGTCGATACAAAACCCGCTAGAGCGGCCGTAGGTAGAAAGAACAATCTCGCCTTCATGGGCCAGCCTGACAAAACACGCACCTCGCTTGCCATCTCGTAGTGTACATAGTCTTGGACATAGTTCGCATCGAACCCGACCGTCAGCAAGTTGCCGCCAGTATTTAGTCGTATGGTAACCGCTCGTTTCCATCGAATGCCTCTTCCCTCAAAACACTAACTATACTTCTATTATATACGCGGGGCTCAAAGTCGCTGCGTGAATCTATTTGTGAGTAGGCACTATGACGATGATACGTCCACCTGCGGTAGCGGGCCGATTTTATCCAGATGACCCCGTCTCGCTAAGGAAGCAAGTTTTGACGTTTTTGGGTGAAAAGAGTCCCGACACTAGGCACGTCTGTGGCCTGATCGTTCCCCATGCTGGTTATATATTCTCTGGGCAAGTGGCGGCAAGGGCCTATCACTCACTGTTATCCCACGCTAAGCGCATCAAGCATGTGATATTAATTGGGCCAAGCCATTATGTCCCGTTCCAAGGTTGTGCCGTCCCCGGTGTAGACGCATTCTCTACGCCAGTAGGTATGATCCCTCTTGATCGTCCACTCTTAAATAAGCTCTGTCAAAATGACAATGTGCACATCTCTGATCATGCCCATCAACATGAACATAGCTTAGAAGTTCAACTGCCCTTTTTACAACTTTGCCTTGCTGACTTCACACTCGTCCCTATTGTTTTTGGACAAATCGAGGCTCAAGACGTGGCGAGGTTAATCAATTCTATTTGGGATCCCTGCAATACCTTATTGGTCATTAGTACTGATTTAAGTCACTTTCATCAATATGAAGACGCTCATAAAATAGACACCGCGACTTGCGCCTTAATAGAAGACGGGCAGGCTATCGTTACTCACAAACAAGCCTGTGGCGCGACGGGAGTGAATGCATTTCTATTACTTAATCAGTTTCGTGGTTATCAACTTACAAGACAATCGCTTATTAATTCCGGCGATACAGAATTCGGAGACAAACACAGGGTGGTCGGTTATGTCAGCTACACAATTACACAACATTGAACACAGTCACACTTCACTAAAGGAAAGCGAGCTTCGAATACTGCTTGATATCGTCGAAAGTACCGTTCGCTGTTATTTGGATAAACTCCCTCTTCCTCAGCTTGTCTTGTCTGAGTTTCCACAATCTCTTCAACAGCTGGGGGCATGTTTTGTGACATTGCATGTTGATGGGCAACTGCAAGGCTGCATTGGTACCACTTCCGAAAGTTCGCCATTAGTTCTTGAGGTTCAACGTAAAGCTTGGGCCAGTGCGTGCCAGGACAGTCGATTCGCTCCGCTGCAAAAACATCAAGCAAGCGGGCTTGAAATTGAAGTTTCAGTACTGAGCACACCAATAGCATTGGAAGTAACTACAGAACAAGAGCTTTTGGATGTACTACGACACAAACACTGCGGGGTTATCCTAGAGGACGCTTATCATCATGCTCTCTTTCTTCCTCAAGTTTGGGAGCAATTACCAACACCTTCTGAGTTTGTCACACACCTAAAACTGAAAGGCGGATGGACTCAACATTATTGGAGTGACAACATACAAGTCAAACTGTTTGACGTTGCCAATAAAGCTCGTGCCTATCAAAATTAGTCGTCATCAAAGGCTATAAGCTAGACATGATTTATTGCGGTTCCTTGCCGTTTTTTTGCTACGTACATGGCCTTATCAGCGCGACCAATTGAGGTGCGAATATCCATATTGCTGCGCTGATAGGTTGTGATGCCAATACTGACGTCCACATCAATCACTTGGTCATCTATTTTAAATGGCTGAAAAAATTTTTTGGCTACTTTATTGGCGACCACTTCGACGTGGGTGCTGTTTTTTATGCCCCCCACAACAATCAGAAACTCGTCGCCACCAAGGCGCGCGACAATATCAGGTTTCCTAACACTATTTAACAAGCGGTGTGCCATTTCGACTAAAATAGCATCGCCGACTAAGTGACCATGTTCATCATTAATCTGTTTGAACTTATCAATGTCGATGTACATAAACGCCACCGTATGATTTTCCCTCTCAGCTTCTGTAAGAAGACTCTGCAACAATGAATCTAATAAACGACGGTTAGGGAGATCTGTTAAAGGATCTCGATTCAACCTATCGATTTCTAGCTGCATTTTGTCGTGGCGCTGGGAAATATCACGCACTATCGCAACCAAATATTCTCTTTCTTTGTATTTGATGAAATTGACTGAGGCCTCAATAGGAAACTTCGAGCCATCTTTGCGGCAATGAAAACCTTCAATGAAAGCGCTTTTCTTCAATCTGATTGTGTTTGCATGTTTTGTCCAGGAATTATCATCGGTAAATTTCTCGTTAATGTCAGAAACTCGTAGTTTGAGTAACTCCTCTTTGCTGTAGCCTAAACGAGTGTACGCGAGCTGGTTGCTATTCACAATTTGTCCAGACTCAAAATCGGCCACATACAATGCATCGTTAGTTTTATCAACGAAATGATTGAGCATTAAGTCAGCCGCTTCCGCCTTTCTCAATGAAGTAAGATCGATAATTTGTGAAATATAGCGAATGACCTTTCCTGAGTCATCTAACTGAGCAACCATATTAAGCTGCGCATTAATGACGTGCCCTAAGCGGTGTAAATAACGTTTTTCTATTTGTATGGGATTGGATGGAAACGCGAGAAGGCTTTCTCGAAGCTTTTTGTTCGCTTCCAAATCACCATGGTAGGTAATCACAACGTCACTGTCATAAATACTTTCCCCCTCGTAGCCCAGTAATTTTTTGAGCGCCGGATTAACGTATTCCAGGTGCCCATCTGGAAACGATAGAATCGTTGCAACAGGAGTGATCTCAAACAACCTATATATTGAGCTATCGAGTAACTCTATACTTTTTATATTCATGGACTACGCACATTTAGCAGTGAAACATCAAGATGAAGTAAAAAAGGAAGCCCTCAAAGCTAAAGGCTCACCAATGATAAATGTATCTACAACAAACGAACTTTGACATGTCAACATTGCATTAACATCTTTCTGTCTCATTAATTGAACAGTTTTTCATCATTGAACACGGCCCATATACTCAATTGGTGTAATAGCGTATGGCTTATTGGAGCGATACAATCCACGATTCCTTCAAATCGCACTATGCCCGATGTCAACTAAGCCTGATTTAAAAACCGCGATGACAGATCTGCTCGCCCAGGTCAAAAAAGAGCTGCCTATCTATGACGAAGATACATTTGTTTGCGGCCCTGAAAGTAACTGTATCGGCTGCCCCAAAAAACTGATGGAACTGGTAGAAAGTGAAGTAAGTTATTGGGAGTACTCCGTTTCAAATGGTCATTTCCCCAACTTTGAAGAAATTCGTCGTTTCGGAAAGTTATGTAAAAGCGTCAAGCGCGGTCTTTCCAGAAATGGAATAGTCTAGCGTATCTCACTAAGGTAACTCTCGCTGTGATGGAACAAATAGGTTAGATTAGTTGTATATATTACAATCACCTAATCAGTTAATCAGCTATGAACTCAGTCATCCAAAGCATCCTATCGCATCGTTCCATTCGCAAATTCAAAGACCAACCTATTGCTTCAAAGCAGCTTGACGATATCATCCAATCCGGACTTGCTGCGTCATCTTCGAGCCTACTACAAGTTGTTTCAATCATTCGGATCACCGACGGCAATAAACGGCAGAAGCTGGTTGAACTGTCTGGCAACCAGCCCTATGTGGCTAGCGCCGCGGAATTTTTAGTCTTCTGCATTGATTACCATCGACACTTTGAATTGAATAACGCCGTTCAATCTGAATTTACAGAGTTAACGCTCATTGGAGCTGTCGATGCCGGCATTATGGCCCAGAACTGTTTGCTTGCAGCGGAGTCTCTTGGGTTAGGCGGCGTCTATATTGGAGGGCTGCGTAATAACGCTGAGCAAGTAGATAAGTTACTAGAGCTTCCCGAACACAGTGCGGTATTGTTTGGCATGTGTCTTGGCCATCCAGACCAAGATCCAGAACAAAAACCTCGCCTTCCCGCCAATGTGATTGTTCATGAAAACAGCTATCAACCTCTTGATAAAGAGGCAGTAGCTAAATACGATGCAACCATGCAAGCCTACTATGCAGCGAGGTCAAGCAATCAAAAACAAGTAAGTTGGTCGCAACAGGTAACCAGTAAACTCGCTGGTGAATCTCGCCCTCATATGAAGCATTATCTTGAAAGTAAGTTGCTCAACAGTAAATAATCGTCTTGCAGCTTCGTTGCTACTACACAAAAAAAAGGATGCCTAGGCATCCTTTCTTATCACTCCAACAAATTATACGTCGTAAGTTGTGGATGCAGTATCGCCGCCTGTACCAGTCCAGTTTGTGTGGAAGAACTCACCACGTGGACGATCAGTACGCTCGTATGTGTGAGCACCGAAGTAATCACGTTGAGCTTGCAATAGGTTTGCTGGTAGACGAGCTGTTGTGTAACCATCTAGGAACGTTAGTGCAGAAGTCATACATGGCATTGGGATACCCACTTCCATTGACTTTGCTGCAACCTTACGCCAAGCACCCATGCAATTATCTAGAATGCCTTTGAAGTAAGCATCAGAGCCTAGGAATGCGATTTCTGGATTCGCTTCAAACGCATCACGAATATTACCAAGGAACGCTGAACGGATGATACAACCACCACGCCACATTAGCGCGACGTTACCGTAGTTAAGATCCCAACCATTTTCGTTTGATGCTTCACGCATTAACATAAAGCCCTGAGCATAAGAGATGATTTTTGATGCGAGTAGCGCTTGACGAAGTGCATCCACCCACTCTTGCTTATCACCTTCCACTGGAGTAATTGTTTTACCAAATAGCTTCTCAGCTTCCACACGTTGATCTTTTAGTGCAGATAGGCAACGAGAGAATACAGACTCAGTGATCAGCGTTAGTGGGATACCCATATCTAGCGCGTTAATACCTGTCCACTTACCAGTGCCTTTTTGGCCTGCTGTATCTAGGATTTTTTCTACTAGGGCTTCACCATCTTCATCTTTATAACCAAGGATGTCCGCTGTGATTTCTACTAGATAGCTGTCTAGTTCTGTTTTATTCCACTCAGCGAATACCGCCTGCATTTCATCCGCTGACATGCCTAGGCCGTCTTTCATGAACTGGTAGGCTTCAGTGATAAGCTGCATGTCACCATATTCGATGCCGTTATGAACCATCTTGACAAAGTGACCAGCACCATCGTTACCCACCCAATCACAGCATGGCTCGCCAGCATCCGTTTTCGCAGAGATACCTTGGAAGATAGGCTTAACCGCTTCCCAAGCTTCAGGAGAGCCACCTGGCATAATAGAAGGACCAAAACGAGCGCCCTCTTCACCACCAGAAACACCGGTACCAATGAAGTGAATACCTTTGTCGCGAAGTGCAGCAACACGGCGGTTGGTATCAGGGAAGTTAGTATTACCGCCATCAATGATGATGTCACCCTTGTCTAGAAGTGGTACTAAAGCATCGATAAACTTATCAACAACGTCGCCAGCACGAACCATAAGCATCACTTTGCGTGGCGCTTCTAGCTTCTCAACGAGCTCTTCAAGCGAGTAAGCACCAACAATGTTGGTTCCCTTCGCTGGGCCTTCTAGAAACTCGTCTACTTTTGCCGCAGTACGGTTGTGCGCCACAACTTTAAAGCCATGGTCGTTCATGTTTAGGATAAGGTTTTGACCCATTACTGCTAGGCCAATTACACCGATATCACCTTTCATTATATCTTCTCCATCGATTCAGCAATCAAACATGCCGAGTGTTATTCTTGTTAGCCGCCAGTGCATGACTCACGGCTGCAAATTTATGGGTTATTACAACTCACAATAGTCAGTATCTGTGAGGTTTTTACATGGATAGCGCCATACTCGATCGTCGCGCTGCAGCAGTTGCTCTGACTCTTTCGGCCCCCAAGTACCAGAGGCATAGCCAAATAGTGATTGAGGATCTTGCTTGAAATCAAGAATAGGTTGTACAAACTTCCAACACGCTTCTACCGCATCGCTACGAGCAAACAAAGTTGCATCACCATTGAGTGAATCTAGAAGCAAGCGCTCATAAGCGGTAAGCATTTGTGTTTCTTGCAAAGAAGCATAATGGAAGTTCATTTTTACTTCTTTTGCTTTAAAGCCAGCCCCCGGCTCTTTCAGGCCAAAACTCATCTGAATGCCTTCATCAGGTTGAATACGAATAATCAACTTGTTCTCTGGAGCATCTTTACCGAATACCGGGTGCGGTGTGCGTTTGAAATGCATAACAACCTCTGTTACTCGTGTCGGCAAGCGTTTACCTGAGCGAACGTAAAATGGCACGCCATTCCAACGCCAGTTGTCGATAAACATCTTAAGGCCAACATAAGTCTCTGTACGAGAGTCATCCGCTACGCCGGCTTCATCACGATAGCTCGGCAAAAATTCACCACGTACGTTTGATTCGGTGTATTGACCCAACACTAAGTTTTCACGCAAGTCGCTATTCGACAGTGGTCTTAGACACTGAAGAACTTTAACCACTTCATCTCGCATTGCATCAGCGTTAATTTGCGCTGGAGACTCCATTCCCACCATTGCCAACACTTGCAGCAAGTGGTTTTGGAACATATCGCGTACGGCACCAGACCCATCATAATAGCCGCCACGGCCTTCAACACCAAGGAACTCTGCTCCTGTGATCTCAACGTAATCAATGTATCGATGGTTCCAAAGCGGCTCGAACATCGCATTGGAAAAACGGAAAACCAATAAGTTTTGAACCGTTTCTTTACCTAGATAATGGTCAATACGGTAAATCTGGTGCTCTTGGAAATGCTCATGGATTTCTTTGTCAAGCTTCTGAGCTGACGCTAAGTCATAACCAAATGGCTTCTCGATGATAAGGCGTTTCCAACCGTCCTCTTCGCTGTTGAGTCCATGAGCAGCAAGGCTAGCAGGAATAACGCTATAAAGGCTTGGTGGTGTCGCTAGGTAAAATAAGGTATTTCGCTGTTCAAACTGATAAGAATCAGCAAGTTCATCCAGACGAACAGACAATTTCTGATAGTCCTCAGTGTCGGAGGTATCGATTGCTTGATAATGCAAATAATTACAGAAAGCATCCAAAACTGCAGGCTCAGTTTTTTCCATCTCTTGAAGAGACGCTTTGAGCTTTTCGCGATAGGATTCATCGCTGTAGTGTGTTCGACTCACACCTAGGATTGCAAAGGATTTAGGGAGCTGATCGCTCGCAAATAAATGGTATAGGGCTGGGATCAACTTACGATAAGTCAAATCACCCGACGCACCAAAAATTACAATACTACTGTTTTCAGGTATTACCATCTTGTTTCCTCAAGAACTAGGCGGTTGTTTTAGCGCGCGCAATGTTAACAGCGGACGACGCAAATTAAAAATAAGTTTTGCCTATTAAATCCATAGGTAAATTCATATCTTTGATATATTACGCCTTAACTAGTGTAGTCAAAGTTCGATCCACCGTACTACATTATACAACTGTATGCGTTTCGTTGATGGATCCTAGAATCCGATATGAATGAATCCACCTTCTGAGAGAGAATTCCACCGTCCTTTTTGATAAATAAGATATAATGCAAAAACGAAATTTTTATATGCAGTTACGACATGTGGAATGGACACTACTTAGTTGTAATTCATACCAATAAGGATATTGGTCATTTGGGTTATAGGACTAACCACAGGCTAGACGTAGAGCGAAAACAGCGCTCAGCATCTAGACTTTATTAAAATACAAATAGCATTTGATGGTAGAGCGAATAAGCAAGCATTAAAGTTGGATTGCATTTCAGCCTCTCTGACTGGCTCGATTCAGTACTGCTGTAATAAGGTATAAAGTTATGTTGTCCATTTTCGACATTTATAAAGTTGGCGTAGGCCCGTCAAGTTCCCATACAAATGGCCCTATGATCGCTGGCTATCAATTCTCTCAGTTGATTTCTAAAAAACTGGTATCGGTATCCCGCATTCGAATAGACCTATACGGTTCACTGTCGCTAACTGGTATTGGACACCATACCGATCGCGCCACCATTCTTGGTCTTTTAGGTAATCAACCCGATACCATCAAAATATCTAGCGCTAACGCCACGATGCGCAAGGCCATTACCGATGGCGTTCTGCCTCTTTCTGGAATCCATGAGATTGCGTTCAACTATAAGCGCGACATGATCTTTCACGAGGAAAACCTCCCTCTTCACGAAAACGGTATGACCATCTCTGCCTTTGATAGTGAAGGGAATCGTATTGGTTTCGAAACCTACTACTCCATTGGCGGTGGTTTTATCGCCACGGCTGACGAGCTTACGAGTGGAAAATCACAAACAGACGTCAGTGTGAGCTTTCCATTTAACAGTGCCGATGAAATGCTAGCGCTTGCTGAAAAGCACGGTATGAGCCTTGGCGGCATGGTGCTTCGCAACGAGTTGGCTTTCAAGGACATCGAAGAGATTAATGCTAAAACCGAGCAGATTTGGCGCGTGATGACGCGCTGTATGGAACGTGGTTTTGAGACAGAAGGCATCTTAGACGGCGGCCTTAATGTAACTCGCAGAGCCCCTAACCTTCTTAAGAAACTGGAAGCGAATGCCGCT
The DNA here is from genome assembly GCF_022836845.1 of Vibrio gelatinilyticus. Lineage (GTDB taxonomy): Bacteria > Pseudomonadota > Gammaproteobacteria > Enterobacterales > Vibrionaceae > Vibrio > Vibrio gelatinilyticus. The sequence goes on from NZ_JAJNNZ010000008.1 coordinate 116,228, forward strand.
ATTGAGAATGATCCGATGGAAATCATGGATTGGATCAACCTCTTTGCTTTTGCGGTCAGCGAAGAAAACGCGGCTGGCGGCCAAGTGGTTACCTCCCCAACGAATGGCGCCGCCGGCGTCATCCCAGCGGTGCTCATGTATTACCATCGTTTTATCAAAGAGCTGGACACCAAACAGCTTAAAGATTTTATTGCGGTTTCTGGCGCGATTGGCATTTTGTACAAAACCAACGCCTCCATATCGGGTGCCGAGGTTGGCTGTCAGGGCGAGGTCGGAGTTTCTTCTTCGATGGCCGCGGCAGGATTAACCGCGCTCCGTGGTGGCAGCAACGAACAGATGTGCATTGCCGCAGAAATCGCGATGGAGCATTCACTAGGGATGACTTGTGACCCTATTGGCGGTCTGGTTCAAGTTCCTTGTATTGAACGTAATGCGATGGGAGCAATGAAAGCGATCAACGCCTCTCGAATGGCCCTAAAAAGAACAAGTAAATGCCTGATTTCTCTTGATAAAGTTATTGATACCATGTATCAAACAGGTAAAGATATGAATAAGAAATATCGAGAAACGTCACAAGGTGGTTTAGCGCTTATCCACCTGGCACCACCTTGCGAATAACCTTATAGAACGTTGGCGAGATAACCCAGAGGTCACGCATTGCGTGTCGCTGGGTAGTTCACAAGTTATGCATAGCAGGTCTGCGCCCAACGAGCCAGGCCTGCTGTTACTGAGCCAAAGTAATTACCACCAATCACCGGAACATTAGGTAACACCTGCTGAACCGCGTCACGTAAGATCGGCGAACGAGCCGAGCCTCCCGTCATAAATATCGCGTCTGGCTGAGTTTGTCCCCGTTGTACCGCTTCTTTAACCAATTCTATCATTTTACTTTTTGGTGAATCGATGGCTTCAATCATCTGCGACTGACTAATGTCGATTTCAATCGCATCGCTAAGGTGAGCCAATTTGGCAGCGAAATGCTGGTTGTCAGACAGCGCGATTTTGGCCTCTTCTGCTTTGCGCACTAAATGATGCCCTAACGTATCAAAATAGACCTGCAATAATCGGGAAAGTTTGCTTGGATCCTGTGCCATTTTCTGTAGTGTTTTTAAATCCGCCAGGTTTTGTCGAGCATAGAACGACTTCTGTGCCTCTACATTATTGATTGCAATTGGATTCCAAAACTGAGTGATTGGCATGTCAATGCCACTCGTCGCTTTACTCCCTAATCCAAACGCAGGCATAAGGCGTTTAAACGCTAGATAGATATCCAGATCATTTCCTCCCACTCTTTGACCACTATGGGAAAGTAGACTGGCACTACGATCTGATAACGTGCGATAGCTTGGTCCCATCTGAATTAACGAGCAATCGGTGGTACCACCACCAATATCAACCACCAATACCGTCATATCTTTAGTTAGTGACGCTTCATACTCTAAACCCGCAGCAACGGGTTCGTATTGGAATTGAACATCTTGAAACCCTGCTCTTTTTGCGGCAGAACTGAGTATGCTGATGGCTTGTTTGTTCGCCGCTTCCCCCCCTCGGCCATGAAAGTTGATCGGCCTTCCGATCACCGCCTGATGTATGGTTTGCTCAAGTTGTGATTCGGCTTGATGTTTAATATTGGCCATCATGCTGCAAACAAGATCTTCAAAAAAACTCAATTGGTTCTCATGAAGTCCTGAAGCACCAAGAAATGATTTGGGGGATTTGACATAGTAGACCTCACCAGGCTCTTGCAAATAGGTATTAAGTGCGCCTTCACCATAGTGGACATCGTCCTGCTCTAGGCGGATATCTTCTTCCTTATTAAAGGCAATAGAACGTCGCAATAGGCGTTCACCGATATCACCGCTCGGTTGGATGTCGCGAAATCGAAACAAGTCTTCGGAAACCGATTCACGAGTAGGAGCACAAATTGTTGAGGGAATATACGGGTTGCCCTTTTCCAGCGCGACCAACTCTGGTTGGTCACCTTGCATAACAGCCACCGAACAGTTAGCCGTTCCGTAATCAAATCCTATGTACATTTGCACCTCAACCACAAGAAAAAAGGTCGAGCATGCTAACCGAAATTTGTGCTCAGGGCTACTGTTATCGCCCAATTCACATTGGGCTGCAACCTTACTTGTCATTGGGGCGGAACTGTCGAGCCATCACCTTGCGGTTAAACGTTAACTCACGCACTTCAAAGCTTGCTGCCCCGCCTGCTTTGTCACTAAGTACTGCGCCAAGACTTCTGCTTCTTCCTGGCTAAACTCAAGACCGAGTTTACTTCTTCTCCATAAAATATCGTCAACAGACACTGCCCACTCTTGGTCAATCAAATAGTCCACTTCAGCTTGAAATAAACCGTGGCCAAAACAATGCCCTAATTCAGTCGTCGATGTTTTTCCTTCAAGGAACTGGTAAACGAGTGTTCCATAGGCCTTAACCCAACGACAAATAATAGCAATATCAAGCCAGGCATAATCTTTATGAACGCGTTCGATAAAAGCATCTCGGCACGAGAAATTCCCCCCTGGTAAGACGGCATCTTTTGTCCAACCTGATCCCATGTGTGGGAAAAAGGGCAAAAGCTTATCAACGGCCGCTTGTCCAAGTTTTCGATACGTCGTCAACTTGCCGCCGAAGATTGACAATAGCGGTGCTGACGCGACTGATTGGTCAAGCTCAATGGTGTAGTCTCTTGTTACCGCTTGCGCATCCGACGATTCATCTTCGCATAACGGTCGAACGCCCGACCAAGCTGAGATGACGTCATTGGGTAGCACTTTATTGTTAAAATGTTGATTGACAATCTCGCACAGATATTCAATCTCTTCATTATCTATCTTGACCTCAGCAGGGTCTCCGGAAAATTCCACATCAGTCGTGCCTATCACCGAGTAGCGATCTAGATAAGGTAAAACGAACACGATGCGCTTGTCCTCGTTTTGCAAAATAAAGGCGTGATTTTCCTGATACATTTTTGGCACTATCACATGACTTCCTTTCACCAAACGGATCCCTCTTGGCGAGCGCATTTTGAGTTGAGAATCAAAAAAACGGTCGACCCATGGGCCAGCTGCATTGACTAACGCTTTGCTTCTCACTGTTTCGACCTCACCCGTCAAGGTGTTTTCTATATCAATGTCCCAGTTATCTTCACTGCGCTTTGCACCAACACATTTAGAACATGTGGCAATATGAGCGCCTTTTTGTTGTGCGAGTTTGGCGTTAATCACCACCAGTCGTGAGTCATCAACGGCACAATCTGAATATTCAAAACCTTCTTTCATTTCGGGCAGTAAAGGACCAGATTCATCAAACCTGACATGCTTACTGCCTGGTAAAGAGATTCGCTTGCCCAGGTTGTCGTAGAGAAACAATCCGGCTCGAATCATCCAGGCCGGACGCAAGTGTGGGCGATGGGGGAGCTGAAAACGCAATGGTGAAACTAGATGAGGCGCATTTTTTAACAGAACTTCGCGCTCAGCCAGTGCCTCTGAGACTAAACGAAACTCATAATGTTCGAGGTAACGCAATCCACCATGAATCAGTTTGCTACTCGCAGACGAAGTAGCCGAGGCCAGATCATTCATCTCATACAAGGCCACTTTCAGGCCTCGGCCGGCGGCATCAGCAGCAACAGCGACACCATTGATCCCACCACCAACTACCACCAAATCATAATGCTTTTGATAATTATCCATACTCAGACACACTCGTTTAAATTCGTATATGTTCGTTTGTGCTCATTTATAGTTAATATAAGCATCAAAAACGAAAAGATCGAGCATTATTTATACATCACAAGAAAATAGTGAACAAAGTCCTATATAGCGAGGAATGAGAGCCATATCTTTGCAAAACACCAATTAATTATTTAACATTATTGACAATTAGATGTGACATTTCACTGGTCATTGTTTGCGAAAACGAAAGTCACATGGAGCGAGTAATTGTTCAAATTAGGAAGAGGACAATATGGGAAAAAATAACAAAGTCGTCGTTGCATTGGATCAAGGCACCACCAGCTCCAGAGCCATTATTTTTGACCATGATGCGAATATTGTCAGTACCGCGCAGCGTGAATTTACCCAGATCTACCCTAATGCAGGATGGGTTGAACATGATCCAATGGAGATTTGGGCGACTCAGCGCTCCTCCCTTACGGAAGTTCTTGCTCAATCGGACATTGAGAATGACGAAGTCGCTGCTATAGGCATTACCAACCAACGAGAAACCACTATCGTTTGGGATAAAAATACTGGCCAGCCTATTTACAATGCTATCGTGTGGCAGTGTCGCCGCACCGCAGAGTACTGCGACCAACTCAAAAGTAACGGGCATGAGGACTATATCCGTCAAACCACTGGTTTAGTCATCGACGCCTATTTTTCAGGTTCAAAAATCGCGTGGATATTAGACAACGTTGAAGGCGCACGCGACAAAGCTGAAAATGGTGAGTTGCTCTTCGGAACAGTAGATACATGGCTTATCTGGAAGTTGACGCACGGTAAATCGCACGTCACCGATGTGACCAACGCTTCAAGAACCATGCTTTTTAATATTCATACCTTGCAATGGGATCAAACTCTGCTGGATCTCTTCAACATCCCAAAAGCCATGTTGCCGGAAGTAAAATCAAGCAGCGAAATCTACGGCTATACAAACATTGGCGGCGGCAGTGTTGATATTCCAATAAGTGGCATCGCTGGCGATCAGCAAGCGGCTCTTTTTGGCCAGCAATGTCTTAAAAAGGGCATGGTAAAAAACACCTACGGCACTGGTTGTTTCCTACTAATGAATACAGGAAGCAATGCCATCAATTCTAAACATGGCTTGCTAACCACAATCGGCTATCAGATTGGTGACGAAGTTACCTATGCGTTAGAGGGCAGCGTATTTATGGGCGGTGCTACGATTCAGTGGCTTCGAGATGAACTTGGTCTGATCCAAGATGCCTCAGACACCCAATACTTCGCAGAAAAAGTGGACGACACCAATGGTGTTTATCTTGTGCCTGCCTTTGTTGGCTTGGGTGCTCCGTATTGGGATCCACATGCAAGAGGCTCACTAACGGGTCTGACGCGAGGCACCAATCGTAATCATATTATTCGCGCTGCACTTGAGTCCATTGCCTACCAAAGCCGGGATGTCCTTCTAGCCATGGAAGAAGATTCAGGCATAAAACTGAACCAAATTCGTGTTGACGGTGGCGCTGTAGCCAATGACTTTTTGATGCAGTTTCAAGCCGACATTATGGGTAACAAAGTTGTTCGCCCTGTGATTAGGGAATCAACAGCGTTAGGCGCTGCAATGCTAGCCGGACTTGCGGTTGGTTTTTGGAACTCAAGAGTGGAACTGGCGGATAAGAAAGAGATAGAAAGAACCTTCTCTCCCAAGCTCGATCGCAGTGCTCGCGAGCAGCTCTACAAGGGTTGGTTAAACGCAATTAAACGAACGCGCTCTTAGCGGAAAGATTTGCTATTCATAAATGACGTAAAGGTGAGTATAAACTCACCTTTTCTATTGTGAACTCGACAGGCCAACGCTTAGTACGTGGAAAGCCGCTTTACTGACAGACTATCAAATCGACATCATTTTGCTCAATCACTTCGACCAAACTCGCCGGAGGCAAAATATCGGTATACAGCGCATCGACCTGAGAGATATGCCCCAAATTTACCATTGCTCCGCGATTAAACTTACTGCTGTCCGCCGCTAGAATCGTTTGCCCAGAGCACGCGATGATCGCTTGAGCGATTCGCACTTCAGAAAAATCAAAGTCCAACAAGCTGCCATCTTCATGAATACCCGATATACCAATAATGCCAAAATCCAAACGAAACTGCTCAATGAATTCTTTCGCCGCCTCACCAATAATGCCGCCATCCTTATTACGGATCTGGCCGCCTGCCACAATCACCGTGAAGTCGTCTTTGACTCTTAAAATATTGGCAACATTGATATTGTTAGTCACTATTTTAAGATCCCGGTGCTCTAAGAGTGCCGATGCAACCGCTTCGGTGGTCGTACCGATATCGATAAACAAAGAGGAGCCATTGGGAATACGTTTAACCAATTGCTTAGCGATGTAAGACTTCTCTGTTTGGAAGTGAATCTTTCGAGTGGAATACGCTTCGTTCTCAGTACTTGAATGCAAAGATGCGCCGCCATGATGTCGACTGATCACACCTTGATTCGCTAGTTCATTTAAGTCGCGTCGAATCGTCTGTGGGCTTACACTCAGCTCGTCAACAAATTCCTCTGTGGTCAAAAAGCCACTTTGTGCCAACATGGACAGTATTTCTCGATGACGTTGTGTTTGCTTCAACTTAAACTCCCTGTGTTGAGCAGGCTTAAAACACTAGCAATAGTAATGAGTTAAGCCAGAGATTTCACCTTAAAGCGGCAATTTTGCGTTGCTACGCCAATTCTTGATAAACGCTATTAAGCGAAGATCTAACCTTATGACCCAAAGCCAAAACCTCTTGGCATGGCTCAACCAAATCGGGGATTTGATATGTGATCGTGTTGGCAGCTACTGCGGAGCGCACACCATTGTTTGAATCCTCAAAAGCAAGGCACTTATCCGGGGCGATATTTAACCGCTTAGCCGCTAACAAGTAAATTTCAGGGTGAGGTTTACCCTGTTCGACTTCGCAACCAGTGCTGATGTGATCAAAATAGTGGTTTAAGCCCGCTAACTCAAGTTTACGCTCTGCGACATTTCGTTGGGTAGAGGTCGCAACGGCAATCGGGATATCATTGCCCTTTAACCAGTTAAGTAGTTGAACAACCCCTTCTTTTACTGGAATAGCCTCGTGCATCACCACATTTTGATATCGTTCACGCCATTCACGATTGACCGCTGGATAATCAAAGTCATCACCGTAGCCCGCTCGGAATATTTTTTCTATTCCCGCTGCATTACAACCAATGATGCTCAGGTAAATGTCTTTTTTAAATGGAACCTGTAAGGTCTCACAAGCTTGGCTAAAGATTTTCATGCAGACACGCTCGGTGTCAAGCAAGAGTCCGTCCATATCAAAAATCGCAGCTTCAAAATTAAGGTCTTTCATTGTATCAGCCTCAATCCTTATTTTGTTGACGCTTATGCTTAGGCACATAGTTCAGAATAGAAATAGGCACTTCTTTACGCGGGGCAAAACCCTCGATTTCTCGACGCTCGATTAAGTGACCGAGACGACTTTCAATCATACAAAGGTTTTTAAAATCATCTTTCGATACTAAAGAGATAGCTTCACCTATCGCCCCTGCTCGCCCGGTTCGGCCAATTCGGTGCACGTAATCATCCGCTGGATATGGTAAGTCGTAATTCACGACTCGGCTTAAATCCTGAATATCGAGTCCGCGCGCCGCGACACCTGTTGCCACCAGATACTTAATCTTGCCCGCTTTGAAGTCTTCCAATACTTGGGCTCGAACCGCCTGATTCCGTCCACTATGGATGGCTTCAGCATCAATACCGCGTTTTTCTAATTGAGAAACCAGTTTTGCCGCGCCATGCTTGGTTTCAATAAAGATCAATGCCTGATCCCATTCATTTTCCTTGATTAGGTGGCTCAACAACGAGGATTTTTTATCCTTGTCTACCGTAGTTAACCACTGCTCGATATTGGCTTTAGAGGCACTGTGCTTAGCAATGGAAATCTCTTTAGGGTTGTGAATAGCTGAGCGAGCTAAATCCCTAACTGGGTTTGACAAAGTGGCCGAAAATAGGAGGCTCTGTGAATCTTCAGGTACGCGAGCGATGATTTTATTGATATCTTCAATAAAACCCATATCCAGCATTCTGTCGGCTTCGTCCAATACCAACACTTCGATTTCTTCGAAATGAACCGCTCGTTGGGTATAGAGATCCAGAAGTCGCCCAGGCGTAGCAACAAGAATATCGACACCATCAATCAGCTTTTGCTTGGATGGCTTATCATCAACACCACCATACACAGCCAAAGATTTAATGGCCGTGTGTTTAGCGTAGGCGGCAATGTTGTTGTCCACCTGGATGGCCAATTCGCGCGTAGGCACGACTATCAGAGAGCGAATACGCTTCTTGCGCTGTGTTTCACCTTTAGCGAGGCGTTCCAAAATAGGCAATACAAAGCTGGCTGTTTTACCGGTACCGGTTTGCGCTGCGGCGATCAAGTTATCGCCAGCTAGGACAATAGGTATCGCCTTGTTTTGTATTTCAGTCGGTGTGTCATAACCTTTTGTTGTAACGGCTTTGACAATGGAATCACTCAGTCCAAGTGCAGAAAATGACATATTCACTCTCGAAAGTAAGAAAAAAATAACAGACGGGCTTGTCTAAAAATCGCAGCGCATTCTACCACACAGCCTAAATGGCACGAACTACAGATTGTGAGTTTCTTTTTATACAGATAGATAAAAAAACCACTCCCTCAAAGATAGGAGTGGTTTTCGTGCATGGACAGCGTCAATCTCTAACAATTACGCTCTATGTTTTGAGTTTTTAGCTTTAAAGGCTATGCACAGTATGATTTTGCGATAGCCGCACCTAAACGAGCATTGTTAAGAACTAACTGAATGTTCGAATCCAGGCTGTTGCCACCGGTGAGTTCACACACGCGAGCCAACAAGAAAGGCGTTGATTCTTTGCCCGCAATACCTTGCTCTTCGGCTTCAGCTAGTGCTGTATCGATCGCATTGGTGATCACTTCAACTGGCATTGCATACTCTTTAGGGATTGGGTTAGCCACCACAACACCACCTTTAAGTGACATTTCCCATTTGGCTTTCAATGCCATTGCGATATCTTGCGCCGTATCTAATCGGTAATCTACGCTGTGCTCACTTTCTCGAGTATAGAAAGCTGGCAGGCTCTCCGTTTGATAGCCAATAACGGGTACGCCCTGGGTTTCTAGGTATTCACGAGTTAACGCAAGATCAAGAATTGACTTCGCGCCTGCACAAACTACTGCCACATCGGTATTGGCTAGCTCTTGCAGATCAGCCGAAATGTCAAAGGTTTCCTGAGCGCCGCGATGAACGCCACCAATTCCACCTGTCGCGAATACTTTTACACCCGCCATTTCTGCCAAAATCATGGTCGCTGCAACCGTGGTCGCACCATCTTTTTTGCCTGCAACCATAAATGGAATATCTCGACGGCTCACTTTGGTGACCGCTGTTCCGGCTTTTCCAAGGTATTCGATTTCTTCTTTACTCAGACCGACCTTTAAACGCCCTTCAATAATTGCAATTGTTGCAGGAACCGCACCTTGTTCGCGAATGGTTTCTTCAACCAATAGAGCCGTTTCAACATTGCGCGGATATGGCATACCATGAGAAATAATTGTTGATTCAAGTGCAACAACTGGCTGATTATTCGCAAGCGCTTGTGCAACCTCAGGTTGGATATCTAAGTATTTCTCTAACATGTAAACGATTCCTCTAATAAATTATGTACCGCTTGCTCTGACATAACAGAGTTAATGGTGGTATTGGCAAGCAATGCCAGACGCGCTGCACCTAATGCAAAATTGACCGTTTCGTCCCATGACCAGCCTTGCAGGAAGCCATGTGATAGACCCGCCATTAGAGCATCGCCCGCGCCGGTGACATTGTTAACTTGTGTTTTTTCTGCAGAGATACGCTGGCCGACGCCATCGACACTGGCATACGCCCCTTTCGCACCTAAGCTGATTAAAATGTGTTTTACACCTTTACCATGCAGTGTATTTGCAACTGTTGGTAGATCCTCATCACTATTGATTGTGACGCCAGATAGCAGCTCAGCTTCCAAGCGATTCGGCTTTAACGTGTGGATATGTGACAAATACGGAATAAGCTTTGAAGCTTTAACGGAAGAGACGGGATCGACCAGTATCGCTTTATCCCCATGTGCATGAAATAGATAATCAAGCGCACTGTCACTCAAATTGGCATCAATAACGATCGCAGAACTGCGATTGAGTACGCCCGAGCGCTTAGCTAGCTGTTCTGAGTTGAGCTCATCGATGAGTTTCATATCATTCAGAGCTAACTGCATTTCTCCGTCAGGACCATGAATAGAGAGGTAATTACTTGAGGTTCTTCCCGACATAACCAAACTATGTTCAACCCCCACATGAGCGTTTCGGCAAGATTGCAGTAACTGCTCTCCCCAAGCGTCACCTCCGACAACTCCGATAAACTGAACAGAGCTGCCTAAACGTCCCATATTATCTGCGATATTGCGCCCGACGCCACCAGCACTGCTTGTTAGCGAGCCTGGGTTAGAGTCACCAACAATCAATGTGTTATCAGAACGCCCACACAAATCCATATTGGCACCACCAATAACCACTGCATACTTTTCTGGAGCGATAATATAACCCTTTCCTTGTATAAAGCCCTTACGCATCAAATTCATAATATGGCCAGCAACCGCACTGCGACTGCAGCCCAGCTTCTCTGCTAACACATTTTGTTGAATCAAAGGATCATTTTTAAGGATGTCTAGAACTTGCTGCTCTCGCTCAGTCATAACACATGTCCGTATTGCAAACATTTGTTTGCAAGTTACCGATATCTTCTTTGCAAAGCAAACGTTTTCCTAAGTTGCAAATGTCATTTGATAAGTCGATCACAACTCATTCAAAAATCACTGAATATGAATATTTCTTTCTAAGAGCGTGAATTCCTCCAAATCAACACCACACATTTCGTGATTCAGATCACACAAGTAGCATTGTAATTTTTCCGCAAGCCACATTTTTTCAACACATTCAACAGCACACATTCACCTGCCTTTTCCTTTGAATACCTTTCATTCAATCAAGATTCACAAGAACAATCAAAAATGAAATTCTTTATCAAGGTGGATGCTTTAGTTAATGATCAAGAGAGTATTTGATACTCAGTTTGTGCTCAAAAGGCGAGTGCTCGCGTTATAAACCCAGCTACAAATGTTAACGACATGTAGTAAAAAGTGGCATTTAACCTAATCGATTCATTAATTTACAGATATTTGTCACAGAATGTTTCAGATTGTATAGTCCACCACCTTGCAAAAACACACATCAATAGAGGTATAACAATGATTACAAATGATGCGGTTACCATGGGATTGCTTGCCGTCATTCTCGGCGTGGTATTCATCACCGAAAAGAGTGATCACCCAGCACTCAAAAAATTCTATTCCGTCGTTCCTGGCCTGCTGCTTTGCTACTTCTTACCTTCACTTCTTAACACTGCAGGGCTAATCGACGCAGCGAATTCAAATTTATATTTTGTGGCGAGTCGTTACCTACTCCCCTCTGCGTTGGTACTACTGATCATATCTGCAGACCTTAAAAAGATTTGTGGATTGGGTTCAAAAGCCATCATCATGTTTTTAACCGGCACGCTTGGTATCATGATTGGCGGACCTGCTGCGATCATCATTATTGATTTCATTAGCCCAGAGTTAGTTGCAGGTGATGTTTGGCGTGGCCTAACAACTGTTGCAGGATCGTGGATTGGCGGTGGCGCTAACCAGGCTGCTATGAAAGAAGTATTCAATGTAGATGGCACACTATTTTCAGCCATGATTACCGTCGATGTAATCTGCGCTAACATTTGGATGGCTATTTTGTTGATTATGGCCGGCCGCCAGAAAAAAATGGATGCGTGGCTCAAAGCGGACACGACCAGTATTGATGAACTTAAGCATACAGTTGCCGCTTATGAGAAAGAAAACGCTCGCCCTATCACCACAACCGACATTGTAAAGATTGTTGCGGTAGCCTTTGGTTTAACCGGCGTTGCTCACTTTTTTAGTGACAAAATCGCACCATGGATTGAGTTGAACGCTCCCTACCTAGAAAAATACAGCCTAACGTCTGGTTTCTTCTGGCTAATTGTTATCTCGACCACCCTAGGCCTTATCGCTTCTATGTTTAAGTCATCACGCTCTTTAGAGCATGCTGGCGCGTCTAAAATCGGCTCTGCTTTTATCTACATTCTAGTCGCGACTATCGGTATGCAAATGGATGTCACTGCAATTCTCGACAACCCTGGATACTTCTTAATTGGTATTACCTGGTTGACAATCCATGCATTACTGATGATTGGCGTTGCAAAGTTAATCCGTGCTCCGCTGTTCTTTATGGCTGTTGGTAGCCAAGCGAACGTTGGTGGTGCAGCTTCAGCTCCTGTGGTAGCAGCAGCGTTCCATCCGGCTTTGGCTCCAGTTGGGATCTTACTTGCCGTTCTTGGTTATGCTTTGGGCACTTATGGTGCATACATTAGTGGCCTGTTAATGCAAGCGGCCGCCGCGTTCGGATAACGTACTCCCTTTTAACGAAGACACACGAAATTCACAAGGTGCCTATATGGCACCTTTTTGTTTTTTTGCTATCAAGTGCTCTGCGCGTTAAATCTTGTAGCACTTTTGATAACGATACCTTTTGACTTACACGTGTACGCTGATATTCTAGCGTACAAGTGTACACTAAAGGAGATTCCCCGTGGCTAATGAAAGCAAACCGCCCCTAATATGGCTCAACATCGTACTGTTTCTATCGACGTTCATAGTCGCAATTGTTCTTGTTCCACTCTATGGGTACTTCTATGGATACTCCACCGCCCACTTTGTATGGTTAGTCATCAGCTTCACTTATTGTGGTATGTCAATTACTGCCGGATATCATCGACTATGGTCTCACAAGGCTTATGAGGCATCCAAGTCACTTAAGTATATCTACGCTTTAGGTGGTGCGTTTGCCCTACAAAATAGCGCTCTTCATTGGTCATCAGATCATCGGGTGCACCATAAGCACGTCGACAACAACGATAAAGACCCCTATTCAGCTAAAAGAGGATTTTGGTATTCTCATATTGGCTGGATGTTGCGTGAGTATCAAAGCGAACGCTACAGTGATTACCGAAACTGCCGAGATCTACAAAAAGACAAAGTGGTTACCTGGCAACACAAGCACTATCTTCCCCTGGCTCTTACCATGAACTTTGGAGTTCCGATACTGCTCGGTTTCCTGCACGGTGACATTATAGGAATGTTACTTATTGTGGGCGTACTGCGCTTAGTGTTAAGCCATCACACCACCTTTTTTATCAACTCTTTGGCCCACCTTTGGGGCAGCCAACCGTACACCAATAAAAATACTGCAAAGGACAACGGGTTATTGGCGTTTTTAACCTTTGGTGAGGGCTATCATAACTATCACCATATTTTCGAGAATGATTATCGAAATGGAATTTATTGGTGGCAATTTGATCCCACTAAATGGTTTATCAAAGCTGCATCCTTTTTTAAACTTACTAGCAAGCTAAAGAAAGCACCAAGCAGCAAAATCGAGCTGGCAAAAGCCAAGCAAACATTGCAAAACACCCAACACTCTTTGGCCTCTTGCTCTGGTACTCAACAGGCGCTGACTGAGCTAGAAAATGAGTTCTTACGCCTAACCAGAAGCGTGACAGAGTTTTATGAAACCAAAAAGCATTTTCTGCAGATAAGTCAGAAAGGCATGAGTGAAAGCTATGAGCGCTCTCTGGTCGCGATCCGCCTTGCGCAAGCCAAGTGCGAATTGGTCCAGCAAAGAAAGCAATGGCAGGCACTCATACAATTGACGTTAACCAAGTATTCAGTTCAGAAAAGTTGACGGTGAGTGACGGTAAATAGACTAGCGGTAACGATTAAAATAGCATGTTGCACCCAATTTAAGGTCGTTTCATGCTCAAGAGTCAACTTTGGTCTGTCAGTCAAGCGTCAATAGGTATCGTTCAGTGGATTGGTATCGCTATACTCTTTGGCCCTACCATTCTAGAGAGAACGGGCAGCGGCCTTTTAGTTGGTCAGGCGATGCTCATATTGGGGCTAAGCGGTTTAGTCGCTCCAATGCTTGGTGGCCTTGCCGACAAATTCCATGCGCATCGACCAATGCTAAGATTTGCACTTTTGTGTCATATCTCCGCATTGGCGTTGTTACTTTACCCCGCGCAGTGCGATAGCTACTACTGGCTGATAGCCTTGTTGTTTGGTCTCGGTAGCAACTTGCTGTTTGTGTTAAACCCCACCTTCGCGGTGAAACTTAATCCTAATAGCTCCGACAAGGCCAAAAGCCTGAAACTACTTTTTCAACTACAAATGCTTGGAGTGGTTATTGCTGGATCTGTAGTTGGATTAATGGATCGCTTGGACTACTCCACTAACTTACAGATTTCGGCCCTATTGATCTTAGACATTTGCTGTTTCACGATACTGTGCCTGAATCCTCCCGCCCCGCTGCCCTGCCACCGCTCAGAAGCCGATACGCACGAGAATGCTACTCATGGCAGAACGTGGCTACTTTGGCTCACTTTTATTTTTACCACGTTCATTTCAATGTTTGTGGGTTCAAATATGGTCGAAATGGGACCGCTCATTATTAACAAAGGGTTTTCAATCGAGTTGTCAAACTCGGCGTTTGGAATGGCTCTTTCTGCTCTTGTGACAATATTTGCACTTGTGCCTGCCGGAAAATGGATGGAGCGCCACGGCTCTATCGGTTTGTGGCTACTTACCGTTTTAATCAACTTAATTGTCGGCGTGAGTATTTGGGCAATGTTTGGTCACTCATTACTAAGTTTACTACCAATGTCATTGATCATTTTTTCTATCATCAATGGTGCTTGGAACGATATTTCATTAGCCGCTCTTGCCGATGAGTTAAGCCCAATGACACCCGCTGCAACTCAAGGGCTTGTCGCTGCCGCGATTTCACTAGGATTTGCTATCGGGACTTTTATTGTTGGCTGGCTATTTGAGCTTAATGCTGTTGCTCATGTCATGGCTTTCTTGGCAATTAGCGGCGTTGTATTGGGGGTACTAGGTGCGATTGTGTGGCTGCTATATCGCAAACAATCAGCGCTGTAACTAACCTAATTGTATGGCAGTCAGTGAGTGAGTGAGTGAACCACTGTACGGCGAATAACTAGCATGTTTTAACAACTGATGTTTGATTTCGACCTGCCATTTTTGACTGATAAAGAGCTTTATCAGCTCGTTTTAGCCAATCGATATGACTACTGTAATCTGAGTCAAATTGGCACACACCAAGGCTGATGGTGTAACTTGCTTCATGTTCCGAGCACATCACTACCGATTGCTCAATGCGTTTTCGCAGTCTTTCGGAAAAATAAAACGCCTGTTCTGCCGTTGTCTCTTTTAAAAGCACCGCAAACTCTTCACCACCATAGCGCCCACACACGTCGTCGCCCCGCGCGGTATGAATGAGTTGCTCTGCGGCCGCTCTTATCACTTCATCACCGAACGCATGACCAAAGTTGTCATTAACACTTTTAAAATGATCGATATCGAACATAACCAGAGTCGCTACCTGTCCCTTGGTTTTGCATTCCTGATAAACATCAATCAGGCACCTCTCCCAATGGGTCCGGTTATATAGGCCTGTCAGCCCGTCTGTGCGCCCTATCTCGGCCAACTTTGCATTGGATCGTTTCAAAAACATCTTGCTCTTGGCAACATCCGAGACGTCTTGCAACATGATCGCAAAATGCGTGACTTCTCCGCGCGGTGATTTGAGTGGTGTAATAACCATATTCTGGTACATGTTTTCAAGCCCCTGTGAGACGGGCGAAAAATTCTGGAACTCAAAAATGACGGGCCGATCTTCCCAGTTCGAGAAGCCGCGCGTTTTCAGTATCTCTGTCGACGCTATTTTTGCCTTCAACCATTTCACGGGTAAATTGGGGTAATGCTCAAACAAGTTCTGCCCCATGATTTTATCCGCATTAACGCCACTGTAATTTTGCATGAAACTATTCCATGCACAGACCTGGTAATCTCGGTCGATCACAATGAGCCCTGCGTCTAACGTATCAACAAGTTGCATCGTCCAATGGAAATCGGACAAGTCAAGCGTCATGGTCGTCAATAGGAGCCCTCCATCAACTGGCAAATTACATCAACCGATGGTGCGTCGAGTAACAACAAAATGTCACAACCGAGATCCATAGATTCGGCTTCGTAGGTGTATTCAATAACAAATATCTGTTCTGTGTCTTTCATTTCAGATTTCTTCGGAAAGAACTCTTCGACACGAAGTGGCTGGCGCAATGAAAATTCGATACCCAATTGATTGGATAAAGATATTAAAAAGGACGACACCAGCAAATTAACAACATTCACGATGATCTCATCATGAGAAGAGTCTGTAGTATCAAACCCTAATCGCTGCCCCACCAAAGTCACACAGTCACTGCGAACACAAACCAACGCTTCACCATGTAGGCCTCCGCCCACAAAGCGTTGAGAAACTGCACAGGTATTTTTTCGTGCCAATGAATCTTGAATGGTCATGGTGACTTCACCAAAAGTGATTTCACCGACAACGGGAACAGGAAGCTGAATAAATTCTTGTAGATGATCGGCAATCGTTGCCGCGCCAGACCCCAATGCTATATTGGCAATTTCTCTGAAGCACTCGATACTTTCCACACGTGTCAAGGAAGCTTGCTTCAGTTTAAATTGACAAAACTCAATGCCTAAATCATGAAATAATGGAATGGCCGAATTAGGATGAAGAGGCTTTTCGATAAAAGCTTTGGCTCCAAGTTCGAAACACCGCTGTTTCGCTTTATCTTGGATATCTGCTGACACCATAACAACTTTTAAGTTACTAGGTATGGGTTGAAGAGCGAGTAGCACTTCAAAACCGTCCATAACGGGCATAGTGATATCAAGAAATAAAACATCAACGTGATGCTGGCTCAATATATCAAGCGCTTGGGCACCATCATTGGCGTACAATATTGATACATTTTGAGTCGTATCAATACAATTACCAAGAGATTTTCTCGCTATTGATGAGTCATCACATATCAGTATTCGCATGCATCCATTCATTATTGTTATATTTGTAACAATTTATAATAAACAGAATTTACGTCTAATTACCATTACTATTTTGAATGAACATCACAGATTTGACGCCCTTCACGCTAAGTAGAGACGATAAGTATAATTATGCTAAGCGCACAACAAAGAAATTCATAACATAGAGATGAAAACGCGCAAAAAATTTAACAACTAACTGAAAGTTAATCGAATTTAGCCAGTTAGAACAATTCTTGTTGACCATTAATGTCAGCTTGCTCTTCGATACTCTGCTGCAGTCTTTCCTTTTTCATTTTCCGATAGTAGCGTTGCTTGCACAGCTTTATGATATGAAGTTGCTGTGCTGAGGTATAGGATAACCAATTAAAGCGTTCTTCCCTTTTGCGCATGCAACCTTGACAATACCCGCGATTGTCTACTGTGCATACGCCGACGCAGGGGCTGGGTACTTGAAAAAACTCGAGTTGTTCCATCTTTTCCCTCTGTTGAACTAACTATTAGAAGAATAGTCATAAAGCAAGATGAGGTACATAGTCTCGCGATTAAAGATCTGAATACGAATCCATGACTTCGAAATTCAGTATTGAAAGTCCACTATACTAAAGCTAACCTACTGCTGACAAAAAACAGTGTTTTATTAAATATGCTTATTCAATATCACACCTACTTGGAGCCAACTAAATGAAGATTAACAAAAAAGCGCTACTCGCTGCTGTTGTACTGCCCGTTTTGATCACAGCTTGTTCAGCGCAGAATTCTAATTCGGAAAAGAGCGTACAAGTTATCACACCGCAAGATCTTCAACATCACAACTGGAACTTAGCAAAAATTGATGGACAAATGATCTCTGTTGAAGACAAGAGCCAAACGCCTCGTTTGGAAGTCGGAGAGAATATGACCGTGAACGGTAACGCGGGCTGCAACAATTACTTTGGCCAGGGTGAACTTGAAGACGGTAAGTTCCGTGTCAAACAAATGGGCATGACAATGAAAATGTGTGGCGATGATGCCATGAACATTGAAATGTCTATGTCTAAGACACTATCCGATTGGAGCGAAATGACACTGACTAAAGAGTCATTAGTTTTAAAGGGTTCTGAGCATACTTTGACCTTCAAGCTCAGAGACTGGGTAAACTAAATATCCACGTCTTTGTTAAGTAGAATCGAATAGAAAAACCCTAGCTGCATGTTGTCGCTAGGGTTCATTCTATCTATTGGAAAATCATCACTTTCAAGCTCGCGCTTTCATCCACATCAATAAACTCAGGTGGATTATCTAAACGGTATTGAAACTCTAGTGCCGGCGCTTCTAGCTGCATACTTTCGATAAGAAAGTCAGGAGAAACTGTTGGGGAGTTAACACACGCCATAACAACCCCATCTTCGTTTAATAACTCAGGCAGACGCTTTAGTATCTTTTTGTAGTCTTTGGTTAAGGCAAAGCTTCCCTTCTGAAACGATGGCGGATCAATAATCACCATGTCATAAGGCCCACCCTTTTTAATTTTGCCCCAAGAGCGAAAGATATCATGCCCTAAGAAGGACACTTTCGATAAATCATGTTGATTAAGGCGGTGGTTATCGCGACCTTTATTGAGCGATGAACGCGACATATCAACATTCATAACACCGCAGGCCCCTGCTTGAATTGCTGCCACGGAAAAACCACAGGTGTAGGCAAATAGGTTTAACACCTTCTTACCCTGAGCTCTTTGTTGTACCCAATTTCGACCAAGACGCATATCCAGAAACAAACCAAAGTTCTGATTTCGACCAATATCAAGTTGATACTGACAACCAGACTCTATCACTACAGGTCGGGAATCTAATTCCCCATAGAGAACCTCTGTAGGAGCGCCTTCTTGATAGCGATGCTGTATCGCAATACATGAGCCACTGCGCTTTTGCCAGAGTTCCGATTGAGCCAATGCATCTAAACCCACTTTTAGAGTTTGCAGAAACTCGTCATCAACACTCTTAAACACATTGACGATCATTTGGCCTTGCACCCAGTCGCAAGTGATCTGCTCAAGTCCCGGCCAGTGCTTTCCTCTGCCGTGAAAAAGACGGCGAATTTCATTGGGGATACTGGTCAACTGTTGAGTTACTTCTTCAAAAAATACGGGTAACTCGCTGGCTAGCATTTCGCTTATTACTTGATTTTCGGCCATTGTAGACTCCAAGGTTCACTCCACTGATTAATATTTTCGCTCACTACTGGCTCTGTCCATTTACTACCACAAGCAGCAAATTCTCGAGGATCGCAGGTAAATTCAAATGACTCTTCATTAAATCCAAAACGCAACGCAAACGCATGCAAATAACCTCTGTCGGCATCGCTACTTGGATTGTAAATAGGGTCCCCAATTATCGGAGAACCTATAGACTTTAACGCGACTCGAATTTGATGGGTTTTACCTGTATGAGGTCGGCATAAAAAGAGTCGTTCACCCGGCTTCGCCGACAAAGAAAAAAACTGGGTGATTGCCGGATTCACCTTCGATGGCAATAATTTCCAGGAAGCTCGTCGAGACCGTTCCATATCCCCCTCGATTAAACCTTGTTTCTTTTTAGGTTTCTTAGCTCCGAGCGCGAGGTAGTACTTCTCTATTTTTTTGTGAGCAAAAAGCTGGGATAGCACACTGGCTGCCTGGTTACTTTTGGCCAGCAATAGCAAACCTGATGTCATCTTGTCGAGTCGATGCACCAGATAGAGTTTTTCACATTGCAATGCTTTGGCAACATCGTGTACCAGCATTGTATCACCATCATCTTTATGTACGCTGACATTAGGGTGTTTGTTGATCACCACAAAGTCATCACACGCGTATACGAGATCGAACATAAATCGTTTACAGTCCGTTAAATAATGTCGTCGATGATACACAAAAGCTGCCTAAAAGGCAGCTTTCACATCAGAGCTGTGGATACAGGAACACGGTCAAAACGGCAATTGGACAGACAAATTTAACGTACCATGGCCAAATCTTCCAAAACCACCCTTGTTCAATGTCCGGGTTGCCTTGTTTTATTTCTTCTAGCTGTTTGTTTCTATGCCAGATCCATCCGATGACAATTGCCCACACGACGCCTAGCAGAGGTTGCATATACATTGTTGAAATCGTTGCGACCAGATCAAACAGGCTAGAGAAGTTCACAACGATAATAACGCTAAGAATCAAAATGGCCAGACCAAGAATTTTAGCTGCTTTCTCACGTCGTATATTCAGCTCTTCATGCAAACACGCCACAGGCACTTCTAGCATAGCAATTGACGAGGTCAACGCCGCGATAACCATGAGTGCAAAAAACGCCAACCCAATAACTTCGCCAATGGGCCCCATCGTATCAAACAGGCTCGGCAGTACCGTAAATACCAGGTTACCCGAACTAATCAGCTCACCAACCTCATTAAAGATCTGCACCCCATTGTGCTTAGCAACAAACATCGCTGGCAAAATCAACAATCCTGCCGATAACGCAACACCAGTGTCAATAACTGCGACCTGGCCCGCCGTTCGCACAATATTAATGTCCTTTTTTAGATACGAGCCATATACCATCATCGCCCCAACCCCTAATGACAGAGAGAAGAAAGCCTGACCCATAGCGTTGACGACCAGCCCGGCATTGACATGACTCCAATCAGGGATCAAATACATTTCCAGGCCTTCAATAGCTCCCTCTTGAGTGAAAATATATCCAATCAAGACTGCGAAGAGAACAAACAGCAGAGGCATTAAGCGTGTAGACCACTTCTCAATGCCATTCGCCACCCCTTTTTGAACCACATAAACGGTCAAGCCCATAAAAAGAACCGTTAGCACAAGGTTTCTCGCCACACCGTATGTTTCGAGCCACTCGGCAAAACCCTTGAGCCCTACTAGCTCCATAACGGGCGCTGCGCCAAATCCAATGAGCCATCCAGCCAATATGGCGTAGAAGCTAAGAATGAGCGACGCTGCTAACATTGCAATGCTGCCAAATACGATAGCCAACGCCTGATTTCTAACCCAGATCTTTTTTAGCGATGCTATAGGATTTGATTGGCCATATCGACCAATAGTTAATTCAGCCACCAACATCGGAAACGCTAGCAAAACCATCATCAGCAGGTACATAACCAAAAACGCAGCACCGCCATTACTTGCAGTTTGCGTCGGAAAGCCCCAAACATTACCTAACCCAACAGCCGAGCCAGCGGCTGCCATGATGAATCCTATCCTTGAAGAAAATTGTCCCCTCGAACTACTTGCCATGATTTTATTACCAGTATTTCTATTGAATTAATGCTGCCAGAACAGGTGTGCAATAAACTTTACACCTCACGCACAGGCAGATAACTTTAAGTTAGTGGTAAGTAAAACAGCTTCACTGTAGGATTGAAAGCCCCAGCGCTATATTAGTCCAATTTTCACATTAACTTTAAAATAACACCCCACCATTGCAACCAAACATCAAAACTATTAACCAACAATAACATTGCGAGCACAACAATCACCCGCCGCATAGCTTATATAACGGTTTGATTTATCCTTTGTAACGTATGAAATTGCGTTAACATTCGCCCTTGTATTCCAAAACTCTCTTTTAAACATTATTATCTTAATAACTTCTTTTGATTAATTGGACTCTATGGACAAGGTCTATCATTTTCTTACATTAGCTGGACTTGCCGTCTATTGGTTGCTTGTCGCTGGTGTAACCATACGGGTCGTGCTTAAAAGACGCTCTGTGAGTGTTTCGCTCGCCTGGCTAATGGTTATTTACATCATTCCTGTCGTAGGCGTTATCTGCTACTTCATGTTTGGTGAGTTAAATCTTGGCAGAAAAAGAGCCGATCGAGCTAAAGATATGTTCCAGCCATTTGGTAATTGGTTCCATAAGCTAAATGACTGCACAGCCCATGTCCCCGATCAGTTAGGGATCCATATTTCCAAAATTGACTATTTGTGTAATAACCGAATTGGGATCCCTGCCCTATGCGGAAACACGTTAGATCTTCAAACTACACCCGAACAGATTTTACGTTCCGTGATTCAAGACATCGAAGAAGCGCAACATTCAATCAGAATGGTATTTTATATTTGGTATCCCGGTGGTTTAGCTGATTCTGTGGCGTCTGCCCTAATTCATGCATCTAAGAGAGGAGTAGATGTAAAAGTCTTACTCGATTCGGCCGGCAGCAATACTTTCTTTCGCAGCCACTGGGCTAAAATGCTCAAGGATAATGGCGTCTCGCTAGTCGAGGGCTTAGAGGTCAGTCCCTGGCGTATTTTTCTTCGTAGACTCGACCTTCGCCAGCACCGAAAAATCATTGTTATTGATGACGATATAGCCTATACCGGTTCAATGAATATGGTTGACCCTGCGTACTTCAAGCAGGGTTCAGGAGTGGGACAATGGATCGACATCATGGTTAGAGTGACGGGGCCAACGGTTAATGTTCTGTCTGCAATACATTGCTGGGATTGGGAAGTCGAAACTGGAGAGCGCTCATTCCCAGTACAACCTGAATGTGAGATAGAGATCCCTATTGACTCCAAACCCATCCAGGTGGTGCCTTCTGGCCCCGGAATGCCTGAACACTTGATTTATCAAGTCCTGACCCTTGCAATGCACCAAGCTAATCATTCAGTAACAATCACAACGCCTTATTTTGTTCCTAGCGCCGATTTGCTTGAAACCATCAAAATGACCGCGCAAAGAGGCGTGAAGGTGGAATTGATCATCCCACAAAAAAATGACTCGTTAATGGTGAAATGGGCGTCGCGTGCGTTCTACACTGAATTAATGGAAGCTGGCGTACAAATTCATGAGTTCTACGGGGGGTTACTGCACACTAAGTCGGTTGTGATTGATGAACTGTTTTGTCTTGTCGGTACAGTCAATATTGATATGCGCAGTCTATGGCTAAACTTTGAACTGACCTTAGCAGTGGAAGATCCTGTTTTCACAAAGGAAATGTACTCATTACAAAAAAATTATATGGCACAATCCGATACAGTTGATATGGAAACTTGGCACAGGCGAAGCCTATATAATCGCTTTTTTGAGCGTATTTTCTATTTGTTCAACCCGTTACTGTAAGATACGCACTCTATAATTCGATATGGTAAAAAGAGAGCTAGTTTGCTCTCTTTTTACCAATTTTAACGATTCTAACGCGTGTAACCAAATACCACTGATACTCCACAAGCGCTTCAAGTAGCACGTAATACTTTATTCTTTATAACAAGTTACCTCTAGTTCTTGAAACTCATCTCTCTTCATGGTTTATTGCACTAAGCAATCCAAAACATTAAGGACAGGGAATCGCAATGTCAGAAAGTAAAACAACAAAATTTGTCACCGCAGGTCGAGATAAAAAGTGGACAAAAGGCGTGGTTAATCCCCCTGTTCAGCGCGCTTCAACCGTTGTCTTTAACACCGTAGCTGAAAAGCAACACGCGACCATTAACCGAGCAAACAAAACGCTGTTTTATGGGCGCCGCGGCACTACTACTCATTTTGCTTTTCAAGATGCTATGACAGAAATTGAGGGGGGCGCTGGCTGTGCACTGTATCCATGTGGTACGGCTGCCATTTCAAACTCAATACTTTCTTTTGTAGAAACTGGCGATCATATTTTGATGGTCGACACATGCTATGAGCCGACAAGAGACTTCTGCGACAAAATCCTTAAGAAAATGGGAATTGAAACAACTTACTATGATCCGGTAATTGGTGCTGGTATTCGCGAATTAATTCGTCCAAATACCAAGATCCTATTTTTAGAATCCCCTGGCTCAATTACCATGGAAGTACAGGATGTACCCACCATGACTCGCGTTGCACACGAGCATGATGTGATTGTCATGTTAGATAATACTTGGAGTGCTGGTGTTGGTTTCTCTCCATTTGACTTTGGTGTTGATATCTCTATTCAGGCAGCGACCAAATACATCATTGGCCACTCCGACGTAATGCTTGGCACCGCTGTTGCCAATGAAAAGTGCTGGGACCAACTACGTGAACAGAGCTACCTTATGGGTCAGTGTGTTTCACCAGACGATGCATATTTAGGACTTAGAGGGATCCGTACTCTCGAACTACGTCTTAAGCAACACGCAGCCAACAGCTTAACGGTGGCCAACTGGTTACAATCTCGCCCTGAAGTAGATCACGTCCGTCACCCGGCGCTAGAAACGTGCCCTGGCAGCGAGTATTTTCATCGCGACTTTAGCTGCGGCAACGGCCTATTCTCATTTGTGTTAAAAACCACTTGCCCTCAGGCAACAACCGCCCTGCTAGATGGCATGAAACACTTTAGTATGGGGTATTCATGGGGCGGCTTTGAGAGCTTAATTTTGGCTAACGAGCCGAAAAGCTTTCACTCTTTAAGAACCGTTGCGAATCCAAACTTTGAAGGCACATTGATTCGACTTCATATCGGGCTTGAAGATACTGACGATCTTATTGCCGATTTGGCTGCCGGGTTAGAACGTTACAACTCGGTTCTTCAAGAAAAGCTGCATGTATAGACCTGCTTTATTTCTCAAATAACCACAGAAAAGCTCTAATGACTCATTAGGGCTTTTTGATTGGGTAATGCTAGCCGTCTTGCCATTGCAAGCCAAGATTTTCATAGCTATCAATGATCTTTTGTCTTCGATAGCAATCAACGCTGTGATCATTGATAAGCCCTGCAGCCTGCAAATGAGCGTACAATATGGTAGAGCCAACAAACTTAAAGCCACGTTTCTTCATATCTTTGCTAAGTGCATCTGAAACCGGTGACGTCGCAGGGTAATCTTCAAGTGATGACCATTGATTAACAATCACTCTGTTACCGACAAATCCCCAGATGTAATTTACAAAAGACCCAAACTCGCGCTGGATCTCTTGATAGCATTTCGCGTTATTTATCGTGGCACTGATTTTAGCTCGGTTACGTATTATCCCTGAGTCAATAACCAATCGAGCTTCATCTTCTTTGGTAAAACACGCGACTTTATCGACATCGAAATTAGCAAAGGCATTACGATAGCCTTCTCGTCGCTTTAGGATGGTGTACCAACTCAGACCGGCTTGTGCAGACTCTAGCACTAGAAATTCGAACATCGTTTTATCATCCAAGACAGGAACGCCCCACTCCTTGTCATGATACTCCACATAGTCCGGCTTGCTTTCATCAAGCCAAGGGCAACGTTTGCACATTACTTTTCCTTAGATAAATTAAAAGGCACGGCCCTTAGCCAGTGCCTCTGCTATTAGTTGACTACTTTCACCCGATGAAATAATCGATACAAGACTGGCACAACAATCAAAGTAAGAACTGTGGCAAAGCCCAATCCAAACATAATGGTCACCGCCATGGGTTTAAAGAAGATATCTGGTAGCAGCGGGATCATCCCTAAAATTGTCGTTATCGCTGCCATACACACTGGACGCACACGACTCAGCGCCGCGTCGACAACAGCAAGATACGGTTCTTTGCCTGATTTGATCTCAATTTCAATTTGATCAAGCAAAACAATCCCGTTTTTCAGCAACATACCAGACAAACTCAAAAATCCAAGAAGCGCCATAAAGCCAAATGGTGTATTTAATGCGAGCAACCCCGTCGTTACCCCTATCACAGCCAAAGGCACCGTTAACCATACAATTAATGCCTCTTTCACTGCATTAAAAAGGAAAATTGTAATGAGGAACATAAACAGGTAGCCCATCGGCATCGTCTTAAATAGAGACTCTTGAGCATCATTCGATGACTCATACTCACCTCCCCATTCAACAAAATATCCTGGCGGCAATTCGATCGCTTCAACCAAAGGTTGAATTCGTTTTTGTAACGTTGACGCCGTCTCTTCACCCAGCAAATCTGGATCGGAAAAAACGGTCAGCATTCGCTTTCGGTTCTTACGTACAATCAGCGGGTCTTCCCAACGTAAATCATAACCTTGTGTCACTTGTTGGAAAGGAATAAACGCAGCCAATGATGGACTCCAAATTTTAAGACCCTCGATGTTTCTAATGTCTACACGCTCATCTTCCGGAGGCCTTGCCACGATAGGAAGTAACGTCGTGCCATCACGGTACAAGCCAACAGACTTCCCAGAAAATGAGGTCATCAGTACATCATCAACATCCGACTTTGTGATGCCGTAACGTCTAGCCTGACTCTCGTTGAAAATAGGCTCCAACACCATAGTACGCTCACGCCAGTCATGACGAATATTATGCGCTCCTGGATCTGCATACATGATGTCCATAATTTCTTTGGCGATACCACGCAACACCGTTGGATCAGAACCGACAATACGCGCTTCGATTTTAGCACCACCACCGGGACCTAACTCTATCTGTTTAAGCTTGTAATTAATCTCAGGGAAGCTGTCACTCACGTAAACTCTAAAGCGCTTCATCAATGGTTCAAGCACCTCAAAACTGGTCACCCTAACAGTGATTTCACCGTATGCAGCGTAGCTTTTTTCTGGTGCGTAGGTCAGCATGAAACGCTGCAACCCTTTACCCGCTGTTGTGGTAATGTGTTCGGCTTCTGGCTGGTCAGCCAACCAATTCTCAAGTACCTTAAGTTTGGTGTTAGTGGCTCGAATGTCTGTCCCTTCTGGCAACCATACATCGACCTGGAATATTGGTGTTGTTGACGATGGGAAAAACGCCTGCTTTACCTGAGTAAAACCATAGAGTGCAACAACCAAGCTCACTAGCAGCACCATCATTGTCATCCATGCTCGATGCATACAAAACTCTAAGAATCGACGATAAACGACAAAGACAAACCCGTTATAAGGATCGCTGCCTTCTCCTGATTGCGTATTCTTTTGTCCTTTAAAAAAGATGTCGGCAAAAAATGGTGTCAACGAGATGGCTGTAAACCAACTCAACATCAATGAGATAAGTAGCACCGAGAACAATGTCCCACAATATTCACCTGTTGAGTCTTCTGACAAACCGATAGGTGCAAAAGCAGTCACTGCAATGACCGTAGCACCAAGTAAAGGCCATTTGGTTTGGGTTACGATATCTGTCGCCGCTTGTAAACGGGTTCGCCCTTTTTGAGTACCTATCAATATCCCTTCTACCACCACAATGGCATTATCCACCAGCATCCCTAAAGCGATAACTAAAGCACCTAATGAGATCCGCTGCAGATCGATCGCCATGTATTGCATAAAAATAAACGTGCCAAATACGGTAAGCAGCAATATCAAACCAATTAAAAGACCAGAGCGTAATCCCATGAAAAATAGCAAGACAACAATTACAATCGCGACAGCCTGCCCTAGGCTGATTACAAAGCCTCGAACTGACTTGTCAACTTCTTTGGGCTGGCTATAGATCTCTGAGATTTCGATCCCGATAGGCTGTTGGTATTTAAGCTCGGCCAATCGCCTATCTACACGTTTCCCCACCTCCACAACATTGACACCGCTGGCAAATGATATTCCGACATTAAGCGCGAGATCGCCGTTGAATGTTATGATGTTACTAGGAACTTCGACAAATCCACGTTTAATTTCCGCGACATCTCTAAGATAAATCAGTCCTGAAGAGCCACTCTCGTTAATGATCAAGTTGCCAAGTTCTGATACATCCGAGAATTCACCGGTTGGTTGGATACGAATATAGTCGTCACCAATTCTCGTAGCACCCGCGTCAGAGACCACGTTTTGGGTAGCAAGCAAATTGAATATCGTTTTTGGAGAAATGCCAAGCGCACTCATGCGTTTGATTGAGATTTCGATGAAGACTTGTTCTTGCTGATGCCCTGAAACAGAGACCTTACTTACACCATCGATTAGCTCGAGTTCGCGCCGCAGGTAGTCCACATAGTCCAGGATCTCCTTGTAACTGTACCCTTCACCAGTTAAAGCCAGCAAAACACCGTAAACATCTCCAAAATCGTCTATAACCGTTGGCATTTGTACACCTGGAGGCAAAGAACCATTTAAATCATTCACTTTGCGTCGCAGTTCATCCCAAATCTGTGGGAGGTCATCAGGGCCATAATTGTTTTTCATGGTCACGGTGATTTGCGACAAGCCTCGACTTGAAATGGAATTGACCTCGTCCACATAGGTTAGCTGTTGAATTGCTTTTTCTATGGGATACGTCACTTCTTCTTCTACTTGTTGTGGTGTTGCACCAGGGTAAGCGGTGACTACCATTGCATCTTTGATAGTAAACGCAGGATCTTCTAAGCGCCCCAAACCAAAGAAGGCTGACACGCCACCAATTAGGAAAATCAGAGAAACCATCCAGCTGATCACGCGGTTGCGGATAAAGTAGGCTGCAACACCCGTTATCTCATCGTCACTTTGAGGCTGCTTGCTTTGTTCTAGAGAACTCATAATTTCGCCTCCTGCGATATTACTTCCACTGTCATACCTTCTCTTAATCTCGGCACGCCCGCTGTCACGACACGCTCATTACTTTCTAAACCCTGTAGAATTTGTACTGTCGACTGTGACACCTTACCAGTGGCAACCTTTCGTTTCGATACCGTCTGCGTATCGTCGACAACCCATACAAATTTCTCATTATCTCTTAGAGAGTCTCCGTCAGCATTAAACAATGCACCAATAGGAACGGTCACACCAAGGTTGATTTTCAGCCCGACATCTCTTGCTTTAGAAGTCACATCAACGGCCATACCATCCAAGATGAACTCCGTTTCTGGCATTGGCAGAACTAGAGTCACTGTAAACGTGCCAAGGGCTGGATCCGGCTCCGTTGTATACTCTTTAACTTTCGCAATGTATTCATTGCCTGAGGGGACGCGCACAATGGACTCAATTTTAGCCAACGCTTCAGGTGTTGGCTGATTTACCGAAAAACGGTCAGGAAGCTGCAGAACCACTTCGACTTCTTCCAAACTATGAATGTTAACCACCTGCTGTCCAACAATGACATTCTCGAACTGTTCAGCCGATACTCTGGAAATAACCCCATCGACAGGGGCTTTTAGCTCGGTAAACGACAAGCGCAATTTAGCTAATTCCAATTCAGCTAATGCCATCGACCTTTGAGCGGCAATCTCATCAAATTGAGATTTAGCTAACAGTCCTTTTTTAACTAGAGGGCTCGAACGTCGGTACTGGCTATCTATCACACTGTATCTGGCCTGAGCATTATCAACGTCCAATCGATAATCGGTAGGATCAAGCTTAGCCAGAACATCTCCCTTTTTGACAAAATCCCCCTCTTTTAGCTCAATTTGCAAGATTTCACCCGCAACACGAAAACTAAGGTGTGAGCGCTCAGCGGCATTAGCAACCGCTGGAAAATACAGGCGGTTTTTTAAATCAGAGATTCCCAACTCGGTGACTTTGACTTTTGGAACCTCATCTCTCACGCCAATTTCAGGCTTGCTACAGGCTATAAGAAATACCGAGCAAATAAGTGCTGCAGCGTACTTTGAAACACTCATAAGCCTCGCTCCTTAATCCATTCCCTAACTCGCATCCCCGCCGTCATACTTCGCACCCCAGAGATAATGATTTGGTCACCATCCTCTAACCCCTCGATAATACGTCTTTGATCATCAAGCGATACGGCAACTTTTTCCACAATACCTTCATCTCCAACTCGCCAAACACACTCCTGACCATCCTCTTCAAAAAGCGCAGTATTAGGGATAACCGTTGCTCCCGAGCCAGATGCAGACACAGAAACCTGGCCACTCATGCCCGGTAATATGCCAACATCGCTCGGCCTTTCCATAATCATGGTTACTTTATACGCACCTGTGTTCGGATCAGCTTCCGTATCAATTTCTTGAAAAGTCAGTGGATAAGTATTGTTGGGTGCAGCATCAAAGATCATGTTGGCGTCAATTTCTGCTTTGGATTGCAGGCGGCTTAATAGCCTGTCAGGTAACTGAAATACCACTTTCATTAACGTATCGGACTGGATGTTCATCACCCCTTCTTTCGCCTGGACAAACTCAAAGTTATCTGCGGGAATAATCGAAATCGTTCCGTCATAGGGGGCGTATAAATTGGTGTAATCCAAATTGGCGCTGGCTTGAGACAGAGAAGCCCGGGCAGAGTTACGATTGGCTTTGGCTTGATCAAAATCCTGCTCTGAAACGACTTGATCTTTACGAAGTTTTAACGCCCTTTGATATTGAACATCTGCCAAGCGAAAAACTGCTTTGGCTTGTTTCTCCAACAAAGTGTATTCATCTGGATTTAACCGCGCTAACAGCTGCCCTTTTTCAACCTTTTGCCCAGAACGGATGTCAATGCTCATCAATTGCCCCGGCACGCGAAACGCCAACACGGCGCGATCGCCTGCTTCAGACACCGCTGGAAAGTCACGCTCAAACTTACTATTACCAACAGAAACAGAAAAGAGTTTGGCCGGCCTAGATTCTGGTTCGGGAACTGGTGGCGGCTCTTTTCCACAGGCGGTCAATAAAGTGCATGCAACAGCGACACCAAACAACTTTCTATACATTGCAAATCATCCATGTTTTTTACGTCTTAAAAACATAGCTTACTCAGTCAAAAATTGCCAACGTGAAAAAAGTATAAGTGGTTAATAAATAGTTGGAAATTTTATAATGACCAAGAAAAAAAAGGCACCTTACGGTGCCATTTTTTATAAATCCCTAAACTCTCGATTCACACGGAATGTCTCTGATGTGACATACGCTTCCATTTGTCTTACGTTATTCTCCATAGAATCTAGGTCTTGTGAGATGGTTGCCAGTAGTTCTTTTGCCGTTTGGCCTTGTTTCCATGGCTTGCTCTTTAGTCGATGTTCTTGTTGATGCTTCATTTGTTCAACAAAGTTATCAGGCTGTTTTTCGACCATAAGGCTCATCGCAATGTAAGCCAAAATCACTAAAAAACTACCCCCTAGTAATGCGGCTGAAATCACTAATATACGAATTAACCACACTTCAATACCAAAATAATTCCCCAATCCTGCGCATACACCGGTCAATTTACCATTCACAGGATCTCGATAAAGCTCCTTATGCATCATGGTTGCTTCTCCAATTTGGTGATTCAGCATCAAGGATCCTTTCTAGGTTTTCTACTCGCTGCTTCATTTGCTCTGCTTTTTTTGCCAGGTGCTGAAGCTCTTGATGTTCATCGCCCGATAAGCCAGTTTCCGCCTTGCGTTTACTTCGATAGTGCAGAAAAAGCCATAATGGGGCTACGAAAATAAGAAAAACAATTACTGGTCCTGCAATAAAAAAAGATGACATTCTTTCCCCCTAAATCATGGTTATTTTTCGTTCTTCTTCATCTGCTCTTTGAGTTTCGATAGCTCTTTCTCTATTTCATCTTGAGCCTGTAACTCTGCGAACTCTTGATCGAGTGATTTCGCATTACCTGACTGAGAGTACAAATCTGCTTCAGCTTCAAGCTCATCGACCTTGCGGGAGTATTGTTCAAACTTAGCCATTGCCTCATGTGTACGGCTGGTATGCAGATGCTTTTGGACATCACGACGATTATGAGCGGCTTGGTTTCGGATCAACAGAGCCTGTTGTTTCGCTCGAGTTTCAGCAATTTTCGTTTCAAGTTTGGCAATTTCACTGGTCAGTTTTTCAATGGTTTCGGCAACTAAGGTTTGTTCATCATGCAAACCTTTGATGATTTTCTCAAGTTTTTGCTTTTCAATGAGCGCGGCTCGCGCCAAGTCTTCACGCTGCTTAGTAATCGCCAAGCTGGCTTTCTGTTGCCACTCTGAAATTTGGTCTTCCATCGCCGACACTTTTCTCGCCAACTCTTTTTTGTCAGCGATAGCTTTCGCTGAGTTAGTGCGAACTTCTACAAGCGTGTCTTCCATTTCCTGAATTATTAGGCGGATCATTTTTTCAGGATCTTCTGCCTTGTCCAATAAAGCGCTAATGTTTGAGTTGACGATGTCAGCAAAGCGAGAAAAAATACCCATGATAGTTCTCCTAATTGATGTTCAAGGTTACAACGAATAGCACATTTGCATGACAGGAGGTCATTTCTGGCTATTCATATATATTCTGTTCCATCCAAATACCGTGCCAAGTAGTTTAGTTGATATATATCAATTAATTAGCTCAATTTATATTCGATTTTTATATACTATGCTAAGCTTGATTACCAACATTTGGTAATTTAAACCAACAGTAGAGTATCTAATGGCCCAGAATCTCATCGGTGAATCTCCTGCTTTCTTATCGGTCCTAGATAAGGTCTCCAAATTGGCTCCGATAGAGCGACCCGTATTAATTATCGGTGAGCGCGGTACCGGTAAAGAGCTCATTGCTCAGCGGCTGCATTACTTATCAAAGCGTTGGGACCAACCATTGGTGTCACTCAATTGCTCGACTCTGAGCGAAGGGTTGATTGATTCAGAACTGTTCGGTCACGAATCTGGGGCGTTTACCGGTGCTAAAGGTCGTCATCAGGGACGCTTTGAGCGAGCTGAAAGTGGCACTTTGTTTCTTGACGAACTGGCTACGACGCCACTTTCTGTACAGGAAAAGCTGTTACGAGTCATTGAATATGGCCAATATGAACGCGTGGGCGGTAGCCAATCTCTTGATGCTAATGTACGTTTAGTCTGTGCGACGAACGAAGATTTGCCGAAGTTAGCGGCTCAAAATAAATTTAGAGCTGACCTACTTGATCGATTGGCATTTGATGTCATCCACCTTCCTCCTCTGCGCGAGCGACGTGAAGATATCGCACTACTTGCTGAATACTATGCCATTAAAATGTGTCGAGAACTTGGGTTGCCTTTTTTCGTTGGCTTTAGTGAGCATGCTTGGTTGTTACTCAGTGAATATCGTTGGCCAGGCAATGTCCGAGAACTAAAAAATGTTGTAGAGCGAGCCGTCTATCAACATGGTAACCAAGAAATGCCTATAAACCATCTCACAATCAATCCATTTGAATCTCAGTACTCACTTGATTCTCAGCTCATTAAAGCATCAAAAAGCGAAGCAGAATCCACTGAACCTAAAAGCCCGAAAAAAGAGGCAGAGGTTGCCACGGCTAGCGAACCACGTAGTATCGTCTTTCCTATCGATTTTAAACAGTGGCAAAAAGACACAGAGATCAGCGTGATCAGACAAGCACTACAGTCAGCACAATACAACCAGAGAGCGGCAGCGAAATTGCTGGGTTTGAGTTATGATCAACTAAGAGGGTTCGTTCGAAAATACAAATTGGTCTAAATGTGAACTCTTAATAGAATTATCCCTAACAATTCAATAGATAAGTGATGACATTGCTTGGTGTGAGGAATTAAAAAATGTTAGATTATGCGGATCATAAGACAAATTCCCCTTCTCTTAATAAAAGTTAGCGGCACTATGAAGGCACTATTCCAAATTACCATAGCTCTTACCGGCCTTGCCTTCCTGTCTGGCTGCGGAGATAAAGTGGATCACTCAGATATACGTAAAGACGGTTTTGTCTTTTGTGATCAAGGGCGACCGAGCACCTTTAATCCGCAACTTGTCGACAGTGGCATTACTGTCGAGTCTATTGCTCCGCAAATATTCGATACTTTGCTGACACTCGATCCCAATAGCCACCAACCAGTACCCAATATCGCAACGCAATGGAGTGTTAACGAAAAAGGCACCCAATACACATTCAAGTTAAGAGAAGATGTTCACTTTCAAACCACCGCCTGGTTTACCCCAACGCGAAAACTCACTGCAACAGACGTGGTATTTAGTTTTAAGCGAATTATCGACCCAGAAAACCCATTTCATAGTGTTAGCGACAGCGTTTACCCATGGTTTGCTGGGATCTCTTTTGGTAAGTTAGTGAAAGATATCGTTGCTCTTGATGATCAGACAGTACAATTTACCCTGACCAAACCTGATAACTCATTTATCTCCAACATTTCTACGGCTCACGCCCCCATCCATTCAGCGGAATACGCTGGGCAACTACTATTTAAAGACAATAAAATTCAAATTGATACTCATCCAGTAGGGACGGGGCCTTTTTACTTAGATGAATATCAAGTCTCTGATTTAGTACGCTTAAAGCGTAATCCTGATTATTGGCGAAACGATGTAAAAATGGCGCAAGTTGTGTTTGACATTTCACATCGCGGTGCTGGCGCATTGGCTAAGTTGCTACGAGAAGAGTGTGATGTGCTTAACTCCCCTATCTCTAGCCAAATCCCTGTCATTCAAAACGAGAAATCGATTGAACTAAAAGCAAAACCTGCAATGAACGTATCGTTTATCGCGATCAACACAGGCCACAGTGCGTTGAGCGATGCTCGTGTGCGAAAAGCACTGAATTTAGCGATTAATCGAGACTCGATCTTGGAAGCGGTATATTACGGTACCGGTCAAAAGGCCTACTCTTTATTGCCACCAAGTTCTTGGGCCCATCAAAAAGATCCCATTCAAGTTAGATACGATAGAAACTATGCCATGGCTTTGTTAAGAGAGGCTGGCTACGCCGATGGCTTAGAATTGACAATGTCTGTTCCGCTGGAGGCTCGCGTATATAACCCTAGCCCACGTAAAACTGCAGAGCTCATTCAAGCAAATTTCGCCGACATTGGCGTAAAGTTAAATATTCTTACCGATGAACGAGTCGATAGAACCGAACTATCAAACATTGAAAATGTCGATCTATTACTGACCGGGTGGACAGGTAATACTGGCGATCCTGATAACTACTTAAGGCCGCTCCTTTCGTGCTCATCTGAAAAAGTAGGCCTCAACTTATCGATGTGGTGTAATTCTGACTTTGACTTCCTTTTGGATTTAGCTTTAGAGGTGAGCGAAGTCAGGTATCGTTTAAATTTGTATCGACAAGCGCAAAACGTCCTCAACGCCGAAATGCCAGTGATCCCTATTGCTCATGGCCAAAAATTCCAGGCGCACAGTAAGTCGCTCAAGGGCTTCAAAACCAGCCCTTTTAATGCTCAACCATTTGACGAAGTAGAGAGGATCGAATAGATGTTTTGGTATTCTGTCAGACGATTCAATTTATTTATCATTACATTGTTAATGCTAACCATGGTTGGGTTCTCTTTGTTACGCTTAGAGCCAGACTCGGTATGGACCAGCCAGCCTTTTTTCACTGGATGGTTAGCCTATTTACAACAACTTTCTCATCTTAATTTTGGGCTGACCAAAGATGGTGTCCCTATTGCACAAGAGCTTTCTGCTGTACTCCCAGCGACGTTAGAACTCTGCCTGGTTGCATTCACCTTATCCGTCGTCATTGGCATTCCTGCTGGAACTTTGGCTGGGATGAAGCAAGGCAAATGGCTTGATACCATTATTTCGTTTACTTCCATGGTTGGCTACGCAGCACCACTATTCTGGATTGCGTTACTGATGATTATGTATTTTTCACTGAATTTTCAGTGGTTTCCTGTCGCTGGGCGCTACGACTTGTTGTATGAAATTGACCATCTCACGGGGTTTGCGCTGATTGATGCCTATTTAACAGAGGGACCATATCGAGCAAAAGCTTTGCAAAGTGTTATTGAGCATATGATATTGCCGTGTTTGGTTTTGGCTTTGGCGCCAACAATGCAGGTCATTCGCATGATGAGGACCTCAGTAACAGAGGTGATGAGTAAAAACTATATCCGAGCGGCTCGAATAAAAGGTTTGTCCAATTACGAAATCGTTATTGAGCATGTACTGAGAAACGCGATCCCCCCTATCATCCCGAAGCTGGGTGTTCAATTGTCAAGTATGCTCACTCTGGCGATCATGACAGAGTCGATTTTTAACTGGCCCGGTATCGGTCGTTGGCTACTTGATGCACTGTCTAACCAAGATTATGCTTCAATTCAGGCTGGCGTTATTGTCGTGGCGACGATTGTGCTTGCGGCGAGCATTGTTTCAGATCTTGTTGGCGCGATGATCAATCCATTGGTAAGGAAGGAATGGTATGCTAGTCGATAACGTCTATCAGGAAGAACATATCCCCGGTCAATGGGAACGATTTGGACGCAGTTTCCGCTCAAATAGCCTTTCTATGTTCGGCCTTTGGTGTTTAGGATTTATTTTACTCCTCACCATATTATCGCCGTGGTTAACGCCCTACGAGCCAATGGCTCAAAGTTCAAATCTATTGATTCCACCGTCATGGGATCCAAAAGGCACTGTCGATTTCTTTTTTGGTACCGACGATCTAGGGCGGGATATTCTTTCTAGAATCCTTGATGGCTCAAGGCTCTCTTTTGGTGCTGCGATTATTATCACCTCCATTTCAGCGTTGATTGGATGCTTGATTGGGGTGCTAGCGGGAATGACTAAAGGCTTATTGTCGAGCACGCTCAATCACTTGCTCGACACAGTTATGTCGATCCCTTCGCTGCTGCTGGCAATTATCTTCGTTGCTTTTTTAGGGACTGGCGAATTCAATATTTTGTTGGCGATTTGCTTGGCGCTGATCCCACGTTTTATCCGCTCCGTTTATGTGGCAGTTCATACCGAAGTGGAAAAAGACTACATCATGGCAGCACGGCTAGACGGAGCGAACGACTTTTATTTACTCTGGAACTCAATATTACCCAACATTCTCACCGTGATTGCCGCTGAGTTCACGTTTGCGCTTTCCATTGCGATTTTAGACATCACTGCTCTTGGATTTCTTGGCCTAGGGGCTCAAGCTTCAAGCAGTGAGTGGGGAGCAATTCTTGCCGATGCTGCGGAGCTTCTCTATCTTGCTCCTTGGACAGTGATCCTTCCAGGTCTCGCAATACTCTTTACCGTTGTTGTCGTCAATATTGTCGGTGAAGGCGTTCGTAGCGCGCTAAATGCAGGAACCGAATAATGCCAGTATTAGATATCCGACACTTAACCATAGAAATTGAAACTCCACAGGGGATGGTTAAAGCCGTCGATAAGATGAGCTTTACCATCAATGACGGGGAGATTCGTGGTTTGGTTGGTGAGTCTGGCTCCGGTAAGAGTTTGGTCGCTAAAGCGATTGTTGGCGTATGTAAGGACAATTGGCGAGTGTCTGCAGACCGCATGCGACTCGGAAACATCGACCTATTGCAACTGACCCCAAAAGAGCGCCGTCGGGTTATTGCTCGTGACGTCGCTATGATATTTCAAGAGCCATCGACCTGTCTTGACCCGTCTGAAGAAGTTGGCAAGCAGCTCATTGAATCGATACCATCTCGATCTTTTACCGGAAAATGGTGGGAGCGATTCAAATGGCGTAAAAAGCAAGCTATTGCCCTACTGCATAAAGTGGGTATCAAAGAGCATACCCGAGTCATGAATAGCTATCCTCACGAGCTAACAGATGGTGAATGCCAAAAGATCATGATATCGATGGCCATTGCCACGAAGCCTAGACTATTGATTGCAGATGAGCCTACAAATGATTTGGATCCAATCACTCAATCCCAAATCCTGCGTCTGCTTAGCCGAATGAATCAGCTCAACAATACCACTATCATATTGATCGGCCATGATTTAACAACCATCACTCAATGGGCCAATCGTATTACGGTCATGTATTGCGGTCAGTCTGTTGAATCTGCTGATACCCAAAAAATTCTCCAAGCACCAAAGCACCCTTATACGGTTGCCTTGTTAAGAGCGATGCCAGACTTCAATGATTGGATCCCACATAAAGAGAAACTCCAGTCACTTCCAGGATCAATCCCCCCACTGCAGCACTTACCAATAGGCTGCCGACTTGGGCCAAGATGTCCATATGCGCAGCGCCAGTGCGTCGAGATACCACGGGCTAGACGTATTAAAAATCACAAATTTAGCTGCCACTTTCCGCTTAATATGGAGAAAAATAAATGAGTGCGTTACTCGAGGTAAACAATCTTGCCAAAGATTTCACGACGCGCTCCAAACTATTTAAGCGCAAAGTGCAACATGCTGTAAAACCAGTGAGTTTTAGTTTGGAAGCGGGACAAACCATTGGTTTTATTGGACAGAATGGCTCAGGGAAATCGACCCTCGCGAGAATGCTTTCTGGTGTTGTGGAGCCTACATCCGGTGAAATTAGAGTCAATGGAGAGCGTTTAGAGCATAAAGATTACTCTACACGCTGTAAGCTGATTCGCATGATTTTCCAAGACCCGAACACGTCACTCAACCCACGCATTCAAATTGGTAGGATCCTTGAAGGCCCGCTAAAAAGAAACACCAACATGACTCCTGAAGCTCGAATGAACCGAGTGAAAGCGACTCTAATGCGAGTCGGGTTGTTACCAGAACATGCTCATTACTATCCGCAAATGCTTGCCACAGGGCAAAAACAGCGCGTTAACTTGGCAAGAGCCCTTATCCTTCAGCCTTCCATTATCGTGGCCGATGAAGCTCTCAACGGTCTAGACATGGCAATGCGCTCGCAGATCATCAACTTGTTTCTAGAACTGCAGGAAGAGATGGGGCTATCGTTTGTTTATGTGTCCCAACACCTGGGAATCATTAAGCATATTACCGACAAAGTGATGGTGATGCATGAAGGTGAAGTAGTCGAATACGGTGACACTCAAGAGGTATTGGCCAATCCTCAGCATCATATCACCCAACGCATGGTCGAAAGCCATTTCAACAAAGCACCCATCCATCGCTAAACGTAACAAAGGGAGCAGTTTGCTCCCTCGACCTTTTGACCCAGTTATACTTCTGAAATAAGTAACATTTACTCGTTGTCAGCCTGGTTGAGTGGCTTTATTACCTTAGCAGGAGAGCCTCCAACTAGGGTGTCTTCAGGTACATCTTTTGTTACGACTGAACCCGCAGCAACTACTGAACGAGCCCCAATAGTAACGCCCTGACAAATGACCACATTACCACCTATCCATACATCGTCTTCGACGGTTATCGGTAGGCACGTCGTCTCAAAATCACGCCTAGGTTTATAGTGAAGTGGGTGTGATGGCGTGTAAAACTGAGTATTCGGGCCAATAAGAATATTGTTACCCAGCGTGATGGGCGCATTATCTAACATGGTCACTCCCATATTAATAAAGACACCATCACCAATGGTAATGGTTTTACCAAACTCGCAGTGAAAAGGCGGCATCACTGCGCACATCCCTTTACATTCACCAACAATGTCTTTAAACAAGGCCGCACCTTCCATTGGAGGCGTCGAATTGAATTTTTGCAACGCGTAAAACGTTTTTGTTCTTAGTGCATGTATGCTTTTATCAAGGGTATCAAAGTCTTCCCCTGCGAGCATTTTCTCAAGTTCAGTCATGTACAACATCCTCAGTCGAACTGTAGAAGAAATAACATAACCTACTAAAGATAATAGGGAAAATAAAGAGCAGGGTTAACACAATACCATGGGTAAGTGAAACTAGCCTGTTGTTAGAGAAACAGGCTAATCGTTCTCAAAGAGTTAGCGTGCCTTACTGGCTTGCTTTTTTAATTCAAAATCAAATTCATCAGGAAAAAGAATAACGCCTTCTTCATTTTGATTTGGAAAAACGACCACAGACAATTCGTCTTCTTCTAAGCCATAGCTCCAGCGACTATGCCATTTGTTCAGCGAAATAGCTTCAGGCTTACACTCTTCCCACTCGCCCGTTGCCCAGGCCTGAGCAAACTCTTGATGCGGCCAAACGGGTACACAGTCTTCGTCTTCCGTATTTAGCATGACACAACCATGCTCATCGGTAAGTATCCAAATTTCTCTTTGAGCCACCATTTCCTTGATGCTGTACTTTAGCCGCTTTTCTCCATCGTAATTTGAGATTTGTTCGATTTGTTGCGGATCTAAGGTTGAGGTCATTTTTGTTCTACCTATCGGTTGGGAAACAAACGTTCTAATGAACTTCTATTATTCTAGTGCAATAAAAAACCCTAGTACTAACAATAAGTACTAGGGCTTAACAAATTTTGGCTAACGAAGAGTTATACCAGTTCGTTTTGAAGCCAAGGCCAACCTTGTTTCTTACGACTTAGCGTATTTTCCATCATTAACTGGCCATCTTGTTCGTGCTTAACCAGTTTTTCAGCCCACTCACCTTTATAGATCAAACGAGTTTGAGCCGTAGTAATGTCGGTTAACATCACAGCAGCAAACGCCAGCTTGTCTTCAGTACAACGACGTACTAAGTCCGCTTCAAGTGCTTCGATCATGCCGTCAACTTGATCAAGTGTTGCAAGCTCTACTTGACCTACGACAACATCACGTCCATTAAACGGGTAGGCTTTCAGGTCTTTTTCAACCAACTCGGCCGCCGTTAGGCCTTCGATGTTGGTTTTTGCAATCAATAGAGCTTTGATGAACGCATCTAAATCTTCGATACCTGCGATAGCCGCAAGCTCTTGAACTGCATCTTTGTCTTTTTGAGTGCACGTCGGAGAAGCAAAACCTACTGTATCAGAAAGAATTGCGGACATCATTAGAACCGCGAGAGGCTTGGTGATTTCTGCTTGTTCCATCTTGAATAGGTTAAATAAAATTGTACACGTACAACCTACAGGCCAAATCCAAGCTTCAAGTGGGTTTACTGTCATCACGTCGCCTAGGCGGTGGTGATCGACTATACCCAAGATTTCTGCTTCATTGATGTCATCTGGCGCTTGTGCAAGATCGGTGTAATCCACTAACCATACTTTCTCGCCCGCTACCGAATCGCGAAATTCAGGTTGATCTACTCCAGCTGTCGCAAGGATGTGCTGTGTTTCTCTATTGATTTCACCTTGACGAACAGGCTTAGCTTCAAGACCTCTAGACTTAAGAAGTTCCGCCGCAACTAGAGCACCGCAGATACTATCACTGTCTGGGTTTTTATGACCGACAACTAGAATCATTTTTATTCCTATCAAGTTCTATTGATTGCTGCAATGACCATTGTCCTTACAGCACTACTCACAAAGGCACTTACTTTACCTGAATTTTAGAATTTGTCATCGCTTTGAATGCGATTGAGTCAAAAACGCGTGTAAAAACCCAAAACCATTGAGAATTATTCTCAACCATGTATTATTGATAATAATTCTCATTTGCGATTGAGCCGGTTTATGTCACACGTAAAATCTATTTCCACTCTAAATAGTTTTGAGTTAGCAAACTTGTCACTTTCATACAAACGGCTGATTCTTCCTGTAAGCATGATCGCACTATTGTGTGTCGATACAACACGGCAATCCACCCTCAATGCTCTATCTGACGCTTATTGGGCGGTCTCATGTTATGTCGCGTTTACACTGGTCGTTTACCACTCGATCAAAAATAGAATGTCACAAGACAACCACTTCTTCACTCACTACCACGGCTCTCGCAGCAACCAAGTTATTGTTGCTTCATTGCTTGGAGCCTTGCCCGGATGTGGAGGTGCTATCGTCATCACAAGCCAATTTATCGCAGGAAAAGTGGGATTTGGGTCAGTTGTCGCGGTTCTTACAGCAACAATGGGCGACGCCGCTTTTCTTCTGCTAGCTAGTGAACCCGATACTGGTGTCGCCCTAATCGCCTGTGGCGTCGTCGTTGGTTGCCTCTCTGGCTGGCTGGTCAATCATTTTCATCATGACGACTTTCTGCGCCCAAAGGCTAAAAACCTTACTCAACGAGTACAAACATGTTGTCAGAACGCAGCTGTTCGTAAAGGCAAGGCCGAAACACTAAATAACAAGGCGATTAACGGTCAGGGACTGTTTTGGAAGGCAACCCTAATTCCTTCCATGTTGATTTCTATCGCATTATCTTTTCAGTTAGACATAGAGCAACTCGCCAACTTACCTTCTCAAAGTATCCATTGGTTCGGTGCTGTGTTATCCGTCACAATGATGCTGTTGTGGGGTGTTAGTCATGAAGTCAAAAGCTATCAGGGTATCGTGAGCGAGGATATTAAACAGCCCAAAGCCAGCCCAATACAACAAGCCGCTCAAGACACGCACTTTGTCAGTGCTTGGGTCATTTCAACGTTCCTAGCATTCGAATTACTGATGCTTGTATCATCGCTCGATTTAAAGCTGTGGCTATCTGATTGGGGCGCATACATGCCAATGATGGGAGTACTGCTGGGACTGTTACCTGGATGTGGCCCACAATTATTGATCACCAGCCTATACCTTAGCGGATCTGTTCCCATGTCAGCTCAGATTGCCAATGCCATATCCAATGATGGCGACGCACTTTTCCCGATAATCGCGCTGGCCCCAAAAGCGGCACTTATTGCCTCACTGTATTCAGCGGTGCCAGCAATGATTACCGGGTATGGCTACTACTTGCTATTTGAGCTTTGATTCAGATGACCGATAGTATCGCGCGGCTATCGAGACCTCTGTTGATCGGCACAACGATAAGCTGTGTAGGCTCCTCATTAAGTTTTTCACCCGTCCAAAAGTCGTACCAATCACTTGCGAAATCAGAGGTCAAGGTATATTCATTGATCTCTTCATCGCTATGAAAAAGGCAATGTAAATGTTTTTGCTCAGTGAGCTTTAAATATCCATGGTTTAAACTTAATGAATGAAACTCAGCACTTCGGCCTGTGGCTTTTTGACGCTCAATCAAACGTTTCAGACTTTCCTTTGCAAAGCCCGTTAACTCTGGAAGTGGGTCTCCAGATAACAACATCCCCCCACTGGCGAGCAAAACATTACGATGAAATTCGTAACTTGCACGTTCCGTTGCTTGATTGGCCAATGATGTAAAAGTCGCGCAATCAGGATCAATGAGCCACAATTTTTGGTGCTGCCAACTTCGATAAAACGTCTCTTTTGCGATCTGTTCAAAGCGCTGAGTATCCCTTTCAACGTCGTCGGACACGCGCATGGCATCAACTAACCCTAAAGATGGCCACATTGGCGCATTGCAGCCCAAAATTAGCGCGTCTCCTGCCCCTTCTATTATGGCCTCCATTCCCATTCGGTATGCTTCTACACCTGTGATACCCTCTTTTTGGCGAACACCTTTCAAAGTCCCCCAATAATTGGCATCAAGTTTAAACATCTCAACCCCCC
Organism: Vibrio gelatinilyticus; assembly: GCF_022836845.1. GTDB lineage: Bacteria > Pseudomonadota > Gammaproteobacteria > Enterobacterales > Vibrionaceae > Vibrio > Vibrio gelatinilyticus. The sequence continues at coordinate 158,991 of NZ_JAJNNZ010000008.1, forward strand.
ACTCGTTACGCATAACACTGACAAAGTGAGTGAGATGAGCGATGACTTCTGGATTAGAGGCATCCAACACATACCAAGGTGTACAGCGCCAACCTCCATAAGTCACCTCTTCGGCTTTAAGGGGATGACCTTGAGAATCGCGCAAAAACCAATCTGGATGCTGCTGAAAGACTTCGGATTCAGCTTGAGCAATAAATGGGGCCAACCAAATTGCTGGCTTTTTACCTCTCTCACGAATGTTTTGGATCAGTGATTTTACCCCACCCGGGAACTTATCAGAGGGTGTTAGCCAGTCTCCCATATACGCTTGATAGCCATCGTCTAATAATACCCACTCAAGCTCGGGCAACTCTTGCTGCATACATCTCAGGTTATCTTTAATAAGCTGCTCTGTGACATCAGCGTAATATGCATACCAAGAGCACCAACCAATCGGAACTGGTTGCTGCACGCCTTTTCTAACCGGATGAGACTGGGCTATCAATTCACTATATTGAAGATACACACTTTCCAGCGTTGTTCCTTTGATGACCGCTATGGATTCAAGTCGATTACTCGCCCAATGCTGCGGTTCACTGTTTTCACCATCGATATAGGCCAGTATGTCAGTACCGATACGGCCCCGGTGTAGTTCAAAATAGCCCGCAAACCGATGGCAACTGGTAAAGCCAAAAAGTTGAAATCCGGTGGACTGCTCTATCACGAGGTAATTGTAAAATCGTTTTGGCGCCTTATTGGGATAAATCCGATAACTGAGATTGTTATCAGGGCAACGACCAATGTCCTTTAGCTTTTCTGGAGTACCGGCTGTCTGACATAACATCTGAAATCCGTCACCAATGAGGCTAGCATCAACCTCAACTTGATTTTCAAACTGGACCAGCGGATAGTGAGTCGAAATAGGCTCAAGGTGAATTCCACGATACTCAAAACTCAATAGTTCACCGTTCGCTTCACAATGAACATCATGGTTAGTCAGTAAGGCATCAACGCCACTTTTCAATGGGATATATTCCGTCATAAACACCTCACAAGACTTCCAACATCAATATTAATTACTATAACGGTTAATAATAAAAAACCCATCCTGAAGGATGGGTTTTATTCTTAAACTATGAGGTTAGGACACTTCTATCGGCCCACCGAAGGCTGTTACCGGTGGTACCTTGCCCGTGAACTTTTCAAAATCGACTAAACAGGTATTGGCCGAAGTAGCCTGGGCCAACTCGGACGATGGAATGTCTTGAGTTAAGGTATTTGGATCCCCGTAAGTATCTAGTGCGCCAATCTTCTCACTTAGAGGCCCATACCAGGCGCCTTCTTCGATACGCACTACACCCGAAGCGTAGCTATCGGTGACGACTGCACCTGCAAGCAGTTGGCCACGGTCGTTAAAGACTCTCACCAAATCGCCATCTTTAATGCCTTTGGCTTTCGCATCCTGTGGGTTGATATAGATCGGTTCACGACCTTGTACAGCATAAGTTGCACGGTACTCCTCAGATTCACACATCTGAGAGTGAAGGCGCTTATCTGGGTGACAAGACTGTAACCAATAAGGGTGTTTGTCCGAACCCGGCCCTCCATGAGAGCGCTCAGATTTTTCAAACCACATTGGGTGCTCTTGACAATGCTCATAGCCCATATTGCCAATAGTACGGCTGGTGATTTCGATAAAGCCAGAAGGCGTACCTAGTGCATTGATTTCAGGATCTTCACGGAAACTCGCGTGACGAACCCATGGTTTACCCGTACCAAAGTCAAGGAAACCCTTTTCCCAGAACTCTTCAAACTCAGGAAGATCAAACTTACCTTTATTGGCATCTTTACAGTTGTTATACAGCGACTTCACCCACTCCATCTCAGACATGCCTCGAGTATAATCATCAGCACGTCCCCAACGACGAGTAAGCTCGGTCATGATGTCAAAGTCAGTTTTAGACTGGAACAAAGGATCAACTAGCTTATGCATCGCTATTAGACCGCGACCTGAATACGCACCATAACCATCAATATCATTACGTTCCCACTGAGTACAGGCAGGTAAAACGATATCTGAGAAACGACATGTCGCGGTCCATGCAAAGTCAATAGATACCACGGTATGCAGTTTCTTAAACGCTTGCTTCATTCTGTTGCGGTCTTGATGGTGATGCCAAGGGTTATTGCCGCTGAATACCATCATCTTAAGATCTGGTAGGGTCACAACGGAACCGTTCGAGTTTATCTTCTTACCCGGCTCAACAAGACTGTCAACCCAACGTGCCACTGGAATAACGCGGCTGTAACCATTGAAATCTTGATTTGTGTGCTTTGGCGTTTGCCCTTGATCAATGTTCAATGGGAATGAGCCCGGAGCTGCAAAGCCTGTTGATGAGACACCGATCCCAGAGTAATGGTGACCATAAGACACACCACCTCCAGGCAGGCCGATTTGACCAATCATTGCCGCAAGCACAGCCCCCATCCAGTAGGGTTGCTCACCATGTTCCTGGCGCTGTACACACCAACCGAACATGATTTGAGTGCGGCCTTTAACCAGCATACGTGCAAATTCACGGATTTTGTCAGCTGAAACACCACAGATTTCTGATGCCCATTCTGGCGTTTTTTCAACTTTATCTTTGCTCTCACCTTGAACGTATTTGATAAAATCTTCAAAACCCAAGCAATAAGTATCGATGAACTCTTTATCGTACAGTTCTTCTTTATACAAGGTATGAGCCATACCAAGCATAAACGCCACATCAGTTTGCGGGTTAACATAGATATGATCGTTCTCAAGGTAACGCTGAGTTTTGTTTTTAACCGGGTCAACCGAAATAACGTTGATCTCTTTCTTAGCGACTTTCTCTTTCAGCTGTTCTAGGTAAGCAAACGACTCATGAGTTTCACAAGTCCAACCTACCTGCAGGTTTTTAACCGGATCGTTAGCCCAAAGAATAATGTTGTCACTATTCTCCAGAATCAATTCCCAAGATGTACCCTGTGCGTATACTTCTGTAGAACCTAACACGTAAGGCAGGATTGTCTGACCAGCACCCGTTGAGTAGTCACCCACTTTTTTAACCGAGTAGCCGTGCAGCCCCATCGCGCGCATCATATGGTTAGTGCAGCTGTGCATTTGACCAGTTTGACGCCAACCAGTTTGACCTGTGTGTAGTGCCCATGGACCGTAATCTTTCTGTACGCGTTCTAGCTCACGGTAGAACAGGTCTAGAGCCTCATCCCATGTCACACGTACAAATCGATTGTTACCGCGAGTATCCGCCGCGTATTTGTGTTTTTTAAGCCAATCTAGACGAACCATTGGATAACGAACACGTGACGGACTGTAAATAATACCCTTAACGCCGTTTAACATGTCCGTTGGGTATTTATCCACCTCAAGAGGTTTTACTTCCTGAACTTTACCCGCCCACACACGGGCGCGAAACGCGCCCCAGTGAGAGCCAGAGGTTTTCCAGACTCCATCGGTTTCCGCTGCACTAGCAGACGCCGAAGCTAATAAGCTTGGGCCAATCAGCGTGGCTGCACTCGAACCTGCAATGCCTTTAAGAAAGCTTCTTCTTGTAATTGCCATTTTATTACTCCAATTGACGTCTATTTAGTGGTGACCTTCAGAATAATCTGAAGAGTGCTTCTGTAGATACTTAAGAACCAATGCTTCTGTATCTGTGTCGAAGTTCACAAACGCGATCATTCCGTCTAGCATACCGACCCAACCGTTAGCGCTAAAGTGCGCAACATCTGGCTGTGTATGACATGTTGAACAGTTAGTTTGATACGCTTCACCTGCTGCATCCCAGATTGGAGTAAAGTCGGAGACCATTGAGCCTTGTTTCATCCATAGGTCAACTGCGACTTCTTCCCATGGAAGACCTGTCAATTCATCCTCTTTCTTCTTACCGATTTGCACATCACTACTTTGTGAAACTTCACGAGTCAGAATCGCGGTAGAAATGTTTTTACCAAAGTCCTCTTGAATCACTCGACCAAAGCCCTTAGCTTTACGCCAGCCATCAATTTCAACCTTGATCATGTCGCCTTTCACATCCACGATTTCAACTTTACTAGCCGGACTTAACAACCCAGCCTCTGTTGTACCCGTTTCGTTGGTATAAAGTGGAAGGTGACGAATAGAAACCACTTCTGTACCTTTCGAGTATGATGTGCCGTTTGCGATCTGTTCTAGGTCACCCACGATGCCGCTTGCTTTGTCCATATCTTTTGGAAGGTTATGGGCAATACCTTTGTGACAATCGACACAGCTTTGGTCACGCTCAGCCGCTGACTTCATCTGAATACGAGCTGTCGGCGACATCTTCTCGAAGTCCATCGATTCGTAGTTGTGACAGTTTTTACATTCCAAAGATTTGTTCGCTGAGAAACGGTCCCACTCATGACGAGCAAGTTCAAAGCGACGCTCTTCAAATTTTTCAGGCGTATCTAAGTCACCAAAAATTTGCGCAAATACTTCTTTAGACGCTTGCATTTTACGGGCAATTTTATCTGTCCAGTTATGAGGAACGTGACAGTCTGGGCAGGTTGCACGCACACCGGAGTGGTTTTTCCAGTGGACGGTTTCTTGTAGCTCTACGTAGACATTATCTCGCATGGTATGACAACTGACACAGAACTCTTCGGTATTAGTGGCTTCTAGTGCAGTGTTAAAACCACCCCAAAAAATAACACCGGCGATAAAGCCACCAGCAGTCAATACGCCCAGGCTAATATGCACAGCTGGGCGGCTAATCGTACGCCAAAGTTTAATTAAAAAGGATTTCATGACTCACTCTCTTGAATATCGTAATTGAACAAAGGGCTACAAAACTAGCCGTGTATACCAGGAGGACCAAATACGAAGACCTGGAGCATCCAAACGATAAAACCATAACCACCAACGATAGCCACACTCAAAAGAGGGAAGAAAACGGCGCAGATGAAGAAAAAAGATTTCCACTCCATACCGTGCTTTTCAGCACTCTCAACTTTATTAACATCACTCATACATTTGCCTATTTTGTATCGTGTATTTTCCATGAGCAAGCCTACTAGCCCCTCATTCATTAACTCTATTTATTGGAAAATGTTAAACCATACTCATTGTATGGTTCAATCATTTACCCCTTACTAAACCGTACTAATCAACACTTTTTTGAGGTCATCCAGAGATGTATTTAATTACCATTTTATGTGTAAGTATGTGAACAGATATGAAAAATTAATAGAGTTATAAGTATGTGACAAAGTAACGTTAAATCAACAATTACGCGGGAATAATACGGGCTAATGAAGGAATTCCTGTACCAAAAAATATCATCTCAACTTCATTAGGGAACGGTGATATACCGCATTTGGGATTCTTCTGAAAAAACATAATGAATGCAGTATGATTATCAATTGGTGAATCATCATTAGTCATTGTATATGCAAAACGTCATTGATATTTCTTGGTTTTATTTAGTGCTTTTTTGCGCTTCGTTAATCGTACCGGCTGCACTTAACCGCTACTTCAATCTTGGCTTGGGCGGGGAAGCACTGGTGAGCTTACTTCGGATGGCGTTTCAGCTGTTACTTGTTGGGGTCTATCTTGAATACCTATTTGAACTCAATAACATCTGGATCAACCTTGCCTGGCTGATCGTTATGGTGTTAGTGGCCTCCAATGCCATACTCAATAAAAGCCAACTGACTAAACGTCTGCTGTTCCCAATCGTCGCTCTCGCCCTTTGTATTGGCCTATTACCAATACTCGCTGTACTGTGCCTATTGATCGTTCAACCAACCCCCTTGTACAGCGCCCAATACGTGATACCCCTAGCTGGTATGCTATTAGGCAACAGCCTGAGTGGAAATATCATAGCGCTGCAGCACTTTTTCACCTCCCTTGAAGAGCGATGGTCGGAATATGAAGCTGCCATCTCGCTTGGCGCCCATCCTAAATTGGCAACCTTACCTTTTTTGCAGGCAGCTCTGCAAAAAGCAATGGCTCCAATCATTGCCACGATGGCAACGACGGGACTTGTCTCATTACCGGGTATGATGACCGGGCAGATATTGGGTGGAGCTAGCCCAATTGTTGCCATTAAATATCAACTTCTCATCATGATTGCCATATTTGTCATGATGAGCATTTCACTTTCCTTTTGTTTGAAGTTTACTGTCGCAAGAGCCATTACCCCTTACGGTAAGGTGCTGATCACAATTATCAAGTAAGCGTTTGCAACGTTACTCACCTAGTTTGAACCAACTTATCCACAGGATATGTGGATAATCTAATTGAGCTACAGCCACCGACATTACTATCATGTGAGTCGAATTCCCCTTGAATTCAAGGGTGACGAGAATCACAAAATTGATTTATGGATAAATTTGGTTACTTTGCGTACAACACGTTAGAGGCACATAAAAAAACCATCGCGAGCTGATCACATTAAGCAGCAAAGGCGATGGTCTATGTAAAGGTATAATCATCTGTTATAGCGGTAGCATTTGGCTACCTGCAAGTGACGGGGTTTAGTCTCGCAAGTAGATAAGCCAGTACAACATACCAACAAATATCCCACCACCGATGATATTGCCAATAGTGACTGGGATTAAGTTATTCATGATAAAAGTCATTACATTCAAATCAGCAAACTGCGCTGGTGACTGGCCAATCATTTGCCAAAACTCAGGGCTAGCAAAATTCTTAATCCCAATCGCCATCGGAACTTGAAACATATTGGCAATACAATGCTCAAACCCTGCAGAAACAAACATTGCAACTGGGAGCACCATAACAACAATCTTATCTGTCAGTGTTCGACCACTAAATGTCATCCAAACGGCAATGCAAACGAGTACATTACACATCACACCTAATGCTACGGCTTGCCAAAAGCCATGATGAAGTTTGTGCTGGGCAATATTGATGGTATTAAGCCCTACCTGACCAGAATCGAACATGTACTGTTTTGCGGTAAGCATAATCCCAACAAGAAACAAAGCACCAAGCATATTTCCTAGATATACAACTACCCAGTTTTTAAAGAGAGCGCGCCAAGATATCTTGCCACTAGCACGTGCGACCAGGGTAAGGACAGAACTGGTAAACAGCTCTCCTCCGGTGATGATCACCAAAACCAAACCAAGGCTAAAAGCCAAACCGCCCATAAAACGGGTCAAACCCCAAGGCAAAGCATCAGCCCCAGTCGTAATGGTTGTATAAAAAATAAACGCAATGCCGATGTGAAGGCCAGCAGTGATCGCCAGTAGAAAAGACTTCACCGGATCTTTAGTTGCTTTTCCCACGCCAGCTTCCGCCGCTCGCTCCGCCATTTGTGGTGGCAGTAACGCATCAAATTGGTTCATATTCGTGTTCATGACTTCAATAACATTTAGTTACAATTGGAAAGGGCGCGGATAATCGCTCCATTTAATAATGAAATCAAGATCTATTTAGCCAAGTTATACAAATAATCACCTAGCACCTTGAGGGTTCCTACTCAGGCGATTGTTATAAAAGATATAATTTAGATGTCTCCATATACGGCTTGTTAGATTTCAGAAATAGAAAAAGCACCTTGAAAGGTGCTTTTTTAGATAAGGGTTTTCTATTGCCCTAGCTTAGCAATACTACTGAGACTTCGCCTGCTTTTTAAGCGAGGAAACCAAACGTTCAAGGGTTTGGATTTGTTCCTCATTACGATCCATCTGAGCTCTCATCAACTCTGAATGGCTGCTCGTCTGAGACACGATTATTGCTTGCTGCTCTGTTTGTTGCTCGAGCAAAGCAATACGCTCTTTTAACAGGGTGTTTTCTTTTGTCAATCGCTTGGCCTCATCAGCGTTTCGAAGAGACTCAACATCGGCCATTATTCGTTCTGATTGCTGCTCTAATGACTGATCTCGGTAGTCATTCCCCGTCGCCGCGATTGAAATGGCATGCAACTGCGATTCCGATTGCAACACAATTGGCTCAAATTTCGATTTTTCAATATCAATCATCTTTTTGACCGCAGCAACCACAACGTTCAAGCGACGCAATTCGAAGTTAGCAGAATCCACCTGCTGCTTGAAGAGAGCAAAAGATCGCGGGTCTTTCTCGATCATTCGTACCAGCTTCGCAATTTCGCCCTCTACCCTTCCAAAGCTCAGAGGAGCCAGTTCGTGATACTTTGCTTTACTGAGTACATCAACTTCTTGTTGCAGCGGTACGGCATAAGTAGCCAACACGACCCGTACCTCTAATGCTTTCGCTTTAGACAAAAACGTTTCTTGAGAACTGGCCGCTTGCTCATCTTCCCCAACGACAAGATACTCAAACAATCGCTCATAGTCTTTATAGGCGCTGTCATAGGCGTATCGGTAATACTGGCGCGCATTCAAAGAGTTCAGATAATCCATCTCTTCGATTGCAGGCCCCAGAATCTTATCAGCCCTAACTTTTAGCCTTTGGATAGCATTGAAGTGATACTCAACCGTGTTGATTCTATCCATAAAAGCGATTGAATACGTATCACTTGAAAATACCGAATGCTTGCTGTCTACCTGGCTTGGGTCTTTTCGAACTTCAATAAATAACTGATGCGCATTTTTCCATGCAGACATCATCTCCCTATAGTTTTCCGGAGCATAGATTTTCAAAAACTCAACACCTTCTAAAGATGTTGACCACTGAGCATGCACTTTCGCCAATTCTTGATACTGCTGGCTGCGAAATTCAGCCAGGGCTTCCGCAGATAAGTTGCTTTGCAAGTCGGTTTTTGATGGCGCAGACGCGCAGCCAACGAGCCCCAACGCTAAAATTAAAATTGCCCCATTACGAATATTTCGCACTATTTGTCTCCACAACTTTGAATACGCTAACTGACATCAATGGAGAGTAACTAGCTTTTTTGTCTGATTACAGAGAATATCCCACAAGCCCATCGGTCTTGTCCAAATGAATACATGCAGCCAGTGCTGTTTGATTAATTACTGAACAAATCTTCCTGAAAGTACTCTTCCTAGTAATATAAAGCGGTCAAATCTAACATTTTGTTGAATATTTCATTGCAGCAATACGTCAACCGTCTTATGTTGATTCCATAAAGACGCAATTTTGAGGTTTGTCTATGAAATACACTAACGAAAACGTTTCACAACTTAACCTACTGCTTCAGTTCGACTTAAGTAGCGCCGCAACCGGCATAAAAGTTCATCAAGATGCATCACAGGATATGAGAAATGCTGTGCAATACCTCTACGAAAAAGGGTTGTGCACAATGCCTGACGGTGGGTATTTAACGGATGAAGGTATTGAGGTTGCAGAACACGCAGATAAGATCCTTCGAGTCCTTTCAGCAAAGTTATAACACCAATAGGCGACGCTGAAACAGTTATTGTCAAAAAAGGACAGTTAATTCTAAACGCTGTCCTTTTTTATATCGTTAAACTTTGTAATTACTCGCTCTTTCCGCGCACTCCTTTCACACTGTCACTATTAGCGCCACGAGAGAAGAGCCATTGATATGGCTGGTATTTGTCATAAAGCCAATTGAAGATCGTGGTGTAGAAAAAGAAGAACACGAGAAACCCGCCTTCAATGACCACAGCGGCAAGCAGCCCCACCTGCAGGTACCATGCGATCAATGGGATGGTAAAAAAGATCAAACCGCCTTCAAAACCCAACGCGTGTAATACTCTGAGTTTGGCACTGCGCTCCTCACGACGGGCACCATACCAACGATCAAACATCAAATTGTAGACATAGTTCCATGCCACAGCAAACACACTCATACCAATCCCAACTACCGCAAGCTCATACGATTGAGTGCCAGAAAAAAAAGATACAACAGGCACAATGATAGCGAGAGCTATCAATTCAAAGCTAAACGCGTGAAACATTCTCTCTATAAAATTCATTTAGTTACCAACATAACCTGGATGTGATTGTTTTATATCGTCGATTATCTGTTAATATTTATGTTATGTGTAACTAGATACCATAAGTTAAACTGATATGTTAAGTATTGAGCAAATAGACGCCTTTATCGCTACCGTAGATTGTGGCTCCTTCTCCGCAGCAGCGCGCAAGCTCGGGAAAGTGCAATCCGCCGTTAGCCAAAACATAATGAATCTCGAAATCGACTGCGGTATCGAACTCTTCGATCGCTCAGGTCGCTATCCAACACTTAATGACGCCGGACATAAACTACTGCCTTATGCAAGAGCCGTTTCTATGCAGCACAATCGGCTCAGTGAGCAGGCGTTCTCTCTTAGCCGTAAAGAACTTGAACCCATCATATTAGCGGTCGATGAAGGATTGCCACTTAACAAAATCACTCCGATCATATGTAAATTGGTCGAGAGTGTTCCTCGGGTTCAAGTTGAATGTTTGCTGGCTTCGACAGCAGATATCATCGAAATGGTGCAGTCGGGTCGTGCCACTACCGGGCTTATTTTTGGCGAATATAGCGTACCCTTTTCACTTGATTTCGAAAACGTTGGTGCCATCGAATTTGATATCTATGTTGCCGCGGATCACCCTCTCGCCCAAGCGGTGTCACCTCATATCGAAGTACTTTCACTGCATAGACAACTTGTTATAAGTTCAAGAAATTCAAACGAAAGTAGCCTGCACCAACTCTTAAGTCCCGATGTCTGGTTTTCCGACAGTTACGCTATGCTTATTGAATGGTGTAAAGCAGGACTAGGTTGGACATTCATCCCCTGCTATCTTGCTAAACAAGCTCTCAAAGAGGGAACGTTGATCCCAGTCCCCATCGAGTTTGAAAAGATCTCAGCGATCAGCAATGTTGAGCTAATACAACACTCAAGTAAAAGCAGCGATTTTGCGCATAAGAAGTTAAGAGAGTTAGTTAAATCTCTATTTGAGGGCATGTAAATGAACGAAGCGAATATTTTGTTAATTGGCGCAGGTTGGCTTGGTCTCCCCTTAAGTCTCAAGCTAAAAAGCCATGGCTATAATGTGATTGCGACAAAAACCTCCTCTGACGGTCTCGAATTGCTCGATGAGCATCAGGTACAAGGTGCTGTTTGTGACCTCAATGACCGTTCTCTTGAGGGGTTAGCGGCTATCGAAGAACTGATAAAAACCAATATGATCGACATGATTATCGGTGCTTTTCCGCCAGGGTTTAGACAAGGTAGAGGTGAAGATTACAGCGAGCAATGGCAACAACTTGTCGAAGTAGCCAAAGCGTCTGATGTCAAAAAAATCATTATGGTCAGTTCAACCACTGTCTACCCAGACAAAGCCGAGATCATGAACGAAGATATGGCCAGTTTACCGATTGCCATCAATAGCGAACATTTTAGTGAAAAAGCCAAAATCATGTTGCAGGCAGAAGAGCATGTAAGAAGCTCAACCCTTGACTATTGTATTGTACGTTGTAGTGGCCTTATTGGTCCCAATCGTCACCCTTCTCGCTTTGCGACTAAACTTTCTTCCGTGAGTGACCAGGCTGCTGCCAATATGTTGCACCTGGATGATGCCATCGGCGCATTGATGTTTGCCACCACCACGTTAAACAACTGCATCGTCAATGCCACGACACCGTCAACCTGTGATAAAGCAACATTCTATCGAGCGGCATTGCGCGCTGCTGGCCTTGATTCATCGTTGCCCAATGTTGTCTCCAAACCCGACAAAGTCATATCGAGCGAGAAATTGCAATCTCTAGGTTATCATTTTAAATTTCAGCATACCCTTGATGCTCTATAGACAATCGAAAACAAAAAAAGGAAGCCAGTTGGGCTTCCTTTTTTTACTACGACGCATCGCAACTTAGCGACCCAACGCTTCTTTGTAATGTTGGCGACAAACTGAAACGTATTTATCGTTTCCACCAATAGCGACTTGGTCACCTTCCGAAATCGCAACACCGTTTTCGTCAGTTCGAATCACCATATTTGCTTTACGGCCACAGTGACAAATGGTTTTAAGTTCCACTAGCTTATCTGCCCAAGAAAGCAGGTACTTACTGCCCTCAAAAAGCTCACCAAGAAAATCGGTTCTCAAGCCATAACAAAGCACCGGGATATTGAGCTTATCAACCACTTCCGTTAACTGATAAACTTGCTCTTTTGACAAGAACTGGCACTCGTCAATCAAAACGCAGTGACGTTTTTCCTGAGCATGAATCGTTGCAATATCATCAAACAGGTTCGATTCAGATCCAAACAATTGCGCTTCCGATTGCAGACCAATACGTGAACTCACCTTACCTACACCAAAACGATCATCCAAAGCGGCGGTGAAAATAACCGGGTTCATACCGCGTTCTTGATAGTTAAACGAAGACTGCAGTAAAGTCGTCGATTTACCGGCGTTCATTGCCGAGTAATAAAAATACATTTGAGCCAAAACGAAATTCCAACTTCCAGAAACCAAAAAGAAGCCCCTGCAAGCAAGGGCTAAGAAATACTATTTACGACGCCAGGTTGTCCCTTCTGGACCATCCTCAAGAACAATGCCCATTTCTGTTAGCTTGTCCCTTGCCATATCGGCATTTGCCCAGTCTTTGGACGCGCGTGAATCGTTACGCAACTTGATTAGCGCTTCGATTTCAGCAACTTCATCGTCACCTTCTGCATCACCTTGCAAGAATGAATCCGGCTCTTGATACAAAATACCAATCACGTCAGCAAGCTCGCGCATTACTGCACCTAACTCGCTCGCCGCTTGACCATCTTCAGCCTTGATTCGATTGATTTCACGCGCCATATCAAAAAGTACCGAATACGCCTCCGGTGTATTGAAGTCGTCATTCATGGCTTCTTTAAAGCGAGAAATATATTCATCGCCACCTTTAGGTGCCACGCTTAAATCTAAACCGCGCAAAGAAGTATATAGACGCTCAAGAGCACTGCGCGCTTGTTTAAGGTTATCTTCGCTGTAGTTTAGCTGGCTACGGTAATGTCCTGACATTAGGAAGTAGCGAACCGTTTCTGGATCGTAATGCTCAAGCACATCGCGAATGGTAAAGAAGTTGCCCAAAGACTTCGACATCTTCTCTCTATCGACCATCACCATGCCACTGTGCATCCATGTATTCACATACGGAGTGTCATGTGCACAGCACGATTGAGCGATCTCATTTTCGTGGTGAGGAAATTGCAGATCAGAACCACCGCCATGAATATCAAAATGATCGCCTAAAATTGAAGAGTTCATTGCAGAACATTCAATGTGCCAGCCTGGTCGACCTGCTCCCCATGGAGACTCCCAAGTTGGCTCTCCTGGCTTAGACATTTTCCACAGTACGAAATCCAGTGGGCTTTTCTTAGCGCGGTCTACATCAACACGAGCACCGGCTTGTAACTGTTCTAGGTCTTGCTTAGACAGCTTACCGTATTCGTCAAACTTACCCACTTCGAACATTACGTCACCATTGTCGGCAACATAGGCAAAACCACGTTCGATTAAGCGCTCAACAAGCTCAATGATTTCTTTAATAAACTCTGTCGCTCGTGGCTCAATATCTGGGCGTTTCATGTTAAGAGCATCAAAATCTGCATGCATCTCACCAATAAGGCGCTCGGTTAACGAATCACAACTTTCGCCATTCTCATTAGCGCGCTTAATAATCTTGTCGTCAATATCAGTGATATTACGTACAAACGTAAGATCATAGCCAGAGTATCTCAGGTAGCGAGAAACAACATCGAACGATACAAATGTGCGGCCATGGCCAATATGACAGAGATCGTAAATAGTGACGCCACAGACGTACATGCCGACTTTGCCAGCTTGAATGGGTTTGAATTCCTCTTTTTGTCTCGTCAATGTGTTGTATATTTTTAGCATGATCTCTATCTAGATAATTACGGTTTGAAATAGTTAGAGGCGATTATAACCCTATTCCCATTGAAGATGGAGGTCTAATCGCTACTTAATTGTTCATTCAAACCAGATTTCTTCATTTGAATGTGCGCTAAGTTACGCTAAAATCTCACTTTCAAATAAAAAACATGCAATAGGTATTTACCATGATCACCCTTCACACCAATTTCGGCGACATCAAAATTCAATTGAACGAAGAAAAAGCACCAGAAACGAGCGCAAACTTTCTTCAATACTGCCGTGACGGTTTTTACGACAACACTCTTTTCCACCGTGTTATCGACGGATTTATGGTTCAAGGTGGCGGCATGACTTCTGGCCTTAAAGAGAAAGCAACTCGCTCTCCAATTAAGAATGAAGCAAACAACGGTCTTAGCAACAAAACCGGTACACTAGCTATGGCGCGTACAATGGAACCGCATTCTGCTAGCTCTCAGTTCTTCATCAACGTCAACGACAATACATTCCTAGACTTCCGCTCAGAAAGCTTAGACGGTTGGGGTTACTGTGTATTTGGTGAAGTCGTCGAAGGCATGGACATCGTTAACAAGATAAAAGGTGTTAGCACTGGTACTCTTGGCATGCACCAAGACGTGCCTTTAGAAGAAGTTGTCATCACTTCTACAACGATTCACGAATAAGATCTTTTAGAGGGGGAGCGATTGCTCCCCCCTTTATTTATTATGACAACACTATTTATATCAGACCTACACCTGTCCCCTGCGACACCAGAGATCACAGCGTGTTTTATTAAGTTCATACGCGAAGAAGCCCCTCAAGCAGAAGCGTTGTATGTCTTGGGCGATCTCTTTGAGTTTTGGACCGGGGATGACGATAAATCGGACTTTGCCGAAACCATTCGCCAAGAATTTAAAGCACTAACAGACTCCGGTGTGAAGTGTTACTTCACTCAGGGAAATCGCGACTTTTTGTTGGGTAAACGTTTTTGCCAGCAAACTGGCGTCGAGCTGCTCGACGATATGTCAGTGATTAACGTTTATGGCAAACGAGCCCTAGTTCTTCATGGTGACTTACTGTGCACTGAAGATGTTAAGTACCTGGCCTTTCGCGAAAAGGTTCATCAACCTTGGCTACAATGGGTTTTCAATCGGCTTCCTTTTTGGGTAAAAGAGAAAATTGTTTCTAAAGTTCAGGGCGAGATCCGCGATGACAAGCAGCACAAAGACCTCACCATTATGGATGTCACTCAAAGTGAAGTGGAAAGGGTCATGCGACAATATGACGTTAATTTGATGATTCACGGCCATACACACCGTCCTGATATCCATCGTTTCAAAGCAAACGGAGTAGAGTGTACCCGCATCGTTTTGGGTGATTGGTACGAACAAGGCTCTGTGCTTTTTTGCAATACTGAGACAACAGAGCTTCAAACTCGCCCGTTCGAAGGCTCAAGCCGCGAACACGGCCAATTGTTGAGCTAGTCCGCAGAATCACAGATTGGTTTATGGGAAACGCCCATGACTTAGGTATGATTACCGGAACGTTTTTTGAGATCACGATGCAGAAATTGAAGTACTCATACATCGCAAGGCAGCCCATCTTAGACAGGAAACAAAAAACTATCGGTTTTGAGCTACTGTTTAGGGATGGTCCGAACAATACATTTCCTGATATCGATCCAGATCTTGCTACAAATAGGCTACTTTCTGAGCACTTTCTAGCCACCCATTACAGTACGATAGGCGATAAACTTGGTTTCGTGAACTTTCCATACCAGAGCCTTATCAATAAAGTGCCAACTCTGTTTCCAAAAGAAAACCTTGTTGTTGAAGTTCTAGAGAGCTGCGAACCAACCCTCGAGCTATTAGAGTCAATAAAATCCATCGCCGATGCTGGCTATCAAATTGCGCTTGACGATTTTGTTCCTCATAAAGCTTGGCTGCCTTTTCTGCCTTATGTTTCGATCATAAAAATTGATGTTCAGCAAACACCGATGGACAAAGCTCAACGCATTATTGAGAAATTAGAGAACAAGAATATTATCTTTCTAGCCGAAAAAGTGGAAACTTACGAGGAATTCGAACAGGCAAAAAAAATTGGCTTTGACCAATTCCAAGGTTACTTTTTTAGCCGCCCTCAACTTATTCGTCGTAAACAAATAAAACCGTCTTTCCTCACAGTGGTCCAGCTGTGTAAAGAAATTGCGAACAAACAGATCAATTTTGATGAGCTGGAACGCCTCATCTCACTAGATGTGACGCTGTCCTATAAGTTACTCACCTTTGTGAATTCTTCTTACCTTATTCGGGCAAAAATTAAGTCTTTTAAACAAGCCCTCGTCTATTTGGGTGAAGACCGATTACGAAAGTTCATTTCATTAGTCGCAATCACCTCGACTCAAGATGACAAACCTGATTCCTTGTATAGTTTATCGATCCAACGAGCAAAATTTTGTGAGCTGATTCTTCAAGATATGGGTTCTGAGAATGAGAAAGGCGCTGGCTTTCTGACCGGAATATTCTCTTTGTTGGACTCTCTATTTGACCAACCTCTAGCTGATTTGGTTGAACAAATGCCAATAGATCACCAGGTAAAGTCCGCACTAACCGAAGGTACGGGGACACTTGGAGATGTGTTAAAATTGGTCGTAAGTTACGAGTCGGCGAATTGGGATGAGGTGATCACACTGCGTGACAAACTTCATCTCCATGACGAACGACTCTCTAAACATTATGATACCGCCATTCAGTGGACTGAAGAACTACTTACCCTTCAGCCTGATGCGACTCAAACCGCTTAACACCACGAGTTAATCTATGTCTTTATGCCCTTGCGGCAGCTCACTTGAATACTCAAGTTGCTGCCAACCTATTCATACCGACCCCCGTCAGGCATTAAAACCTGAACAGTTAATGCGTGCACGCTTTAGTGCACATGTACTTAACATGCCAGATTTTGTCGTTGCAACCTATCACCCATCTTGCAATGCTTTAGCAGAAAAAGAGGCCATAGCCCAATCAGTTGACAGCCAATGGACTCGCCTTGAAGTCGTATCGACTGAATCGGGAAGCAATGACGACGAAGGGTTCGTAACCTTCAATGCTTACCTTATTGAGGATAATCAAGAATTGTGCCTTTCAGAGCGATCACGCTTTCTTAGAGAGGAACAACAGTGGTACTACATCGATGGCGAACTGTCTGAGATGCCCAATATAAAAGTAGGCAGAAACGATTCATGTCCTTGCGGCAGTGGTAAGAAGTTTAAAAAGTGCTGTGGGTAAGCTGCCAGCACTAATCACTATCTAGTACTATTAACTACCCAGTACGCATAAAAAAGAGGTCGATGACGACCTCTTTTTTTATTTTGGAAGAACAATTCCCAGACAAGCATCCATTTTAGGGTCTTGCGGTGACTCCTGGAAAACTATCTGTTTTTGTTCAGTCAATTCAAACTGTGGCCATTCCTTTGAAAACGAGTCGAACACTCCTGGTTGACAGCCTTTACCCAAATCACCCAGTATGAGGGCACCATACTCGCGGATCATTTCTTCATTTATGTGTCGATTGTACACGTTCGGTAGCGTCTCGTTGTTCCATTGATTGGTCAACTGCGGATGAGAGCCAATATAGAAGGTAAACCACTGAGCTCGATAGTGTCCGCCTACCAACTTTAGCGGCTTATCTGTAATCTCTTGCCAAAATGATTCAGCATCCTGACTCAGGGTTTTAATACCGACGAACTTTTGCCCAGCGTTGCGAACATTAAATACAAGAACAGAGGCATAGCCGACCAAAATCACCATGGCCATCACCAATAAGATCTTAAGTGGTCGTTTAATGTATGGCACAACACTGTGGCTTAGGTAACCGACCAGTACTGCTGGCGCTGGCATAAAGAATGGGTGCAGCCACTCAACAAGCCTTTCACCTTTGTGGAAGCTAAACCATGCCATTATTGGCACCAATGGTGAGAGTAAAACCAAAGTGGTCAAATGCACCTTTTGAGGCACCTCTAAACGACGTTTCAGCCCTTTTTTCCCTAGCATTGCCGCGACTAAAATGAACGGGTAAAAGACCGATAATACCGCCAACCAACTTCCCGGACTTATTTGAGCCGATACTTGACCACCCACCCATTTGAAAGCAGAAAAGTTATTCTCTACCAACCAAATAAAATTAGGCAAGATCAGTGCTAAAAACACCAATATCGCGATGTAGAAGTATCGATTTTGATAATTTTTACGAACCTGAGGTACAAATAGGCTTAACAGGAACACGATCCCAACCGGAGCAAACGTTGTATATTTGGCCATCGAGGCACAGCCAGCAACAATACCAAATGGTATCCACCACTTAGGGTCATCGTATGTTGCTTTTACAAAGAAAAATAAAAGCCATGGCCATGAACCAAACAACAAATAGTTATCGTTATACGGTATTGCTTCAAAGTTGATAACACCAGACAAGTTCAGCGTAAATAGAGCAAGCCATGCCATTGCAGGCGAGTCTGTCAATTTATGAGCTAAGAAATAGCAGCCTAGCATACCCAACGAAATAACCGAGAAATGGCCAACATACCAAAATGCCGAAGCAAACTCGCTTGAATCGGAGAATGAGAGGATCCGGGCGACGAAGCCAACAAACCATGGATTATTTGGACTTCCCCATTCACCGTTACTTGCCCAGTTAAGCGCTTCAATCGCATCATAAGGTACAGTGGGATCCAAGTGATAACTCACCAACGACCATGCGACAGCGTAAAAAAAACACCACAAAAACGCCAAGCGATGTGAGCGAGCAATAGACTCTGCGCTTAAAGTGGTGTTCTCAGAAAATAGGTTTTCAGATAGCATATTGATATTTATAGCCTCAAAACAATTGGATGCTCAGATCATCAATCAATAAATTCGACAGTTAATGAATACAAAGAACGAGCACCTGGAGTATGCTCGTTCCCGATAATACCGCAAGCCCTCCATTGTAAAGTCTATGTGAGAATTAAATAAAAACCAGTCACTTAGCTACAAAAATGTAAAAAACCTAACCAGAGACTATAGAAGGCCGGCATTGCATTGAATTGAATTAAATTGTCAAAAGCCGATGACATAGAGCAAAGCTGCATGCCATGCAACCACTCACTGCTAACCGCCACGATTAGAGTATTGGGGGCGACTGCCTTGCACAATTCATTATGAGCGAGTCCCTACGACTCAAAGATCTGATAGTGTCTAGTTACATTTTCAGATATCTCAACCCACGTCGAGGTTTTGATCCGTAGCTGATGAGCCTCAAAGGCCTCTTTATCGACAAATTCCTCATAGACATCAAAACGAGTAGAAACTTCCGAATTTTGAGTCACTCTAAATTCTCGACACCCTGGTTCTTGCTGTGTTAGCCGTCTATGGTTTTTTAGTTCACCAATGACCGCTAACAGATCTCGTTCAGGCACCAAAATGAATCCTTTTAATACAACCTTCGGCATAAACAGCCCAACTCCTTAATCTCTACAACCCAGAAACATATTCACATGATTTTATATCATATGGCTAAATAGTTGCCTATATACAAGCTCAAAGTCAATCTCGCTAAAAAAAGCGCCATTTTGCCTATCGTTATTGCATCGGTTTTGGAACGTATGGCTTAAACACTTGGTTTCGACCTCGTAAACTGAGACAATCAACATCGTAATCCCAAAATCAAATGGCTCTTTATGAAACTTTTAGTTAGAAACCTCGCTCGCACTACCACCGAACATGATGTTCGCCTGCTGTTTAAAGAACATGGCCGTGTTACAGAGTGCACTTTAGTTTTGGATCAAGAAACAGGGCTTTCTAAAGGCTTTGCTTTTGCCGAAATGCCAGATCCCGAAGAAGCATTCGCAGCAATGAATGCACTTAACCTGTCTGAATTTGCAGGAAATAAAATTCGAGTAAAACGAGCTAGCCACTAATTCACTCGTTTACGAACATTAAAAAGCCAGCCTAGAATAGGCTGGCTTTTTGTATTTTTCTGACGTCTTAATAAGATTTTCGCTTAGCAAAAAGTTGAGATATAGAGCTCTTCTACTTTATCTCTTGCCCATTGCGTCCTTCGTAAAAACTTCAGTGATGATTTTATCGAGGGATCATTAGAAAAACAGTTAACGTTAATGATCTCATACAAACCTCGCCAACCGTAATGCTCTACGAGCCTTGTCAGTATTTTTTCCAGCGTTAGACCATGCAGTGGATTATTTTGCTGTTGATTGCTCATCTACGAGTCCAACCTTTTGTCGTCTAATAATTCAGAAGGGATGCATTGCAACACAAACTTACCGGACACTGCAATCAAAGTCTTAACTTTTAGTTTTCTACCGGCTAAGTCCAACCATGATGCCACACTTCATCATCACGCAAGTCGCGCCAATCTATCTCATAGCAATGCTTAGACATCACCGCTTCAAGGACGCATTCAACAACACCATCGTCCTCATCAAACAACACCTTCGTCACTATAAAGTGCTTCTCTTTTTTCTTTGGCTTTTCCGCGGTCCACTTGCTGTTGAGTAGCTTTTTAGGATTAATACAATTCATCTTCACCCTCCAAACACACACCAATGTTTTACGTCAACATCGCTCTATAAGTTCAGACAGCTACTTATTCAAACACAGCACTAAGATTTATCTTCATCGGTAGAAGTACTCGATTTCTTTTTAGCGGCTTTAGATGAGCCTTTTGTGAATAATCCCTCCATAAATTCCATCGGCATTGGAAACAAAATCGTTGAGGATTTCTCACTCGCAATCTCTGTTAACGTTTGTAAGTATCGCAATAAGATCGCACTTGGCTCTGATGACAGTTTGTTGGCCGCTTCAACCAACTTTTCTGATGCTTCCATCTCACCAGAGGCATGAATCACCTTGGCTCTTCTTGCTCGTTCGGCTTCCGCTTGTTTAGCAATCGCTCTTATCATCGTTTCATTGAGATCGACATGCTTAATCTCAACATTCGAAACCTTGATCCCCCATCCGTCCGAACGTGCATCCAGGATCTCTTGAATGTCTGCATTGAGCATTTCTCTGTTCGCCAGCATTTCATCAAGTTCATGCTGGCCAAGGACAGAGCGCAATGTCGTTTGCGCTAACTGAGACGTCGCCTGCAAATAGTCCTCCACGTTAATAATGGCTTTTTGAGAGTCCACCACCCTAAAATAAATAACCGCGTTGACCCGCACTGATACATTGTCGCGGCTGATCACATCCTGACTTGGCACATCCATAACCACAGTACGCAAATCCACTTTTACTATCTGTTGAATGATCGGGATGATAATAATAAGCCCCGGCCCTTTCACTTTCTGAAAACGCCCTAAGAAGAATATGACCCCACGCTCGTACTCTCGGAGTACATGAAATAGGCTAAAAGCTATTAAAACGACTAAGCCAATAACCAGAACCGGAGTGATCATCCCGCTCATGATAATTGATTCCAACATATGCTTTACTCCCCTGCTGTTTTCTTAACTAACAAGGTCAAACCGTCTACCTCATCAACTTTAACAATATCTCCTTTCTCAACAGGAACATCGGATATTGCTGCCCATCTTTCGCCTTTAACTAAAAGGTAACCATGAGACGAAAAATTTTCCGTTACTTCTACTTGTGTTCCCACCAGCGATTCCAAACCACTGACGACTTTTTTCTTCCTTAGGCTCCAAACTCGCCGAAGTACAAACACAGTGAACCCACCAGAGACCAAGGCGATGCTGTAAATCAATGACGGCGAGATCTGCAGTTCTGGCAAGTCGCTATCAATCAGAAAGATTGAACCAAGAACGAACGCGACTATTCCACTAAAACCAAACAGCCCAAAGCTTGGCACCAAAGACTCTGCGATTAATAGCGCTAAACCGACCAGCATGAAACCGATACCAACATAATTTACCGGCAGTAACTGAAAAGCGTACAAAGCAATCAGTAATGACATGGCACCAATAATGCCAGCGATACCAAAGGAAGGGCTGTAAAATTCCAATAACAGTCCGTATACGCCAATGATCATTAAAATATAAGCAATATTTGGATCCGTAATGGTGGCTAAAAACCGATTGCGCCAGTCTGGCGTGCGCTGTTCCACCTTCGCGTCAGCAACGCTCAAGGTTACCGTTTGTTCCTTGACCACAATGGATTGTCCATCGAGAACTTCCAGCAGCTGTTCGGGGCTATCAGCAATCACATTGATGACATTAAGCTCCAGAGCCTCGCTCGCCGAAAGGGTCGCGGCTTCTCTAACCGCTTTTTCTGCCCATTCGACGTTTCTGCCACGAAGCTGCGCTAAAGAGCGAATATACGCGATTGAGTCGTTAAGAACCTTCTTCTCCATTGCGGTTGCATCTTTCGGCTTTTCATCGTCTTTGTCTCCACTCCCTGGTGGCGCTCCGCCAATACTCACGGGTGTGGCGGCACCTAACGTTGTCGCACTCGACATAGCGGCAACATGACAGGCATATAATAGGTAGGTACCAGCGCTGGCCGCCCTTGCACCTTGTGGGTAAACTAAACAAAGAATGGGTATATCTGAAGCAAGTATGACTTGATTAATGCTGCGTAGGCTTGTAACTAAGCCGCCGGGAGTGTCAATGGTAACTATAATGACAGGAATATCTCGCTGCTTATTCGCCCGTTCAATCTCACTTATCACGTAGTGACCCACAGCAGGGCCAATCGCCCCACTGATCGCAATAACCGGAACCGTCTTGGGAGGCAGACTATTTGGTTCTACAGTGTCTGCCAACGACGTCGTTACGGTCAGATAGAAAGCGCTGAGTATCACCCCAACAATCCAACGCAACATATAAGCTGCCTATAATGAGTTACCTCTAAAGTGTAGTTCAAAACTATGAGTTAGGTAACAAATGAAAAGTGCACACTAAAGAGGCCGCTTAGCGTCAAAAAGGCATAAAAGCCACAAGTATCAATGACTGTACAAGACTAAAATAAACAATCTTTAACCAAAAAAAACCGCACTCTAAAGTGCGGCAAAGTTAGGGGGCAATTATCAAGAATTTATTGTTGAGCCTTAAGCTTCAAGCGCATGGCATGTAATACAGGTTCGGTATAACCACTCGGCTGAGCGCAACCTTCAAATACAAGCTGACACGCCGCCGAGAAAGCAATGCTAGAATCAA
Organism: Vibrio gelatinilyticus; assembly: GCF_022836845.1. Classification (GTDB taxonomy): domain Bacteria; phylum Pseudomonadota; class Gammaproteobacteria; order Enterobacterales; family Vibrionaceae; genus Vibrio; species Vibrio gelatinilyticus. Next base: position 181,952 of record NZ_JAJNNZ010000008.1, read on the forward strand.
AGTTCGGCGCCATATTGCGATAAAGAGGATCCGCCGCATTTTGCTTGTCGACGACCGCAGCCATGCGCTTCATTGTTTCCATCACTTGTTCTTTGGTGCAGATTTCGTGTCGTAACCAGTTAGCAATGTGCTGGCTTGAAATTCGCAGTGTTGCTCTGTCTTCCATTAATCCAACATCATTGATATCAGGAACTTTCGAGCAGCCAACGCCCTGATCTACCCAACGTACCACGTAGCCGAGAATACCTTGAGTATTGTTATCAAGTTCCTTTTGAATGTCATCCGCTGTCAGTTTTTGATCTCCTAAAAGTGGAATCGTCAAGATATCATCAACGTTTGCTCGAACTCGATTGCGCAGCTCAATTTGGCGGCTAGGTACGCTCACTTGATGATAATGCAGTGCATGTAACGTCGCAGCTGTTGGAGATGGCACCCACGCGGTATTCGCGCCGGCTTGAGGATGACCTATTTTCGCATCCATCATTTTTGCCATATTGTCCGGCTCTGGCCACATCCCTTTACCTATCTGGGCTTTACCCTGTAGGCCGCATGCCAAACCTAGATCAACGTTTTGATCTTCGTATGCACCAATCCAGGTCATGGTCTTGAGCTGAGTTTTTGGAGCAAATGGCCCCGCTTCCATACTGGTATGGATTTCATCACCGGTGCGGTCCAAAAAGCCCGTGTTAATAAATACCACACGCTCTTTGGCTGCGCGAATACACTCTTTCAAGTTCACCGATGTACGGCGCTCTTCGTCCATAATACCGACTTTAATGGTATTGCGCGCAAGGCCTAAAGCGTCTTCCACACGAGAGAACAGTTCACTCGTAAAAGCCACTTCCTCGGGGCCATGCATTTTGGGTTTCACAATATTAATGCTATTGGCGGTGGAGTTTTGAAATGGGCTATTGCCGTTTAGGTCATGCATCGCAATCAACGACGTGATCATGGCATCCATGATACCCTCAGGTACTTCTTCGCCATTACCATCCAATATCGCGGGGTTTGTCATCAAATGGCCAACGTTGCGAATAAACAGCATACTGCGCCCCTTGAGAGAGAGCTCCCCACCCGTAATGCTGGTGTAATGACGATCCGCGTTTAAGCGGCGCACTAGTGTCTTACCATTTTTTTCAAGGGTTTCCTGTAGATCCCCTTTCATCAAGCCCAACCAGTTTTTGTAAGCGAGCGCTTTATCTTCACCATCAACCGCGGCAACCGAATCTTCGCAATCCATGATGGTGGTCAGCGCCGCTTCAACGACAATATCTTTAATACCCGCAGCGTCCAGTTGACCTACGGGTGTGTTTGGATCAATCTGAATTTCGATGTGCAGATTATTGTGTTTAAGTAAAATTGCCGTTGGTTCATTGGCCTGGCCTTGATAGCCAATCAATTGCGCGGCATCCATCAACGTGACTTGCTCGCCATCGTCCAAGGTGGCGATTAAAGTGTTGTTGATGCTGTAACTGGCGACATCTTTATGAGAAACACCGTTGAGTGGCGCGGCATTATCGAGAAACTCTCGTGCAAACCGCACCACTTTGGCACCGCGAGCTGGGTTAAAACTGCCACCTTTCTCTGCGCCATTTTCCTCGCTGATAACGTCTGTACCATAAAGTGCATCATAGAGACTTCCCCAACGAGCGTTGGCCGCGTTCAATGCAAATCGTGCATTCATAATTGGCACAACCAGCTGTGGGCCAGCTTGTGTAGCAATCTCTGGCTCTACATTGGCAGTGCTGACCTGAAAGTCTTCACCTTCCGGAACAAGGTAACCGATGTCTTGCAAGAAGGATTTATATTCTGCCGGATCCAACGCTTGTCCAGCTCGTTCTTGATGCCACACATCGATTTGTAATTGCAAATCATCTCGCTTGGCTAGCAAGGCTTTATTCTTTGGGGCCAAATCATTCAAGATGATTTCAAATGATTGCCAGAAATCTTCGCTCTTAATATCGGTGCCTGGAATAATCTCATCATTAACCAGTGCATAGAGGGTGCTATCTATGTTCAAGCTTCCCTGTTGAATTCGATTGCTCATATTCTCTCTCGACTTATTCCAATTACATCTCACTAAACTGTAATATTACGGTGATAATTTCGCTAATTTATAGACGTTATAATCACTATTCACAGCATGAATATGCCAAATTCACCTATTCCGTGACACCGCTTTCAATCTCATTAGCGACGCTTTTTATTAAGCGGCGCATCCACTGGTGGTCAGTATTTGTCTGCAATAGCGGACTCCATGCCATCTTCAACTCGAAGGGTTCAATGGCAAACGGTACCGGTTTAATCATCAGCTTGGGATTGTTGCGTTGAGACTGAGCTGCCTTGCTTGGAATCGTTAAAATCAGATTTTTTTGCTCAGCAAACAGCACCGCTGACAAATAGTGGCGAGTAAACACGGTAATGTTTCGCGTCTTCCCAATACGCATCAAAGCTTCATCTATCCAGCCTAACTTTTGCGCTTCACTGGGGTTAATGCCCACGCCAGTTCCCATCCCAGTTTTGCTCACCCAAATATGCTGAGCCTGCAAGTAAGAGAACAGATCAAAGTTATCAATAATTGGGTTCTCTACACTGAATAAGCATGAAAAGGTATCGTGCCAAAGGCTCATTTGGTGGAAAGATTGGGGAATATGGTCAAAACGGTTAATGATAATGTCTACTGTGCCCTGCTCTACATCCTGATAGCTCACATCACTAGGCGTCATAATGTCTAGACGTATCTTTGGTGCTATCTCACTAAGCCTTTGTAATAAAGGCCGAATCAAGGTTGATTCTGCATAGTCACTTGCCATGATACGAAATACGCGTTCGCTTTCTTCAGCAACAAACTCAGAGGTCGGTTGTACCGCTTTTTCTACATTGGCAAGAACGTTTCGAATCATGGGTTGAAGCTTCTGTGCGCGCTCGGTCGGTATCATTCCCTCACTGGTTCTCACCAAAAGAGGATCTTCAAAAAGGTCTCTTAATCGACGAAGCCCATTACTCATCGCTGGCTGAGTGATCCCCAACTGATTCGCCGCGCGAGTGACATTGCGTTCTCGCAATAAGGCATCTAAATACACAAGTAAATTAAGGTCTATCCGAGCAACATTCATATAAAAAATACCGAATATAACAACTATAAATTAACAAAATTATCACACATGGGGCTACGATTTGTCCATAACAACAAATTAAACAGGTCGTCCAAACTGGAACATGAAGCCCAGAGAAAGATGACTAAGCCATTTTGGCCCAATAATATCCAACGTGAAACTAAGGAATAGTTATGTCAAAGATCACACAAGACATCGAAATGATTGGAGAAGTTAAGCGTGAAGCCGGCGCTCCATGGGATGCAATTAACCCTGAGTCAGCGGCTCGTATGCGTGCACAAAATCAATTCAAAACTGGCCTGGACATCGCACAATACACCGCGAACATCATGCGTGCTGATATGGCCGCTTATGATGAAGATAAGTCTAAGTACACACAGTCTCTAGGTTGCTGGCATGGTTTTATCGGCCAACAGAAAATGATTTCTATCAAGAAGCATTTTGGTGGCAAAACTGACCGTCGCTACCTTTACCTTTCAGGTTGGATGGTTGCAGCACTTCGTTCTGAATTTGGTCCACTGCCTGACCAATCAATGCACGAAAAAACATCGGTTGCTGGTCTAGTAAAAGAGCTTTACACCTTCTTGCGTCAAGCTGATGCGCGTGAGCTTGGTGGTCTGTTCCGTGCACTCGATGCCGCACGTGAAGCCGGAGACGTAGAAGCACAAGACAAGATCCAAGACCAAATCGACAACCATGTGACTCACGTAGTGCCAATCATTGCCGATATTGATGCTGGCTTTGGTAACGCAGAAGCGACTTACCTAATGGCTAAGCAAATGATCGAAGCAGGCGCATGTTGTCTACAGATCGAAAACCAGGTAGCAGACGAGAAGCAATGTGGTCATCAAGACGGTAAAGTAACGGTGCCTCACGCAGATTTCCACGCAAAACTTCGTGCGCTTCGTTATGCATTCTTAGAGCTTGGTATCGACAATGGCGTTATCGTTGCACGTACCGACTCACAAGGTGCTGGTCTTACTAAAGAAATTGCGGTTGTTAAAGAGCCTGGCGATCAAGGTGACGTTTACAACTCTTACCTAGATGTAGAAGAAATTGATGTAGCGGATATGGCCGAGGGCGATGTGTGCTTTAACCGTGACGGTAAACTGGTTCGTCCTAAGCGTCTACCCTCTGGCTTGTATCAGTTCCGCGAAGGTACGGGTGAAGACCGTTGTGTGTTTGACTGTATCGAGGCTATCAATGCCGGTGCTGATCTTCTTTGGATTGAAACAGAGAAACCACATATCGGCCAAATCAAAGAGATGATGGACGGCGTTCGCGAAGTTCACCCTAACGCAAAACTGGTGTACAACAACTCACCATCATTCAACTGGACACTAAACTTCCGTCAGCAAGCTTACGATGCGATGGTAGATGCAGGTGAAGACGTTTCAGCGTACGAGCGTGCAAACCTAATGAGTGCAGAATACGATGAGTCAGAGCTCTCTAAACGCGCTGATGACAAGATCCGCACATTCCAGGCAGACGCATCTCGCGAAGCGGGCATCTTCCACCACTTGATCACACTACCGACTTACCATACTGCGGCACTGTCTACTGACAACCTGGCGAAAGAGTACTTCGGTGACCAAGGCATGTTGGGTTACGTGGCTAACGTTCAGCGTAAAGAAATCCGCCAAGGTATCGCATGTGTTAAACACCAAAACATGTCTGGGTCAGACATCGGTGATGATCACAAAGAATACTTCGCTGGTGAAAACGCACTAAAAGCGGCGGGCGAGTTGAACACATCAAATCAGTTCGACTAATTATTATCGACTGAACTGATTAACAAAAGCGGCTTTCGGGTCGCTTTTTCATCTCAGAACCTTTGGTAACATTTATACATTCATTGTTGTTGAGAATGCCTATGACTATTGCACCTACTTACCTACAAGACGCTAACGAGCTCCTATCAAATGACGGCTTTGCCACCAGTGATATCTGGTATCACGGTACATCGTCTGCTTTACTTGCCTCCATTCAAGGTCAAGGTCTTAAGCGCTCCGGAGATAAAGCCTTAAATCAAGCAGCCAAAGCCACCATGGCCACGATAGGCAACGACTACACCGAATCTGTCGAGCCGGTATTTCTGACGCAAAGTAAAGAGCTCGCTTATTATTGGGCACAGCAAACCGTGCGCGAGCGCAGCGTGCGCTTTGAAGGTGACGAGCAGCCTATTGTACTGGCCGTTTCTTTAACCGAAAAACAGCAAGACAAAATCAAACCCGATGTCGGCGCAATGAGTTTATTGCTGATGGAAGACGGCGAACAGTTTATGGCGCATCTCACCAATATTTATGATCGCAACGGTATCTCAGGGCCAAACATTGATCTTATGAAAGCCGAGCGCATGGAATATCTTAATAAGCTTGGCATGGCGTATATTGACCAGGATATTAGTTTAGCCAATATAAACCTGCTAACTGAACAGGCTTAATGCCGCTATTCTCTTCATGAAATAACGGCCAAGACTCACGTCTTGGCCGTTTCTATATTATTTATTTTCGGGTGCCTATTAGCACCCGATTAACCTATCGGTGCTAACTCATCTTTGGCGGGACAAACGCCGTCAATTCAAGCTCTGGGCCAGTGTATTTTTCAATACGGACTAAAGCCGAGTTGGCCGCGCAGCCATTAGACAAACGCGAGGTTGGGATATCTAAGGTCAACACATTCGCGCCGCCATTTTTACAAATCCCAGTTTTCTTATCCAAATCAGGCCAGCCCCCTTCATGAATACAAACAGCGCCTTGCTTGATGCCATCAGTGACCAATGCGCCAACCAAGACTTGCCCTCTGCCATTGTATGCCCGTACTAAATCACCTGTTTTGATGCCTCTTGCTTTGGCATCTTCGCTATTGATAGAGATCGGTTCACGGTTCGCAATCGCATAGTTTTCGCGTAGTTTTGCGTAATTGAACTGGCTATGCAGACGGTCAGCCGAGTGAGCCGTCATCAGTTGAAATTCACCCTCTTTTGCACTGCCGCGATATTCTGCTGGTTCCATCCAGGTTGGGTGTGCTGGGCAGTCTTCGAGCTTAAAGCCTTCGATGGTTTTTGAATAAATCTCGATTTTGCCACTTGGCGTTCCAAGCGGGTTCATGACCGGATCTTTACGATAATCCTCATGACGTACAAACTTCGCTGCTTTCTTGTTGAACTTCATTTCAATCAGTTGATTGTCGTCCCAGAACTTGCCAAATTTCGGCATGCGTACTCGAGCAGCGCGCCCTCCTTTTTGTGCCGCTTCGTAAAAGCCTTTGATCCAGTCCATTTCATCTTTACCCTCGGTAAAGACATCTCGACCTCCTGACTTAATCATCTCTGCCATATCAGCAAACACATCAAAGTCATTGCGAGCTTCACCTTGCGGCTCTACCACTTTTTTCATTGGGACGAGATGCTGGTTACTATAGTCACCAGTCATGGTCATATCATTACGTTCAAATGATGTGGTAATCGGCAAGACTATATCCGCGTGCTTCGCTGCCGCCGTCCAATACGGTTCAGAAATAACGACCAATTCTGGTTTTTGCCATGCTTTAATCAAGCGGTTGGTATCCTGGTGGTGAGTAAAGTTACCGCCACCTGCCCACCAGATCATTTTGATATCAGGGAACGTTTTTTCCCTGCCATTATGTATGTATTTGGCATTCGGGTTTTCTAGAGCTTCGACAATTCGCGCGACTGGGAAACTATTAACCGCACCAGAAACCGCCCAATCATTACCCGCTGAAGAGCCCCCACCTATGGATGCCGAAATAGCAGGCAGAACACCAGCATCTCGAGTTGGGTTTCCGCCGTTAGAATAGTGATACGATAGTCCAAAACCACCACCCGGTAAGCCAATCTGGCCAAGCATCGCTGCTAGCGTCACCAACATCCAGTGGCGCTGCTCACCAAACTGTTGACGCTGCATACTCCAACCCGACATCAACAAAGTACGATTGCTGCTAAACATATCTGCCAGCAATTCTATTTGTTTGGCAGGTACACCGCTGATTTTCTCAGCCCATTGTGGTGTTTTTTCTACGCCGTCTTCTTTACCTAACAGGTAAGATTCAAACTTCCCGTAACCAATGGTGTATTTATCGAGGAACGCCTTGTCGTGCTTGCCCTTACTAATCAGCGAGTGGGCTATGCCCTTTCATCATCTTCTTTGCTGTTTACCTGCTTTTCACTCTATTTGGTTTTCAGTGAAAATACTCGCCTTGAACAGCACCTGATGTCGTTCAAAACCATCGCTCAGCAGTACTATCCGTTGGTTGAAAATAATATTCACCATCCAACGCCTTACATCAGCGCTTACTACGATGAAAAGGCACTGCCTCGCCATATTGCAAAAGAGCTGCCTTTTACCAAAGAAAAGGTGTCTTATATCAATCGCTATAGTGACCATGGCCTTCTCGTTTTTCATAGCTCTTTTCAGCTTCATTCTGGAAAAGAAATAACTCTTTATCTGGTGATCAGCAATCGAGCACTGGAACTGGGCGATGGGAACTGGGACTCCATGCTCTCTCTATCTCTTGTACTAATGATTTTCCTCATTTACTTTCTGCGTCGTTCTCTACAAACCGTGTTTGATGACCTGATGTCGCCCATATCAACACTCACTGATCAGCTAGTCGACGGTCGCGATAGCAACTTTAGCGTAGCCGAACATTCTGTCGACGAAATACAGCGGCTAACCATGCACCTAAACCGCTACAAGCAAATAAAAGAACGACTGGCAAAACAAGAAATGATGTTTGCCAAATACGCCAGCCATGAGCTTAAAACCCCCATTTCGGTGGTGTTGGGCGCTGCCAGTTTACAAAGCATGAAACAAGACCGAGATTTTCAAATAAAACAGCAGCAAAGAATCATACAGGCAGCCGAAAGTATGCATGCAACCGTCGAGGTGCTGCTCAATATTGTCAAACAGGAAAACGCCATTGATGCGTCAAACATCAGAAAGCTCAATAATAGTGATGTGTGCGTCAATAAGTACAAAGACACATTAAGCGACGATGTCAGCCTTGTGGTGTTTGTAAAGCCAAATTGCCAAACCAATCTGCCCAAAGCCGTGCTAAATATGGTTTTGGACAACCTGATCAACAACGCCATTCGCGTTACCACTCAAGGCTCTATCACCGTGACTCTCGAAGACGATTTTATCACCGTGATTGATAGCGGATGCGGGTTAACCGCGAGTACCGAAACTGAGCACGGCTTAGGTTTACTGATCGTAAGGCGGCTATGTCAAAGCTATCATTGGTCCTTTTCCCTCACCAATAATCAAGGCAAAGGTTGCTGCGCCAAATTGGTCCGATTACAGTGAACACGCCTCACAATCCGATATCCTAATACTGAAAACCGGATGTGACCAGAGCCGCTACTGGTTACGTAACCGCTCATTACGCAACCAACCCGGAGCTAGCGATTAAGCAAATAGCCCAGCATATTATCGATGGTCAGCACTTTCGGGTAGTCCACCTCTGGAATATTGATTCCGGTTTGCTTACTTACCGCCGTGACCAAATTTAGAAAATCCATCGAATCAAGATCGAATGCATCACGCATATCTTCATCTTCAGTCAACACCTCGCCATCTAGCTCGGGTGCGATATCTATCAGCTGACTTATCACTAACTTGTGTAATTGCTCTCTGTCCATAACTGCTCCGGTTGTTGTAATAGATTGTTGAGTTGATAGAGAAATTTAGCGCCGACATGGCCGTCACTCACACGATGATCTGCAGCTAGGCTGGCAATGATGACATCACGTACTTTCACTTCACCATCAATAACAAGCGCCTCTTGATGCGGGCTGCCAAGTGCCACAATCGCCACCTGTGGCGGCAAAATAATCGCAGACATTTGCTCGGCGCCCCGCTCACCGATACTGCTGACACAGCAGGTCGCTCCCGTCAGTTGTGACATGGAAAGGCGCCCTCGTCGTGCTTGTGCGATCTGGCTGGTAATCAGCTGCATCAAAGTTGGTGCATCGTATTGATGAGCATCTCGAATGACCGGCATAATCAGACCTGAGCCGCGAATATTCACAGCATGAGCAAGATGCACAGAAGGAGACGATACAAACTGGTTATTGAGGTACTGGCCATTTAACTGAGTATGTTTTGCCAGTAAGCGAGCAATGGCGGTTAACATTGGCGCAGCCAGCAGCACCCTATCCTGTGGTTCTTTATCTTGATTGAAACGACTGACAAATGCTTGCAGCGCCGTTACATCAAGGCGATGACTAAGGTAATAATGCGGAATGCTTTGCTTTGACAAGGTTACCGTGTCACTTATTGCATCACGCATCATTTGCTTTTCATCAACCGTCGATTTACTGGCCTTGCTGGGTGCACGACTCACCGGCGCTGGTTGAGCTTGTTCTACTAAACCAGTCACGGGCAAATCATGCAAAGTAATAGGTTGTGTTTTGCTCGCCGCAAGTGATGCCAGATCGATATCATGAATGCGAGCCTGATAACGAGCAGCCGGAGAGGCTAAAACAAACTCGCCTTTGGTTACGTTCATCGGCACAGGCGATGCTGGCTCTACGATATCTTTCTTTATGACATCTTTCTTTTTAACTTCCGCCTCTGCTATTGGCGGCATCGTTTCATCATTTTCAGGCTCAGTGACTACATCAAGACTCACCGCTGGCGCCACATCTGCACTCACATCTTGCGCAATATCAGGCTCTGGCCCTGGGCCACGTAACCGGGCAATGGGTGTACCGACTTTCACTTCATCGTCCACTTCCACCAGCAGTTTATCAATCGTGGTATCTTCAAAAATGTCGAGTTCAATTGCACCTTTATTGGTTTCAATCACGGCAATCACATCGCCACGCTTAACCTCATCACCTTCTTTCACTTGCCACTCAATTAAGGTGCCCGTTGCCATGTCTGCGCCAAAAGCCGGCATCGTTAAATCATGTGTTTGTTCTGTCATAAGGTGCCCCTTTAGCGGCCTTTAGCCTCACTAGAGCCCAACATCTCCAGGGCTGTTTGAACAATATCGTCAACTTGCGGAATGCACGCCGCTTCCAGATGTTCTGCGTACGGGAACGGCACTTCCTGCCCATTCACACGGCGTATTGGCGCATCAAGGTAGTACAACGCATCTTCGGCCAATGTTGCGCTGATTTCAGCGGACATTCCCACACTTTTCCATGATTCATCGACAATCATAGCCTTATGAGTGCGCTGCACCGATGCAATGATGGCGCTTCTATCTAGGGGACGCAGGCAGCGCAAATCCACCACTTCAATATCATGCCCTTGCTGATGTAATTGCTCGGCAGCTTCCATGACCTTGTACAAGCTTCCGCCCCAGGTAAAAATCGACAAATCTTTGCCCGCTCGACGCACAACCGCCTTGTGCATATCCGGCACTGTCGAGCCTTCACTGATTTCTTCACTGCGGTTATAAAGCATCACATGCTCAAAGATAATCACAGGATCGGGATCGGCTAAGGCCATCTTGAGCATATGACGCGCATCTTCAATGGTGCCCGGAAACAACACTTTTAACCCGGGTACATGGGCAAAAATACCTTCAAAGCTATGAGAGTGCTGAGCCGCCAATTGCTTGCCTGCGCCACACGCCATGCGAATCACCAAAGGTACGCCGATTTGGCCATTAGACATATGCCGCAATGTCGCCGCATTATTGATAATTTGGTCGAGCGCTAACAAGCTAAAGTTCACCGTCATGATTTCAACAATAGGTCGCATTCCGCCCATTGCCGCGCCAATTCCCGCACCAACAAACCCGGATTCAGCCAATGGCGTGTCAATGATGCGCTCTTTACCAAACTGCTCTATCAGCCCCTTACTCACCGCGTAGCAACCGCCATAATCACCCACATCTTCACCCATCAAGAATACGCGTGGGTCAGCTTCAAGCGCCTCGACAATTCCAGCCTTAAAGGCTTCACGATACGAAAGTTCACTCATGGTTGGCCTCCTCTGCGTAGACATGTTTCAGCAGATCGCTCACCGGTTCATCATGGCCCAATAACGCCGCATTCACCGCGCTTTCGATTTCCTTATCAGCTTGAAGCTCAATTTGCTTGATCTGTTCAGCACTGATTTGATGATTATTTTGCAGCCAATGGCTCAACTGAACGATAGGCCCTTTTTTCTGCCAGGACCGAATCTCGTCTTTGTCACGGTATTGCTGGGAATCAAACATAGAGTGGCCACGAAATCGATAGGTTCGACACTCTAAAAACTGCGGCCCAGCACCGCTGCGAATAGCCTGACACGCCAACTGGCTCGCAGCTTCAACATCGACGACATTCATGCCATCGACCTGCTGCGCTGCCATGCCATAGCTGGCGGCCTTAGAGAATATTTGCTGGTTGGATTCTTCTATCGCAAGCGCAGTACCCATGGCATAGAGGTTGTTTTCACAGACAAACAAAATCGGCAACTGCCACAATTTTGCTAAGTTCATGCTCTCGTGAAACTCACCCTCAGCGACGGCACCCTCACCAAAGAAACAGCAGGTGATATTATTTCTTTTTTGCTGCTTATCAGCCATGGCAAGCCCTACCGCCAGGGGCAGCGCCCCCGCCACTATTGCATTGCCGCCATAAAAGCGTTTTTGCTTATCGAACAAGTGCATCGAGCCGCCTCGCCCACCGCTGCACCCTTCCATCTTGGCAAACATTTCGGCAAACAATGACTGCATCGAGATCCCCCTTGCCAGAGCATGACCGTGCTCACGGTAGGTTGCCAGAATCGAGTCTTGCTCTGATAGCGCTTGCATTACGCCAACCGATATCGCCTCTTCACCGTTATAAAGATGCAGAAAACCTCGAATTTTTTGCTCGTTATACAAACCCACACAGGCTTCCTCGAAACGCCGAATGCGGATCATTTCTGTGAGTAGGTAATGCAAATGCTCACGGCTGATGTGTGTTTTATGACCTGCCATTCGCTGCTCCTTAGATGATTGTCCGGTACTGACCAACTACTTTTCGTCACTCTCTAGTGTCGAGGTGTCGCCTTCAGGAAGCCCTAGCTCTCGAGCTTTTAACAATCGACGCATAATTTTTCCGCTGCGTGTTTTAGGAAGGTTCTCCCGAAAAGCGATCTCGCGAGGTGCTACGGCTGGGCCCAGACGCTTACGCGCATGACCCATGAGTGTTTTCAGTAGCTTTTCATCGGCGCTGTAACCAGGTTTAATCACCACAAAGGCTTTGACGATTTCGCCTGCCACCGGATCGGGCAGACCAATAACCCCGACCTCTGTCACCGCCGGGTTTTCCATCAGTACGCTTTCAACTTCAAATGGCCCGATAAGATGTCCTGAGCTTTTAATGACATCACCAGCCCGGCCCACAAACCAGAAGTAGCCTTGCTCATCCTGATAGGCGAGATCCCCCGTTAAATACCAATCGCCAACAAAACAGCTCTGGTATTTTTCTGATTGATTCAGATAGCCTCTAAACATCGAAGGCCAGCCTTTCTTCACCGCCAGTTCGCCGATTTCTCCTGCTTGGCGGCTGATCTGTTTATCTCCATCTGGGCCAGTAAATACTGCGGCATCAATACCGGGAAGTGGCTTACCCATAGAGCCAGGTCGCACCGTATTGGTCGCTATATTGGCAATCAAAATACCGCCCGTTTCGCTTTGCCACCAGTTGTCGTGAATCGCCTGACCAAAACATTTTTGTCCCCATACCACTGCCTCTGGATTAAGGGGTTCGCCTACACTGGCAATAAAACGCAAGGCACTTAAATCATAATCACGCGCGAGCTCCTCACCCACCTTCATCAGCATGCGAATTGCCGTCGGCGCGGTGTACCAAATGTTGATTCGTTGTTCACTTAATATCTGATACCACCGCTGGGCATCAAATTCGGCTTGATCGATAATCAGAGTAAGACGATTACACAACGGAGCGATAATGCCGTAAGACGTGCCAGTCACCCAGCCAGGATCAGCGGTGCACCAGTAGTTGTCACCCTCGCGCATATCCAGCGCGTAGTAACCGGAGAGTTGATGCCAGAGCACGGCATTATGAACATGCATTGCCCCTTTTGGTTTGCCTGTGGTACCTGAGGTAAAATGCAGCAGTGCCAGTTGCTCAGGATCGGTATCACCAATAGCGAAGTGCGGATCGCTTTGCTCCATCAACGCATCTAAGTCCAGACAACCTTCTGGTAATTCGTGTGACACATCGTAAAGCAGCACCCACTTCAAACAGGAAAGTTCATGACGCCACGCCATCACTTTCTTACGATACAACGCTTCGCTGGTCACCAGAACCTTACCTTCGCCAATCTCCATTCTTGAGTGGATCGGCTCTGGGCCAAACGCGGAAAAGAGTGGTGAGAACACCGCTCCAAATTTCACCGTGCCAAGCATGGCGTAATAAAGGTTAGGAACGCGTTGGCACAATGCAAACACGGTATCATTGCGTTGTAGCTCAAAGCGGCGCAAAAGATTGGCAAAGCGATTGGTGCGCTCCATCAGCATTTGATAGCTAATGTCGATCTGTTGCTCATCTTTGCCTAACCAACGAATGGCCGTTTGCTCGCCAAACCCGGCATGCACATGGCGATCGACCGCCTGGTACGCAATATTGATGGATTGATCGTTGTCGACAAGCTCGCGTTTCTTGCTTTGCCAATCAAAGTGTTGATAGGTGTGCGCGTAATCAACAAGATTATGCTGCGTGGCGACCAGAGGATCCTTTTTGATTTCGGGAAAGTCCATAATTCTCTCCATGACCAAAGGGCGTAATGCCTGTATCTAAAGGTTAGGAGAATTGCCAACGTTTGGCTTTTTTAAAAGATGTTCTACATCAAACTTTCATTGAGTGTTTTGTAAATTGCCTGTGTTTAGCTTCATTTCCTCACACTATAGCTCTAATTGCATGTTGCTAGTGGTTAACCAATTTCTCCAGACAGCAGCGCTAAAAGGTATAAGCCTGACCATCGAAATTTTGAGCAAAAAAAAGACGCCCGAAGGCGTCTTAATAAGTAACTTGTTCACGCGTTTATAGCGTTACAGAACCGAATGCCAATGGCCATTCTGTGTGGCGGTCTTCACCGTTTTCCGCACGTTTGGTTTCAGCCAACCAGCAGAACAGTTCCCAACCAAAGCCAGCTGCAATGATGCCGTCCTTGTCTGTTGGATCGGTGTCTGGCGTGTATTCTGCGATATCAGCACCAACCAAACGTACTTTACCAGAAGCCTTAACTTTACGAAGAATTTCGTAAACTTGAAGGTGGCTAAGACCGAATGGATCTGGGCTTGAGTTTGCACGACAGAAGGCTGTATCAAGCGCATCTAGATCAAACGTTAGGTAAACCGGACCACCGTCACCACAGTTTTCGATGATGCTGTCTACGATGGCATCAACGCCCAGATCGTAAACTTCGTTAGACGTGAAGCCCTTAGTACCAAATGCGATATGGTTACCTTTAACAAGAGCTGTTTGGCGACCACGCATACCGATCTGAACAGTACGCTCTGGATCAGCAAGACCTTCAGAGTACAATTTAGCCAACCAGTGACCCGACGTGTACGGGTAATCAAAATCCGCTCTTGTTGATAGGTCATAGTGACCATCAAAGTGAATAACACGTAATGGACCGTATTTCTCACCAAGTGCACGCATCGTTGGGTAAGGGATCGTGTGATCACCACCAAAGACAAGCGGTGTACAGTCTTTCTCTACAACCATGTGGTGTAGAAGCTCAGTCAGTTGCTCAACTTCGGCTTTTAGCTCAAATTGACCAAGGCTGTCCCAGTTTCCGTAATCGATAACACGACACCATTCAAATGGCAGTTCACCGTTATCACCAACCGTGCCCATACCCATTTTACTTAGGTGGCGTAGACGCTGAGGCGCAAATTTGTGAGACGAACCTGTTGGCGAGCATTTTTCAATACCCATGCCGTAGATAACAACGTCTGCATTGTCCAAATCTTGAGAGAATGGTGCCTGGTAGAAACCTAGGTAATCTTTGTTGATGAAGCTTAGTTGCTCGATACCTTTGCCGCCGCCCTGCTCTTTAACGCGAGCAAGATACGCCGCAATTTTCGGATCCAGGTTATCTGCAGCAGATACGTTTTCCCAGATATACTTGTACTTAGCGACTTTCTCTGGGTCCATTGCTGGCCATTTCTTAAAATTAGACATTGTGTTGCCTCTCTTTTCAGTTGATAGGTTCATCATAGCCACGACCAACGAAAAGAAGTAGTAACAAAGGGTATAGCTTACCTAGGTAAACTGCGTAAACTCCCCAGTTTACCTTGGGTGTTTAATCAAAAAAAAAGGCTGTTACACAAATGACTGGCGTGCCTGCTCCAAACTATCGCTAAGCGCGTTGTCTAGGAGAATGGTTGTTAAAAGCTGCTCGGTAACGTCAGACGCGTTAGGTAAGATTAACAGCGCTTCTTGCCAGTGTTGCTCGGCCAGTTCATGCTGATCTGCCACCTTATAAATCAGCGCTAGCAAGATGGTCTGTAAAGGGTTGCCTTCAAAATAAAACAGTTCAATGCTAGATAAAGCCGCGTCAATGTCGCCCTGCTTCACCGCGTTTAATGCCGTGGCGAGTTTTAACCAACTTGGGTAATAGTCTTCGCGCTCAGAAATAAGCTTTAACGTCGACAGTCCATAGTCAAAATTACCAGAAAGGCAGACCAGCCACCCCGCCGCGCCAAGGGTATAAGTGGAGCTGGGATTGAGCTGCATAATTCGCTCGGCACACCCAGCAACGCGCTGCGGCTTTCTCGCCAGTAATGCCCACCAGGCTTGTGCGAGCAAAACTTCGTTATTAAGCGGCGCATAGTCCATCGCTTTGGCGACAAGCAAAGCGCACTTCTCTTGCACTTGCTCTAAGCTAAGCTCACCAAATAAGAAAGAATCACAATAAATTTGAGACAATATAGCCAGAGACTGTGCATCGGAAGCGTAAGGCCCTGAGACCAGATTTTCGTATAAATTTCGAATATCATGCAATCCTTCACGCGTCATGTGCGTTAGGTATTCAAGATAACAAAGGCGAGCCTGATAGCCATTAAGCTCATTTTTAGCGATGCGCTTTACCTGTGAGTATTCATTAAGAGAAATCACGCCGTAGGCCGAACCCACTTTACTGGCAATAAGCACAACCAGACGGTCTTGTTCGCTATACATGCTTGCTTCATCCGCTGAGCACTCAAATCGCTCGCTCCATACTTGCCGTCCATGCTCAGACTCACTTAAGGTCACCGTGACTCGAATTTTATTGCCCAACGTTCGCGCGTTGCCCGCCAGCAAGTACTTAGCGTTCAACGCCGTTTTAATCTCACTAAGGCTAAGCTTCTCTTCCATTAATTCATCGACTCGAAACGAAGATAATACCGTTAGCTGTTCAAACTTAGATAGCGCGAGGTTCAGCTCTTGATGAAAGCTGGCCACCATGTTTTCGACTTCACTATCACCTTTATTATCCAGGCAAGTAAAAGGCAGAACCGCTATCGATGGGAAGGCATCTTCTAACAAAGGCTGCTGCACCAACGCTGAGCTTTTATCGACGAGTTCAAAATTAGGTTGGTAACTGCCCTTAGGTAAAGTAATACGAACCGTTAGGCCCTCTGGTTCGGATTGATAAAACGCATCCAGTGATTTGCGCAATTTTGAAGCTTGCATACGAACAATAGGATCGAGTGCTGGGTCAAAATCATCGCTTTTTCCAAACAGCTCTGTCGCAATAGTGTATTGCTTTAAGCGGCTTCCTTGCCCATCGATGGTTTGCTCCACAATATAGCGAAGAAAGGAAGAGAGCTTCGGAGAAGAGTGAAAGGTGCCGTGAGATAAGATCTTCTCTAAGGTTTTATGAATTTGTTGCGCTGTTGGGGCCATGGGAGAGATTACCTAATTCGAGTCGACGATATTCTAGCAGCTCAACGCGGCGAGCCCAAACACATCGATCACCTTATTGGCTAATGATTTAGGATGCAATTGTATGAGAATCAAAAAAGCAAAGGCCCCCGACTCTAGCGCGATCCACTATGCCATCAAAAAGAAAAAACCGTCAACCCGGCAAAGGGAATGTTTATCAAAGCGGTACAGGCGCTACCTGATCATTAGCCCAGTTATGAGCAACTAGGTTTCGCAGCCGCTGCAAATTTGCTACCTTGTTGATTCTCAGAATGTCGGGCAAAGTCCGTTTTTTGCCTCGCGATTGTAAATAGATCCATAAAACTCACTCATTTCTCGCCGACTTACTTTTCTCATATAAACAGATACATGGATGTACTGAATGGCTTTAAAAATACAAAATGCTGTTATTGCGACACTGGCCCTTGGACTTTCACCCCTTTCCTGGGCAGCGGAGTACACTGACCACGTAGACGATAAAAAAAGCAAGGTCGAAGATACGCGCAAGGCCAGTGGCGAAAAAGAGGGCTTTATTGCCCTGCCTATTCCCATGTCGAACCCAACTCTTGGCACTGGCGTACAATTGTTGGGTCTTTATATGCATGCGAAAGATCCTGACGCCAAAGCGCACAACGACACGTCTGGCATTATTGGAATGTATACTTCCACACAAAGCTGGCTTGTCGGTGCCTTCCACGATGGTGCATTAAAAGATGACTCGATTCGATACACCGGAGGGCTGTTTCACGGCAACTTAAACCTGAAATACTACGGTGATGGCAACGACCCTATATTTGCTGAGCAGCCTTTGGAATATGGTATGGAAATGAGCGCCATTATGCTGCGCGCACTGTTTAAACTCGGCCAATCTAACTGGTATATCGGCCCACAGTACAACTATATGCAGACCCAAATCAGCTTTGACCAATTCAATGACTATTGGCCCGAGCCTGAAGACGTTAAGTCTGGGGGTTTAGGGGCAGTGGTTCACTTTGATACTCGTGACGACAACTACTACCCAATGAGTGGCTGGTTTACGCAATTAAGCTACATGGATTATGGCGAGCAATGGGGTGGCGATGGCAACTATGGCATAGGAAAACTGGCGAGTAGTAACTATACCAGCGTGTTAGACAATCTGGTCCTCGCGTCTAAGCTCACAATAGAAACCAGTGGTGGTGACGTGCCTTTTTATGAAAAGCCGACTCTTAAAATGAGAGGCTTTAATCATGGTCGCTATCGTAACGACAACATTTTGCAAGGTCAGTTCGAAGGCCGGTGGACATTTAAGCCACGCTTTGGACTAGTGGCATTCTTGGGGCTAGGGAAAACATCAGAGGCGCAGCAAAATATCTGGAATCAAAATACCATCGTAACAAAAGGTCTTGGCTTTCGATGGCAGCCCGTAGAGCAAAAGAAAATGAACATCAGGCTAGATTTTGCTAAAGGGCCAGAAGAAAACACCTTTTACTTATCCGTCGGCGAAGCATTCTAGAGTAAGAGTTCGATGTAAATAGGCATAAAGTGGTTCTCGTGCAATTATCGCACTGCTTTATGCCTATCGTATTTTCGGATGAGAGAATTACAGAACCAATAAATAATCCTATTCAATGTTCAGGGGTTCTACCACTCGCATCCGATTGGCGAGCCACAATATCCGCTTGGTGCCAGTTTTGTATTAAAAAGTCTGTAGATTCTAGCTTATTTATCATTAACTTAGCCATGTCCTCGCCGACTTTGTGCGTGTTATAACGAAGTGAGGTAATAGAAGGCTTGCTGTAACGGCCATGCTCATAATCACCGTAACCTGAAATCGCAATATCGTCCCCTGGATGAAAGCCTAACTCTTCGCAAGCAGCAACGGTGCCAAGCGCCATCGTATCATCAGCACAAAGTATAGAGGTAGGGCGTTGCGCCAATGACATCACTTGTTTCGTCAATTCCATGGCTGCACTTTCATCAAGATCGCCATTTTTTAACCAGGAGTGATTCACTGATAACCCAGCTTCGTGCATTGCTTTGAGATAGCCTTGTTTCCGAAATTGTGACAACGTCAACTCACTGGGCCCGTCCAAAAACGCAATTCGCTTATGTCCCAACTCAATCTGACGTTTGGTCAAACGATAAAACGCTTCCTTGTTGTCCACATCAACAAAACAATCTTCAGAAAACCCTTCAATGTATCCATGGCAAACGTAAGGGAAATTGGATGCCTCAAGCATTTCAATACGCGCGTCATCGAGGCGAGTGCGGACGATAAACAATCCATCGACCAAACCACTCGAAATAAAATCAGCATACACGTCTTGCTCGTCTTGCCAGTCTGAAATTGTAGTCACAATTAATTTATATTCATGCTCAGCTAAGAAAGCAGAGGCACCCGCTAACACTTTGGAAAATGCAGGAGAAACAAACATACGAGAGTTAGAAGGCAAAATAATCCCAACATTACGCGACTTCCCTGACGCTAAGCGCCTAGCTGTAGGGTTCGCTTTGTAGCCCATCCGTTTCGCAGCATCTAACACCCTTGTTCTAGTATCTGGGTTCACATCGGTATAGCCATTTAACGCACGCGAAACCGTCGACTTAGACAACTGGAGGTGTTCGGCAAGTTTCTTGATAGACATTCGTTACCTCGAATTAAAACGTAACTTATACTGGATTAAAGACGATGCTCTGTCGCACTATCAAATACCAAAACCCTTGACAAGTCGATAAGCAGTTCCATGGTATCTCCGCGCGAAACATCTGACCGCAAATCAATGCGAGCTTTTAGTTTTTCGTTACCTATCTGAAATAGGACCTCTTTGTCGAAGCCCATTGGTTCGACAAGCTCAATATGTATCTGATTCAAATTAAATGTCGTATCACTGGCAGCAAAGAATGATTTGTCATTAAAAAAATCCGGACGAATACCTACCTTAACCTCCAGACCTAGCTCCGGAAGGTCCTCGGTACATCCAACACTGGATAACAATGATCGTGGTAGTTCATAGGAACCAATTTGTAACTTATCTGAAAACAAACGTCCTTCAATAATATTCATCGAAGGTGACCCGATAAACGTTGCGACAAAAATATTGCAAGGATTAAGAAACACTTCCATTGGTGTACCCACTTGTTCTATCACACCATCACGCAGCACAACCACTTTATCGGCAAGCGTCATTGCTTCCACTTGGTCGTGGGTCACATACACACTTGTACTGCCAAATTGGTTATGGATTTGAGCAATTTCTGTTCGCATGTGATTTCGTAACTTCGCATCAAGGTTTGACAAAGGCTCATCAAACAAAAAACAGTCTGCATCACGGACTATTGCTCGTCCCATAGCTACTCGTTGACGTTGACCACCAGACAAGTCCGCAGGCTTGCGTTTTAAGTAAGGCTCAAGTTTAAGCATTGCCGTAACCTCCTCCAAACGACGTTGGATTTCAGTTTCGCTCATTTTAAGACGCCTCAGCGCAAACACTATATTCTCTTCTACCGTTTTATGAGGATAGAGCGCGTAGTTTTGAAACACCATAGCGATGTTTCTGTGCTGAGGCTCAACATCATTCACAACTCGCTCTCCGATACTAATCTCCCCTGACGTCGCTTGCTCTAATCCCGCGATCATCCGTAGGGTTGTCGATTTTCCACAACCCGATGGACCAACCAACACCACAAATTCACCATCTTCGATATCCAAATTGATATTCTTAACAACTTGCGTATCTCCATAATTCTTAACAATATTCTTTAATGATATAGCCGCCATACTAATTATCCTTTAACCCCACCGTCCGTACTACCCGCATCCATGTGTCGCATGGCAAATAAAAAACAAACCACCACAGGTGCCAGTGTCAACATCGAGGCAGCCATGATACGATCCCAAATCGCGTTTTTAGAAACAAACAGCTCTTGAAGCGCTAATGGAAGCGTATAGAACTCTTTGAACTGCTTAAGAAAAACCGAAGCAAACAGATATTCATTCCAACCGATGATAAAACAATACACAAAAACCGTTGCCAGCATGGGCCTTGACAGAGGTAACATGACTAACAATATCGCATCTTTGCGCGAGTACCCATCCATCATTGCTGCCTCTTCAAGCGCGAATGGAATTGTCCGAAAGTAGTTACCCAGCATGTACAACGCAACAGGTAGTGTCTGTACAATATAAATCAAGAACAAGCACAACAAACTACCCCACATGTTACTTGCCAACCCAATATTCACAGCCATCTGATACAAGGGAACCATAAGCAATACACCACCTATCATGTACACAAACAGCACCGAACGTTGAATAATGGCCTGGCCAGTAAATCTCAATCGGGCAATGGAATACGCCCCCATAACTGCAAAAATGAGTGTTACCGAAGCAGCACCCGCCGAAATAAGGACACTATTGAGCATGAAACGCCCAAACGGAAATACATCACTATTACTCGTGTACTTTGCCTTTATCGCCTCTTTCTTCGCCTCCGATAGTTTCGGGTTGTCTAACACTTTCTGAATTGCTGCGGGGATTTCCACAACCTTTTGTTCTTCTAGCCCTAACAGTTCTTTATAGGCTCCCCAGTTCACCACTTTAGGTATCAACGAAGGGTTACCCCAATCAAATTGATGTTTCAGTGACGTCGAAAGTATTTGTGCGAATGGAAGCAAACAAAAACTCACCAATAAAAATATGGCTAGCCAAAATCCAAGCCGCCCCTTTATTGTTTTTCTACCCAACATAATTGATTACCACCTAAGTATTTTTTTCACGTAAAACCAAATCAGCACACACAGCACAACAAATTGAATAACGGAAATAGCAGCGGCGAGCCCTTGGTCTATCACGCCAGTAAACGCTTGATAATAAGTAAACACTGGAAGTGTCTGTACATTAGGAGCAAGAAGGAATACATCTTCGAAGCGATTTAAATTCCATATCAAACGTAATATCACCACGGTGGCCAGCACAAAGAACAGCTCTGGTAAAGTGACGTGGAAAAAACGTCCCATGGGTCCATAACCATCTATTGCTGCCGCTTCATATTGATCTCTGGGAATCGACGTTAACTTGGACAAAATCAACAAATACGCTATAGGGAAGTGCTTCCACACATCAAAAACAATGACCACCCACACGGCCGTGGACGGTTCACCGATCAAGTTTTCCCGAGCATCCCATAAATGTAATACATCGACCATCAACCAATTGAATACGCCATTAACAGGATCAAACAAAAATTGCCAGCCAAACACCACCGAAATAACAGGCGCAAAATAAGGCATTAGGATCGCTGCACTGACAAAGGCACGTCCAGAAAACGGTTCCTTCATAAGTAGCGCGACACCCAAGCCTAATAAGGTCGTTCCTACTACTGTGCCAAATAAATAAATCACTGTTGTAGATACTGAAGCGTAGTAGTTTGGGTTAGTTAATAACTTGGCATAGTTTTCGAACCCAACAAACAGTTTGTCACCGTTAAGCTTTACATCGAAAAAACTCAAGTACACGTTAAATGCAATTGGATAAATAATTAGTAGGCCTATAATGCCGATAGTCGGTGCGACCAGCTTCCAACCGAATCGGGCTTCCGCTCTCTCTAATGGGGTCATGGATGGTTTCCTTTCAAACCAAGACAATGAAAGTGAGTGGAGAAGCGGAACCTTGTTTCCTGACTAGTAACAAGAAACAAGGTATCGCCTCTCACGATGCTCAGCGTCTTACTTACCTACTTAGCAATGAGCTGTTTCATCTCACCCTCAGCCCAATCAAGAGACTTCTGCGTGTCTTTGTTTTCAATGACTGAACTATAAATCATGCGCGGAATGATTTGTTTCGAGAAGATTTCACCAGACTTAGGAAACGCTTTACCATTCACGATTGAGAAGTTACGAATATTCTCAAATCCAGAGATGATTTCCTTAATAGATTCTTTCCCGTATCCCGCGAAGATACCTTTAGGATCATTCAAGAACTCTTCGGTTTCCGCGATGTCTCGCAGCATAGGAAGGTGACCTCCAGGAGCCATGTGTGAATAGGCGACGACTTGGTCACGCTCATTCATATATTCGACAAAGGCTTTAGTTACATCTAACTCCGCTTGGTTATCGTTCTTCATAATAGAAAAACCAACTAAAGTGCCAAACGTTGATGCAGATGAATTTGTGATGGTCGGAGATAAACGCGTGTTCTTGACCAAGTTTTGATCAAATGCAGCACCTTTGAGATCAGAGAAGTTTTCCGTGCCTAAAGAGCTTGCCGCCACTTCTGCCAAGGCAATATCATCCATTATGTAAGTGGAATAAAAGAACATCGCAAGTTTTCCTTGCAAGTAGTAATCACGAGCGCGCCAAGTTTGAGGGCCAGGTGGGGTGTACTGCGAAAGCTCTTTATAAAAATCGAGCACTTCCTTTTGCTTCTCTGAGTTGAAAATAAGGTTACCACTCTTATCGAACTGACCAGCATCGTTCGATAGCGCTAGCTGGGTATAGACCTGTTCGGCGTAGCTGTCAGCTTTGGTGCCAATCAAAATACCGTATTGATTGTCTTCTGGCTTATTGAAATACGCTGCAGCTTTGCGAATATTATTCCAATTAGTTGGTGGTTCTAGCCCCGCGTCTTCAAACCAATCAGCTCGGTACCAGATTCCTTGAACCCAACCACTATAAGGTAATGATACATACTCACCCTTGTTTGGTTCTTCCACTAAAGTCAACGCACCTTGATAGAAACGATCTTTGCCTACCGCCTCTACGACTGCCGTAGTCGCTTTGAGATCTACGATACCCTGCTCTGCAAACGCCAATGAAAGGTTGGAATCAACCTCAACAACATCTGGTAGCGTTCTAGATGCCGCCGCTGCAGCAATTTGTGTCGGCATGTCATTTTCATCAATTGCGACCACTTTAATATCCACACCCGGATTAAGCGCCTCAAACACATCAGCCATCACTTCAAGCGTCTGCAGTCGATCCGATTGTGTTTGTGTCGTCCAATATTCTACCGTTGTCGCCTGTGCGACAGTCGATAAAGTCAAACCCGCAGCAGTCAGCCCGAGTGTCAGAGTTTTCAGTTTCATCGTAATATCCTTGTAGGTTAAAACCTATATCGTCTATTGGGATACATCCTCACTCCCATGGTTTGCATTAACTACTGAGCCACATCACCTGATATGGCAAAAGAGTCAGCATGTTTTTCACATGTGCTCCTGAAATCAAATCGTTAGAAAGATTCTCTAAAAGCAACCGAGAGTCCAGTTCAACAGCTTGACTTGAAATATTGATGATTACAGCCACCGCTTCATCACGAACAAAAGTAATGAGCTGATGATTCGTCTTTACTACTCGTTGAGACGTATGAGGCGCAAACGATGGGCATTGTTGACGAGTAGTAAGTAGGTGTTTGAAGTGCTTGAGAACTACTGCTCTACGGGTGCTTGGATTAGCCAACTCTTTCTCAAGTTGAATACGGTCGAGTTTTTCTCGATTGATTGCTCGATGGTAACCTAGCCTCTCTAATCCTATTTGATCATTGCCAGACCCAAGTAAGCTGTGTATATAAATACCAGGCACACCCGCCAAAGAGAGTAAGATAGACTGAGCGGCCATAAAACGCTTCAGATTCAGTTCTTCACTGAGCCGTAGATCGCATACCGCATCGAAGTAGTTAATGTTCAGCTCATACGGACTCTGAGTTCCATCGCCATTATCTTTATAAGAAACACGGCCACCGTTAGCTTGTACGTGATTCAATAGAACATCCAACTCAGCATCCGTTAGTATGCCTTCAACAGGCCTAACTCCTATTCCGTCGTGTGAAGCCAAAAAATTAAAATACGTCGTTTCTGGTGAACACGGTTCAAGACCAATCATCCAATCCATGAACCTTGTACTATCACCACCTTGTATTGTATGCAGTGTCAGTGGTGGCAATGGAAACTGATAAACTAAGTGCGCTTCATTTGCACCATTCCCAAAGTAGCTAATATTGTCTTTATGAGGGACATTGGTTTCTGTAATGAGCTTAACGTGAGGCGCGACTCGATCCATTATCGCCCGGTAGGCTTGAATAATCGCATGTGTTTGAGGTTGGTGGATACAAGGAGTACCTAACTCTTTCCACATAAATCCAACGGCATCTAGGCGAATAAAGGTAGCGCCCTGCTCCACATAAAACAGCAAGAGTTCAGCAATTTTTAGAAACACATCTGGGTTACGATAATTAAGATCAATTTGATCCTCACTGAAGGTCGTCCATATATGCTTAACACCTTCGGCTGTATCAAAGGGGGTTAGTAGCGGCAACGCTCTTGGACGAGTAACCGAACTGTAATCACAATTAGGGTTTGCCTGCGTAAAAAAATGGTTGTAACGCTCATCACCCAACAAGAAACCTTGAAACCAATCACTGGATTGTGAGATATGATTGATCACAGCATCCAGCATCAAATCATAATCTGACGATAAGCTATCTATATCATCCCAGTCACCGAGTTCGGGATTTATTTTCCAATAATCGGTCACCGAAAAACCATCGTCGGAGGTATAAGGGTAGCAAGGCAAGATATGGACAGCCGACAGCTCGACTTTGACATGCTCGTTAAGAAAGTCATGTAGGGTTTGAAGCGGAGCGATTCCATGCTGAAAGATAGAATCACCGTAAGTAATCAATACCACATCAGATTGATCGACCTGATGCTCCCTGCCTTGATAGCTTTGTTGGGATACGACTAATTGCCTCAGCTTAAGGAGCAAAGCTTTAATCTCGGCTTGAGAATACACGCCAGTTAAAATGTTTTGGAGTGTATTCTCAAGTGCTTTTAACTGAGCAAGATCGAAACCCATATCGACTTCCATGTTTTTTGGACGAGTTTTCGGCTGAAACAAAACCGGTTTCAGCCATAAATAAAAAACCTCTTCATTTATGAGGCTTTCATGATTTGTGTACATTAGTTTACACAAGTCCGTTAAACATAGGTGACTAATTTTAAATGATGTTTGATCCAAGTCTCATTTACAGCATCTTTCAAAACCGGTTTTGTTTTCAACATGCACTTTAGAAGATTGACAAGCCTCGCGAAAAATAAAGAAAAATCTGTTTACCGTTCAATCAAGGATCTGCTTATGGAAGTCGATGTTAGAGAGCGCCTCTTATCGCCAATTTTTTGTGAAATTGCGCACAAAACACTTATCAAGACTTAATCTTATTAAGTGAAAACTCGATAATATGCAATCGAGGACTATTCTTTAGTTTGTATAGGAGATATACGAACGCATTCATATGAGTGATAAGGATATGACTTGAAAAAACTAAATAGAACTCTCGCAGCACTTATGCTATTTGCAGTATCCACTAATGTATTTTCTACAGAAAGTAACGAAAACTCTAAAGGATACAATAATATCTACTTCGGCTTTGGTGGAGCCTTTGCCAATATTGATATCGATGAAACCTATTACGAAGCAAG
This sequence comes from Vibrio gelatinilyticus, assembly GCF_022836845.1. Taxonomy (GTDB): domain Bacteria; phylum Pseudomonadota; class Gammaproteobacteria; order Enterobacterales; family Vibrionaceae; genus Vibrio; species Vibrio gelatinilyticus. The sequence continues at coordinate 208,408 of NZ_JAJNNZ010000008.1, forward strand.
TTCTGATACCTTGAGCAACGCTAGCGCTAGTATCTCGGATAATGTGTTGGTTGGCGGCTTCGTTGGTTATCAATTTAATCCATGGATTGCAGTTGAGGGTCGAGGGTATTTTGGAGCAAATGAAGGTGATTTACTTGGGATTACTGTTGATATAAGCAAGCGTTTTGGAATCTACGCCCGACCAATTCTGCCTATTCATGAGTACTTCAGTGTTTATGGTTTAATTGGCTATGGTTCAACGACGGTCAAGGCATTAGGGATCAGCGAATCAGAGAGCGACTTTGAATACGGCCTCGGTATGGAAATTGGAAAAGGCAGTAATGTTAAACTTCAAGTGGAGTGGCAGTTTTTTCACGATAAAACATATACATATGACCTTTCTGATGGCGACAAATCAACTCTTAGGATCAAAGCTGATAGTGTAAATGTCAATCTCGCATGGTATTTCAACTAAAACATTTAAGGCCCTGCTTATAGTCAATTAAAGATGTGTGTCCTTAAAGTCTCTAAAACGCAAAAAGCCGAGCATATGCTCGGCTTTTTCGTTTCTATCGATTGGGGTAAATCGATTAAACGATGCGCAGACCGCCTTGAGCGATTGCAAAACGACGTGCACGAGTAAACGATAGTGCGTTCGTGATGCCTTCACCAGTAGGGCCAGCGATTGTGAACGTTGAAGTACCTTCAGCGTTGTAACCTACACCAGACAGTGTTGGGCCGTTGTGAGCAAAGATAGTGGTGTTGATGCGAGCACCAAACTTAGTCACGTTCTCGATGTTACCAGAGTAGATACATGCAGAGTGCTTGTTACCACGCTCGGCAGCAACTGCGCGCTCGATAGCTTCATCGATATCTTTACAGATAACCACTGGAAGAACTGGCATCATTTGCTCTACGTGTACTAGTGGGTGATCGTTCTCAACCAGCATTACCGCAAGACGAGTGTCAGACTTAACGCCAATAGACTTCAGGATTTCACCTGCGTCTTGACCTACGTGCTTCTTAACTGGGTGCCATACACGTGCGATTTCTTGTGCAGTACAAGGCTTAGCACCTTCGAACTCGTCTAGAGTCAGAATTTCTTCAGTTAGCTGCTCAGCTTCTTCTGCAGAAAGAACGTAAGCACCAATTTCTTCTAGCTTGTCTAGGAAAGTATCCACTACAGATTCTTCAACAAAAACTTCTTTCTCACCGATACACAGTAGGTTGTTATCGAAAGAGGCACCGCCGTATACGCCAGCAGCAGCAAGATCCATGTTAGCAGAAGCATCAACGATAACAGGTGGGTTACCAGCGCCAGCGCCAACACCTTTCTTACCCGATTGTAGGATAGCTTTAACCAGACCAGGGCCACCTGTACCCACTAGCATGTTGATAAGTGGAGACTTAGCAATTTCATTTAGCGTTTCTAGCGTTGGCTCTTTAACCATAGTCACTAGGTTTTCTGGACCGCCTGCTTCAACGATAGTCTTGTTTAGAAGATCAATCATTACCGCTGAAACGACTTTAGACGATGGGTGAACGTTGAATGTTACTGCGTTACCACCTGCTAGCATAGAGATAGCATTGTTAACGATAGTTTCAGTTGGGTTAGTAACAGGAGTAACCGCACCGATAACACCGTAAGGTGCACGCTCGCCCAAAGAAATACCGTTGTCACCAGACCATACTTTCGTGTCTAAAACTTCAGTACCCGGCGTTTTAGCCGCTGTCAGCTGGTGTTTAGCGATCTTGTCTTCAACGCGACCTAGTTTAGTCTCTTCACGCACCATTTTTGCAAAGTCTTCTGCACGCGCTAATACTGCACCGCGGATTGCAGTGATGATGGCTTCGCGACCTTCTTTAGTACAGTTAACGTAGTACTCGTATTGAGCTTTGTGAGTTGCTTCGATCGCAGCGTCCACTGTCGCGAATACACCTTTAGCGTTATTGATATCAAAAGACATGATGATTACCTCGTAGAATTGGGTATTTTGAAGAGCTAGGCTAAATGCTAATCTCTTTTCGACTTACTTTGGAAAGGCTTAGTGCCTTGCCTAAAAATGGCTATAATTTAACCCAAACCCTCACTATGCCTATGTCGCTGGGCGTCAAGTTATTTGACTATAGAACGCTGTTTTTTAGACTATGTTACTTGACGAATCCACAACCCAATCTCCATTTGTTCAAGTAAGGCTATAGATCAGCAGGTTACCTTTTTTGCCCGTTACTCTGCGCCCATTATTTGCACAACGAAAGTTACGTAAGTAACCGAAACATGTAACTCCCCCCCATCAACGACAAAATTATAAATTGCCATCTACACAGTCATTAAAGTATATAAATTCAAAAGCTTAACTATAGGTGTAAAATAAATTGACCCTCAGTGACGTGTTGGATTTTTAACCGTTGGATAGAATGATGTCCATTAAGTAAACACACAAATTTCCAATGACCTCGTGAGGAATGAATATGAAAAATCATGCGCTTTTAGAAGAATCTGTAAAGCAACTGAGCACTATTTTAGAGACGCAGAAAGAGCTTTTAGCTGAGCATAAAGCAAACCAAAACTACGCTGAGCGCCTCGAA
>NZ_JAJNNZ010000009.1 GCF_022836845.1 Vibrio gelatinilyticus
CGCGTTATCAGCCAGATCCACATCCGTCGCGCTCATTGCGCCAGTAATGACGGTGTCTTCGGTAACGCTGTCGGTTTTCGCCTCTGCGACTGGCGCGTCATTAGTGCCCGTCACGGTAATGGTCAGCGTGGTTTGCGCAGCTGCGTCGTGCTCGTCGGTGACGGTCACGGGGATCTCTAATACTAACTTCTCGCCTTTGCCCAGGCTGTCGTACGAAGAGGCATCAAATGTATAACTGCCATCGGCATTGAACGTTAGGCCTTCTGCGGTGGATTCGGTGCTAAACACCAATTCAGCATCGTCACCTAAGTCGACATCCGAAGCACTCACTACGCCCGTAATCACCGTGTCTTCGGTAACGCTGTCGGTTTTCGCCTCTGCGACTGGCGCATCGTTGGTGCCAGTCACGGTAATGGTCAGCGTGGTTTGCGCCGTGGCGTTGTGCTCGTCGGTGACGGTCACGGGGATCTCCAGTACCAGCTTTTCATCTTTGCCTAAGCTGTCGTACGAAGAGGCATCAAATGTATAACTGCCATCGGCATTGAACGTTAGGCCTTCTGCGGTGGAATCGGTGCTAAACACCAATTCAGCATCGTCACCTAAGTCGACATCCGAAGCACTCACTACGCCCGTAATCACCGTGTCTTCGGTAACGCTGTCGGTTTTTGCGTCTATAGTAGGCGCGTCATTATCAGCAACAATATCAATTTTTGCTTTGGTTGTGGCAGTAGCACCATCATCATCTCGAATGGTGACATCTAATTCGACTTGGCCATTAAAGTGCTCATTTGGAATAAATGTGTAGGACCCGTCAGAGTTTTCGACAAGGGTACCATCGGTACCTGTATACGTTACGGAGTCAAATAAAACACGGCCATCGACGTCTATCGAGTTTGCTAGCAAATCATCGGTTGTGAAGGTAAGGGTTTCATCTTCTAGGATGCTGAAATTGGTGTCACCAGCAACAGGCGCCGCATTCCCAAAGACATCTAACAGGGATAAAGATTGAGACGTCGTGAGCCCTTGTTTTTCTAACGGTGTAGTATCAAATTGAGTGGTAGCTATCGTCTCTTCACCACTTCGTTCAACACCAAAAGACAAAGTAACACTCGAACCAATAGCAGAACCTGCGGCGGGAGCTTGCTCTTCCAGTTGGGTCGGATCTTGTCCATCTTCAATTTGTGCAATAATGTCATCGACATCAATATCGAGGTCTGTTTCTAGGTCAACATCCTTTAATTCACCGTCTTCAGTGACGAGCAAAATAGCAAGTTCGTCGTCTAAGTTTAGGTTGTCTACTTTGGTAATTACGACATCCCCCACACGAGGAGGAATACCGTCTTCTAGAACTCTAAGATTACCGTTTGCATCTAAAACCAAAGTTCCTGAAACTGTATTAAACCCAAATTGAGACAAAACGCTCATTATTCACTCCTTGAATTACTTAACCCTAGCTGGGAAGTAGTGTCATCACTGACCGTATATTTTTACTAAGTTAATCGACGATGATTGAAACTAGATTTAATTCGCCAACTCGAATGATTTGTTTTACTTATAGTTCAGTACCTTACTATCAAATTTACTATCAAATGTGAAGAGCTCTATACAGCTAATTTCTGTGAGTCTCAAAAACGAAAAAAGTCTCGCAATAACGAGACTTTAGGTGAAGGGTAGAAGTGGTTACCCGATGAAAGAAATATAACCCTGAAGTATTATCAAATTAACAATATCAATGAAGAAAGCTCCCACAATTGGAACCACCATAAACGCTTGTGGAGATGGTCCAAATCGATTAACTAATGAGCCCATATTCATTACGGCTGTTGGCGTTGCACCAAGACCAAACCCGCAATGCCCTCCAACTATAACCGCGGCATCATAGTTTTGCCCCATAACCTTGAACGTTACATAATAAGCAAAAATACCCAATACCACAGATTGCACAGCCAAAATAACAAGAAACGGTATGGCTAAATCAAATATATTCCAAAGCTTGAGGCTCATCAAAGCCATCGCTAAGAATAGTGATAATGAGACAGTACCTAGGATATCTACCGTTTCGGCATCAACTTTATAGCTCTTAGTCACTTCAAAAATATTGGTAATGAAAACGCCGATAAATAGGGCGTAAACAAAATCAGGTATCATCAACCATTTAATATCAAAACCATTGACCCACTCTTGAATATACTTAGCCCCTGTAACACAAATCAGCAGAACAAACAGGATTTCGATGACCTTCTTAGCCGTCACTCTGTCTTTTTCGTATTCATTATATGTAACCAGTTCAGGAAAGCGTTCGTGCGTGTCATTGCCTTTACCGTATTCAGATTCAAAGCCGTGCTTATTAATCAGTTTTTGTGCAACCGGACTGCCTATGATGCCACCAATAATAAGACCGAACGTTGCTGAGGCCATTGCGATTTCTAACGTATTGGTTAACCCATAACTTTCATTAAACGTTTGTGCCCAAGCCGCGCCAGTACCATGTCCACCTGAAAGGGTAATAGAACCAGCAATTAATCCCATTAAAGGCTCTAGCCCCAATACGCTGGCCAGACCAACACCTACACCATTTTGAATGATGATATAAACCGAAGCTATTGCCAAAAATACAAAGACCTTTGCACCGCCTTTTGCCAACTGAGTATAATTTGCAGCTAGACCAACCGTACTAAAAAACATCAGCATAAATGTCTTTTGTAATGGCAACGAAAACTCCAAAGTCACGCTATTGAAGTGTAAAACCGTAATCAAAAAAGCAACAATTAGCCCGCCGACTATCGGCTCTGGAATGTTGTACTTCTTAAATATGGGGAATTTGCTATTAATTAGATGACCTAAAAATAAAACGCCAATAGCAATCAAGAATGACTCTAACGCTCCGACTGAAATTGTATTGTTCATATAACCTCTGTATTCTGCTTTGCTCATCTTCCCTAATGAGGTTAGGTTCTAAGTAATTAGTGTAGTCGTTATCAGTTTGTAGGAAAAAAAATATCCCTAATAGTTACCTTACGTACTATAAATTTGACACTGAAAGAGTGTTCGAAAAGGACTTGCAAGAATGATAATGCAGAAGAATTAATCGACTTTACTTTGTTGAATTAACTACACTAAAGAAGACCCGTTTAGTGTACCATAAAATGAAGAAAACACCTAAACCGTCGCAAGGTGGCAAGAAGCAGGCAGCTACTGGAGCAAAAATGTCGAATATTTCTATAGCAGCTTTGTCTGTAATCCTTTTGCTTTCCGAACTCAACATCCAAAACAGTTACGCGAGTATTGCGTTCTCTTACCTTCCAACTAGAAGCGAATCTGAGGAGTCAGCTCAAAGCCAAATCAAGTCTAGTGAAGTCGCGATGTTAACTCAGGATCTGTCTCAAGAATACTTCCCTTTTAAGAAAACCCTATTGATACAATATGGGGGATAGGACGGTCCACTTTATGATCGTTCAGCAAAACAAGCTGCTATTGATACACTTTTGCATACCATACTGCATGAGATAGGGCATGCTTTTGTCAATGAGTTCGATATAGCTATCTTAGGAAAAGAAGAAGATGCGGTAGATAACTTCGCTGCAATAATCATACTAAATCACATTGAAAGTGGCGCGGATATTGTGATTAGTGCAGCGGATATGTTTGCTTTTGAGTCTGAGGATAAGCCTGAATACTATGAAGCTGGTGAGTATATAGATGAACACAGTTTTGACCTACAGCGTTACTTCTCTACATTATGCTTGGTTTATGGTAGCGATCCTGAGACACATTCAAACTTATCAGAAGAAATAGAGCAAGAATACCGAGCCGATAGAAGAGGATTCTGTGTGGAGCTGTTTAATATGAAAAATAGAAATTGGCATCGAGTGCTATCTTCCGCCTTATGAGTTCTATTTCTATAGATGAGCAACAATTGGTGAGCATTTACACTGTAAACACCCACCAATACTGACTATTTATCGAGTGCAGTTTTCGCGATTGCTTTCATCAAAACAGAAGTATCGGAGCGCCCTTCCCCGTTTTCAGAAAGTTCTTGATAATTTTCGATGGTTTGCTTGGCTAATGGTAAAGACATACCCAATCTATCTGCCTCATCAAGGCAAAAACCCAAATCTTTAATCATCCAATCAATCGCGAATCCAAAATCATACTTATCTTGGGCCATTGTCTCTGCGCGATTTTCCATCTGCCAAGAACCAGCAGCACCATTTTTCAAACAATTCACTAAGGAGGGGATATCAAGTCCACTCTTCTGAGCCAACAGGAGCCCTTCAGATAGACCCGTTAGCACACCAGCAATACATATTTGATTCACCATTTTCGCACGCTGACCTTGCCCTGCACGCCCCATAAGTACGCTGGACTTAGCATACGCGTTAAAAACCGGCTGGAGTGCATCAAATGTACTTTGCTCACCACCACACATAATCGTTAATACACCATTCTCAGCGCCCGCTTGTCCGCCAGATACAGGGGCATCCATAAAGTGGACGTTTTTTAGCTCGGCAAAAGCCTCTAATTGTTCTGACAATACTGCAGATGTCGTCGTATGGTCGACAAGAATAGAACCTGGCTTCATAAATTCAAGAGCACCAAGTTCCGAAGTGGTCATCTGTTTTACGTCATCATCATTTCCAACACAAACAGCCACTACATCGGCATTCGCAACACAATCAGCGACGCTACTAGCAAATGAACTACCAAACTCGTCAGCCCATCGCTTGGCTTTACTAGTCGTGCGATTGTAAACCGTAACATCAAAACCAGCTTTAACCAGATGTCCTGCCATTGGGTATCCCATGACGCCCAATCCAATAAAACCCACTCGCATGCTTTAATCTCCATTAGTTGATGATGTTATCGAACTTTAGGCTCTCACAGATTACGGTACGTTGACAATGTTTAATTGGCTGTATAAAAAGCCTTAGTGATCAGTCGGTCGCCTAAGGTTCTATATTAAAAACCTATGGGTGTAACCGGAACAATGATCAAGAGAGATTATTCTTTAGCTACTTATTTGGGTATAAAAAAAGCCGGCTAATAAAGCCGACTTTTCAATCTTCAGAACAGAATTAGAGTTCCGCGTTGTGATATACCTGCTGAACGTCATCACAATCATCCAACAGGTCAAGGAATTTCTGGAACTTCTCTTGGTCGTCTGCGCCAATTGCGGTGTGCGTTTGAGGTACGAAGGTGATTTCTTCAACGTCTAATGTGAGCTCTGGGTACTCAGCATTCAAAGCAGTTTTTACCTTGAAGAACTCTGTATGGGGTGCAAATACAGTGATAACACCGTCTTCCAACTCAATATCAGTGACATCAACATCAGCCATCATTAGTGCTTCGAGAACGGCTTCTTCGTCTTCACCTTTAAATTGGAAAACAGCCTGATGCTCAAACATATGTGCAACAGTTCCTGGGCTACCAATTTTCGCACCCGTCTTAACAAAGCACTGGCGAACATCTTGGAAAGTACGATTACCGTTATCAGTTAAGCAGTCAACAATAACGCTTGCGCCACCAGGAGAGAATCCTTCATAACGAGCTGGCTGGTAATCTTCACCGCCACCGCCTGTCGCTTTGTCAATCGCCTTGTCGATAACATGAGCTGGTACTTGATCTTTCTTTGCCTTAGCAATTAGATGCTTAAGCGACAGGTTCATATCAACGTCTGAGCCGCCATTTCTCGCACACATGTAAATTTCTTTACCGTATTTTGAGTAAACTTTAATTTTTGCGCCTTGAGTTTTTGCCATTGAGGCCTTGCGCACTTCAAAACTTCGTCCCATTGGGATGTTCTCTCTAATTCAATTTGACGAGCTGATTTTATCAAAACAGCGCCGCAATTCAATGATTGTGGTCGAATCTAGTTGCCAGTTCAGCAATAAATCTAAATATTAGTTCACACCCATGATCTTTTTGTACTTTGAAACACATTGTTCGAACCATTCTTTTTCAGCTTCGTTTAATAGTTTTGCTAATTGTGTGCTGATGGCTTCCGGTCCAATCTTTGCTTCTTTGATCTGCCAAACAATATACGACGCTTGTTTATCGATCTCGATTCTGTTTTTGTCTTCAGGGGGGAGTAGAGATAGGTTGTAGGGCTTCATTATCTTTCACTAGTAACGTTTATTTTTGTTTACTATATCACAAGCTTTAGACAATCATGCACTCACAAGGGTGGACAACTGCCACCCTACTTTATTTCGATTCACTGTGGTTCAATGAATAATTCCAAGCTCCCTAGCTTCCTCAAGTGAAAGGCCACTTTCTCTGATTTCCTTTAATGCTTCAATTCGACGACGAGCTTCAGCCGATTTTACTTGCTTTTTCGGCCGAGTATCTACAGATTGCTCAAGAGTTTCAGAAGCATCCCAACTGTTAGCGATCGATGTCATTTCATCATGATTAATCGAATTTATCGACATGTTACCTCCAAACAAAACTTCGCTAGGACAGGTCATCTTTAGCAAACGTAATTTTAATTGTTAAGACCAACAGTGTCAGAATGTGATGATGACGATATTTCAGAATATTCGTGTATGGAAGGCTAATAAATGTCTTTGAAATGTAGTCAAGTGCGAAGTACATTGAGCGGATTACTCACCGAAAACACAACATGATCTAAATCATTTTTCAGTTACTCCTTTCCTTGATCATCGTTTCGAGATCTATTCTTTAGACCAAAAAAAAAGCGAGCTCGAAAGAGCTCGCAAAAAATATCAGAATGAATGTAACAATATGAGCCAATCTATATATTTCATTAGAAAGGACAAAAGGTTGTCTATTCGGAATTGATACTACGCAACCAAGGCGCCATCTATGTCAGTGAATTGTCAGCGTTATTTCGAAAAAGAAACAAGTTTTAAATAAGTGTAACAAGTCTTTTAAACTGCGACTTCATCAAGCACTCTAAATACGGTCTCGTCAAAATGTCCCAGGTAGACCTGTTTACACACTTTCTTGCGTACTGCCAATGCAGAAATTAATCGCTCTATCGACAAATGTTTGTTTTCACTACGGCTATTATAAAGTTCGATCAGACGGCTCAATGTCTCATAGTTGACTGGATTGTCATCAACACGTAGCCAATCTAGCTTCTCTAGGAGCTCTGTACACTCGTTTTTAATCGAATTGTACGGATGACCTGTCATTGCGGATAAAGCCGTTATACTGCGCTCTAGAGCCTCTGTAGAGGTATATTTCGATAACACTATCGTGATTTCATCGGCATTTATTTCAACTAAGTGTTTACGAAGTTTAACGCGACGTCCCAAATTACCTCTTGGGGAAGGCGCTTTACGTTGGATTGGTTCAAATTCACCATCAATGACACTAGATAACTCGTCAAGTCGCTTTTTAGAAACTAATTCATGACGCAACGGATTTGGTAGCGTTGGAGCCATATTTCTTTTACCAGCGTTAGTCGTCCTAGCTCGGGAGTAACGCAAAACTTCCTCTACATCACACTTAATATCAACTTCAAAGTCACTGACTTTGCTTTGATCATCAAGTTTGGTCAGTGTCAAATGATAGCCCCATAGATTAACGACAAACAGCTCTTCGGATCCTTTCCCATCTGAGAGTTTTCTCAGTTCACGTAGAAGATCCATTGAGAAACGGCGCCATTCTATGTTTCGAGCAAGCTTTTGATTCAATTCCGTTAGTAACATTTGATCGGTGTGGCGGCGTGACATACGACTACGGAAATAGGAATACAATTGAAACACTAAAGTGTGTTGCTTTAGAATTTCGGGTGGAAATAGGAAAAAATAATCGCGCGTTAATAATTCTTCGTAGAATGATGGTTCCCATACCAAAATATAGAGATTAGGTTTGATCTTTATCTCGCCATCAGCACCTTCTCGTGGAGCTTCTTCTGAAGCAGTGATTGTTCTGGCCAAGAATCTGAAACGATCACTTTTAAAACCTTCTGGCATGTTTTCGCTTAACCAACGTCCCGTCAATTCATGTAACTGAAAGTCAGTGAATTCAATTCTGTCAATACTATCTCTGATTGAATCGCGTGCTGGCCCGCTGTCTTTCTTGCCTCTCAAAGACAGTATGTCGGTGATGTATAACGGAGTTTTATTAGGTACTTGTTTAGCGTCTAGATGATACTCTTCGTGATGATGATCATGATATTGAACCGTTAACGTAAAGAGTGCAAACAAGGTCATTAGATCGTCGACGGTCATAATGTTTTTCGATGATCTTGTTTCGATCACAGCACGGGTACCAGAAATAGAAACCATTGACTTTTGGTAACTTTTTCGTGTTCTTGGTGGCGCTAACGCTTGATCGATAATACCGGCCCAGTTGGTAGGAGAAACGATAAATTGATCCGCTTCGTCTTTCATCGCCGGTGGTGTATACAGACCGTGCTCGTTTAGAAGCCTTTTGTTAACTTGAGTTTGAGCAAGGGCTTTAGATTTTTTTTTCTTTTCCGATAACTTGACCGATTCAGTAATTAAGCTTGTTGCGCCAAGTGCAGAGACAAGTTGATTTGGATTCACGAAGCGATGCAACATCGTTTTGCCAGCGAGGCCTTCTTCAAATTTGACTGGATGTTGAGTAAACAAGCCAATATTAACGGCTGAGCGAAGTCTTTGTTGAACTGCCGCTCGAGTTAATTGTCCGTCTGTTGCATCGATCAGCTCTGTTGTTGATACGTAACCATCTTTACTGGAAAAACCTCGTAACGAAATAAGGTTCAGAAGTTCAATGATACTTTTGGTTACGCCTTTGAAGTGTTGATATTGCTCGATCCAATCAACAGCAGTTTCGGTGACAGCAAATAAATGGCCACCTTTGTGATCCCGAGGGGACTCGATCAATATTTTTTCTAGAGTGGTCATGATTAGATCTATATCACATTGTCCGTAAAACCGATATCAGTCCTAAAGAGGATAAAGAAAAAAAGATCATAAATAAAGAAAAAGTTGTTGCTCTAAATAAACTGATCTATTTGTTTATAATGATCTAAATTGATTATGTGATCTAATGATCTGGGTGGCAATCTGCTTGTAAGTTACTGTATAAGAACAAGTATTTTTTTTGCACATCAGAAGCATGATCATCGTAACTTAGGAAAGATGATCATTGTTTGACAGTAAGCATGATCATCTTTGACGGTAAGCATGATCATCAACAACAAGAACACATGATCATGAGAAAAAAGGAACTATGATCATCGGCAAACCACAGGTTATCCACAGCCACCTATAGGGGATTGCATTATTTGTGTTCTATTTGGCGATCTCACCAGCGAAAGCATGATCAAGATAGTGTCATTTGTAGTTTTAGCAGATTACTTATTTGTAATAATCGACTAATTTCTCATTTAAAAGTGTTTCTTTCTCACCTGACTTTACAGTTACATTGAATAAATTGGTTTTCCTTACCTTAGCGAAAGCATGATCATGGTAAAGTGACGTAGTTTCGATAGTTGAGTGTATTTTGACAGATCAACAGCGTTCATGAGTATGGCTTCTAACCCCTTACTCCAAAAGCAATCATCCGTAAACTGGTCGAGACTTTTCATGCTTCCGGTTCCCTACTCTCTTGATCATTTGTCCGGGGATTTGGATCTTTACTTGTAGTCTCATTGGTTAGATCTCATTCGGCTCTACTACCTTGATCATTGGTCCAGAACCTCGGAACGATGATCAAGTGTAACGTCTGCTGATACTTCGATATTCGGCATTTGAAAATTAATTAGTTTCAATAATTCTCTTTCTTATAAGTTGATAGTTGTTTAAATAACACCATCCGTAATCTAGTGAGTACATTCAATCGTTCCGGGTACAATTAATCTTTACATTGTAAATACGTGACACTGTGACACTTTAAAAGTGGAGTTCTTATCTTGGTTGACACAGACAAAAAATTGATGAATATTTGACACAATTTATGCAATGTTCGGTTAAAAGGTTAGTTAGCTCTCTAATTAATGTGATTACAATCAATAAATGAATGTGCAGCTTTTTGTTGAGTTATTCGTATATTGCTGTACTATAGTGAATATAGCTGAATACACTGGAATTGAGTGATGAAAAGAGAAAAGACGATAGAAAATCTCTACCAACTTGCTGAACAAACACAGCAGGTACAAGCCGATCGAATTGAGATTGTTTTGGAGGAACGCAGTGAAGAGCATTTTCCTGCGATGTCGAAAGCCCTAATGGAAACTCGTTCCGGCTTGACTCGTCGTAAATTAGATGAGGCAATAAACAAGATGGAATCAGACGGGCATCAGTTCACTAAGAATAATGCTAATCACTATTCTATTTCGTTGACCGAAGCCCATATGTTGATGGACGCTGCTAAGGTTCCTAAGTTTCATGAGCGTAAGAATAGTGCAAACAATAAGCCTTGGATTATCAATGTTCAGAACCAAAAAGGCGGTACTGGAAAGTCTATGAGTGCTGTACATTTAGCAGCATGTCTAGCGTTAAACCTAGATAAACGTTACCGTATTTGTCTGATTGACTTAGACCCACAGGGCTCATTGCGACTTTTCCTAAACCCTCAAATTAGTGTATCTGAGCATGATAATATTTATTCTGCAGTAGATATTATGCTGGAAAACGTACCGGAAGATATCGAAATTACACCAGAGTTTTTGCATAAAAATGTACTCCTTCCGACGCAGTACCCAAACCTTAAAACGATTTCTGCGTTTCCTGAAGACGCGATGTTCAACGCGGAAGCGTGGCAAAACTTGTCTCAGAATCAGTCCTTGGATATCGTTAAGCTCCTTAAAGAAAAGTTGATAGATAAGATAGCCGATGACTTTGATATCGTTATGATAGACACTGGGCCGCACGTAGATCCACTCGTTTGGAATGCTATGTATGCGTCTAATGCACTGCTAATTCCTTGTGCAGCAAAACGTCTTGATTGGGCATCAACGGTTAACTTTTTTCAGCATTTACCTACAGTGTACGAGATGTTTCCAGAAGATTGGAAAGGCCTCGAGTTTGCTAGACTGATGCCGACAATGTTTGAAGACGACAATAAAAAGCAAGTATCTGTATTAACTGAAATGAACTATTTATTGGGCGATCAAGTCATGATGGCAACGATACCTAGAAGTAGAGCGTTTGAAACCTGCGCAGATACCTACAGCACGGTGTTCGACCTTACGGCCACAGATTTCGAAGGTGGCAAAAAAACACTAGCAACAGCTCAGGACGCTGTGTATAAAAGCGCTCTAGAATTAGAAAGAGTTCTACATAGTAATTGGTCTTCATTGAACCTTGGATAATTGATTATGGCTATTAAAACTTCAGATCTGAACGCAAAATTATTCGGTAAAGCCAACAAGAGAAGGGCGACAACGCCACAAGAAGCACAAACAGCGGCTAAAGAAATGGCTCAGGTTATCGAGTTAGCTGTCGCTGGCGAAGAGATGGTTTCGTTTGAACTACTTCGCATACCTGCACACGATATTGAAGAAAAGACATTCGTATTTGAAGAAAACGCCCGTGAACAGTCGTTTTTAAATGAACACGCATTGTCAGATGTACTCGCAACGTTAAAAGAAAAAGGGCAACAGTATCCGGCCGTAGGTCGTAGAAATGAAGATGGGCGTATAGAGATTTTAGACGGTAGTCGCCGTCGTATGTCTTGTATTCTTTCCGATAAAGAGTTTTTGGTCTATACCGCAGACAATATCAATGCTGAACACGCTAAATTTCTTTCAGATGTTGCCAACGCTCATAAACCACTTTCTTTGTATGAGAAAGGCAGAGAGATGCTCATTAAATTGAAAAGTGGGGAAGCTGACGATCAGAAAGCTCTCGCTAAGATGTTCCAGTGCAGTGAAGCGCTCGTAAGTGGGGCTCTTAAAGCGGCTGATTTGCCACTCGAGTTACTTCAGGCTTACCCAAATGTAAGTGATTTAGGTCGACCGACAATTGTTAAGTTGCACAAGCAATTTAACGAACTTGATGAGGAAAACCAGCTTAAACTTGTAGCTCGCTGTCAGGATGAAGACGGCTTTGTTTGGCAAACGAGTTCAGCACAAGGTGTAGCCCGTATAACAAAAGAAGTGACGGAAACACTTGAATCCTGGATATACGATCTAGCGCCACCAAAACGAACAAGAGTTACCAAAGTCGATCTTGTCAAAGGTCGCGCTAGTTATACTAGAAAGGGAGCTAACCTAGCCCTTAATTTGAAAAAGGTTGATGACAAGCTTATGGACGAAATTTTGAGTTACATAAAAGATAAGCTAGATTAAACGTTATAAAAGTCTCGCTGAAGAAGCCTCGCATTTGCGAGGTTTTTTTTTGTGTTACCATTAATTCAACCACCACAACAAATATTTGCTATGAAACAAAATATTGAGCATCACATTGAGCAACTATTGCTTGTTAAGCGTAAAGCTGAAAAACATTTTTGCAGAATTCCAGTAGTCCTAAAAGGTGACGACAGCTGGATAAATTCTTTGCTCAACCGTTATGTCAGTTGTCTTGACGAAAGGGCTATTATTGTAAAGATCGGTGGAGAGAGCTTTGACAGAATATCCGCTTTACCAATTGGAAAAGGGAAGCAGTTATTAGGGAGTGAGTGTGATGTTTTGATATATGACATGCGAAGTGGATTTGACGCGAATTGCTTTAATTCAGCAGTTGGCACCATAAAAGGGGGAGGGGCGCTTATCGCATTGCAGCCGAACTCGTCTAACCTCAATCATTGGTTACAACGTCAAATTGAGATATTACCAACGTTACTAAGCTCCTCTAAATCAATCGCCAATCTTACTATGCTATCCGAATTACCACCAAGTTATAGTGATAGTGAAGACCTATACGGTGAACAAACCCAAGCCGTAGCGTTAATTAAACGAGTACTGTATGGACATCGAAAACGTCCTCTGGTGCTTTCTGCTGATCGTGGTCGTGGAAAAAGTAGCGCGCTGGGTATTGCGGCAGCGGGCCTGATTAGTGAACGCGCTTGTCAAATTATCGTATCTGCCCCTGCTCGCAGTACAGTGGAACCACTTTTTCAACACTGCTACAGATTGCTTGGTGATTCAATAACGCATAGCAGTCGCAATAAACTTTGTAGTCAATCCGGGAGTGTTCGTTACATCTCTGCGGACGAATTGATGAGGGACCAAGTCGAATGTGACTTACTTTTAATTGACGAAGCTGCAGCAATACCTGTACCAATGTTAAAGAATTTGATAAGTCGATATCATCGGGTTGTACTGTCTAGCACGGTTCATGGCTACGAAGGGTGTGGTCGAGGTTTTAGCTTAAAATTCGTACCCTGGCTTCGTGATGTAAGAGCAGGCATGAAAGAATTCTTAATGAGTCAACCTATCCGTTGGGCAAAGTCGGACCCATTAGAGACATGGTGTAGAAACACATTCTTGTTAGCAAGTGAACTGAGTAGTGTCGATAACATATCTAAATCCCACAGTCGCGCTGTTCTGTTTGAGGCTTTCCAAAAGGAGCACATGTCAGCTAATAGCGATACGTTGTCAAAAGCATTCGCTCTTTTGGTCAATGCGCATTATCAGACATCACCCAATGACTTAATGCAAATAATAGATAACCCAAACGTTACCCTTTACGTTGCTCGTGTTGATAAAGAAATTGTTGGTAGTGTATTGGTCAACAAAGAAGGGCAGTTGGCACTGGATATCGTTTCTAATATCCAATTAGGAAAGCGACGGCCTAAGGGGCATTTGGTGCCGTCAGATTTGGCTAATCACCTTGGAGTCGCTCAGGCCGCTACTCAAAGCTGTGCTCGAGTGATGAGAATGGCCGTTCATCCTAAACTTCAAAACTGCGGATTTGGTAGTGCTATGTTGTCGAAATTGGAGAACTTGCTTAAGGGCAAGGTTGATTATCTGGCGACGAGTTTTGGTGCAACCAAAGAATTGCTTCTATTTTGGGATAAAGCTAACTACCTACCATTGCGGCTTGGTTTTTCCGTGGATCAAGCGAGCGGCACCCACAGCGTAATTTTTGTTAGAGCATTATCAAACGATAGTCGTCAGTGGGTCACTGAAGGCATCGTAACTGCCACTAAGATTTTTCAAAGTCAGTTTATGGTCAGTGCAAGGAAAGTATCGCCCGATGTGGCTAATGTTTTATTTCATCTTATTTCTAAAGCAAAGTCGCACTGTGCAGTTGACATGACGCCGTTACTAAAACGTTACGCGGATGGCGGCAACAGCTTAGAAACCATTAGACCGTTTCTAGTTGATTTAATGGATGCCGGTGACATTGAGGATGAACATTCAGATTTGTTAGCAGCGATTGGTTTGCTCGGTTGGTCGTTACCTGAGTGTGCCGACTATTTTGGTATTAAAGGCAAGAAAGCCGTGGAAGCTAAGTTGCGACGAGAGGTTTCAGATTTGTTGGTTCGTTTACAGTGTAAATCCAATGGTATTTCAAATCAGGTCGACTAATTTACAGTGTAAAAAGCCAGACTTTGCGATTTACACTGTAAAATATCATACATCCGAAGGCGGCCAACTAATTCGTTAATTAAATTAAATTAAATTAATAGGTTAGTTCGTATTCGATTGAGACTCAGCTCAGAACTTTGCCCAAAAAATAGTGATAGAAGACGGATATTTGCCGAAGTTCAATAGTCTCAGCTTTGTGACAGAGATACACTGTTTTAAACAGAGTGCGATTTGACCTGCAAGGAAGTGTGAGAAAGATTATGTGGAAGAATGTCATACAGGTTTCGGAAAGTCGAGATCGTGTCACCGCCAAATTGAACGAACGGTATGAAGAGGGGTTGCTTCTAGAGCCTAACCTTCTGCATACGCACCTGCTTGAATTATCGCTCGAACATCTCTATGTCGATTCCGAAGCCGTTCGTCTATTTGTTGAATCTTCAAAAAATGGCACTTCTCCTGCCTTTCAAGGTATCGACATCGCTTATCAAAAAAATGCCCAGGTTGAAGTGGTCCTCGGTGAAAACAATATGCTAGCAAGTATGATCGTCACCGGTGCCTACGGCGGCACACCACTTCAAGGGAAAGATCTTGTTGAATGCTTGAAAGAAGCCAGTGTTACTAAAGGTATTAACAAGTTGGCGCTGAAAAAAGTGTTAATGGTTAGTCAGGAATTGCGAGGTGGGGAGACATTTAATCAACCCGTTGCTCAAGGAAAAAGACCAATAGAGGGGAGCAACGCACGTTTTATTCCCCTGATCGATGACATCAATAAACGTGTTCTGAAACCACAAAAAAAAGCGGGCACAGATAAGGTTGATATGCGTGACCTTGGTGAGCTCATTACGGTAGGCGTCAATGAAGCGGTGATGAAGCGTATTCCAGCTAAACCGGGTATCCCAGGGTATAGCGTTTGTGGCGATGATATTCCACCGAAGCCAATACAAAACGAACCTTTGATGGTTGGAAAAGGAACACGGATAAGTACGAAAAACGTCAATGTTCTAATCTCTACCCAAGCTGGAATGCCGATTATTAAACCAAGAACCATAGAAGTTGAAGATGCGCTCTGCTTAAGTCAAGTCGATATTTCTACGGGTCATATTAAGTTTAAGGGAAGCGTTATTATTAGCGGTAATGTCGACCCTAAAATGGAAGTACGTGCGACGGGGGCAATTACCGTAGGTGGTTTTGTTGAGTCTGCGTTTTTACAAGCCAGTGGCGATATTACCGTGGGCAAAGGAATTATTGGTCACAATGTTACGGAAGGAGAGGAGAAATCCTGTCAGATCATTTCCGGTGGTAATGTAACTGCTAACTATGCACAATTCGCCGACATATCGGCTAGAGGTGACATTAACTTTGTTGTTTATAGTATGAACAACATACTAGAATGTAACGGTAATTTGGTTGTCCAGGGCATTAACAATAAGCAAGGCGTGCTAAGTGGGGGCCTTGCACATGTCGGTGGTAAAGTTCTTTGTACTCAACTTGGAGTCGAGGGCGATACCGCTACGTACATTACTGCGTTTACTAAATATGTATCGATTCGAACGGAACTCGACGAGAAGCAAGAGCATTACGCATTATTACAGGACCGCAAGATGAAACTCGTCCGTAGAGAAATTGAACTTAAGAAAATACCTAAGTCGAAGAGAACAGCGGAAGAGCAACAAGAGTTGGATGCTTTAGACAGTACGAACAAGAAAGAGCTTGATCAGTTGCAGTCTCAAATTGATCGGCTTGAATGTGCAATACAAACTCAATTGCAGGTCAACACTGTTGAGTCTACGTTCCAAACGCACACCCGGGTGACGATTGAGTTTAATGAAGACAAAGTGACAACAAAAAATACCCACGGGCCATCCGTTTTTGCCTATAACCAAACGGGTATCGACTTTATTCCTAAATTGAAAGAAGACGATGTAATCGTTTAATTCTAAGCTGATTCTTTATTTTGAAGATAGGTACCAACGACATTGGTCAATTAGCAGAGTTTTCGATATTGAGTTTGATGCGCCTGATACCAATTAAGGAGCACTCTTAGTATTAGATTACTTGTCGAATATATGACGCATTGCTACGGACAAGTAGAGTTCTTTGACCACTTCTTCACACTGTTCTGGAGAAAGCTTGCGACGCCAACGTTCACCTTGTAATGCAATATGAGTTTGATTTGTGGGTCGATAACCATTTGATGCCTCACAGAGCTCAACGTCTGACATGTGGTTAGGGTAGCTATTGATAGAAGACGAGCGTAAACCTATCTGATTCATTTGATAAGACGAACAACCACTAAAAAGTAAAGAGATCAGTATGACGGAAAATGAACGTAACAACACGAATAACCCTATGATTTAGAATGCATGGAGAACATCTTAACACCTTCTATAGAAAGGCGAGATAAAAAGCACAGTTCGTGATGTAAGACAGTGATGAAGGGCGGGTTGATTGTTCATATAGGTAATAAAGAAATGGGGCTAATAGCCCCATTTTTATTAACCGGTAGCTCGAACTTTACCTTGTTTCAAGTCATTGAGAACTTTTTCTTTCGGACCATCGGCAATAATAGATCCTTTTTCCATGACGATGACTCGATCGACAACATCTAGCATGGACGTTTTGTGTGTAATCAAAAGCAAAGTTTCAGAGCTACGCAACTGTTTGAGTTGATTCTTTATGTGCATTTCTGAGCGGTTGTCCATCGAACTGGTAGGCTCATCCATGATAAGAATTGGCGGCCTTGCAAGAAACGCGCGAGCTACCGCGACAGCTTGTCTCTGTCCTCCAGAAAGCAATAACCCACCTTCTCCAACTTGTCGCTCAAGGCCCGCTGGATCTTGCTGAGTAAAGACAGTGACACCTGCTCTATTAGCCGCATCCATGACATCACGGTCGTCAACTAAAGGACGCCCTAATGTAATATTGTCGCGTATCGTACCATAGAAGAGAGCGCAATCTTGCGGTACGCAGCCTATATTGCGCCTGACATCGACATGGTGAAGTTGTTCTATGTCAGTATCATCGATGCGCACATGACCCTCTATGGGCTTATACAGGCCCATAATAAGGCGCTCTAGTGTCGTTTTTCCAGAACCTATGCGGCCAATGATGGCAACTTTTTCTCCAGGATTTATGGTAAGTGTCAGGTCCCTAATTGAAGCAATAGGTGAATCAGGATAATTGAAGGTAACACGGTCCAGCTCAATTTTCCCATGGATTATAGGTCGATGAATGTAGCGCTTACCAACTTCTTGTTCGTCGGGCATCTCCATCACTTGTTCGATGATAGTCATCGAAGACTTTGCTTGATTGTAGCGTGTCGAAAGTAAAGATAGCTGAACTAAAGGACCAATGGCACGGCCACTTAACATGGTCGCAGCGATAAGCCCCCCCATAGTAAGTTCGCCCTCTGCGATAAGATAAACGCCAAGAATAATCATCCCAATATTGGAGGCTTGTTGAACAAATCCGGCGGTGTTTTGGATACCATCAGTGATCCTGCGACTCTTGATATTCCAGTTAGCCATATGAGCTACGGCTTCTTCCCAGCGATACTGGTACTGACTTTGAGCACCAAATATTTTCACGGTTTCTAAGCCTGCCAGACTCTCAATGAGATTCGCGTATTTTTGCGAGGCGAGACGAGAACCCTCTTCGATCGTTCTTCTTAGAGGCCCCTGAATGAGCAATGAATAGATGACCAAAATAATTACGCCGACTATCGGTATGATGACGAGGTTACCAGCCATCAGCCAGATAAGGACCAAAAACAAGATAGCGAAGGGAAGGTCTATCAATGAAGAGATAGTTGCCGACGTGAAAAACTCCCGGATGGACTCAAATTCTTGCAGGTGTCTGGCAAACGCGCCAACCGAAGGTGGGCGAGATTCCATTCTTATTCCCATTACTTTGCTAAATAATTTTGAGGAAATGAGAATGTCTGACTTTTTACCCGCGACATCGATAAAGTAGCTTCGCAATAATTTGAGCAACAAGTCAAAGAGAAAAACGATGAAAATACCGACGGCAAGCACCCAAAGGGTTTCGAAGGCGAGGTTAGGAACGACTTTATCATAGACTAGCCGCGTAAACATTGGGGCTGCGACAGCGAAAACGTTTATTAGAATAGAAGCGACCAAAACGTCACGGTAGATGTTTTTTGATTCCCAAATTGTGCCCCAAAACCAATGACCATCGCGTGTTTTCAAAACCTCGGGTGAACGTTCATCATAACGAAACTGTTTCTTTACTAGGAAATAGCGGCCAATATATTGGCTTTCTAATTCGTCAAGTGGTATTGCGATGGGCACCATTCCTGATTCAAGGGTGATAACCTCGGCCTCTTGTGTATCTGGGCTTATGCTGTTCAGCACACAAGCGTCGCCATTTCTTAAAAGCAACACGACGGGTAAAGTAATTGCTGGAATACTGGCGAGCGAAGCACGATTTTCTTTGGCGACTAAACCAGCACGCTCGGCAGAGCGAGGAAAAAGAAAAGGTGTCAGTTTTCCTTCGGACAGGGGAAGTCCAGTCACCAGAGCATCTGGTGAGTTGGCTAGGCCATAATAACGGCTGATGTAGATAAGCGAATTCAGTAATGGATCTTGCATTCGTTGTGCGCCCGGTTATTTGTCAACGATAAAGCCTTGGAAGACTTCAATAAAGTGCTCAGACAAAAAGTCTAATTGCGTTTGAGTTTCGACTCGCGAAGCAATGGTTTTTATTCCTAAGTTATGCGCTGTGCGGCAGATAGACGTCAATGTGAACTTTTGTTTCTCGTCATCAAGTTGATGGGTGTAGAGATAATCAAGCTTGACATAATCAGGTCTGAATTCATTAATATACTCAAGGGAATGGAAGTTGCGACCGTAATTATCTACCCCGAATTTGGCACCTTCGTTTCTTAATGCATTACAAAATAGCGCAGTATGGTGAGGGTTACTGACGAAGCAACTTTCTGGTATTTCAAAATGAAGTTTGTTGGTTATGCCCTTGTGCTTGGCCAACACTTGACTGATCCAACGGATGAAGCTCGGCTGTCCAATACTGCTAGGTGCGATATTTATGGCAACTGGGTCGGTAAGTTCGCCTGCTTCAATTTTGTCGATAATGGATATGATTACATACTCATCAAAGATGTGGCTGGCATTGAGTTGTTCTAATGCGAGAAGATACTGGTTAGCGGCATAACGTTCGCCGTCATTTTCAATCGCAGAGAATACTTCTTTGTGATAGGTTTCGCCCCAACTGCTGTTAGCAGATTGGAAGCGGAACGCCACCCAATCATTACTGATGGCTTCTTCAACAAGACTACGCCATTCCTGCTTACCTAAAATAACGCCTGAATTTTCGCTAGACAGATAACCAAATTCTAGTTCTGGATCAGCCTTCGCTTTGGTTAAGGAATTATCAAGCATAGACAACATTTGTGTGGAATTTTTGCGTTGTTCGTTAAATACAATACCAAGGGAGGCTTTTGCTTTTGACAAACCAGTAGGATCTGAGTTTAGATCTTGAACACAACTTATTACATTGCTCGCGACATTTTTAAGTTCGTCATCATCGATATTAGGGAAAATGAAACCAAATTCATCGGTCGAGATACGTGCAATGATGGCGTTGGGGATGTTAATCGTCGTCGACAATAGATCTGCAAGCTCTTTTATCAAACCATCCCCAGCTTCATAACCATCCGCTTTGTAGATTTGTTTAATAAACTGAGCTTGAAGTATGGCTACGCCACCACGTGACGATTCCGACAACCACTGGTTGAGCTGACCCATGAAAAACGCACGGTTACCTAAGTGAGATACCGGATCCATATAGGCTCGCTCGCGCAGCTTTTGTGCCTCTTTCGCTTGCTGTTTAAACGAGGCCTCAACTTGAGCTGACATGCTATTGATGCCATCAACAACCGCAATCAAATCTTGAGTTTTTGGTCGAGATAGAGGCTCACCAAATTGTTTATTAGCCACTTGTTCCATCTTACTAACGATCGCCCGTAACGGCCTCAAAGCGCGTTTTAACATGAAAGTAATCGCTAACAAACCAAAGATGAAAATGAGACTAAAAGCAAAGCTCAGCCGTTCGAAAGCTTTCCATAATTGCGAATAGGCTTCACCAGGATGGCTCACAATTTCCACCTCGGCCAATTGCAACCAACCGCTTGTCACCACACGGCTATCGTGGATCTTTTGAAACAAATTTAAGTTTGTGAACCATGATGGAACATCGTTTGGTTGAATAGGGTAGGTCCGGACAATCTCTTCATTGGTTTCTAGAAAAACCAATTTTACCGATGAGTATGAGCTGCCATCGAATAAGGCGTTGATGACCGATTCAACGGCAACGGTGTCATGTGCCTTTAAATAGGGTGCCAAAGCCAAGCCCACCGTATTGATGGTGTTATTTACTTCTGAGCGTTGTTGAATTTCAAGGTTATTCCTTGTTGTGCTAAATTCAATAACGAACACTGACGTCAAAAGCAGTACAAAGACTGCAATCATGCCAACCACTAACTGTTTGTATAGAGTCATAATATTTACTCGTCGTAACTAACCTTTGGTTTCCTTAATTCCAATGAGCGCTTTCTATCGCGCAAATCGTTCCATAATTTAAGTCGTGACGACTTGCCTGCCAGTTTGCCTTGAGTGGTTTTCATTACCCATAGGTTTCGACCGTTAAAGCTGTAGATCGGCAGTAAATCATTACGTTTTGATGCAAGCTTAATCTCTCCGATTAAGTTATCTAAAATGATCGGTTCTGATCTTGGTGTTTCATAATAAGCAAGTACCATATGAAATTGATTCAGTTCTATGGCCTTGACGTAGACTAATCGCAATTTCTTATCTGAGACACCAAGCTCTAGCAGCGAGAAGTACTTTGCAATCGTGAAATCTTCACAATCGCCGGCATTGCTACCAAGAAATTCAAGTGGTGTTGCCCAATAGTCCTTTCTACCCCACAAATCGATATCATCAACAAAGTACAGCTGATTAAAAAACTGATTAACTTGCTCGAGTTGAACTTGCTCGGGTTGACCTTGCAACTCGGATATCAAGTGGCGCCAGGTTTCTGTTCGTAGTCCAGCTCGAGGTCCATACTTTTGGGAAACGGCGTCAACCCATTGTTGTTCTTGCCGATTCAATGCTTCACTATGCCCACCAGCGAATAACATCATGCTGGTTATGATAACGGTGAGGGTTTTTCGACTAAGCTGCGTTACATCCTTGATCACAATTTGGTCACTACTCTCTTAAGGCATTGGTTTGAGCACTGAGTATCGGTTTCAATAAATAATCCAGTACCGTTCGTTTCCCGGTAATAATATCCACTGACGCTGTCATACCGGGAATGATCGGTAACTCTTTGCCCCTTCCAAAATTGGTTACTTCGGTTCTGATCCTAACAATGTAGAAGCTGTTGCCTTCTTCGTCTTGAGTTGTATCCGCACTAATATGTTCTAACGTGCCATCTAGTCCACCGTACTTGGTGAAATCGTAAGCGCTAAACTTAACGATGGCATGCAACCCTGGGCGCAGAAATGCAATATCTTTAGGAGCAATTTTCGCCTCGACCAATAAAGTGTCTTCATTGGGAACGATTTCGATGATATCCATACCTGGCTGGATAACGCCTCCAACAGTATTGATATTGAGCGTTTTCACCGTGCCATTAACCGGAGATACCACGACTGTTCTATTCACACGATCCTCCAGTCCGACGGCAGACTCAGTCATAGAAGATAATTTGTCTTGTGCTTGGTTGAGTTTCTCTTGTTGCTCAGAACGAAATTGTTGAGCGGCATCGATGCGGCTTAGCATTGCTTCTCGAACCGCAGACCTTAAAGTCGGGATCTTTAGCTCTGTAGAGGTGAGTTCTCTTCGGGTGTCGTTGACCTGCCGCCTTAGTTTCAATAATTCGACTTTCGGGACGACACCTTCGTCGGCTAGTGGTGCGGTTATTTCTAACTCATTGCGTGCCAGATTATAACCTTCTCGAAGATTTCGGGCACGGGCCTGTAGTTCGATCAAATCCTGTTGCTTCTGCCTAACTTGCTGAGTTATAACAGAAAGTTGGTTGTTCAGATTATTCAGATCTTGCTGGTACTCCGCTCGGTGACGCCGGACAAGCTTTGGTTGTTCTTGTTCAAAAACCGGAGGGAAAACCAACTTATTGAAATCTAGAGAAACGGACTGTTGCCAGTTTGAGTTATCAAAATTTTTCTGGATCACAACACTGGTTAGTGATGCCGACAACTGCAGGACACTTGCGGTTAGGTTGATCACTTGTTGTTCCCGTTCCCGAAAGTCGGAGCGAAAGCGTGTGTCGTCAATTAAGATCAATTGTTGACCCTCTTCGACCAAATCACCTTCTCTAACCATGATTTTTTTGACTAGCCCGCCTTCAAGATTTTGGATAACTTGCACTTGAGAGGATGGAATGACTTTGCCTTGGCCCACCGTCACTTTATCTATCTCTGCCCATTTGGCCCAAAAAACAGCAGCAATGAAAAACAAAAGCACAACCCACAGCATTATTTTGGCGCTGGTTGGTGTGCCTAAAAGGAGGGCGGCGGTTTTGTCGTCAACATATTCAAGCTCGGTATCGGACAGCTTATTATATTCATTTTTTCCCATTCAAGTTCCTTTGGGATGGAAAAGTCATAATTGTTAGATTTTATTACTTCCTTTAACAAAATGTAATCCGGTTAATCAAAAATATTGAGCGTAGGAATGAATTGAGCTTTTGTATGACTAAGTAAATCAAACGTAGATCACATCTTCTTTTCCTGGCACCGTCACTCTCACATCAAATGCTTTATGTCTTTGTGAACATTGTTAATGATTAAAATTGTAGCAGTTACAAGGTAAATATTGATGCGGTATTCATAGAATATGAGCCATTTTTGAGAACCAAAGCGCTACATCGATGAATCAAACGACAAACACACTCAAGTATTTACAGCAAATAATAGCTGTTACTTGTTTTCTTTTTCGTATAAGAGCAAAATCGAGGAAAAAATGAGGAGCGTAACATGAAAATTGCTGATATTCGTCGAGAGTACATTAAGGGCGGTCTTAGACGAAAAGACCTTAAGGCGGATCCTATCGAGCAATTTAATTTGTGGCTAGAACAAGCTGTTGCCGCAAACCTAGAGGATCCGACGGCAATGACGATAGCGACCGTCGATGAAAATGGGCAACCTTTCCAGCGTATCGTATTACTTA
The DNA here is from genome assembly GCF_022836845.1 of Vibrio gelatinilyticus. Taxonomy (GTDB): domain Bacteria; phylum Pseudomonadota; class Gammaproteobacteria; order Enterobacterales; family Vibrionaceae; genus Vibrio; species Vibrio gelatinilyticus. Next base: position 23,665 of record NZ_JAJNNZ010000009.1, read on the forward strand.
AAAATGTCGATAAAAACGGTTTTGTGTTCTACACCAATTTAGGTAGCCGTAAAGCACAGCACATTGAAAATCACAACAAAGTAAGTATTCACTTTCCATGGCACACTCTAGAGCGTCAGGTGCACATCACTGGTGTTGCAGAAAAGCTTTCTGCGGTAGAGAACATGAAATATTTCACCTCTAGACCGAAAGAGAGCCAATTAGCTGCATGGGCCAGCAAGCAGAGCAGCCGCCTGTCGACTCGTGGTGTGTTAGAAGGCAAGTATTTAGAGCTCAAGCAGAAATTTGCAAAAGGTGAAATTCCTATCCCAACATTCTGGGGTGGCTACCGAATTCGACCTGAATCAATTGAATTTTGGCAAGGTGGTGAACACCGACTTCATGACCGATTCTTGTTTACTGATGCTGGGGAAGGTCATTGGGACGTTGAACGCCTAGCGCCATAGATTGTGTTGATGTGGGCCTAAGAAAGCCTCGATAAATTCAAGTGACAAAGGCCGTAAGTTTTGTGTTCTTGATCATTGTTCCGGAAGGTTGATCAAGAGGTGATCCGTTGGGAATGGCTTCTTGATCAAATAGATTTAACTGAGGTGGGTATGTCTGAACATTCGAAGGATCCACTACCAGCCCAAATTGTGCAGCTTCCTGCTTATATGTCTTCTCATGACCACCAGTATAGTCAAGTGGTGGTCGGGCTAAAAGGACAGGCGGAGTTTGAGGTTGGCGGTGTTGGCAATCTCGTCGGCCCCGGACAAGGTTGTGTCGTGACCGCTGGTCTTGATCATGCTTTCGGTGGTACCGTTGACGAGCCAGATATCTTAGTTCTGAATTTACCGATCCCGAATGACAACGATCCCTTAGTTCTTAATCGAATTAATGAACTATCTCAGGGGGATATCTACTTTCAGCTGGACAGTCAGATTCAAAAGTTGATCCGTATGCTGGTGCAAGAAATGACGGCAAACCCTGATGATCTACTACTTAGTCGCGCCTGTAATGATACGGTTGTTGCTTTATTGCAAAGGCATATTCTGTCTTTTAAGGGTAATCATCGAGAATCACGTTTTGATCTGGCACAAATCGATCGCTATATCGATCAACACCTTTCACGCGGTATTACCGTCTCCCAATTAGCTGGAAGTGTCTTTCTCGGAGAGAGCCAGTTTTACGCTCTGTTTAAGGAGCAACTTGGTATCACGCCTCATCAATATGTGTTAGGTAAACGCATCGATGCAGCAAAAACGTTGATTGAGCAAGGCCGTCTAAGCCTTGGTCAGGTCGCCGAGCTTACCGGCTTTTCTGGACAAAGTACTTTCTCTCACGCATTCGCACGCCTGCAAGGAATTTCTCCATCTCAGTATAAGCGTCGCTTTCGCTAGTGTAACAACGCACACTCTTTTTCTCTCTTCGATTTCTACGGTATGAGTCAGCCTTGTACCGCAAACCCGTCTTATGCTGTAAACCTATTAAATTGGAATATCTATTGAAACATTATGTTAATTTGGTTACATAAAGCCACAGGTGATTTTAATATTATCGCTGTGAGCTTGTGTTTGTTTTGTTAATAAGCATAGAAAACAGCAAAAAACTCGGAGGTTTTGACAAGTATTCAATAACAACTCAAAATACACTGCGTGCCATTGTAGAAGCTCTACTTGTTGTTTTAGTAGAGACAGAGAGAGGAAAACGCATGTTTACAGCAACAGACGTGTTGAACAAGGAGTTTGTTGAGCAACCGCTTGAGCAACTCTGGTCACTGATCTCACCACTGTATATGGTGGATGAATCACAATGGTTACAACAACTTCTGCCATTGGCTGCGCCTACGGCCCAAGAAGCCCGCGATATTCCGCAAAAGACCACAACCCTAATTGAAGCGATTCGCGCTGATAAAACATCTATCCAGATGATTGACGCTCTGCTTTTAGAGTACAGCTTAGATACACAAGAAGGCATTTTGCTGATGTGTTTGGCTGAAGCCTTGATGCGTATCCCTGATTCAGCCACTGCCGATGCTCTTATTCGTGACAAATTGGTGGTTGCGGATTGGAAGTCACACCTGAAAAACTCAGATTCTGTATTTGTCAATGCATCAACATGGGGACTTATGTTGACAGGCAAAGTGGTTGGCCTTGGCGAATCAGAACCAGAAAGCCCTTCAAATGCCATTAATCGACTGGTGAATAAATTTTCTGAGCCAGTGATTCGTAAAGCCATGTATCAAGCCATGAAGATCATGGGGCACCAATTTGTATTGGGTCGCAGTATTGCTGAGGCGCAGAAAAATGGTCGCAAAATGCGCGACAAGGGGTTTACCTACTCTTACGATATGTTGGGTGAAGCCGCTCTAACAAAAGCCGACGCAAATAAATACTTTAAAGACTACTTGATGGCGATTGAGGCTGTGGGTAGCAGCAACTATGCAAACGAAGGCAGTCCGGCGCCATCTGTATCGATCAAGCTTTCTGCGTTGCATCCACGTTATGAAGTGCCGAATGAACAGCGCGTGCTAACCGAACTGTATAACACGCTAACTGAGTTATTAACGCGTGCTCGTGAACTGGATGTTGCCATCACTATCGATGCGGAAGAAGCTGACAGACTTGAGCTTTCATTAAAGCTATTCGAGAAGCTCTATCGTAGCCATGTTGTGAAGGGTTGGGGTAAATTCGGCCTTGTTATCCAAGCCTATTCCAAGCGTGCGTTGCCAGTTTTGGTTTGGATCAATGGGCTTGCCAAGCAGCAAGGTGATCTCATCCCGTTGCGACTGGTAAAAGGTGCCTATTGGGACAGTGAGCTCAAGTGGTCACAGCAAGCGGGCTATCTAGGCTACCCAGTGTATACACGCAAAGAAGCGACCGATGTGGCCTACCTGGCGTGTGCTCGCTTCCTGCTTAGCGATAATGTAAGAGGCAATATCTATCCGCAGTTTGCTAGTCACAATGCCCATACGGTCACAGCCATCGCGTGCATGGCCCAGCACGGAGACTTTGAGTTCCAGCGCTTACATGGCATGGGGGACTCCCTTTATAATCATGTGATGGATACTTATGGACAACCCGTTCGTATCTATGCCCCGGTCGGAAGCCATAAAGATCTTCTTCCTTATTTAGTTCGACGACTACTGGAAAACGGTGCCAACAGTAGCTTTGTTCATCGTCTTGTGGATGCTCGTTGCCCAGTAGAAAGCTTGACACACCACCCAGCTGACACCCTTCTGGCCAATGCGACATTATATAACGACCAGATAGCGCAGCCACAAGATATATTCAGTGATCGCAAGAACTCTATAGGGATCAATATTGACATCGAAAACGAAGCCAAGCCCTTTGAGCATAAGGTTTCGAGCTTCATGAACAAGCAATGGCAAGGTGGGCCAATCATCAATGGTCAGTCGCTATACGAAAGCATGATCAAGGATGGAGAGAGTGTAGAGAACGTAACAGCACCTTATGATCGCCAACGTGTGGTTGGTCAGATCACAATGGCAAACCTTGATCATGTTTCCGATGCAATCCGGATCGCTGATCAAGGATTCCAGCAATGGTCTAAAGTCTCTTATCAAGATCGTGGTCTTTGCTTATTGAAGCTTGCGGATCTTCTTGAGGAAAACATCCATGAATTGGTTGCGTTATGCCACCAAGAGGCGGGCAAGACCATACATGACAGTATTGATGAAGTCCGTGAGGCCGTTGATTTCTGTCGTTACTATGCAAAACAACCTCATATCTTTGCAAAGCAATCGGTACTTGGCTTTGATGGACAGGCTAAAACAATGACTCGTGAGGGGCGTGGTGTCTTTGTATGTATCAGCCCATGGAACTTCCCTCTGGCCATTTTCTTAGGACAAGTGAGCGCAGCACTGGTCGCTGGTAACACTGTGGTCGCAAAACCCGCTGAGCAAACGTCACTGATCGCTGTAAAAGCGGTGGAGCTGATGCTTGAGGCCGGTATCCCTGATTCTGCCATTCAGCTTATTCTAGGTCGCGGTGCCGATATTGGTCATGCTCTTACATCGGATGAACGAATTGCCGGTGTCGCGTTTACCGGTTCGACCGTCACAGCGCAAAGAATCAACCGCACTCTAGCGCAGCGCAAGGTCGCTCCAGTTCCTTTCATTGCAGAGACTGGCGGGCAAAACGCGATGATAGTGGACAGTACTGCACTGCCTGAGCAAGTGGTTCGCGATGTTGTTCGCTCAGCCTTTGCCTCGGCCGGACAACGCTGTTCTGCGCTTCGCGTGTTGTATATCCAAGAGGATATTGCAGAGCGCGTCATTGCATTGATTCAAGGGGCAATGGATGAATTAAAGGTTGGATTACCTTACCTTCATGATACGGATGTTGGTCCAGTCATCGACTCTACGGCTAAGCAGAAACTACTGGCTCATATTGAAGCCATGCAATCCAATGGCAAACCTGTTGCTAAGTTGACTCTCGATAGCGAGTGTGACAATGGTGATTTTGTCGCCCCTTGCGCGTTTGAAATTAACGACATCTCCGTACTCAAAGAGGAGCAATTCGGGCCTATCTTGCACATTGTGAGATTTAAAGCGTCAGAATTACCAAATGTGGTCGAGAGCATTAACGCTACAGGATTTGGTCTTACTTTAGGCATCCATAGTCGTAACGAATCGACTTACCGTTGGATCGAAAAACATGTACGCGTTGGCAACTGCTACATCAACCGAGACCAAGTTGGTGCTGTGGTTGGAGTGCAGCCATTTGGTGGGCAGGGCCTATCGGGCACCGGACCAAAAGCCGGTGGCCCACATTACCTGTATCGTTTTACTAACGTCTCACACCAAACTGCATAAGGAGAAAATGACATGGTAAATAACGCAACGATTTTCTCTGATGTACAAACGGCCTGGCAAAGCTGGAATGTTCAGGGTTTCGCAACGCAACGTGAGTGCTTACTATCTGTTCAGCGCTCAATGGCTGAGATTAACTCCACCTTGGCAAGTGTGATGGCGTATCACGTTCAACAAGCGACGAGCTTACTGGCTGAACCTCATCTGATGCAGGGGCCGACGGGTGAAACGAATGAGCTTTACGCAGCAGGACGTGGCGTCGCATTAGTGTTAGTTGAGAGCAATGATGCGCAAGCAAGCGTTGCCGCTATTGCACAACTGACCGCCGCGTTGATTGCGGGTAATGGTGTGATTGTTTGTTCAAATAATCAAAATGTAGACCAGTTGCTGAAATCGGCGATTTCCAAGTCGAAGTTGCCGCCACAATTGGTTCAGTTTGTCGGTTTTGACCAAACCTCTGCCTTTATCGAGTTCGACGTTCGAGTTGTGGCTGTGGTTGGAAGCAATGAGACCGAATGGAAAGTTAACCATCAACTGGCTCAACGCGAAAGTGCGATTGGTTTGTTGGTATCTGAAACAGATCTTATGTCGTTACCAACGTCACACGATCCTAATCTAGTATTGAGGTTTATAACGGAAAGGACACGAACCATCAATATTACTGCCGTAGGAGGAAACGCTACCTTGTTAGAACTTGGTAGCTAGACAACTGATCGTTGCCTGCCTCTTACTAGCCTTCACTCTAGATGATTTAGGGTGAAGGCTGATTTTAATAATGAGGAAATAATAATGATTCAAAATAGCTTTGCTATTACGACTACGTTTATCGCCTATTTGGCAATGATGCTTGCAATTGGGGTGTACGCCTACAAACGTACATCGAATTCAAGCGACTACTTTTTAGGAGGGCGCTCTTTAGGGCCGTGGCCAGCAGCACTTTCTGCAGGGGCGTCAGACATGAGTGGCTGGCTGCTTCTCGGTCTACCTGGATATGCATACGCTGCCGGTATTGAAGCCTTCTGGTTAGCTGGTGGACTTCTATTAGGAACATGGCTCAACTGGTTACTTTGTGCCAAGCGTTTACGAACTTACAGCATTACTACTGATGCACTAACATTGCCTGAGTATTTGTCTCGTCGTTTTGACGACAATTCAAAAATGATTCAGGTGATTGCTGCGTTTTTCATTTTACTATTTTTCCTTTTCTATACCAGCTCTGGTTTAGTTGCAGGTGGTAAGCTGTTCGAGACGGTATTTGGTTTAGACTACACTACGGCGGTGATCATCGGTACCGTCTGTGTCGTTTCTTACACGTTGTTCGGTGGCTTTTTGGCGGTATCCTGGACTGATTTAGTTCAGGGTTTATTAATGGCAGCCGCCCTGATGATTGTGCCAGTCGTAGCGATGCAGGGTGGATTAGGTCAATTATCAAGTGATCTCTCGGCAATCAACCCAGAATTGCTGACGCTTTGGAACGATACGAAAGGTGAACCGCTTTCAGCGATCGCGATTGTTTCTTTGATGGCCTGGGGCTTAGGCTACTTTGGTCAGCCTCATATCCTGGCGAGGTTCAAAGCGGCCCGAAGCAATCAAGATCTTACTGCAGCGCGTCGAATTGCTGTTATCTGGACTGCGCTATCGATGGCTGGCGCGATGATGGTGGGGCTCGTAGGTCTTATCTACATTAATCAGTCTGGTGGCGATGCTCTGGCCGATGGTGAAAAGATTTTTATGCTCTTAGTTAATGCCATGTTCCACCCGGTGATTGCGGGTATTTTGCTAGCAGCGATACTCGCAGCAATTATGAGTACAGCAGATTCACAATTGCTCGTGTCTTCTTCGGCTTTGGCTGAGGACTTCTACAAACAAATCATTAAAAAAGATGCATCGTCTAAAGATGTGGTCAGGGTTGGCCGCTTCGGGGTGATACTGATTTCTATTGTGGCATTGGTTTTAGCGATGACACCAGATAGTTCAGTGTTAGGTCTCGTTTCTTATGCATGGGCTGGTTTTGGTGCGGCATTTGGCCCTGCGGTTCTGTTGAGTCTGTATTGGTCGAAAATGACCCGCAACGGAGCGATCGCGGGAATTCTTGTCGGCGGTATTACTATTGTGGTTTGGAAGCAACTGTCCGGTGGTCTATTTGATGTTTATGAGATCGTTCCTGGATTCATTCTGTCGACCTTATCTATCCTTATCGTCAGTGCAATATCAGGGCAGCCTAATGACACGGTTCGTAAACAACATGACAAGTTTGAGAATAATTTACGAGAACTGCCTTAAGTTTGTTAACGGTTAACGTACCGTTTACACTGTAAAAGCGCTCTAATTAGGGCGCTTTTTTGTTGTTGTTTGAAGCAATATCGACGAGTTAAGCGTATATTTCCCCGAAATTTTGAAGCTGATTGAAGAGGAAAGGGGATTTTGATGCGCGTGTAAGTAAATTTCGAAATCTTGATCAAACTTTAGCAAAGAAATGACAGGAATTTTGAATGCATTCCACATTTTTTGGCATGATCGTTTTCTTTTAGAGCGTACCTTCAACAGAATAGATGCTTACAAAACGATCACTAAGACAAGGACAAGATATCATGCCAACTCATTTTTGTGCAGCCTGTAAAAAGGATACCGCCCATAAAGCAGTTATGCGACGTAGTTTCAATGAGAATGGCTCCGTATTTCAAAATTTTCAACAAGTTGTATCTCAACTGGTTCATGGTAGCAGCTACCATAAGCTAGAGCGCCAACTGTTCTGTAGAGTATGCAATAAGCAACATGTTGAAATGGCTCCTCAAGTATCGACCGAAGCAGTAGCAACAAGGCAAACCAACTTAGCTTAATCTAAAGCTTGCCTTTAAAACTGATATTTATAGAGTATTAACTCGCTTTGTGATCGAAGGGGTTTTTACAACTCTAACGTTTGCTTTACAATTAGCTGATATAAAATTTATGAGATTTACTCGTGTCAGCGCTTGCCTTAGACAAAATTGATCTAGAGATCTTACGTATACTGAGCCGTAAAGGCCGACTTCCTATTGTTGAACTAGCCAAGCAGGTTAATTTAACCACGTCACCTTGTTCAGATCGCGTAAAGCGATTGGAGAAAGAAGGTTATATCAAAGGCTATCATGCCGAACTTGATCCCGAAAAGTTGGGCTTAGATGTCCAGGTGTTCATACACATTCGGCTCGATCAATCCAGCTTTTCTATATTCGAAAAATTTGCCAAAGCGGTCGAACTTATGCCCGAAGTTGAAGAGTGTTATTCGCTATCCGGTGATTTCGACACCATGATCAAAGTACGAACCAAAGATATGAAGTCTTATCAGACGTTTATGTCTACAAAGATGGGGACTCTGCCAGGTGTAATTCAGACGCGTAGTGAGGTGGTCATTGAGGAACACAAAGTGGGCTTCGGTGTGAATCCTGAATTACTTGACTTGATCGCAAAATAACAGTTGGGAGCTAAATCGCTCCCAACTAGACGTTAGCAGTGGATCGTTTCGCTATAATATTTGTGCTGAAATGACGCCAAGAAGGCCACCAAAGATCCCGCCCCATACCACCAGCCAACCCAGATGTTCTTTGATCATCTTCTGTACGATTTCCTTGACGATTTGTGGTGTTAACTCACTCAATCTTTGATCAATGATGCTTTCAATGTTTTCTTTGACTTCATTCATCATTGAAGGAGATTCAAGTTGCTGGATCAGTGCTTGCTTAATCTCATCGTTTTGACTGATTTCTACAATTGACTGCTGCATCTTTTCTACGAACGGTTCTTTCAGTGGTGCTAATGCTTCTGTGCCGCCAAACATGGCGAGCATACCGCCAAATGAGGAGTTGGCAATAACCTCAACCAGAGAATCAAACGTCGGGTTAAAGTCCACCTTTTCGAGAACAGGTTGCAGATCGATATTGAGGCCAGAACTCATTTCTTTATTGAGGAAACGGTCAATATTTTCGTTGGTAAAGAACTGCTCCATCATTAAGTTTTTAATGGCGGCTTTGAACTCTTCGAATCGAGCTGGGATGACGCCCGAGCCATAAAGGCCAGGGACTTTCTCAAACAGCATATGAACAGCGAGCCAATTGGTAATAGCGCCAGAAAAGGCGAAGAGCCCGGCGTAAAGTACGATGTCATTTTGGAAGTGGTACCCCACAAAAAGCAGGGTGAGCGCAAGAATATTAGTGATGATGCTTTTGTTCATGGTAAACGCGTTTTCGTTGTTGATGGAATGGCATGGAGTTTAAAGAAAAAAACACGGTATAAAAAGGCTGTTGTTGTTATGTGCGTATTTTCAAATCGCTAAGATCGACTGACAGTGCATCAATGATTCGCCAGTGAATAGTAAACTTGCCACGAGGAAGTGTGTGTAGAAGCAAGCGATTGACCGCCTCAAGTCACTGTTCTATCAATGTAATCTTGAAGTCTTGTTTTTGTACACTAGTCTATTCGTTAGACCAAGGAAGGATTATAAATGAGTGAAAAAATAGACATTAAGTTCTCGTCGGGAAGCGTTTATCATTCTTGTCATATACATCGCCTCGTAGTGTGCACGTTGTTGATATTACTGTTCTCATCTTTTGAGAGTCGAGCCTTTGCCGCCAACGAGTATGCGGTGTTTTCGCTTAACAGTGAGTTTGAAGAGTTGACTCGCAGTAAAGTAAGAATGCTGTATAGAGGCAAAGCAAAGTCACTTCAAGGTAAGCGCGTCGAAATTTCAGATTGGCCAGAAAGTTCGATTCAGCGCGCAGAGTTCTATCGCTTTCTATTAGGCAAAGATACGGCTCAGATGAACGCTTACTGGGCGAGTTTGTCTTTTTCTGGAAAGGCACGCCCCCCTAAAGAAATTCATACAGCTTCGGTTGAATCGTTACTCAATTGGTTAGATGAAAACCCCAATCGTATTGGATACGCACCACTTGAATTGGTACCAGATGATGCAAAAGTTTTGTTGGTTGTAGGTGAGGGGAAATAACATGAAAAAGTACATAATTGCACTCATAACTTCAGCTGCGACGTTTCCTAGTCAATCAGCAATCGAATTAAGTGAAAACTTTTCAATTAGTGGATTTGGCTCGACTTCATGGACCAAATCAGACAACTCAACGCCACTATTGGTCAATCGTAATATCGCTGATGAAAACTGCTTAGATTGTGATACCACTTTAGGGGTTCAGTTCGACTACTATCTTGATGTGTTCAAAGCGTCGCTGCAAGTCGTGAAAAGGCCACAGGATCATTGGAGCGAGCCACAAATTGAATGGGCGTACGCTGGTTATGCATTCGACGTTATTAATACCGAAGTGCGCGCAGGTCGTCTGCGTTTACCTGTCTTTTTGGCTTCAGAATATTACTATGTCGGTCATGCGTACACCACAGCAAGGCCACCTGAGGAAGTCTATAACAGCATTTTAGGCGTAACGGCTTACAACGGGATTAGCGCTATTTGGAATTACGATATTGCCGATGAGATTCAGCTTTCAGTTACCCCTTTTGCTGGTTTTAACGACACCAATGAAGTTGAGTTTGACTCTTATTTGAGCCTAGAGTTTGAAACCAAATCCATGTGGGGGGCGAACATTCAGCTGTCGGGAGAGTATTATCGCTGGAACTTAAGTTACCTCGATTCTAAATTTGATATGACAACAATTTTCCAAGGCTTTAGGTTGCCATCCGTTGAAGAGTCGACGCGTTTGTACTCTCTGGGTGCAGAATACGATATTGCAGGTTTTAAATTGACCGCGGAGGGGCAGACGAACGATTTGAGCTCTGCTTGGTATGGAAGTCTGGCCTATCGCATTGACGAAATTACGCCGTATGCAGTTTATGGGCAGCAATTTAATGGCGATCGTGATAAAACGGGGGCGAGTTATACGCTGGGTGTTCGTTATGATTTATTCTACAACGTCTCTCTTAACGGTGAGTGGCAAAACTTCGATGCCTATGGCGGTGAGCGAGGGGCATTTGTGAGTATTCCTAATCCTAGTAATACCGACGCCAATTTGTATACCGTGCTGATAAACTTCGTCTTTTAGCGAGAGTGCGAAAAGCCAATGATCATCTGTAACTGGCTTAAGTTAATAATAAAAGCCCCGCAATGACATCGCGGGGCTTTGTGTATCGGTATGTCGAACAATACGATATTAAACGCTTATGTTAAGCCGCAGGTGCTTTATCCTCAGTCCCAATAAATCCACCAGTCTGATGGGCCCAAAGCTGAGCATAGATTCCTTTTTTAGCGATCAGTTGCTGGTGGGTACCTTCTTCGATAATTTGTCCTTTGTCTAAGACAATCAATCTGTCCATTTGAGCAATAGTTGATAGGCGGTGAGCAATTGCAATGACCGTTTTTCCTTGCATCAATTCGTTAAGACTTTCTTGAATGGCTGCCTCGACTTCAGAATCAAGCGCCGACGTTGCTTCGTCAAGAATTAAAATCGGAGCATTTTTCAATAGAACACGCGATATGGCGATACGTTGTCTCTGACCACCTGACAGCTTCACTCCGCGCTCACCCACCTGCGCGTCGTAGCCTGTATTACCAAATGGGTCTGTTAGGGTGTCGATGAACTCATGCGCGTGAGCTTGCTTTGTCGCGGCGTACAGCTGTGCTTCAGACGCGTCTGGTCGTCCATAAAGAATATTGTCTTTGATTGAACGGTGAAGTAATGAAGTATCTTGTGTGACCATGCCAATACTGCTTCGCAGTGAATCTTGAGTTACTTTAGATATCGGTTGTCCATCGATACGAATAGTTCCGCCTTCCACATCGTGAAAGCGCAGCAATAAATTGACCAAAGTAGATTTACCAGCCCCTGAGCGGCCAACCAATCCGACTTTTTCACCGGGCTGAATGTTGAGGTCAAGATTGTCGATCACTCCTTTGTTTTCGCCATAATGAAAACTCACATTATCGAACTCAATCCCCCCAGCGGGCACCTGCAGAGGCTGAGCGTTGTCTTCATCTTTGATGGAGATGGGCTTGGATAGTGTCTTAATTCCGTCGACCACTGTACCAATGTTCTCAAATAGAGAGCCGACTTCCCACATGATCCACATCGACATCCCGTTTATTCTAAGCGCAAGGCTGATTGCGATGGCAATGGCGCCAACGGTAATTGCACTTTCCATCCAAAGATAGATAGAAATACCTGCGATCGAGAAAAGCAAAGTGTAGTTGGCTAACTGCACACAAACGTCAAAGCCAGTTACGTAACGCATTTGACGATAAACGGTATCCAAAAATCCATCCATTCCTTCTTCGGCATATTCTGTTTCGCGTTTGCTGTGTGAAAACAGTTTTACCGTAGAAATGTTGGTGTAACTGTCAACGATTCGCCCGGTCATTAATGAGCGAGCATCGGCTTGCTCTGACGCCACGCCTTTCAGTTTAGGAACGAAATAGAGTTGTATTCCGACATAAGCCAACAGCCAAAATAGCATTGGCAGCATTAGGCGCCAGTCGGCTTGAGCTAATATGACCAGCATCGAGGTGAAGTAGACAGAGACGTAAATAAAAACATCAGCGGTTTTCATTACAGTTTCACGCACAGCCAATGCAGTTTGCATCACTTTGGTCGCAACTCGCCCTGCAAAATCGTCTTGGTAAAAAGATAAGCTTTGCTTGAGTAAGTATCGATGCGCCTGCCAGCGAATCGACATTGGATAGTTGCCCAAGAGAGTCTGATGAGTGATCAGGGAATAGACCAAAATAAGTATGGGCATGACCACCAAAATGACTAAACCTACAAGTAGCAGGGTTGCACCATTATCAGCCATAAAGGTTGTCGGATCGCTGGCGGAAAGCCAATCGACCAGCTTGCCCATAAAGGCAAACAGCGAAACTTCAATGATGGCCACAGTTGTACTTAACAATGCCATTATAATCAGTGGCTTTTCAAAGCCTCGAGTATAATGACGGCAAAATGCGAGGATACCGGTTGGTGGTTGTTCGGGTTCCTGCTTCGGAAATGCTTGTGTGAATCCTTCAAAGCGCTTAAACATAGTTCACCTAGACGTGTAACGAGTGAATCAAAAAATACAGTCGTTGGAGTGCTGTAACTTATTGATGGTATTGAGTCTATCTGACTTTCTATAAGATATGAGGTGTGTTCTAACCAAAATACAAGACAGACTTGTTGAGTGTATATGTTTCAATTTGTGACCTCAAGTTCAGCTCGGTCGCTATTAAACATAATGAACGGGTTTACTCGGGCGCAGGTTTTTTTGCTGTCAAAAACATTAATGCCAATAATTATTACGGCTACGATGGCTTGTGCAAAGGGATTTCAGTAAACTAACATTTAACACATTATTTACAATTGCAGGATTGGTCATTTCTTGAATGTTAGGAATTAATAATGCTATTAGGAACAAACCTGCTTGAGACACCCGACTTGGAATTATTTGGTGTCCAAAATGCAAATTGTGTTGTCATGGTACCGCCAAAAGAATTTGGTTTTAACGCAGAAACTGCAGTAGACAATGAGTTTCAGAGCCAGCTTGATTTAGCACCTGAGGTGATAACACAGCAAGCCATGCGTGAGTTTGACGCTATGGTCGCACAATTACGTAAAGCGGGTGTTCAGGTGATAACATTTGATTACCCGTTGGGTGATAGGTCAACACCTGACGCTGTTTTTCCCAATAATTGGTTTAGCACGACCAGAGATGGAACTTTCTATACGTTTCCTATGGCGTGTCAAAACCGACAGAAAGAGGTGAAGCCGCAATCACTGATAGCTGAGTTGGAAAAATCAGGAAGGCACGTTTTACGCAGTGATAGCCTAGTGGATTTTGTTGATCAAGACATTTTCTTAGAGAGCACAGGCGTTATGGTGATGGACCACTGCAACGAAACTATTTATGCAGCGTTATCCCAGCGCTGCGAACGCTCTGCGCTAGAAGAGTTTGCCTCTCGGATCGGATATTCTCGAGTGATCTCCTTTCAAACAAGCTTGCCGTCAGGTCAACCGGTATATCACACCAATGTGATGATGGCTGTAGGGGACAACTTTGCGGTGATTTGCTCAGAAGTCATTCCAGAATATGAACGCCGATTTGTCATCAAGTCGCTAGCGAAAGACAAGCAAGTTATCGATATCACTCTTGAACAAATGAATCAATTTTGCGGCAATATACTACAATTGGAAACGATCAATGGCAGTTCGGTGATCGCTATGTCTCAATCGGCATTTGAGGCGTTTTCTCCATCTCAAATCGCGCAGCTGAGTAGTCATGGAAAACTACTACCATTTGACGTCAGCACGATAGAATCAATCGGCGGTGGAAGCGTGCGCTGTATGCTTGGGGAGGTCTTTTTACCATCACGTAAACGCTCTTTGTAAATACACTGACCATAGCTTGTCGAACACTTGGAGTCAGGAGCGTAGGCCTGACTTCACTGTGCCGAATTGCTCGCTGGCTATGAAAATGGTAGATAGCGTGCAAAGTAGAAAATCCACAATCTAAAGCATCATAACTTTGTGTTTTCAGACACATTTCTTTGCGTGAATTGTTTCTATACTGATGAGTAATTTAATCGAAGAGGGAACGTAAATGCTTAATGAAAACCACGCTTTTGTCATAGATTTTCCAGAGCTTAAATTGGATATTGTTCAGCTTAATCATGACGATCCCATTTTTAAAGCTAAGCTTCAAAAGTACCATGAGTTGGATTACGATATTCGTCAGTTAGAGGTGTCGGGAAGTCCAATTGATGATAGCAATATGCACGATCTTAAGCTGCAACGTATGGAGCTCAAAGATGAGCTATATCAGCAGTTAACAGAGCATCATCAACAAGGTTAATCTCTCAAGCAATGTCTTCTGAGTAAAGCAAGCAACGAGCAAGTCTTGGGGCCTCTTTATCATTACCGCCAGAGCGATGTGTAAGCTGTGTCATCAGGAGTTCTCGGTATTGCATTGCCAGTCGTTGTGCCCAATTTGTGGTAGTCAGGAGTGGGGCTTGCTTTGTGGACGTGAATTCAATATCAAAGAAATTATTGGCTGTTAGTCTTTGTTGGTATAACGATAACCAACGCCCCTCACTGATTGAATGACCGCCGACTTGTCATTGAGCTTTTTTCTCAGTGAGCGAATAATGGTATCGACAACATTGCTAGCGCCCTCGTACTCGATCCCCCACACATTTTTTAATAGGTCTTTTCGCGCCACCGCTGTTTCAGGATTACGGATCAGCAATTCAAGCGTTCCCAACTCGAGCGGAGTAAGATCGATTTTTTGCTCTTTCAAAATCAGCTGCCTCGCTTGTTTGTCAAACCAATTAGGCAGGGCAGCCATCTGGTTTTCCTGGTTGATTTCGTGCAGCAGCCTTTTGGAGATCCACCCATCTACCGAGTGCTCACCCATATCAAGCATCGCAGTGTAATAAGTACGATCGGCAATGTTGACATCGAGATCCAGTACTTGAAAACCAAGCTCAGTGGCCACCGAAGCGTAAGGCTGAAGGTCATTGAGTGCGAGGTATACGGTTCGTAACTCTGGTCGCATTTCAAGATAGGTTCGCTTGATATCAAGCCAACAAGCCGCCTGGACACCACTTAATGATTCGCCTTCGCTTTGTGATAGCCAACGACGGATAAAAATGCTTTTTGTAGCCTGTTGAGTATCTGCTGTCGAAAGAGACAAGTGCCGGTACCAGGCTGCGGTGAGTGGATCTTGCTGCAGTAGAGATGGGCTGACCTCGTCAGGGTTTATCAAACAATAGAAACCGACCAGACTATCATTGCTGTCTCTTACGCAGTGAAAGGCGTTGAGGTGCCTGTTCCACCAGTCTGAATAATAGGCTAGGCAATCTGTAGGCTCATGTTTTTTTATGATGTCCATGACCGCGGTTTTATCACTTTCTTGTGCCGGTTCGACACTGTAGCTTCTGCTGTCGTTCGGAGGGAAAAAGGCGCTGCGAATAACCACGTTATCGACCATGTAAAGCATATCCGCTGTATATCGCCATAGTTGGCTTGTTGAGGCTTGATGGAGCTCTTGCAGTAGAGTCTGACAAGCTCGATTTCGGTAGTCGCAATACGTAGTTGGTGAGCGCATCTTAAGGTTAGAAGAGAGCACATTCTTTAGCACATCGTGTAGGTTTAATCCATCTACCCGGCTATCTATAAAGCTGATGTTACTGAGTTTTTCGTAGAGTTTAGTGCTAGTAGTGTGGTCAATGTCTAGCATCGAGGACAGCAGTGACTCATTAATTCTTCTGACGATCGAAGTTGCTTCGAGCGCCCGACGAAGTTCTGGATCTTTTATGTCCTGAGCAAAATAACTCACCAGCGTTTGTATCACCTCGTTAGGAGGTATTTCACTGAGACGTCTGTTGGGCTCTTCCAACATGGCTGAGCTGGCTAGCTTCAACGCCAGTGGGTGGCCGCTCGCAAATTGATTGATCCCCATCGATAAGATCTTTGAGTGCCCTTGTTGTTGTAGGTAGTCGACGGCTTGCGCGAGTGGCAAACTATTAATTTTCAGACAACGAAATTGTCGATTTAATGGTGGGTTGAGTACCCATTGGTTATCTGGGTGTAATCGTCCAGACAGGATCAGCTTCAAGTCCTTATTCATATTCGGCAGAAAGTCGCGCCTTAGCCATGATTCGATCAAGATGCACGACTCGAACTGATCGAGGATCAGTACCGTGTTGGGCGGTAGACAGCGGCGCACTGAATCAAGGTCATTATCACAAGCCAATTGATAGTGTAATTGTTCGATAAAGCCTTTTGGTGTGGGCTCTACCGCTTGGCAGTCGACCTTGACGCAGTGACTTGGGTATTGTTCGACAAATTGTGCAAGGAGAGTGCTTTTTCCGATGCCCGCAATTCCGTATAGACCTATGATATCGGGCCCGTCATCATTAAAGATTTTCTGCAGAATGGTCAACTCTGTAGCTCGAATACTGTCAACATCCACTGCCAAAACACTCGCTCCATTACTTGAACGTTGTTAATGATAATAGTAAAGATAAGCGCAACAAGTGCACGTTCTCATCAAATTCTCATCAAATTCTCATCAATATTGCTTGTCTCTCTGACTATGGTTGTAGGTACGGAAGTGAAGTAGGTAGGAGATAATATGAGAGGTTTACAAATATTACCCGTTGCAGCGTGTCTGAGTTTGATGACATATACCGTTGGGGCACAGTCATTAAAAGTGGAACGTGCTGAAAGTGCTGCGCACTCTGGACTTAGTGCAAAAGCGACAATTCTCGATACTGATGGCAATGTACTAAGACAAGGGAATGCTGACTGGCATTGTACCCCAGGAGTGCCTGTCATCCCGGGTGATGAACACCCAATGTGTAACGATGCGGTATGGTCTAAGCTGTTACAGGCAGCAGCAAATGGCGAGCCCTTTGAAACGGACCGAATAGGCATTTCTTACATGATGCAAGGTGATGCGATGGTCAGTAACTCTAACCCTGCTGCGACCGATCCCAATAACGGTGACGTCTGGGTTAAAGAAGGCCCGCATATAATGATCGTTGTTCCGCACGAACTGTTAAAGGGGGTCAGTGAAGACCCTTACAATGGTGGTCCGTATGTGATGTGGAAAGATACGCCTTATGCGCACATCATGGTGCCTGTTGCCAACAAATAAGCTGTATTAACGAGGACAAATTTTATGAGTGCTTCATTATATGAAAGGCTAGGTGGCTCTGAGGCCATTACTCAGATTTCCGGTGACATTGTTGATTTTCATATGGATAACCAGAGCATAGCGAATCGTTTTGCCAATTCTGATACCAGAAAATTAAAGAAAGCGGTGTCTGAATTTTTTATTACTGGTACCGGTGGGCCAAACCTGTACACAGGTAAAGACATGCGTTCGGTACACCGGGGGATGAATATCTCTGCCATTGAGTTTGTAGCGGTTCTTGATGACGCTTTGCAAGCGTTACAGAAAAATGGCGTAGGACAAAGAGAGCAAGAAGAGGTGCTGTTTATTTTGTACAGCATGCGCTCTGAGATCATTCTAGTTTAGCGAAAATCAAAAAATAAAGGTGAGCTCATAGTGACCACTCCCTTTATTTTTTAAGCTCATTTAATGTGCACAATACTGGTCAAGCAGATTTGCTAGGTGGCGAAAAGCAACATATGGCTGTTCGAGAGGTTTTGGTTGACTATAGAACGGGTTGGCTATTAATGAGGCGGTGTTGGGTGTGTTACCAACCCATCACCGCCGCATGGTGGATATCGTTTTAGGCTTTGTAGTACAAAATCGCCATAGATTGAGGAGGCTGGAGAAGCTCATCTTCAACGTGATCAGCTTGAGAAAGACCAGTAGCCGTATCACAAATAGTCGTCCAGACCTGCTTGCGATCATTAGGTAACTTAAATCGTGCCGGTGCTTTGGTCTGATTAATCAGATACAAAAGCTCGTCACCTTCTTTGCCAATACCAAGGTGCAGAGCAACACTACTTAGCGAGTTCCAATCATCGTGCTCCATTAATTGACCATCGACGCGACTCCAGAATATTCGGTTGTTATTGCGCGTATCACCGCTGAATGCACGAATAAACGGTGTCATATACGTTGCTCTTGCTTTAAGCATTTCGGCCAACCATTGCTTGAAGTCCTGTTTCGCTTCACTTGGTTGCCAGTCTAGCCAGCTGATCTCATTGTCTTGGCAATAGGCGTTGTTGTTACCTTTTTGTGTATGAGACAGTACGTCAGCAGTGAGAATGTGAGGAATACCAAACGCAAACAACAAGCTCGCCATCAAGTTGCGTTTTTGCTTTTCACGAATGGACAAAATTGCTGGGATATCAGTTTCGCCCTCCACACCATAGTTCTCTGAACGATTGTCGCCATGTCCGTCTCGATTGTTCTCACCATTTTTTTCATTGTGCTTGTGTCTATATGAGACAAGATCTTGCATGGTGAAACCATCGTGATAGGTGATGTAATTGACGGTCAGTTTATAAGGCCAGTTTGCTGCACTGTATAAATCGCGAGATCCCATTAGCCGGGTTGCAAACTCTTTGAGGTAACCATGATCACCACGCCAAAAGCTGCGAGTGATATCTCGGAGTCGATCATTACACTCGTTCCAGCCAAATGGAAAGTTCCCCACCTGATAGCCGTTAGGGCCAATATCCCAGGGTTCTGCGATGAGCTTAGTCTGCTTGAGCGTAGGATCCTGAGCGACGGCTTTGAAAAATGCAGCCTCTTGGCTAAAGTGCTCGCCATTACGACCAAGGGTGGCCGCCAGATCGAAACGAAAGCCATCGACTTTAAACTCTGTCACCCAATAGCGCAGCGTATCCATGACAAGGTTGAGTGCGGGCTGGTGGCTGAGATCAACCGTATTGCCGCAACCTGTAAAATTGGCGAAGTAATCGCCATGTCTTAGGTAGGTTTTGTTATCAAGCGCCTTGAGGTTAAACACTGGCCCGCTTTCGCCGCCTTCGGCAGTATGGTTATAAACCACATCCAAAATGACTTCTATGCCGTGTTTATGCAATTCACGAATAGCTGTCTTGAGCTCTGTTACAGCGTCACTGGTCGCATAGCGAGGATCAGGCGCCATAAACAAATAGGGGTTGTAACCCCAGTAATTGACCTTATCCATATCTAAAAGGTGAGGTTCATGCATACAAGCGGCAATAGGAAGCAGTTGCAAAGATGTGATGTTTTGTTCTTTGTAAAAGCGAATCATTTCATCACAGACAAGTCCAAGGTATTTGCCGCGTTGTTCGACATTGACTTCATCATTAAGTTTGGTAAGACCTTTGACATGGGTTTCAAACAACACCATGTCTTCACGCTCAATTCTAGGGTGTGTTGTATCTTGCCAATCGAAATCATCGTTAATGACCAAACATTTGGCCATTGAAAAACTCTTCTCGGCACTGAATGGCGCGATGTAGTGTAACGGGCGATCTAACGCTTTGGCGTAAGGATCAGACAGCAATGTTTCATTCCCATCACCGTCAACGACGATGTACCCGTATTTCTGTCCGGGCTTAATACCTTTTAGGTATGTGAAGCGAATATCAGCATATCTGCCAGGTAATGGAAACGTTGTGAAGTTGTCATCGCAATCAAATAAGGCCAGCTCAATATTGTCGATATCAGGCGCATAAATGGAGAAGTTACAACCGCCTTCATCAGGTGTGGCACCTAAAGGATACGGACTAGATGGCTGTTTATTCATATAAGAAACTGTTCGTTATTCTTTTACTGATAAGGTATTAGCTTCTTAGTAAAAAGGTTTGTCAGCATTTGGTCAAGCTTAGATCACAGAATTTTATTTGTAATTAAATTTCATTTTATGGGGGGAATTGTTAAAAAGAGTGACACAGCTCGAGCTTTGCGCGGTGAAACATTTGTTTTATCAATCATACTCCCCCTTAAACCTGTGATCTAGACCGCTAATATGGCGTAAAGTTATTTTTCTCACCCCCTCTCATCCCCCTTGATTATAAATAGGGTGGATGAAGCACCACTCTCATCACTCCTTTAATCTCAACCTCGTTCAATTAACTCGGGACCCTAAAACCGATAATTCTGGCTTTGCTTTCGTTTGATACTGCCTTCAAACCAACGTAACGCCAATGAATATAACAATAAGTTAAACGGAGTTTTCTAATGAAAAAAGTAAGTGTAGTTGCTGCTGCAGTGGTAGGTGCTTTAACTGCTGGTCAAGCTCTTGCAAATGTGGACTTTAATGGTTACATGCGTGCAGGTATTGGTCTAAGCGAACATGGTGGTACTCAAACTACGTTCGAAAAGAACAAAGTTGGTCGTCTAGGTAATGAGAGCGATTTGTACTCAGAAGTGCAATTAGGCAAAGAAGTTTACAATGACAATGGCAAGACAATGTACCTTCAATCGATGTTTGCAATGACATCAGATGGTTCAAATGACTGGGAAGGTACTGCTGATCAAGACGCTAACTTTGCACTACGTCAATTCAACGTACAGGCGAAAGGTTTCCTAGGTTTTGCTCCAGAAGCAACATTGTGGGCAGGTAAGCGTTACTACCAACGTAAAGACATCCACATCTCAGATTTTTACTATGTAAATAATTCTGGTTCTGGTGCTGGTATCGAAAACATTGAAGCTGGCCCTGGTAAATTGTCTTTGGCCTGGGTTCGTCATGACGACGGAGTTGATGCCGGTACAGAGAACGGCAAAGTAAACATTAACTCAATCGATGTACGTTATGCGGGTATTCCTCTTTGGGAAAATGCTTCTCTAGAACTTATCGGTATGGCTGCGCTTCCAAATGAAACAGACCAGGCTGATCAAGCGATTAAAGACGCGAAAACTGGTTTTATGGGAACAGCTGAGCTAACTATGGGTCTGTCTGCTGGTTTTAACAAAACAGTTGTTCAATACGGTACAGAGGGCTACGCAGGTCACATGCAATGGTTCGGTGGCGGCGGTGGTTGGTACCCAATCAATGTTAATGAAGGTGCAACGGGTTATCGTTTGATTAACTGGGGTGTCTCTGAGCTAGGTAGCAACATTGAGTTTGGTCACCAATTAGTTTACGCGGCAGGTCAAGATGTTGGTGCTGAAGGTGATGAAAACTCGACTATCTCTGCAGTTGTTCGCCCTATGTATAAGTGGAACGACAACATGCGTACAATTCTTGAGGCCGGTTATGCTCAAGATGACAACAATGGTAGCAAAACAACAAACAGCAAATTCACTGTTGCTCAAGCATGGTCTGCAGGCTCAAGCTTCTGGGCGCGTCCAGAACTACGTGTTTATGCATCTTACTTAAACCAAGATGGCGACGGTCAATCTGAAGGTTCATACAAGTTCAACGGTGGTAAATCACAATCTCAAATGCAGGTTGGTGTTCAAGTTGAAGCGTGGTGGTAAACACATCTCGTTAACTTAGTATCAAGTACAGCCAGCATGTCTGGCTGTACTCATTTTTAAAGCGGAGAGTATTTATGAAATTTCGATGGTTACCCATTCTTGCTGCAATTTCTTTGGCAGGGTGTTCCACACCACAAATGGTTTCTAACGATGTAGAACCCTCTCGGCAAGTAATAACGTCTATTGATAGTCTTAAGTGGTTGCAGCTAGACTTACCGGTAGATATCTCTACAACATTAAATAATAACTCTCAGGTACTGCTGCAAGACAACATAGCAAGCCCTATTACCGGGTTCGTTATTTCAGGCGAACAAGGTAGCCTTGATTTTAAAATTTCCACCTTAGTGGTCAAAGAAAAAACGCTCTACGCCTCATCTGTCCGAGTGACGGATAATCAAGGGCGTATATTGGCAGAAAAAGCCTTTTCAGATTTCAACTACGTTGAAGCTCACATGCTTGATCCAGACATGTATGTGACAAACTTCACCGTGATTCCTTATCTTGATTCAAAGGAACTGAATGTTGTCATTTATACCACCAATGATGATCTTGATAGCACTTCTAAAGTCACCCATCCCGCGAAGCTGTATGCCAAAGCACGAGGCAACCATGAGCCAGATATCGCTGATCCATCAATACCGCATGCTCCCTATGGGACAGTAAGAATCACGATTCAGGGTAATGATGTAGTTAACAAGAGAGTTGATAACAGCGGTGACTATACTCCTGAAGCAGCCTCAAATGAGGTTTACTACAAGTCGGCTATCGAAAAAGCGGTTGCAAATAATGACATTCCAAAAGCGCTTAGTTTGTTAGATGAAGCTAAGGCATTGAATATTGATGGTGCACAAGATGTATTTATTAAGGCTATAAATAAAGCTAAATAAATATTAGATACGTTAAATTAGATATTCTTTCTATTAATTTGTAATAAAATATTTAGTGCCAACTGCGTGGGGGAATAATAAATTTCTCCCATGTTTGTTAATAATCCGCTAACAATTATATCTTTTTCACTGTGATCCTCGTCAAGTAACCAATAGTAATTAAATTACGCAAAGTGGGGGTGTGAAATTGAACTTGCGTGATCTCTGTCTCTTTATCCTCCCATCTTTTGTATTTTGATTACATTGCAAGCTTCCACCAAAGGCATTAGTCACATTATAGGGATATAAGTTCCACTTGGTATGCTAGTTATTGAGTGGGTTACTCGATACTTCCTATTACCTTTTTAAATATACCCAGTTTGCTGGGTTTTTATTTTGTCATTACTCTCCGCTCCCTATAGGAAATATACCTATATCTTCTATTTATCAATCCAACAACTGCCTTTTGGATGAGGAATAGATAAAAATAATAAGGTTTGGAGTTAATAATGAAAAAAATGAATTTGGTTGCAGTCGCTGTTGCTGCTTCTCTTGCTGCTGCCCCTGCACTTTCTGTTGAGTTTTTTGGTTACTTTCGCGCTGGTACTGCGTTAAGCACCAATGGTACTGGTGATGCAAATTACGAGAAGCAAAAAGTAGGTCGTTTGGGTAACGAGAACGACAACTACTCAGAATTTGGTTTCCGTCAGGATCTACAAACAGGTGACAAAAACTGGCGCGTAGAAGCAATGCTTAACAATGGCAACAGCGGCACCAACGCACCTAATTCAGGTGGTACGGTGGGCGTAGCGCAATTCAACGTTCAAGCAACTGGCGTACTGGGCTTTGATAAAGAAGCGACAGTTTGGGCCGGTAAACGTTACTACCAACGAAAAGATGTACACATCACCGACTTCTACTTCTTAAACACATCGGGCACCGGTGGTGGTATCGAAAACATTTCTGTCGGTAATCAAAAACTGTCTTTTGCTTTAATCGACGATACTAACTCTTCACAAGATACTGGTAAGCAATACTACGAGTTTGACTCAAAAACTGGCGAAAAAAAGCTGGTTAACGAAAAAGAAGAAGTTAAGTCTTACACCGCTGATGTGCGCCTAGCAAACATTGGCCTTTGGGAAGACGCAACACTAGAGATCGCAGGTGCTTATAACTTTGGTACCGGTACTGCGTCTGGCAACACAAACCTAAAAGCGGATGACGGCGCGTTAGTTACCGCTATTCTTCACCAAAACATGACCAGTGGTTTTAACCAGACTGTGGTTCAATACGGTAACAGCTCGTACGGTGCTCAAATGGCCGATCTCGGCAACGGTGGTAGCTTTGATCGTCGTGATGATGCTAACAACGATGCGCAAGGTGTTCGTGTTCTTAACTGGGGTGTAGTTAGCCTGAGCGAAAACTGGGAAATGGGTCACCAGTTCTTAGCTGCACGCTCAACGGATGCCGCTATCTCTTCGACAAACCGCATGAAGTCAGATCACGATCTAGTGTCTGCGGTCATCCGCCCAATGTACCAATGGACTGATTCTGTTCGCACTATCTTTGAAGCCGGTGCTTACCAAGAGAACTACAGCAATGCCGGCAACAAGAAAGGCAGCAAGTTCACTGTGGCTCAGGCGTTCTCTATGGGAGAAGGCTTCTTTGCTCGTCCAGAAATCCGTGTATACGGTACGTACCTAGACGATCGTTCAGACAGCGCACAACTTTCTGACAAGTCTAAGAAAAAAGAATTCTTGATGGGTGTTCAGGTTGAAGCCTGGTTCTAATCCAATACCGTAAGATACTTTTTTAGTAACACGCAATGGATTAGCTTGCTGATCCATTTAGCCTCCAGGCCAAGTTATATGTCTGGAGGCGTCATCCATAAGGCCGCGCACGAGCCCTTTGCTGAGGAGAAAATATGAAACTTCGAGCTTTAGTCCTATCAGGTTGTGTTTCATTAATTGGTTGTCAGGCTCCCTTAGTCCTAGAGCAAGCAGCAACGCAATCGGCAATAGGTGTTTCCAATGTGTCTATGCTAAATGTTGCGACAACAAAAATACCAGGACAAGTGCAGTTTAATATCACTGAACGGTCTCAGGTGCTGAGCAGCAGCGATATAGATAGCCCTGTTGCGGCGATCGAGTTACCCACTGATCGTGGCGCGTTGGCCATTACCGTGACAAGCCTTATTGATGATCATTTGTTCGCTCCTTACGTGAAGATCATGCGTAAAGATGGTTCTGTGATCGATGATTACGATTTCAATGAGTTTACTTATCTAAAGCCAAGGTTCGTTCTAGGAAATCGTTTGGAGGCGGAATTTAACTTTTTACCGCCGACAAATTCACTGCAACCGGTTATTTTGGTTATTTATACCAAACGTGAAGCGTTGAACCAAACAACCGATGTTATCCATCCCGCTCGCCTAGACGCTGAAGCGCGAGGTAACCACCTTCCTGAAGTGAAAGACATCCCGGTCCCACATGCGCTAACGGGAACCATTTCCGTCGTTGTTGATGGCGCAGCTAGCGTGAAGCCAGCTAACGCGCAACCGACACGAACTATCACACCTTCGAATAAGGCTTATTACGAAACCGAAATTGAGAAAGCGGTTACAAACAACGACCTTAAAAAGGCCGTAGGTTTGCTTGAAGAAGCAGAAGCGCTTGGCATCGAAGGGATGCGAACGGTTTTTAATAAAGCGGTCAATCTATAGTCAGCTTTCACATGTTTAAACAAAAAAACGGTATGCCGAGGCATAAATCGATAAGTCCATTTAATAATTGATGTAAGCTGCCGTTAGTATAAGGAGTAGATCTCACTTTATAATCGAGTCGCTTGTTACTTATGAATACGCTTGCCATCGCTATTGGTGCAACCAGTTTATCCCTTGTCCTTCTTTTCGTATGGATGCTTTCCTTGTCTATGCGAAAAAAACGGATGGATCAAGAGCGTGTCGAGCGGGAATTGGCTTTTCGTAGAACGATGGAAGCGGCTCGAAAACAAGAGCATCAAGACCGCTTAATGAAAGCGGAAAGTGGCCATATTCCAACGCTGCTCTTTTTGGCAAAAGAAGCAGAACGTAACGACATTACGCAAGCGTTCCATTGGTACCATAAAGCCGCTCAACTCGATAATATTACCGGCATGTACGGTATTGTCAGGCTAAGCGATCGCAAACGCGAGGACATGGTACTAAGAGAGCAGGCAAACTATTGGCGGTTATGCATTGCAGGTATAGAAGGCGACCTTAATGCTAAGTTTCAGGCAGCAAAAGCTCTGATATATGGTCAGGGCGTTGAGCGAAATATTCCTAAAGGTATCGCTGCCGCGCAAGAAGTTGCCGAAGAGGGCAATTTAGAAGCCATGCTTTTTGTCGGTGACTGGAGTGTGTCTCCAGATAACCCTACGCCTTCGCCTCGCCAATCGACACTTTGGTTTGAAAAAGCGGCAGAGAAGAACAGTGAAGAAGGAATGACGAAGCTTGGCCTCAATCACCTTAACGGTGTTGGCGTTGAACAAGACCTTGCTCAAGGCTGCTACTGGTTAGAGCGAGCGGGTGAAAAAGGCAATGTTATCGCCATGTACCACGCGGGTGAGGCATGGCGCGACATAGCTCCAAACGGAAATGCCATTGCGTATATCTGGCTATTTTTGGCAGCAAAATTTGGCCATGAACCCGCAATTTCAGCCAGAGACGCCGTTGGTTCGACCATTGGTGTGGATTCTGTTGTCGGACTTCAGTCTTTGGCCAAACCAATTATTAGTAAAATTTCGCAGGGTGCTGTGGTTAAGCACTCGCTGATTAGAGCGCTCAACAAGTTGTATAAGCGAGATGAGTTTTTTCCAAACCAAACGAGTCAAAACAGCGATTCGCAAGAAGTACCAGTAAAGAACCCTACTGATGCCAACGAGCCCCAAAGAGACTCTCACCCTCCAATCACAACTGAATCCTTTCAATATCAGACAGTTAGTCATGATTCGATAAATGGCACGAAAACCCCTTAGCGCGTCGCTCCACTGATTTCTGCCTGATTCATTGTGATCAAATAAATTGTATCATCAGCCTAGATCCAGTATTTATGAATCATAAATGATTCATGAGGAACATTTATGATTATTTATTGTGCAATATAGAACTATTTGTTACGAAAGTGATATTAATTATGTCACTTCCATTCGCTAGTGGTTTAAAGGGATGTGATCCAGGTCACCTAATTTTTCTGGCTGACACTTCCATGACAAAGCCACAGGTGAAGAACATACTCTGACGGGAGTTTTTTGCGCATTTGCTGAATGCTTGGCAGTGGTCATCTTATGCGTATTTTAAATCTCATACCTTCGGGTAATCCTGTTCTATACGGAGCTTTTTTCATGAAAACTTTAAAACTGACTCTTGCTGCTTCGCTAGTTGCAGCAGTAGCACTACCTGCAAGCGCAACGTATGTTGACGTTCGTGGCGCGTACAAAACTGAAGCAAAAACATACGAAACGCGTGTTCGTGCTGGTTTCGACTTTGCAGAAGATTGGCAGATCCACCTTGAAGGTACTCAAGGTCACGGCGACAAACTTCTAAGCAACAACGATCACAGCGTTGCAGCGTTTGAAACAGAGCTAAACTACAACTACGCGATCAACGACAACTTCACGTTGACTCCTGGTTTCGTTTACTGGAATGGTGCTAACCACACTGAATACCGTCCTTACCTAAAAGCGACTTACGCAGAAGGTAACTTCTACACGGCAGCTCGTTACCGTTACCAAGCAGCAACTAACGGCGCTAACGGTCAAAAAGTAAACGACACTAACCAAGTTGACGCATGGGTTGGTTACAACGTTTCTGACTTCAACCTGGAATACAACCCAGCGTACATCAACCAAAAAGAGGGTGGCGCATACTCTAACGGTATCGGTACAGACCAAGCAGATTCTAAGTGGGAACACACGTTCCAAGTAAAATACACTGGCTTTGATAGCTGGGCGCCGTATGTTGATTATCAGATCCTTGATAAGACGTACAACGATCGCATTACAAACGAGAACAAAACTGAAAACCGTATTCGTGCGGGTGTAACGTTTAACTTCTAATCGTTAGACAATCAGTTTACGCAAAGTCAAAGGCAGCGATATTCGCTGCCTTTTCTATTTTGAATATCAGTCGAGAGATTTCTTAAATCGTAAAGAGGCGACGACGAGGCCCACTAAGGTGAAGGCCCCGAGCCATAATGTGTCTTGCCAAAGTTCCGACAAATCTGTGCCTCGAAGAATGATCCCTCGAATCATTCGCATATAGTGGGTGGCGGGTAGCACTTCGGATATCCACTGGGCAGCTACTGGCATTCCTTCATAGGGAAACATAAAGCCAGACAGCAAGATAGAAGGTAGCAAGATAAACACGGTCATTTGCATAGCTTGTCATTACGTATGGGCTATGGTCGAAATCACTAAACCTAACGCTAAACTTGATGAAATAAACAGAAGACTACCAAGCAGGATCTGGCTAATGTCGCCGTTAACGGGAACATCAAAAATCAGATAGCAAGGCTCAAAATAATCCCAATTATTTAAGTTACTATTTATAAAATAGAAAACTTATAAGCAATTTAACAATGCTGAGACGTCTTCAAGCGATTCAAATAAATAGTCAGCGCTCTGCTGGCTATAGGGATCTTGCGGTGTCATATCTGGAATCATGGCAACAGTACACCCAGCTCGTTTTCCAGCCCTAACACCGTTGTTGGAATCTTCGAGCACAAGACAGCGCGAGGGTTTAAGATTGAGTTTCTGACAGGATAGAAGGTAGCAATCGGGTTCTGGTTTCCCTTTGGCTACATCTTCAGCGGTAATAATAGTGTCAAATTGCTCAAGATACGTTGAGTGTGCGAAGTTGAATTGGGTGTCGGCAAGTCCAGAAGAAGTAACGAGAGCTTTACGAAGACCTTTTTCTGTTGCCAATTGAAATAAGCGGTGGAATCCAGGCTTAAAAGCAATACCACCACTCCTTGCCTTGTGAAAGTGTGCATCACGAATGCTCCGATAGGCATTTAAATCGAAATTGTGATCGTATAACTTAACGAGCATTTGCTCGCATTCATGATCTTGTATGCCGATAAAGCTTTGGTAGAAACTATCAGTCAATTCAAGTCCCATTTCCTGAGCGGCAAATTGCCAGCTGGTTTTGTAGAGCTGCTCTGTATCGAAAATCAGACCGTCCATATCGAATAGTAGTGCAGAAAACATACACGACACTCCCTTCCTAAATTGACCAAAAGCAACCCTATTTACCTTCCCATATTGAACCTGAAATGGAAAGGTTTAGTGATGTAATTAAATTACAGCATTTTTCAAAAAAACATTGCCTGAGTATTTTTCTAGCCATTATCGACCGCTAATTGAGCTAAAAATCGATTGCGCTTTGATGAATTGGTCATTTATGTGAACCGAATCACAATAAATATAGCGGGGTGGGGGTGTGAAATGTGATCTGGGTCTATATTGATTGAGAGTTATTCGTATTGGTGTGGCTATGTAATTTATTGACAGTGGTATTTTGTGATCTGAGTCTCTCATGGTTATCTGTCGATATCTCTATATGGTGATCGTTATCACTAATTTTGCGTAATTTCCAGTTTTTAGAAATCTTGTGTTACTTTTTTATGGTCTCTTGCAAAACATTTTGGTCAAAGAAGACCATTCAATAACGAATACGAGGATACCCTTATGTTATCTCCTGAAGCGAAAATCAAAGTTCAAAACTTTGGTCGTTTCCTCTCCAACATGGTGATGCCAAATATTGGCGCATTCATCGCTTGGGGTTTGATTACGGCACTGTTTATTCCAACCGGTTGGATCCCAAATGAAACCCTGAGTTCCATGGTAGGACCGATGATCACTTACTTGTTACCATTATTGATCGGTTATACCGGTGGTAAAATGGTAGCTGGTGATCGCGGTGCGGTTGTTGGTGCTGTAACAACGATGGGTGTCATCGTTGGTACCGATATTCCGATGTTTATGGGTGCAATGATTGTAGGCCCATTAGGTGGCTTGGCGATCAAAAAATTTGATACTGCCGTTGAGGGCAAAATTAAAAGTGGTTTTGAGATGTTGGTTAACAACTTCTCAGCTGGCATTATCGGTATGCTATGCGCCATTTTAGCTTACATCGTTATCGGTCCTGCTGTTAAAATTCTATCAACAGGCCTAGCCGGCGGCGTTGGTTTCCTCGTTGATGCAGGTCTGCTTCCACTTACCTCAATTTTTGTTGAACCTGCAAAAATCCTTTTCCTGAATAACGCGATCAACCATGGTATTTTCTCTCCGCTTGGAATCCAGCAAACGGAAGAATTTGGACGTTCAATCTTCTTCTTAATTGAAGCGAACCCAGGCCCTGGTCTTGGACTGCTACTTGCTTACATGTTCTTCGGACGTGGTAATGCGAAGCAGTCAGCACCAGGTGCAATTATTATCCACTTCTTTGGTGGTATTCATGAGATTTACTTCCCTTATGTATTGATGAATCCACGATTAATTCTAGCGGTTATCGCTGGTGGTATGACTGGCGTATTTACTCTGACTATGTTTAACGCAGGCCTTGTATCGCCAGCGTCACCGGGCTCTATTTTCGCTGTATTACTAATGACTCCTAAAGCTGCATTTATTGGCGTAATTCTGTCAGTAATTGCCTCTGCTGCTGTTTCTTTCACTGTCGCTGCGTTGTTATTGAAAACTCAAAAGCAAACTGACGATGAAGAAGATTCACTAGAGCAAGCTGCAAATCAAATGAAAAGCATGAAAGCGTCGTCTAAAGGCCAATCTGGTGACCTGTCTGCTGTTCGCAAAATCATCGTAGCGTGTGATGCGGGTATGGGATCAAGTGCTATGGGTGCAAGCTTACTGCGTAAGAAAGTAGAAGCAGCGAACCTTGATATCTCGGTCACTAACCTTGCTATCAACAGTCTCCCTGACGATGCTGATATTGTTATTACTCATAAAGATTTGACTGACCGTGCTCGTAATCACGCAGCAAATGCGCAGCATATCTCCCTTAACAACTTCTTAGACAGTGCTATGTACGACGGCCTTGTGGCTGACTTGGTTGGAGCAGTAAAAGTAAAAAAGCCTGAAGCACCAGTGGACAATAGCTCTAGCGAAAATGGAACGCTAAAGCTTTCAAATGAAAATATCTTCTTGGGAATGGAATCAACATCCAAGGAAGACGTTATCAAGTTTGCTGGTGAGCAACTCGTAAAACTTGGTTATGTAGAACCGCAATATGTTGAAGGCATGTTGGCTCGTGAAGAGTTGGTTTCTACATACTTAGGTGAGTCGATTGCAGTACCTCACGGCACTATTGAGGCAAAACAATTTGTAAAATCAACTGGCATCGTATTTTGTCAATTCCCCCAGGGTATTCAGTGGGGTGAAGATGAAGACGATGTAGCAAAAATGGTGATCGGTATTGCGGCGCAAGGTGATGAACATATTCAAGTTATCACCGCCATTACGAATTCACTTGATGATGAAGACGCGATTGAATGTTTGAAGTCTACCTCGAACGTTGAGGATGTACTGAGAATACTGAATGGTAAGTAAAGTGGGTCTTACTCATCGCTCCTAAGTGAAAGAGGCCAACGTTCCCCCTGTTGGCCTCATTTTTGATTTTATCTTTTTGTTTTTTTACTTAATTATTTAGGAAGACGTCTTATGAAAGCATTACATTTTGGCGCAGGTAATATCGGTCGTGGCTTTATCGGAAAACTACTTGCAGATGCAGGCATTCACGTAACATTTGCAGATGTAAACGAAACCGTAGTTAACGCTCTGATTGAACGTCAGTCCTATCCTGTAAAAATCGTTGGTGAAGATGTAGTAGTACAAGAAGTAACAAATGTTACTGCAGTAAACTCGACCAGCAGCGATATTATCGACCTTATCGCTAGCGTCGATATGGTGACAACAGCAGTAGGTCCAACGGTACTGAAGATCATTTCTAAGTCAGTAGCGCAAGGTATTGAAAAGCGTGCTGCAAATGGCAATACCGCACAACTTAACATCATCGCATGTGAAAACATGGTGCGTGGCACTAGCCAGCTAAAAGCAATGATTTTTGAGCACCTTGCAGAAGATATTAAAGCATTTGCAGAGGCGAACATTGGCTTTGTTGATTCTGCAGTCGACCGTATCGTACCACCGGCAGAAGAGGGGGAAACGGATCCTCTAGCGGTAACGGTTGAAACCTTTAGTGAATGGATAGTAGATCAAACTCAGTTTGTTGGTGATATCCCTGCGATTGCAGGTATGGAGTGTACCGACAATCTAATGGCATTCGTTGAGCGTAAACTGTTCACACTTAACACAGGTCACCTAATTACTGCGTATCTTGGTGTACTAGCCGGTCATGAAACCATTAAGGATTCTATTGAAGATGAAGCCATTCGTGCAGACGTAACGGCAGCAATGCAAGAGAGTGGTGAGGTTCTGATTCGTCGCTATGGTTTTGATGCTGATGCACACGCAGCTTATATTCAGAAAATTTTGGGTCGTTTTGCAAACCCATACCTTCGTGATGAAGTTGACCGTGTTGGTCGTCAGCCAATCCGTAAGTTAAGTCCACAAGATCGTTTGATAAAGCCTCTTAATGGCACACTTGAGTATGACTTACCTAATGAACACCTGCTTAAAGGCATTGCTGCTGCGTTTCTCTATAAAAATAATGATGATCCTCAAGCCGTTGAATTACAAGCAATGTTCTCTGAACAAGGTTTCGAAAAGACACTCGCACACTATTCTGAGCTGAATATTGATTCAAATATTGTTAAACTAGCACATCAAGCGTATTTAGCCCTAAAATGATTGTTGTATCAGGTGCCATGCAAATGGCACCTTTTGTTTTACGAGATGTTATGCCTATACACCCGAGCAATGAAACTGAATTACTGGAAGCCTTGTCAGAAGCCAAAGATGCTAGTGAATGTCTAATGGCAGCTTACGACGCTATCGATGATACGCTCGATACGTTGATTAACAGTATATTTCACAAAGACGACTATGCAGTAAAATATGTCGTTGATCCTTTGCTCAGTAATGATGGGCCATTAGGCGGAATATTAGTTCGTGCAAAACTGCTATTGGGGCTTGGTGTAATATCAAAAGAAGTCTTTGATGATATAGATATCTTTGTCACGTTGAGAGAGTGGACAAAGCATCAAGACAATAAGGTCAGCTTTACTGAAATTGACGTGTTGTTTGAGCTTAATAAAATCAGCGCGATACAAAAGATGATGCCTATTGAATACGATGCAACTGTTGCAGAAACATTGGACGAACCGATGCTCAACATGTATTTGGAAAGACATTACCAACGTGTAAAATCTACGATAACTCTTGCCATCACCGAACTGGTCAATACCTTGTGTAGAGACAACCCCCTTATGTAAGTCAGACACTCTCTATTTATGGGAGTGTCTATGCCCACTTTTTACATCTACATCAACTCCTGTGATTCAGTCGAGAGCCTCAATAAAAGCCTTCTCCTTCGTGACCATCTACCTTGCCGCTAGTTTCCTAATTCATCCCAACGTTTAATTATAGCTTGTATTTTATTTCGAATCGAAACCCAAGGGTTCACCAAAACCTTCTCAGCCTCTCTAACTTTCGATGCAACATTTGGTTTGCCTAATTAGTTCCGGTGTGAAATAATTAATCAATTATTAAATTTCGAAGTGAAACTTAATGCGAAAACGAAATACACAGGTCAGACGCCATTCAATTGCACAACTTGTTCAGGAACAGGGTCAAGTCACCGTAGAAGAATTATCGCTACGCTTTGACACTTCAGAAGTGACGATTAGAAAAGATCTGACATCGCTGGAGCGGAATGGGCAGCTATTGAGACGTTATGGTGGTGCCGTATCATTGCCACAAGAGGCTGTTGATGAAGTACTCAATGAAACGGCCATGGCTTCAGCTACGAAAGAAAGCATCGCTATTGCTGCCGTTGAGTTGATTCGAGACCACAATCGATTGCTCATAGACTGTGGCAGTACAACAGGTGCATTAGTGTCGCGCTTAAATGGCAAAAAAGGCCTCGTAGTGATGACTAACTCTTTGTCTCTCGCGAATGCGATCAATGAGCTCGAAAGTGAGCCTACGTTATTGATGACAGGTGGCACATGGGACAACCATTCTGAGTCTTTTCAAGGAAAGGTTGCTGAATCGGTGCTGCGTTCTTATGACTTTGATCAGTTGTTTGTTGGCGCTGATGGCGTGGATCTTGAGCGTGGTACAACAACATTCAATGAGCTAGTTGGATTGAGCAACGTGATGGCCGAAGTCGCTAGAGAAGTCATCGTTATGATTGAATCCGAGAAAATTGGCCGAAAAATTCCTAATATGGAATTAGCATGGGATGTCATTGATGTACTCGTAACGGATGCTGGCTTGTCTGTGGATTACAAAGAAAAAATCGAATCTCACGGCGTAAAAGTGATTTGCGCTAAATAGAATAATTTCCCCTTGTCTTTATGATTTGCTTGCGCTCATAAGGGGAAGTAAAAAAAAACATAATTGGAGTAATAAACTATGTGTGGAATTGTTGGTGCGGTAGCACAAAGGGACGTCGCTGAAATCTTAGTCGAGGGTCTACGTCGTTTAGAATATCGCGGATATGATTCGGCAGGCGTTGCTGTTGTTGATTCAAGTTTAGAATTAAAACGTGTTCGTCGTCTGGGTAAGGTACAAGAACTCGCTGATGCTGTTGATTCACAAGATGTGACTGGCGGAACAGGTATTGCACACACGCGCTGGGCAACGCACGGCGAACCTTCTGAAGCGAACGCTCACCCACACGTATCAGGCGATATCGCTGTTGTACACAATGGCATTATCGAAAACCACGAAGAATTGCGCGCAATGCTTCAAGAACGTGGTTACGTATTCCAATCTCAAACCGACACTGAAGTGATTGCTCACCTTGTAGAGTGGGAGCGTCGCACGTCTGAAACCTTGGTTGAAGCATTACAAAAGACCGCAACTCAACTAGATGGTGCCTACGGTACAGTTGTGGTTGATCGTAAAGACCCAAGCCGCATTGTAGCTGCTCGCTCTGGTAGCCCGATTGTTATCGGTTTTGGTGTGGGTGAGAACTTCCTGGCGTCAGACCAACTTGCACTGCTTAGCGTGACGCGTCGATTCATGTACCTGGAAGAAGGTGATGTAGCAGAAATCACTCGTCGTGAAGTGAAAGTACTTGATGTAGAGGGTAACCCTGTTGAGCGTGAAATCACAGAATCTAACGCAGAACATGATGCGGGTGACAAAGGTCAATATCGCCACTTTATGCAAAAAGAGATTTACGAGCAGCCTCGCGCGCTAATCAACACTATGGAAGGTCGCATTACTGATAAAGCGGTAGTGACTGAAGCGATTGGTGTGAATGCGGTAGATATCTTGCAGAAGGTTGAGCACGTACAAATCATCGCATGTGGTACATCGTACAACTCGGGTATGGCGGCGCGTTACTGGTTTGAATCTATGGCTGGAGTAAGCTGTGACGTGGAAATTGCTTCTGAGTTCCGTTACCGCGACTTCGTTGTACGTCCAAACAGTTTACTAGTGACACTATCTCAATCAGGTGAAACGGCCGATACGCTAGCGGCACTTCGTTTAGCGAAAGAGAAAGGCTATATGGCAGCAATGACAATCTGTAACGTTGCTGGCTCTTCACTTGTGCGTGAATCTGACTTTGCGTTTATGACCCGCGCAGGTACTGAGATCGGTGTAGCGTCAACAAAAGCGTTTACCACCCAGCTAGCAGCAATGCTAATGATGGTAGTGTCAATTGCTCGCCTTCAAGAACGCATGACAGAAGAGCGTGAAGCTGAAATCGTCAAGTCACTGCACGAACTGCCTGCAAACATCGAGAAAGCGCTGGCATTTGATAAAGAAATTGAAGCACTGGCAACAGACTTCGCTGACAAGCACCACACGCTCTTCCTTGGTCGCGGTGAGTACTACCCAATCGCGATGGAAGCCTCTTTGAAACTAAAAGAGATCTCATACATCCACGCTGAAGCGTATGCAGCGGGTGAGCTTAAGCACGGCCCTCTAGCTCTGATTGATGCTGATATGCCAGTCGTTGTCGTTGCACCAACGAACGATCTCCTAGAGAAGCTGAAGTCAAACATTGAAGAAGTACGTGCTCGTGGCGGCCTGTTGTATGTATTTGCAGATGAGAAAGCCGGCTTTGAAGGCGACGAAAACATGAAGATCATCCAAATGCCTCATGTTGACGACATTATCGCTCCAATCTATTACACCGTACCAATGCAACTGTTGTCTTACCATGTTGCATTAATCAAAGGGACTGACGTTGACCAACCGCGTAACCTAGCGAAAGCGGTAACGGTTGAGTAATGTGATGTGCTCTTGATTAGATAGTGTATGAGAGTAATAAAGTATCATACTAAAAAGGCAGCGAAGATTCGATCTCGCTGCCTTTTTGCTGTTTACTCTAGCGCGTTAATTAGATGGTACGCCCCACACCTAAACTAAACTCAGCATTGTCGCTGAACTTCGGGAGTACCATCATGTCGACTATAAAAACCATTGGTATTGATTTAGGTAAATCTACATTTCATATTGTTGGTCATGACTATTCAGGCCGCCAACTCTATCGACACAAGTTTTCTAGAGCGAAGCTTCTTCAGTTTATCTCGGTTCATGAGCCTGTAACGATAGCTATGGAGGCTTGCTGTGGAGCACATTGGCTGGCAAGACGGTGCCAGGAGTATGGACATTAAGTAAAGCTCATTCCTCCGCAATATGTAAAGCCTTATGTTAAGAGTCATAAGAATGATTTTATCGATGCAGATGCGATTGCCGAAGCTGCGACTCGACCAAGAATGAGGTTTGTTTCTCCTAAGACCGAACAAGCGCAACTAGGGGTTGTGATTCGAAGAATTAGAACAGGCTATATTCGGGAGCGAACCGCGACGATGAACCGCATTAGTTCTATCCTCACTGAATTTGGCTTCAGTTTTCCGCGTGGACACGCAAACATGAAACGACTTTTTCAGTGGCTTGCTGACACTGGTCAAGCTGTACCTTCGCTTCTTATCTTTGAGTTAAGGAATCAGCTCGATCACTACCAACATCTAAACGATAAGATTAAAGAGCAGGATAAGAAACTAGAAACTTTGAATAGTGAAAATGAGCTTTTCTCCATGTTGCAAACAATACCTGGAGTTGGACCAATGACTGCGGCATGCTGTATATCGTCTGTATCTAATCCAAAAGACTTTACCAATGGTCGAAACTTCGCCGCATGGTTAGGACTCGTCCCATTTCAGTATTCAACTGGAGGGAAACCAAGAATGCTTGGTATATCAAAACGGGGAAATAAAGAGTTAAGGGAACTGTTTGTACATGAAGCTAGAGCTGTGATGTGGCGAGATGAAACGGCAGAACGATATTTTGGCTCTTGGCTGACAGATTTGAAGCGCAGAAAGCCTTTCAATGTCGCATTAGTTGCCTTGGCAAATAAGCTAGCAAGAATAGCCTGGTCGGTAATGACTACTCACAAAACGTTCGAAATAAGACTATAACTCAAATTTACATATGAAAATGAAAGATGACAAAACGGTTAGACCACCAGATTGAAGACCTGATGGACAGAGCAGCATTAAAAGTGCTTTCACGTTTTTGAGGACAATCTGGCGCGGATCTCATCATAGAGCTGAGGCTATGGGAAGTAAGTCTCAATTAGACTCTGAATACATTAGCGCAAACCAACTCTGTTATTTTGAGTTTTTACTTGCAAAACGGGGCGTACCATACATTCTGTCCAATTTTAAGTTAGCTAGGATGACCTGCTTTTTGTGAGCCCCCGCAGCAGTGTGATCACCGCAGCAGTTCATAGTGCCGAACACATCTTTGACCCAAAACTTTTCAGAACTGATAGAAACCAGATTCTCCTCACTTCATAAGTGCATAAAAACGGCTCTAATCAGTGGGGTGTTTAGTGAAGTGGGGGGCTTACCATCTAGGAAGGCCCCTTCCTGATCGTCATGATTGAGGTCAGCGAATATAACCACTGCTCACTGTCCACAACAGCGTTTAAACTTTTTACCACTGCCACACGGACATTGAACGTTTCTGGAACGCTTATTGATGGTTTTCGCGCGTGTACTAAGCATCGGCATAATTAATTCAATGGGTCGGCCATCTTCAATTAAGCGACTCATGACGTTCATGGTAGGCGTGGCATGCTGAAAAAACTGATAATACGCTGCACATAGATAATTATGGTGAGAATAGCCTTGAACATTAGAAATTCGATGTTTCGGGCAACCACCGTGACATACTGATAAGTATTCACAACGACGGCACTTAGTATTTAGGGTGTCGGACTTATCTTGTCCGAATCGTCGTGCTTGTTCAGAGTAATTCATTGTAGTCAGTGATTGGTGATGAATATTTCCTAATTTGTATTCTGGATATACAAAATGGTCACAATTATAGACATCACCGTTGGATTCTAACGCAAGTGAGTGACCGCAGCTTTCAGCAAAGATGCATAATGTTGAACTATCACCACACCATGAAGATAGAGCTGACTCAAACATCTGGATGTAAACTTTGCCAACATCATTATTGACCCACTCATCGTAAACTGTTGTGAGAAAATTACCGTAGTCTTGTGAGACAACTGACCATTCCGTGATATGGGCACTATCGTGTTCTGGGCTGACCAGGTAGAGCCCATCATCAGTTGGTTGTGAGCTTTTGCGTTCGACTAAGGGGATGAATTGGATATAGGTAGAACCAATTTTTTTTAGATATCTGTATATTTCGAGCGGGTATTTCGCGTTATGACGGTTTACCACTGTAAGGGTATTAAATGTAATATTATTCTTCTTTAGTAACGTAATCGCCGCGATAACTTGAGTATGAGTTCCTTTACCAGAGCGTGTTTTACGGTATTGGTCGTGATGTTTTTGGGGACCATCGATAGAGACACCAACTAGAAAGTGATGACGCTTTAGGAAGTCACACCATGATTGGTTAAGTGCAATACCATTTGTCTGGAAGCTATTGGCAATAGTCTTGTCACCTTTATATTTTGCTTGCAATACCATTGCTCTTTCAAAGAAATCAATTCCCATCAACGTTGGTTCACCGCCTTGCCAAGCGAACTCTACATGATTGCCATTTTGAGCCTCAATATATTGTTTGATGAATTTCTCAAGCGTTTCATCGTTCATTTTCCATTGTTGTTTTTGATCTGGATAAAGCATTTCTTTTTCCAAATAGAAGCAATAATCACAGTCAATATTACATTTGGAGCTAGAAGGCTTCGCCATCACATGGCAGCCATTTACTTGGCGTATTGTGTCCATAAAGCATGAACCTCGTAACAAAAAATCATAACAAATAACGGATTGGATCACAGTAATGAAACATTTTGCCGTATAACCTTAACTTATATCTAAGGGAGTTTAATTGATGGAAAGGTTATTGCAACAGCTATTGGTGGTCGCGAAGTCAGATTCGTTAAAAAATGCAGGCCAAGCGTTGGGTATTAGTCAGCCAGCTTTAACAAAAAATATGCAACGACTCGAATCTCAATACAAGGTTCCATTGCTAGAGCGGACATCACGCGGTATCACACTGACTCAGTTTGGTGAAATCATTGTAAATCGAGCGAAGCGCATCGAGCATGAACACGTTCTATTAAATGAAGAACTCAGTGCGGTTCGAGGGGGGAAGGGAGCGCATCTTAGAGTTGGATGCGGCCCAGTATGGGCCTCAAATGAACTGCCAGATGCTATGGTTGAATTGGTAAAAAAATTACCAGAACTCAATCTTCAATTAGATGCAGGTTCTCAAGAAGACATGTTTCATCGTTTAGGAAACTCCGAACTCGATATTGTTCTAGCTAGCGATACTATTTCTGCTCGGTCGCAAGGTGAATTTGATTACATTCCTTTCTGGGATAGTAGTGTTGAAGTTTACGTTTCTCCTTCTCATCCCCTTGTAGACCAAATCACAGTGAGTGCTCATATGTTAAGTGAGTATTCGTGGGCGTTGCTGACACAATCAAATGATGTAGTCAGTGTGCTAAATCAATTTTTCCACGATCAAGAACTACCACCCGCCAATGTTGCATTTCGTAGTGCATATTGGGAAAGCATCCCTAACGTAATTAATGAAACCGAATTATTGCTTTTAATACCAGAACGTTTAGCGACGCAAGCACAAGCTAAAGGCTTAATTTTGCTTGATTGCGAAGCGCTAAATTGGGAATTCAGCAGTGGAGTTTGGCTTCGAAAAGGCATTATAAAAACTAAAGCTCAGAATCTATTTATTGAATGTCTTGAGCACCACACTGTAAACAAAAGGAACTAAGAATATGTTAAAAGAGGTTTTTCTAGCAGGTGCAGCAATGGCTGCTTCATTTTCAATTGCGGCGGCAGATTACCCCAGCCGTAATATTGAGAATATTTTTCCATGGGGGCCTGGTACTGCCTATGCAAGTTCACAAATTATCACTGATGCTTTGGCTGAAGAGCTTGGCGTAAAAATTAGTGTTGTCTCTACACCTGGCGGGGCAGGAGCGAAAGCTATCCAAAAAGCGCTGAAGAAGCCAGCGGATGGTCATACGATTATTGATGGTTGGGTAGCAAACCTAGTCCTTCAGCCAAACCTTGGGAACGTAGATTGGAAATATGATGACTTCACACCTTTATGGTCAGCAACTCAGGTTCCTTTTGCACTCGTTTCTCGTAAAAATGAAACACGTTGGTATGATTTTGAGAGCTTTATTGCTTATGCAAAAGCTAACCCTGGCAAATTGCGATACTCATCAGGTACGTATAAAAACCTGCCTCATATGATTATTGCACAGGTGCTTCGTTCACAAGGTGTTTATGCACGTAACGTCCCTTACCCACAAGATGGTGATGCGTTCAAAGATCTGCGTAGCGGATTGTTAGATTTCACATTTAACAACCCAACGACGTACAAAAACAACAAAGATGCTTTTAAGCCGCTTGTTGTCCTAAATGAAGATAAAGGCGTATCAACCATGTTTGATAATGCGCCTACTGTCAAAGATCTTGGTGTTGATATGGGCTTAACAGGCCTGAGTGCATCAGGTTGGAACTGGTACCTAGTACATAAAGAAACACCACAAGAAGTTGTTGATGAAATGCGCGCTGCGATGAAGCGTGCGCTTGATAAAGCTGAAACTCAAGAGAAGCTTATCTCTCTAGGTTTTTACCCATCTATGTTCTCTCCAGAGCAATATGAAGACATTGTTTCTGCCGTTAGTAGCCAGCTTACAAATGCACAAACGGCTATTCAATGGGAGAAAGACAAGTTAGCAGGTAAGTAATGATGAAAAGTGCGCTACGTCCTAATTCTACTTGGTTGATTTACTCCCTTTTTGCTTTCGTGATCGCCGCTATTTTGTATTCCGTGAACACGAGTTTGGAAGAACAAGGAGCAGTAGGCGGTGATGCCTTGATGGATGCATCTATGTTTCCAATGCAAGTCATTACCATCATGGGACTATTGTTAGTAGCAGATGTAGTGCGCTTACTAATCAGCAAGCCCAATAATGAATCTGACGTCAATAAGGCGTCAGAAACCGAGGCTCCAATACGAAAAATTGATATCACCCGCATTGGAATCTTCGTTGCAGCCACGCTAGGTTACCAGCTGATGTTGGATCCTGTGGGGTATCTATTGCTTACACCGTTTTACTTGATGATTGTTTTTAGAGCCTTTAATGCAGCCAACTTAGTTTGGTCAACTATAGGCGCTCTGGTGGTAAGTAGTACGTTATATTTTCTATTTGAAAATGTATTGAATGTCATTTTGCCGATAGGCCTATTACGTTTCATAAGCTAATTATTATGTTTGATATTTTAATTCAAGGTGTGGATCATTTTTTTGAATGGTCGGTATTTCTTAGTATTACCTTCGGTTGTGCTGCTGGGCTCCTTGTCGGGGTGCTACCGGGTTTAGGTCCTCTAATGGGTATTATCCTCATGCTCCCAGTGGCATATCACTTACCTCCAGTGGCTGGGATGGGACTGCTCATCGCTATCTATATTGGCGGTTCGTGTGGTGGTGCAATCTCAGCGATATTACTTCGTATTCCTGGAACGCCCTTGGCAGCTGCAACTTTACTTGATGGTTATCCGATGGCTAAAAGTGGTCGTGCAGCTCAAGCTATCGGTTTGGCAATCACTGCGTCTGCGATTGGAGGGATGATCGGTGGTTTGATTTTGGTATTTTTTGCGCCACTACTGGCTGAACTAGCACTTAACTTCGGCCCTCCAGAGTACTTTGCTTTAGCCATCACAGGTTTGATTTCTATTGCTGTCGTGTCTGCGGAGTCTACTATTCGAGGTTTGATGAGTGGTTGTTTAGGCTTTCTTTTAGCGACGGTAGGCACTGATCAGCTTTCTATGGCGGAACGCTTTACTTTTGGCTCGAGTGAGTTGCTTGGTGGAATTCATGTAGTGGCGTTGGTTGTTGGCTTGTTTGCTATCTCCGAAGCTTTATTTCAAATTCGTGGTGGTCACTTAAATAAATCACCGGAGGTTGATACCGTTAAGTTATCACCCGAGGCGTTACTTGCTGCATTAAAACATAAAGTTAACTTAGTACGATCGAGCTTAATTGGTACGTTTTTTGGTACATTACCTGGAGCGGGTGGCATTATTAGTGCCTTCACATCTTATGCCATTGCTCGTTCCGTTGCTAAGAATAGAGACGAATTTGGTAAAGGTGCAGAAGGCGGGGTTGTTGCAACTGAAGCTTCCAACAATGCTTGTTGCGGTGGTGCTTTAATTCCAACGTTTGCGTTGGCTGTGCCGGGTGATGCATCATGCGCAGTATTAATGAGTGCCTTAATGCTACTTGGTTTACAACCCGGCCCTCAGTTATTTGCACTTAATGGCGATGTGGTTGGTGGCGTATTCCTTTCTTACTTATTTAGTAATGTCGCTTTACTGATCCTGGGTGTACTTATGGTGCCATTATTTGTATCGGTATTAAAAGTGAAGAAAAGCATATTAGTTCCAATTATTGTTATGTTATCTATTTTGGGTACTTATGCACTTCAATCATCAATGTTTGATCTTTGGGTTATGTTAGCGTTTGGCTTTATTGGTTACATGATGCGATTGGCGAAGTTCCCATTAGCACCTATAGTAATTGGCTTTATTTTAGGTCCGATTGCCGAAGGAAACTTTAGACGTTCGTTGCTGATTTCTCAGGACGGATATTCTATTTTCTTTGAGCGTCCAATTGGTACTACTATTTTAGCGATTAATGCCGTTGTTATCGTCGCTTCAGTTCTTTATGCAGCATACAAGTCTCAAGGACAAAGGAAGGTAATCAGTGAAAGCTGTTAATATTATGTTTGACTCTCTAAATAAAGAGTATTTATCAGCTTATGGTTGTGAATGGACACATACGCCAAACTTTAAGCGATTAGCTGAAAAAACAGCACGATTTAACCGAGCTTATGTGGGTAGTATGCCGTGTATGCCAGCTCGTCGTGAATTACATACTGGGCGTTATAACTTTTTGCACCGTTCGTGGGGGCCATTAGAGCCGTTCGACCAATCAGTTCCTGAGTTATTGTCAAATAATGGTGTCTACACACACGTTGCTACTGACCACGCTCATTATTGGCAAGATGGTGGTTTGACTTATCATAGTCGATATAACTCCTACGATATGATACGTGGACAGGAAGGCGACTGGTGGAAGGCGGAAGTAGAGGGTTTTGAGGAACGCCTCGACTTGCGACGTCAAGATGATATTAACCGAAAGTATACCGAAGAAGAACGTCACCATCCACATGTACGTACGTTCCAAGCTGGTATGGACTTTCTGAAAGCAAATAAAGATGCAGATAATTGGTTCTTACATTTGGAATATTTCGATCCTCATGAACCTTATACTGCCCCGCGCCGTTTCTATGAAATGTATGATTTGGAAAACCAAGACCACGATTGGCCGAAATATGCGCCAGTGGTCGAGCAATCGGATGGTGTCAATGCTGAAGCGAAACGAAACTATGCAGCTGCGCTTTCGATGTGCGATTACTACTTGGGGAAAGTACTCGACTATTTTGATGAACATAATCTTTGGGAAGATACGCTACTTATCGTGAACACCGATCATGGATTTCTGCTGGGTGAGCACGGGTTCTTTGGTAAGAACTACATGCCTACTTACAATGAAATTGCCAATATTCCATTCTTCATTTGGGATCCAAGGCACCCAGCGCAAAACGAAGAAAGAAACTCGTTAGTCCAAACGATCGATATTGGCCCAACCTTGCTAGGATACTTTAATATTGGTCAGCCAAAAGAAATGCTTGGTAAAGATTTAGAGCCAGTCATGGAAAACGACGCCAAAGTGAGAGAGGCAGCATTATTCGGCTATTTTGGTAAACACGTGAATGTGACTGATGGTGATTATGTCTATATGCGTGCGGCTCAGAGCGAAAAAAATACTCCGCTTTATAACTACACGTTAATGCCATCACATTTGTTTGTTCCGTTTAGCGTGGAAGAAATGAAGCTGGCTGATGATGAATTATATCGTGATTTCCAGTTTACCCGGCAATCACCAGTGATGCGTATCAATGCAAATCACGACCTTATGCCTAAGAACTCATGCTATGAGTTTGATAAACATATGGAGTGGGGAGACGTGTGTTTCGACCTAAAATCGGATCCAAAGCAATTGACTCCGCTACACGAAGAGCACATAAAAGTACGATTACTGGAGAAAATGTATGTCTTAATGCAAGAAAACGATGCGCCAAAAGAACAGTATGAACGATTACAACTACCGTACTGTAATTAAGGGGATGTAAATGCTGTATTACGGTTTGGATATTGGTGGAACGAAAATTGAACTGAGAGCGTACGATGCGTGTTTACAAGAAGTGTACTGCAAACGTTTATTA
Organism: Vibrio gelatinilyticus; assembly: GCF_022836845.1. GTDB lineage: Bacteria > Pseudomonadota > Gammaproteobacteria > Enterobacterales > Vibrionaceae > Vibrio > Vibrio gelatinilyticus. The sequence goes on from NZ_JAJNNZ010000009.1 coordinate 68,213, forward strand.
ACACCCGCGCAGGACTTTCAAGCGTTTATCGACACAGTAGCAAAGCTTGTATTAGAAACTGACGCATATTTAGAGATTATAGGAGCTGTAGGTATTGGTATTCCGGGCTCAGAATCGACGACAACTAAGCGTATTTTTGCACCTAATATCCCTGCGATCGATGGGCGAGAAATTCGTTCGCCTCTGGAAGATTTATTGAAGCGTAAGATACATTTAGCCAATGATGCAGACTGCTTTGCGATTTCTGAATCAAAGAGTGATAGTGTAGAAAATGGCATGTACGTGTTAGGTTTTATATTGGGTACTGGTTTTGGTGGCGGGCTTGCTATTGCACAACAAGCTTATTTAGGCTCCAATGGTATGCCGATGGAAGTAGGGCATACTCCTTTAAATATGGAAGCATATAATCGACTTAATCATCATAATCGCGCTCCTCTATTTGGGTGCGAGTGCGGTAAAAATGGCTGTTTGGATAGATATTTATCGGGGACAGGCTTCGAGGCATTATACTTGAATGAATATAATGAATCTCTTCCCGCGATTAAAATTATTGAGCAGTATCGAAACAAAGAAGCCAAGGCTGTTGCTTTTGTTAATATGTATATTGACGTTTTAGTGATGTCTATTGCGCCCTTTGTAAATATCTTTGATCCTGATTCGATTGTGCTGGGCGGCGGTTTATCTAACTTTGAAGAGATGTATGCTCTGATTAATGAACGTCTCCCAAACTTATGTTTAGAGCGCGATTCCTTTCCATTAGTGAGTAAAGCTAAATATGGAGATTCGAGTGGTGTGCGTGGTGCAGCCATGCTTGCTTTAGATGTTTAATAGTTTGGGTTGAATTATGAAAGGGAAAGGAAAAGTAGGCTGGAGAAGTCAAGGGCAAGCTCCGGACTATCGATTTTCATTGGCAAATGAGCGTACATATTTATCTTGGATACGTACCTCTTTAGCCTTGCTTGCCGGTGCTGTCGGTATTGAGCACTTAGTGCCCGAATTTGCCGACTCTGATTTGCGAGTTTTAGTATCGATTATTCTCTGCGCTATGGCAGCTTTCTTACCGCTAATGGCTTATACGCGATGGGCAACTAATGAGCGAGCAATGCGGACAGGTCAAGCGTTACCCTATTCCTCTGCCATTAAGTTGATCAGTATTATTATGTTTTTGATTGCAGTTTTACTGATCATCATGATGCTACTGCAGGGGGGTGAAATGCCATGGTAAGAGATCCCGGCTTGCAACTTGAGAGGACCGTATTAGCATGGTTTCGCACCATGTGGTTGAGTCTACTTCTTTCGGTTGTTATGATTAAATATGGCATAACGGAGCAAGATCCAAGTTTACTTTTTGGTGCTACTTCCTCAGTTGTGCTAAGTCTGTTACTTCTTGGTAGCGGTCATTGGCGTGCCAAAAAATTTCGCTACGAAAGTCATCAAACCTCAGGCTATGAAGTAATGATTAAAAAAGGAATTGTGTTTTTGGTGTTCCTAGTGGGTTTACTCAATTTTCTGCAGCTAGTACAGGTTTTTTTGCCTAGTTCAATAAGCATGTAGCGTGTGTTTGAAGCTTCAAGATTGATCGGGACCACTTCTCTTGATCAGTATGAATGTCGAGCTAATGTCAGTATATGGCGAATACCTAAAGGATGACCGCCTAGACAGAACGGTAGGGGCAGATACGCATATTTATGCGCATGCTCATCTTAATCATAGTCAGCTTGAGCAGGGGATTGATTTGGTTATCGAAGCTGGGAAAGCTGGAGAGGTCTGGGACCGCCGAATTGAACTCTATTTTGATGAATACGTTGTTGCTATAGGGTTTGGCACACTAGGGCACCCACCTTATGTTTGGATTATGAGCGATGAGCAAGTTGAAATGAAAACATTCGAAGTTGAAGATTCGGGCTACTCGATGCACTTCAACGATATTTTAAGCGCACTTGGTTTTGAGCGAAAAGCAGTGCTTACTGAGGTGGAGAGTGGCGCATTGATGAGTAAGGCGATGAACATTATTCGTGATATTTACTTTGAACTTGGCACTGATTTGGAAGTGCGCGAGCAGAACCTTCATGAGGCAGAGGTTCATCGCGCTCGTTATTTGACCGAACAGCAGCTTGAAGTTCGAACTCGCCTTAAAAGTATATAATCTTACCTATACTTGTTCAACTTGAAGATGCAGGTTTGAGTAGCTGAAAATTATCCGTAATTCTGGATACCAGAGAGCCTGCAACTTCTGGTAGTGTCACATCGAAAAACTCTTTGATTGCGAAGATAAACTCTCTCTTGGATGAGAAGTAAACATTGTTCCGTGCATGTTCATTCATTACTTTCCAGAGCCGTTCTATCGGATTTAAGTTCGGACTGTAGGGCGGTAAGTAATGAAGATCAATATAGAGTACTTTTGCTGCATCTTTCACCAACTCGGTTCGGTGATAGACCGCTCCATCTAAGATTAGGTGTCCCTTTTGTTCCACTGGATAGTGCTCTTTCTTTAGTTTCCAAAAAAACGAACAATGCTCTCACTATTAGGGGTTCTACGCCGGAACCGCCGAAATTTCCGTTACCCTAGTTTTAGCTCCGCAACCAACTCATCCAAATCAATAATTTCATTGCTGTTTTGGAAGGTATAGTGCCCGTTCAGTAAAATGTGTTGCCAGGCCACGGGTGATATCCGAGTTAAAGCATCAATGCCTTTAGTATTGCCTTCCGCTTCCAGTCGCTCTAGTAATCGTGACAGGATTGCTGAGTTGTAGTAGATGATTGCGTTGGAAATTAACCGACCACATTGGTTACTGATTTCCGTTTCTATGTCATTTTTTCCTGTTAATTCCTTCTTTCCACCAACTTTGGCTATTGCTGCGCGTAACTGGTGATAGGATTCAACTCTATTCTGGGATCGCCGTATATTACGCTCTAACTGCGGATCTCGAAGGTACTTCAATGTGTAAATGCTACGCACCAATCGGTCATATTCGAATAGAGCTTGTCTTGTAGGGTTGGTTGTTGAATATGTGCACAATTTGCGGACTAGCGTTCCTTGCGTCATTTCTTTCAATCCCAGTGTGGCCACAATGCGATCAAGGTTGTTTTTTTCACGACAGATAAGGTCAAGATCAATCCGCCCTGCTGGTTTAATTAGACAATTTTTATAGACCGATGGATCTCTGGCACAATACAACTCCTTTAGCTGCTTGTTCAAGGCTGTGAAATGAGGTTCAAAGCGCAAACCAAACCAGTACAAGATCGCAAAGTTCGCTTTGCTTAAGCTGTGCATATCACCAGTGATGGCTGTAGGCTTCACCTCAGAAGTGTTTCTATACCAGATATTAAAGACATGGTGAGCTTCGTAGTCGTTTGTTCCAATTAGGTAGCCGTTAATCGGAATGTGGTTACAAAGCATTGTGTAGGCGACCATGCCCTTACCTCGGCCAAAATATTTGTGCGAATGTCGTGCCTTTACTGTTGGTCGTTCGACACCATACTTCTGTCCGTCAACAGCACCGTAAAGTGTTTCAGGATCAAATGAATAGTATGGGAAAATTGGCAGCGTCTGTATTGCATTGGTTATACAATCATTAGCAGTAACAAGTGACGCTAAGCGGAGGTACTGTTCGTACGTGCTTTCTAACACATGAAATGGAATATCACTGGTTCGGGCCATCACATGATTACCATGATTCATTGCTTGAGCAACGATAACCGCCATCAAACTGTCAACATCAGCATTCTTTTTCGCATAGCGGGGCTGTAGTGGCTTCATGGTTTGAAGAAAATTGCACTGTCCGTTAACAAACTGGAAGACGTCAGCTACATCACAAAATGGTAGCTGTTCATAGAATCGCGTCTCTTTCGCTTTATTACGATTGATAACGGGTTTATGCCAGGTCAGTTTCTGCGTTTCTTTATCGTATACCACATGTTTCAACTTCCCCCTGTTTCAGTTCACGGTTGAATGCTTTCCATTGTCGATGCAGTTCAGACTCTAGCTTCCTTAGTTGTGTTTTGATCGGTTTGTGCAAAAAAGGGATATTCATTTCAGCTAGTACAGTCGCCTTTTTTCCTTCTGGTACCAGTTCATCAGAAAGATGGCGATGGCGGAGGCTGTTGTTAAGGTGGAATTCACCTGCTTGGAAACGTTTTCTAATCTGTCGGCAGAGCCAGAACTCATATCGCCCAGCATTCAGCCCAATGATCTCGCCACTCTCGTCAAACTCCAGCAAATACGGGCGTAATCGTTTGGGTAATGTTCCCTTCGGGCATTCTGTTAGTGGTCGCTGCGAAAGCGTCTGCTTTTTACCGAATACCACCTTAAGCCAGTTCATGGCTTCAACCCACGGACTATCTCTGACTACGCTGTTGAGGTCGAGCGATAGAAATAGTGGTCGAAGGTGACGCCGGATTAACGCGGTCATACCATCGACAGCTTACCACTGTAATGCCAGTTTGCTGACAGGTTTTACGCTCATGCGCTGAGCGGTGGTTTGCAATGTCTCCCGTGGCATGATTTTCCAAGCTCTACGGCGGACTTCGCCAAAGGTGATAAAGTCTGAAACACTATCATCAACATAAAGAGACAGCAGACGTCCGATCTTAGGCGTTTCACGCCGGTGTTTTTCTTGAACGTCAACCAGAAGCTGTTTAGCCACACGGCGGCTCTCATCCTCAAGCTGTTTCAGATGAAAAAACATGGCTTCCACCAAGTTATCGCTGAACTGACGATAACGAACCCATGCAAAGCACAGCAGATAAAGGCGTGCTTGCTCGGGTTTCAGTTTACGCAGGTCGTAAACGGTATAGAAGTTTGCCAGACTCGCGTAGTACAGCAGATTTTGCTGAGAAATATTCAGTGCAGGTAAAATGTTGCAGGCTTTATGGTGCAGTGGTTCCAAAATGGTTCGTTTTTCCCTTTCTTGGGTCATCTGTCGCCATCCGAAGTCTCGTGCATCTTGCCTGAGAATGGCAAGGCGGAAAGAGTTTCATCGCGTTCAATCAGCTTGTTCAAATGAGCAATAGTCGCGTCATCGAGTTGTTCCGTTAAAATATTTCCTAATCTTTGTCTTTCATTAGAAAGGACTTTGCTGACTAGTTCTTGAAGTGTGGTATAGCCGGGTCTGATAATTTTGTTCTCGTTGAGCCAGATAATTAGCTCTGTGGCAACAAATCCGGGAGTGATATCGCGGTGAACAATATGGACAGCTTGTTGTTCAATCAATGAAGACAATGCTGAGGACCATGGACGATAATTATACAATTTGCATATTTTTTCTCGCTGAGCATAGCGTTCATATTTAGAGGGCGATTGAAGTGGAATTGACTCTCCAGGAAAATAACGACTTAGGATAAAGTTGCAGTCGTCCAAGACATCATGCCAATTGAAATGAAAAAACAGACTTTTAGCTTTAAAGTAAGCACTCTGCAGAATGCAATAAAGCTGCGCATGAAGCCCTTTTCGACTGTTGACTAACGCTAACTCCGATTCATCCAGAACCAAAAACTCTAATTGTTGTGCATCATCGAAATCAGGGAGGCCATAGAGAGCTTCTTGTTCAGCATTACTTAATACCGCTAGTCGTTCACTTTTACCAGCGGCTTTACCACCACTTACCATCTTGCCCCCCGAAATTAATGTCCGTAAGAAGATCGTTAAGCGGACAATAATAACCACTTTAATAATCCGCCTATTTATTAGGCTGACGTTGTCTCATATAACTGGCACGATATCAATCTATTTTGTCCCTCCTTAAACGTACATTAATATGACTGGAATCAAGATTGGCTATGCTCGTTGCTCCACAGACCAACAAGACCTAACCGCCCAGATAGAAGCGCTGATAAATTTAGACGTTTCCACTGACAGAATCTATACCGACAAAGGACTGACTGGTTCAAACCGACAGAGGCCTGGCCTAGAACAGGCGCTTGCAGCGGTTCGAAAGGGAGATACGCTAGTTGTTCCAAAGCTAGATCGTTTAGCCCGTTCAGTACCTGATGCAAGGGGTATTGCTGATATCCTACAAGCTCGAGGAGCGAAACTCGCTCTAGGAGACAGTATTTATGACCCAGCAGATCCGATGGGGAAAATGTTCTTCAATATTCTCGCTACTTTTGCAGAATTTGAAGCAGACCTTATTCGACTACGAACTAAAGAGGGGATGGCTGTTGCCCGTTCAAAGGGAAAATTGAAGGGAAAACAGCCTAAACTATCTGAAAAAAAACAAAAAGAACTATGCCGTATGCGTGATACTGGCCAATACTCTATCAGCGATCTGGCGGAACGATTTACAGTCTCGCGTGCAACGGTTTATCGAACACTTTCACGAGGACAAAAATGGTCGACTTAACGACAGAGCAACAACATCTAGTAAAGATTCTCCATGATTATGCCTGCCAATTTCCTCAAACTGAAAATGGAGATGCTCAGTTATTACAAGGTTGTTATGACTATATGGATGCCTTCAAAAGGGTTATGGACAGTACATCAAAGGTTCAAATGGATTACATCTGCATTCAATACCCAGGTTATTTCCGCTTTGCTAAATGGAACGGTTGGCGCAGAGTATTGCTGATGGTGTAATTGAAGTTCCGAAAGATCATTAAAATATCAAATCGGAAATTTCGGCGGTTCCAGCGTAGAACCTCTTTTAGGAGACTAATAAACTCAGAACCCGAATTATGAGCGCCTTCCCATATCAAGGACTAGGATAAAAGGGCTTAACCGCCTCTCTACTGGATGAAAGTCCGTGTAGAGAAGCGGTAAGGTTATTTAATAGACATCAAACTCTCTAAACTCATCCATTGCTCGCCATCTGGTGTACCTGGGATAATCTCTTGATAACTATCAGTAAGAGGCCACCACTTTTTTCGAGTTGTTTCATCAAGGGCCATTTTTGCAAAATCATTTTTCATGTCATTTCCATGGTACTCAAAGAAGCTGAATAAGTATTTTTTACCATCCAATGGAGCAATAAAAATATGGTAATTGTGGATATTTGCAGCTTTAACTGCATTTAACACTTCAGGCCAGACATCTGCGTGAAGTTCACGATATTGCTTTTCATGCGTAGCTTTTAGTTCGACGACACTGCCAAAATAGCGTACTCTAGCATCAATAAGAGTATCTGGTGAGGGATTTGTTGGACCATAGATGGACTCAACAGCAAAAGTCCTAAAAGTTAAAAAAGATAAGCTTATTAGTAAGATGTTAACTATTTTATACATCATAATCACCTAAAAACCCGACAGTTTTAGTGTCGGGTTTGTTAATTAAAGAGCAGACTTATACATTTCTAAAACTGATTCTTCAGACATAACGCGTGGATTGCCTCCCATGCACACGTCATTCATTGCCGGCTTTACCCAACCTTGTAGATCGCTTTCTTTGATACCAAGTGTTGATAAGCCAAGAGGAATATCTACTAGAGATGACAAGAATTCGATCTTTTCAACGGCCATCATTGCTGCTTCGTAATCATTCAGCTGGCTAGTATCTGCCCCCATCGCTTCGGCAATTGATCGAAAAGCTTGTGGTTCACCCTCTGCATTAAATTTACATACTTTGGGAAGAAGAATCGCGTTACAAACTCCGTGAGGTAAATCATGAGTGGCACCAGGCTGATGAGCCAGTGCGTGAACAGCGCCCAATCCTGCGGAGTTAAATGACATACCCGCTAAGAATTGTGCATCGGCGAGCTTGCCGCGAGCTTCAATATTACTGCCGTCTTGAACGGCAACGGGGAGCCATTGACTGATAAGGCGAACAGCTTCGAGGGCCATCGGTTTGGTCAAGGTATTCGCGCCCGGTGTAACGATAGACTCAATAGCATGGGTTAGCGCGTCCATGCCTGTTGATGCGGTAACATGCGCAGGTAATCCCACCATCAGTGATGGGTCGTTCACTGCGATATCGGGAATTTGCTTGCCATCTACGATGACCATTTTTATTTTGTTTTCGGTATCAGTAATGACCGAGTTTGACGTCATTTCTGCTGCCGTACCCGCGGTGGTATTAATGGCTATAAAGAACGCGCCATCATTTTTAACCAATCCAACACCGTTGTAGTCGACGATATCACCGCCATTAGATTGAACGATGCGAATGGCTTTGGCACAATCAATTGGACTACCTCCACCGACGGCAATGAAGCTATCGCAGTCATTGTCATTAAAACATTTAACGCCAGCTCGTACTAATTCGGCTGTCGGATTAGGGGTAACGTTTTTAAATACCGTATAGGGTATCTTCTTTTGATCTAAGGCGGCGTAAAGTCCATCTAGTAATCCCATCTCAGCTAAATTAGAATCCGTTACGATTAACGGATGAGATAACGATTTGTTTGCTAGTGCTTCGATAGATTCCTCAACAGCACCTACGCCGGATAGAGAAAGTTTGGGTAAATTCAGTGCAAAAACCATAATAATATCCTTATTAGAGACTTTGATAATATAGTTAGAAAATATTTAATTTTAGTAAACACCACGATAAATACTGTTATTAATTAATTCCGATTCTTTAAGTTTATTTTTTATTGCAGCAACGAAATGTGGGTGTAATTGGTACGTATGAAGCTGGTCAATAATCATTCGATGCTTCCATATCATATGTTTGACATCGCAGGTTTGAAACGCATTGACTAACGAGACAAACGTATCTGGAATCACGTTTACCAACCCAGAAATAACACTGGTTCCACCTGAGAAGAGTGCAGGGAGGAAGTGCTCATCAAATCCGGCATAAACGGTAAAATTCTGGTCTTCTAAGCGCGAAATCATCAGCATCGTAGACTCAATGTTTTTTGATGTGTTTTTTACGCCTGAGAAATTATCAAACTCAACTTTAAGCTCCGCTAGCGTGTCTATACTGATATCAATACCATTTCTATCTGGGAAATTGTAAGCGATGACTGGCTTTAAAGACGTTTCACATACCATTGATAGGTGAGATTTTACTGACGCTTGTGTCAATCCAAAATAAAAGGCAGGCATTGACAAAATTGCATCCACCGCAGGCATATCATTACAGAGTTGAACTAAGTCAATGGTCTCTTTGATCAGAGTTGATGACCCACCAACAATAAGCTTCGTCGAGGTCTGACTGAACACAGCGTTTGCCGCTTCAATAAGACGTACTTTTTCCACATAGCTGAGCTCTGTGTTTTCACCAATCGTTCCTAAAATTACGACACCGTCTATGTTTGAACTCGCTAGGCGCTGCCAATACGCTTTGTTCGCTTCTATATCTAGCTTCTTATCTTGGTCGAAAAGAACGACAGATGGACAATAAATTCCTTTCATCACGACTCCTTAAACTCTCGGTGATAAATTGAAATTTCACGGATCATTTCCCAGTTCCAATCAATACCAAGCCCGGGTTCTGTTGGTGGGTAAGCAAATCCGTTTTCGATTCTCACCGCTTTGTGAGTAATGCTGTCGAGTTGAGGGATGTATTCAAGCCATCGAGAGTTATTGATAGCGCAACACAATGACACGTGCAGTTCCATCAGGAAATGAGGACAAACAATCTTGCCAAAGCACTCGGCCATATGCGCCACTTTTAACCACGGGGTAATCCCACCGATACGAGCAACATCGACTTGGATAATTTCGGCAGCATCGTGCTTTAAGTACTCTTTAAAGTGGTGGATCGAATAGATGGATTCGCCAACCGCAACAGGGATAGTGGTGCTTTTATTCAGAGCTGCATGCGAATCTACATCGTGTGCTAAAAATGGCTCCTCAATCCAACCAATGCCCAGCTCTTCAAACTGACGCACGCGAGCCTGGGCTTCTGATAGTGTCATCGATTGATTGCAATCGGTTTTAATTGAGTAATCAGGCCCCATGGCTTCACGGACCGCTTTCAGTCGAGAGATGTCTTGGTTAGGGTGCAGCCCCACTTTGACTTTCGAACCAATAAACCCTTCGGCTTTAACTTTCTGGGCATCTTTGATGAGCTCTTCCGGAGTCAGATGCAGCCAACCCCCTTCGGTGGTGTAAAGACGGATTTTTCCCGAACGCCCGCCTGCCAGTTTGTAGAGAGGCTCGTTGGCACGTTTACACCTTAGATCCCATAGCGCCGTATCTATCGCTGCCAAAGAGAGTGAGGTGATAGGACCAACAGAGGTCGCATGGGTTGATAGTAAAAGTTCATGCCAAACTTGCTCCACCATTGAAGCATCTTTACCTATCAACTTTGGAAGCAAATGATCCTGCAATAGGGCAATGACTGATGAGCCTCCCGTTCCTATGGTATAGGTATACCCCACTCCAACAAGGCCATCTTCTGTGGTGATGCTTAAGATGGGCGTCTCCTGTGACTCAAAAGCTTGAATCGCATCTGTACGCTTAACCTTTGGTTTTAGGTCAACCATCCACAGCTCAGCTTTAACAATTTTATTACTCATTTTCGCTCCTTACCCACCGCAGCATGCATGCTGCGGTGGTTTGTATTGTTTACTCTACTTGATACCTATTTCCGCAAGGTCGGCCCAAACGGCATCAGGAATGCTCATTGAAGCCCATTGCATATTCATTTGTGCTTGCTCCGGCGTTGCTACCCCGCAAGTCACCGTAACGACAGACGGGTTTCGCAGTGGGAACTGCAAGGCAACCGCACCAATTGGCACTGAATGGCGCTTACAAATGCTTTCAATCGCTTCAACCTTTTTCACTACTGACTCAGGCACTTGACCGTATTCGTATAGGGAGCTCGCTTTTTTGACACCCGCCACCAGTACACCTGTGGCGAACGGCGCAGCGACCGCCACCGAAACTTGATGTTGGCGACACGCGGCAAAAAACTCTTCCCTATTCGGCTCTAGCAGGTTATACCTATTCGCCAGCATGACGACGTCAGGTCTGAAACCTGCCTCAAACAGCTCTAGAAAAATTTGCTCTTCATTGGCACCTAATCCGTAACCTTTGATAAGCCCTTTCGCTTTTAGCTCTTCTAACGCAAACACACCTGAAGTGATAAAGTCGTTAAAGTGTTTTCTTTCAGCGTCAGTTTCGCCATGCGTGTACGTTCCAAGATCGTGAACATGCAGTAAGTCAATATAACGGGTACCTAAACGCTGAACAGAATGTTCAAATGACGTCATGATGCCTTCGTAGGTATAGTCATAGACTCGGTTGAACGGATTCTCCTCATGGAAGAATTCACCCGCTTCCAAGCCTTCTTCGCGTGGTGCAAGCAGGCGGCCAACTTTCGTTGATAAAATGTACTCACCTCTTGATAAAGCGCGCAACCCAAGACCAAGACGAAGCTCAGATAGACCCGCACCATAATGAGGAGCGGTATCAAAGTACCTAAATCCTGCTTTTATTGCCGCCTCTACCGTATCGTTAGCTTGAGTATTGGATAAGTTTAAAAATAGGTTGGCAATTGACGCTCCTCCAAAAGTTAAACTCGGTACTTCAAGACCAATTTTTTCAATCGTATTATGTTTCATATTTAGACCTTTATATTGAGTTAAACGGTTTGTTCTTCTGTTGAGTCCGCTGCTGTTTCATTGCTGTCGCCAATATTGGTTCTTTCGTTTGTAGGGAACAAGAACTTGATTAAGTACGACAACACAATCGAAGCAACTAGAACAATGACACCACTAATAAATGAGTTCATAGAAGACATGACTTCAAAGAGTTTGAAGAACACCCAGCTCGTTGCGTGTGAGCCACCATCAATAGACGAAGCAAGCATGTTCGGTGGCACTTCTAGGTTCGCATCCACCGCCAGTTCATGAGTAATTTGTGCCAAATCAGTACCAAACCACAAAATACAGCTTGCGATAAGAATGCCGTTAACCAGGCCACGGAACATGTTGCCGTTGGCTGCCACGGTACCAAAGACCACAAACATCGGTAAATAAGGAATATCAGCGAATGGCATCATGGTATTCCCCGGTAAAACGGCACTTAACAAGATAGTCAGTGGCACCATTAAAATACCGACAGACAGTACCGCAGGGTTTTTAAAAGTGATCTCTCCAGAAATACCAAAGTACAGGGATTTATTCGGGAACTTTTTCTTTACCCATTCGCTGGCAGCCTCAGTGATCGGCACCAAGCCACTCACCAACACGCCAGCCATGGTTGGCAATAAGACCATCACCGCGGCGAAGTTCATTCCAGATTTAACGACTTGATCAATAGGCAGCGCACCCAGTAACGCAATGAGCACACCTAGAATAGCTCCCATAGCGAGTGGACTACCAAAGAATCCAAGCTTTTTCTCAAGGGAAGCAATATTGATATCGACTTTGTTAAGCCCTGGGATTTTGTCGACAATTTTATCCATTGCGAATGCCAATGGTGCCCATGCCACGATTTCAGCTTGAGTGATCGTCACATTTGGCGTTTCACAGAATTCTTGAACTCGAGGGGCAATATAGTCGGCAATTTTAATCGTGATAATAAAGGTGGATACGCCACCAATAATGCCGAGATAAAAGTTACCAGTTAAGCGTTCGACAATGATCGCGGCAAAGACAAAGTGCCAGTAGTTCCAGAAATCAACGTTGAGTGTCTTGGTCGTGTTGGTCGCAATCATCGCTAGGTTGATGACGAAACAAAGGGCATAAACAATGGGAAGTGATAGCGCAGCTAAACTAAACGCACTAATTAATGGCCATCCTAAGTCAAGCACTTCATAGTGAAGGCCTAGGTTTTCGACCATAGCTTCGGTTGAAGCTGATAGTGAACTCACCATAAACCCAATGAGCAGGGAGAGGCCTAAAAAACCGATACCAACAGTCATCGCATTTTTCGCCGAATCTGCAATCTTTGCACCAAATATAAGGGCAAAGATGAACATGATAATCGGTATTACTACTGCTGGACCGAAGCCCAATATCATTTGCACAAACTCCATAACAGCATTCCTTATTTAGTTAATGGATTCAAATACAGCGCTTCTGCATTCGAGTAAAGGATCTTATCTGCGGATACTTCAGGGTTATCGTTCAACCAGTTGGTCACCAATGTTAAGACTTGAGGGTAACTTGCTGCTAGCAAACAGACTGGGTAATCAGAACCATAGATGACGCGGTTTTCTCCAAAGGCACTCAACACGGCATCCATGTAGGGAGTAATTTCAGAGGCATTCCAAGAAGCAAAATCGGCTTCCGTGACTATCCCAGACAATTTACAGTGCACGTTTGGGTACGCGGCAAGCGTATGCAAATCGTCTGACCATTGCTCAAATTCACCGTCACGGATAGCGGGCTTAGCAATGTGCTCAACAATGAACGTCATATCTGGGCACTGCGAGACCAACTTGGTGGCTTGTTGCAGTTGTGCGGTGGTGATCAATAGCTCATAAATCAAACCTTCATTGCCAACTTGCTTTACCCCTTCAACGAATTGGGACTCCATAAGGTGTTCTGGCGGTAAGCCTTGTGACATGTAACGAATGCCACATAACTTTGAGTAACTTTGTTTTAGTGATGCGATGTCCTCGCCGACTTGGTTGCCCTTAGTAACGTCAACCCAGCCAATGACACCCACAACAGTGTCTGAAGCCTCGGCAATGTCAAGTAGCTCACGGGTTTCCCAGATTTCTGGAACCGCCTGCACTAACACGCTTTTTTCTACCTTATTGTCAGCAAGAACACTTTCAAGATCAGAAATCGAGAAGTCGCGTTTTATGACTTTTAGGTCGTCAGTTATCCATGCGAAGTGCTCGCCTTCGCATCGCCATATGTGGTTATGACTATCAAATATTCTCATACAAACTTTCCTTTTGTACTCATTGGTGTATATTTAATGTATGCACAAAATATACACTACCGTTGCCTTTGCAACTGAGTAAAGCGTCACGAAAGTGGCTAAAAAACAAGCGGATGCTTGGAATTAATAAAGGCCTCACATACTCACCCGCCTTTGTCATTAGTGCATACAATCTGGGTGGTGAGGGCATTCAATCAAGGGGGCAGCATGTCTAGATTTGGCGTTTATCAGAAAATTAAAGATCTGATTATTAATCGTGAACTTAAAGATTCAATCACTGAAACAGAAATATCGAAAAAGTTGGAGACCAGTCGAACCCCCGTGAGAGAGGCTCTCACGTTATTAATGCATGAAGGTTGGATTATTTCTAAGAGTGAACGAGTCAAAGTGGTTTCTGAGGTGTCTTTCAGAGAACTAAAGCATATCTATCAGATAAGAGCTGATATTGAAGTGCTCGCTCTTAAACTAGCATGGCCTAAATTAGACAAGAATCATATATCAGAGTTTATTGAAACGTTGAACAACCAATCACAGTGCCAAGAATTTGAAGAAGTGCATAAGCTTGATAGAATGTTCCACGACTTAATTTACAAGGCTACAGATAACACTCCGCTCATTGGTATACTGACTCATATTAATGATAGACTCTCACTATTGAGGGATGACAGACAGAACTATTATGTTCAAGAATCAAATAAAGAGCACCTTGCTATCGCTGAAGCTATAATGAAGGATGATTTTGACCTCACGGCTGAGACACTAAAGGTTCACATCAGTAATTCCTATAACCGGTTAATTGATGTAATATAATTTATGAAAAACATTGCCGTAGAAACTAATATTACGGCAATGGTTAAAGCCCAACTTTAAGGTCTCACTTGACACAGAAGTACAACCTACACACCAACCAAATATCTACTTGGAAAAAAGAACTACTTGAGAATGCTGCCATGATCTTTGCCTCTGAAGGCCAGTTGGACTAAATCTTGTCAGAGGTTCTACAAAATTAGAATCTAATGAATAACCCCAAGTATGGTAAGTCGTTTTACTCAACTCAAGGTAATCTAGAAACTTTGAGATCGGCTCACCATTGTTGCACTGCGCTTCCATTATTCTTAATGTTAACTTGAACCGTTGGAGCGAGGCTCGACCACCGGACTTAAAACCTAGTTCCGTTCCAATAGTGTTGGATTTTCAATCGAAGATAGCAATTCTTGAACTTCATTAGCCGATAAAAACTGAGCTTTCTTTTCAAAAGTTTTCATCATCAAATCAGAGCTGTATTTCTTACCACCATTTCTCTCGGTGTGGGCTAAGAACTGCTGACCCTTGCGCACTGAAACTAACTCTAGCGAATAAGGTAATGAGTCAAACCATCTGCCAACACCATAGCTATAAAAGCGTACTATCGTTCTTAAATGCTGATTGGTCGAATTAACTGACATACCAAACTCACCAACACAAAGGTCACGATAGGCACTGACTAGCATTTCATCTTCACTGCTTTCAGAAATATCTCGCCAATCTACACCGTTCTGTTCACAGAATGTCAGGAATTGATTTAAGTGACGGGCATAAGTCCACCAAGTATTTTCACTATCTACTCGACCACGTTTCAAGCACTCATAAATAAGAAATTGCATTGCTTCCACACAAAGCATTCCAGATTCAATCCCTAGCTTTGCATTATCAACTTCCCACGTTAAGAGGGGAAAATTAGTATCCGCCCCATGAACCCACGGGGCGATATGACTAATTTTTGAAGTTCCAAGGCAGGAGCGCATCGATATCTGGCTCCGCTTTCGCCAGCTCTTTCATGCACTTGACCATGTAGTCGTAAAGGATAAGGCCGTTGGCTTTTGCAGTTTCGACTATACTGTAAAGCATAGCACTCGCTTCAGCCCCGTTAGGATTGGTCGAGAAGAGCCAGTTTTTCCTGCTTATCACCAGCGGTTTTATTGTGCGTTCAGCACGATTATTGTCTATCGATAAGTGACCGTCATCAATATAGCGGATGAGCTTCGGCCATTGGCCGAGCGTGTATTTTATCGCTTTACCCAACGGGCTAGACTCTATCACTTGTTGAGTCGTCATCCATTCGTACAACTCATCCAGTATTGGCTTGGCGTGCTGTTGGCGTTCTGCTTTTCGCGTCTCGACAGACGCACCTTTTAAGCGGGATTCTATTCCATACAGCTTCTGGATTTTGGCCAACGCTTTATCTGCTTTGCCTGACTTGCCTTTACCTTGAAGCTTCTTAGCATCCATGAACTTGCGACGTGCATGTGCCAAGCAGCCAACATTGGTCACTTGGTGAAGCTCATCATAAGCACCATAGCCATCGGTTTGAAGATAACCACTGTAATCCCCCAAGAAGGCAACAGGGCACGCCCTCGCGCGACTGTTTTGATAGTCGTACAAGGCAATATTTTTCACGTTGGGAAGTGCGGCATCTGGCGAGTCTGCGCCTGAGCAGTAGAGCCACATGTAGCATTGCTTATCTTCTTTGAGGACATTGAGTGGTGTTTCATCCGCCTGAACTCCTAAGCCAGACAAATACCCTAAAGGTCGACTTACTTCAAAGCTCTTACCAATATAACTAGAGTTGTACTCAATAAACTCATAAGTGTCGCCCAATGCTCGATACAGTATTATTGCCACAATTATGATCAGGGAGGTTATCCATTTTATCGTTCTCTGAGACAATTTATTTATACCTGCCTGTGAAATATGATGTTAATTTGCACTTAAATCTGATCCACCATTTGCATCCAAAAGTGATCCACCTAAGTAGGTCTATTTAGATCATATTTTCAGGTTAATTTCTACTTGCTTTTCTCCTTAGATTTCTTTTTTGACTCCTTAAATCGATAACTGTCGTTACCCGTTTCAATGATGTGACAGTGGTGAGTTAGTCTATCGAGTAATGCTGTGGTCATCTTTGCGTCACCAAACACCTTTGACCATTCGGTGAAGTTCAAATTGGTGGTGATTACAACACTGGTACGCTCATAGAGTTTGCTCAGAAGGTGGAACAACAATGTACCGCCAGCCTGACTAAACGGGACATAACCCAGTTCATCCAATACAACTAAATCACAGTTAACGAGTCGATTCGCCATACGACCCACATGACCCGCCTGTTTTTCCTTTTCAAGTGTGTTGACTAACTCGATAGTCGATAAAAATCGTACACGCATCTGGTGATGCTGTATTGCTTGAACTCCTAGCGCCGTGGCTAAGTGAGTTTTGCCTGTTCCAGGGCCGCCAACCAATACGATGTTTTGGCTGTCTTTTATGAACTCACAACGATGCAGGCCGCGTATGAGATACTCATCAACTGCACTTTCGCTAAAATCAAAACCGTATAAGTCACGATACGCAGGGAACTTAGCTGCTTTCATTTGGTAAGCGATACTGCGTACTTCTCGGTCTGCCACTTCCGCTTTTAGCAGGGTCTCTAGTATGGGTTGAGCTTGTTGGTACGCAGGAGAGTTTTGAGAGGCAAGCTCCGTAATACTGCTGGCCATGCCGTGAAGTTTGAGTGTTTTTAATGTACTTAATAGGGCTTCATTGTGCATGACGTTGACCTCTCAACTCATCGTAGCGCGATGTATCGCTGATTGGCTCAGTAACCAGTCGCAGTCCCTTTGATACAGGAGCTGGCTCAACAGGTTTAGGGTTAAGTAGTCGGCTTAAGCAGTTTATGACGTGCTGCTTTGATGGTGTGCCAGCATCAAGCGCCATCTCTATCGCTTGCTCGACCTGTTTTTCATCGTGATGCAGTACCAGTGCGAGTACTTCGACCATTTCCTTATCACCACCTTTGCGTTCCAGCAAAATAGATTGCAAGTGTTTAAAGCTATCTGGTAATAAGCTGAACGGCGCACCATTACGTATCGAGCCTGGCTTACGCTGAGCAACTAACAAGTAGTGTCGCCAGTTATAGATAATGTGTGGTGGCTCATGTCTTGGATTAAATACTCGAATATGCTCCGCCACTTGCACTCCTTCAGCAAGTAATACGATTTTATCTGGGTAGGCATGCAGGCTCACCCTACGGTTCGCATAGCTGGCTGGTACGGAGTATTTGTTTCTGTCGAAGTTCACTAAGCAGGTGGAAGAGACACGTTTGCTTTGCTCGATAAATCCATCGAATGGAGCCGTTACTTTCATTAGGTGGGGACGCTCATTCAGCCATACTTGCTCGATAGTCTGATGGCTGTATTGAGGATGTTTACGTGTTTGCCACTCTTGTATACATTGTGCTTTAAGCCATTCATTGAGTTCAGCTAACGTTTGAACCCTCGGTGCGCGTTGCCAGATAATGGAGCGAGCATCACGTACATTCTTCTCTATTTGTCCTTTCTCCCAACCTGCAGCTGGATTACAGAAGTCGGCTTCAAACAGGTAGTGGCTTACCATGGCTAAAAAGCGGCGGTTCACTATGCGCTCTTTACCTTTTTTAACCGCATCAACGGCGGTTTTCATGTTGTCATAAATACCTCGTTCTGGTACGCCTTGAAACACTCTAAAGGCATGATTATGCGCATCGAACAACATCTCATGGCTTTGAGTGTAATAAGCACGAAGTAGGAAGGCTCGACTGTTACTGAGTTTAAAGTGGGCCACTTGCAGCTTGGTTTTACAGCCGTTGATATAAGCCCAGTTTTCGCCCCAATCAAACTGAAACGCCTCGCCAGGGGCAAATTCGAGCGGCATATACGTCTGCTTTGAAGCGGAGAGCTTTTGTTCTTCTCGCCATTTACGCACAAATAAGGCAACTCTGTCGTATGAGCCACTGTAACCAAGAGGAAGAAGGTCTTCGAACAAGTTTTTTACCGTTTTGCGCTGTTTTCTTGGGCGCCTTGCTTCTCTTTTCAACCATGAAATCAACAGCTCTTCGAAGTCATCAAGCTTACTCAAGGTATTACGTTTAGGGTAAGTAGGTTCGATGGTTCGGTCTTGTAAATACTTTTTCGCAGTATTTCTGGAAAGGCCAGTACGTCTGGCAATTTCCCTTTGCGACATTCCTTCGCGGAAATGCCAGCGACGAATAACACTTAATAATGACACGTCAATCACTCCACATACTCCTGCGTAAACTCAGCAGGATCTAGATTAGATTATGTGGATCAATTTTCGGTGCAAATTAGGGGGTAAAGTGGATCAGTTTTGGATGCAATTTAACAAAATATGAATCATAAAGTGCTTGAAGAATTATAGCTTATAGAAACATTCCTAATGTTTCATTCAAAGAAGCTTTGGGGCAAAGATGTGTCAGGCCCGTACTCCAATTTGGCCACTAACTGCGCTTCGATAAGATTCCCTTTTTCAAGGGAATGACGGTGATTTTGGATGGTTTGAAACACCGAATGGGGCAAAGATGCGTCAGGCCCGTACTCCAATTCGGCCACTAACTGCGCTTCGATAAGATTCCCTTTTTCAAGGGAATGACGGTGATTTTTGGGATGGTTTGAAACACCGAATGGGGCAAAGATGCGTCAGGCCCGTACTTCAATTTGACCACTAACTGCGCTTCGATAAGATTCCCTTTTTCAAGGGAATGACGGTGATTTTGGGATGGTTTGAAACACCGAATGGGGCAAAGATGTGTCAGGCCCGTACTCCAATTTGGCCACTAACTGCGCTTCGATAAGATCTCCTTTTTCAAGGGAATGACGGTGATTTTGGGATGGTTTGAAACACCGAATGGGGCAGAAATGAGTTTGGCAACATCGCCCCTGTAAGATTCCAATCAGCAAAGAAAGCACTACCTCTATAAGAATAATGCTTTAGTTAAGTTAACCCTTACAACCGCAGATATTAACCATTAAGATAGATGTTAAACTCTCAAGGATACATAACAAACTTTATTGTTATTCGCATGGTGTTACTGATGCAATACGCCTCAAAAATGATCAAACTTTAAATTTTCATGGGCCATAAATCGGTTGAAAAGATAAATTTCCGATCAAGGTTTATTGTCCTCTGACAGATTTTGTCTGAAGACAAAATTAAAATCTTTTTAAGCCCGGTTACGCTGGTTGAAAGCTAACCGGGTTTTTGTTTTGGCAAAATCAAAGTACGTTTTAACGGAAAAGCCGATAATCAAGAAGGTTAAAGAGGCACGCGCTCTTGTGTACTTATTTTAAGGAGAAGTGCATGGTGTGATTTCGCTGGTAATAGTTTGGCAGATTCTTATTAGTGCTTCTTTTGTCGTTTCGATACTGTCTACAGCGTGATGAACAGCCTTTGAGTCAAGCGTAACGTATGGGATCGTCATTACTGCTAAAAGTTTTTGGCCCATGTAGATAGGGACGCTGATATTGGTAATTCCGGAAATTTGCGGGCTCGCGCCAATAAAATAACCTTGCTTTCGAGTCGGAACTGTTAATGTAAGCGCGTGGTCGATTTCTGAGCTAGTGGCTTCACTTTGCGCCAGTATATGTTGCTGCTCTTGTTCTGAACTATAACTCAGCAACACGATGCCAGAACCAGAAGAACAGACATCAAGTTTTGCACCCACTTTCAAACTAAAGCCCATTTTATACGGGCTTTCCACTCTCGCGACGACAACGAGGTTTAAGTTGTCATACCAAGCGATATGGCAAGATTGGTTGACCTTTTCGCTCAGTTCTTTCATTAACGGTTTGGCGATATCTAACAACCTTAACTGAGGAGGATATTGGTTAGCGACGGTGAACATCTGCATCGAGAAAGTGTACTCGCCACTCTCTTCGCAAAACGTGACATATCCACGGCGAACCAATACAGAGAGTACTCGGAATATTTCGCCAATACTACGACCTGTCATTTGAGCAATGTGCTTTTTTGACAAAGGTTCTGCGGAGCTAGCGAGTAGCTCCAGGATATCGAGGCCTTTTTCTAATGCAGGAGCGTTGTACTCCTGCCGAACTGCTTTTTCCAAGCACGTACTCCTTACTTAACTAGACCCATCATTTGAGGGATAGTCATCGAAATTGCTGGAATATAGGTAACTGCCATGAGCACCAAGAAGATGACTGCAAAGAATGGTAGCAACGTTTTAATCACATGGTCAATTTTTATGTCGCTAACCTTGCAGCCGGTGAATAGGATTGGACCTACCGGTGGTGTAATCGTACCTAGTGAAAGGTTAAATACGAGCAAAATTCCAAATTGAACAGGGTCCATACCCAGATTCATACAAATTGGCAAAAAGATGGGTGTAAAGATAAGTACAGCAGGGGTTGGATCCATAAATGTACCCACAAAAAGCAATACTATGTTGATGATAAGCAGAATAATGATCGGATTATCAGTCAATGACAGCAAAGTATCAGCAATGACCCCAGGGATTTGGGTAAATGCCATTACCCAAGACATAACCGAAGATGCCGCAATCATAAATATGACAATAGCGGTCAATTTAGCTGTAGCTAGTAGAATTTCTGGAAGTTGCTCTACTTTTAAAGCTCGATAGGCAAATCCTAGAGCCAAAGAGTATACAACCGCAATTGCTGAAGCTTCTGTTGGGGTGAAGATACCAGCAAGAATACCACCAATAACAACCACGACGAGAGACAAACTTGGTAGAGCATCGATTAGCAGTTTCAATCGCTCTACAGAGGACATTGTATGTTTTGTCATATAGCCACGGCGATAAGCCATGATTCCGGCGACAAGCATAACACCACCGCCCCAAAGAAGGCCTGGAAGGTAACCACCCATGAAGAGTGCAGAAATCGATACCGAGCCAGCGACTGTGGCATACACGATAAGCGTATTACTAGGCGGAATAAGCATCCCAGTTGGTGCGGAAGCGATGTTCACTGCTGTGCGAAATGGTGAGTCGTAACCCTCTTTCTTTTGAATCGGATTCATGATGCCGCCAATTGCAGCGGCAGAAGCAACACCTGACCCGCTAATTGAGCCAAATAACATATTTGAAACTACGTTAGTTTGTGCTAATGCACCAGGGAAATAGCCAGTGATAATTCGCGAACAGTTAATCAACCTGATGGCAATCCCACCGTTATTCATAATGTTACCGGCGAGGATAAAGAATGGAATGGCAAGTAGTGCAAAGCTATCGAGACCAGTGAACATACGCTGTGCAGCTGTCGTGGTTGCGCCCGCTAGCGGTAGAATACTAACCATAGCAGCGAAAGAAGGAAGACCAATACTAATACCGATCGGTGCCCCCAGAATGAGTAACAGAACCGCGCCGCCAAACATGATCAGCGCAGCAAGAGTAGCAGCATCCATACGACTTTATCCTTTTACTCTAAGTTGTTGAAATTTATTTATGAGTTTGACTTGATTGATAGCGAAATAGAACAGAATTAACGCGCCAGCGATCGGCAAGGCAGAATAGATAACGCCCATAGGGATTTCTAATGCCGAGTCTTGTTGCCACATTTGGCGAACTGACGCCTTGTAGCCCCCTTGCCACATGACAATATACGCAAAAATGGCAATCGCCCACTCAGTTAACATGTCGACAATGATGCCGATCTTTGGGGGGAATTTATCGCGCACGTAGCTGATTGCCATATGCTCTCTTAACCCAAAGACATAAGCGCCCCCAATGAGCACTAGCCAAACGAACATGTAACGAGAAAGAACTTCGCTGACGGCACTAGGGCTATCAAATACGTAACGGGTGACAACTTGATAGGTGACGAGAATGGTCAGGACGGCCATGATCGCAATGCAAGCCCGCTCGACTACCCAGTCGAGGACCGTTTTGAATGTATTGGTCCAGAATAACAGCTTTTCCACTAGACTTTTCCTTACTAAAGAAGAAGGGCTAAGGTGATGCCTAGCCCTTGACTGTTAGCCGATACGTTGATTAGCTAAGTTCGTTGATTGCGTTAGTGAGGGCTTTTTGAGCGTCCGACTTAATCAATTTGTTCTTAAGAGGCTTACAGCTATCTTGGAATTGCTTCACATCGACGTCGATGAAGGTTGCTCCGTTTTCCTCTGCCAGCGCACGTGCGTCGCCGATTCTCGCATTCCATTTCGCAAACTCATCTAAGGTTGAATCTTTTGCTAATTTACGAATGGTTGCTTGGTCCTCTTTGGATAAAGAGTTCATGAAGTCGTCGCTAACTACGACGAGATCTGGAACCATCAGGTGCGAGGTTTTACTGAAGTATGGGGCGACTTCATAGTGCTTCATGTCTGCGTAGGTAATCTCATTGTTTTCGCCACCATCTAGGACGCCCTGTTGAACTGCGGTGTACACCTCGCCTTGGCTCATTGGTACCCCTGTTCCACCCATACAACTTAGCATTTCAACCATTGTATTGGACTGCATTACACGGATTTTACGACCGTTCATATCCGCTACGTTTTTGACATTGTCTTTCTTAGTGTAAATATTGCGAGAACCAGCTGTGTATGCTGTGAGAACTTCGAAGCCGAACTTCTTCGTTGATGCGAAGAGTTCGTCTAGGACACCAGAGGTGAATACTTTCTCTTGGTGCTCGATGCCAGTATATGCAAAAGGCATCCCGATTGCTGTGAATGTGTTGTCATAGTTTTCGATAAGTGGGTTAGCCACAACCGCCATTTGAACAGCGCCAGCCTGAACCAGTTCTAGCGCAGCACGTTGATCGCCTAGAAGTGCGTTTGGATAGATATTGATTTTATAACGGCCGTCTGTTGCGGCTTCAAGCTGTTTACCAAACTCCGCCAACGCTGCATATTGAGGATGGCTGTCAGATTGGTTGAAAGCGGCTTTGATCTCGGTAGCTGCGAATGTCATCGAAGATACGGCGACTGTTGCGCCAGCGACAGTAGTAAGAAGTGCTTTTTTCAGAGTTTTGTTCATGTTGATTTCCTATTATTATCAATTAAGCCAATGTATCCATTGGAATAAAGTCCATATCGTCGAATGTTTGGTTTTCACCTAACATTCCCCATACAAAGCTGTAGTTTTGTGTTCCGCAGCCAGAATGAATAGACCAACTAGGGGACAGAACCAGTTGCTTATCGCGTACTACAATGTGACGAGTTTCAGTCGGTTCACCCATCATATGGAAAACGGCTTGTTCTGGTTTTATGTTGAAGTACAAGTACGCTTCCATACGACGTTCATGAGTATGTGCTGGCATTGTGTTCCAAACACTACCTGGCGCTAGGTGGGTGATCCCCAAACATAACTGGCAAGTCTCAATCACGTCTGGATGCAAGTATTGGTTGATGACTCGTTGATTCGATGTTTCAAGAGATCCCAGCTCGACTACACGAGCGTCTTTTTGAGTGACAATTTTGGTTGGTAGTGTTTTATGGGCTGGTGCACTCAGTCCATACACAGTCGCATCGCCATCTTCTCGTGTGATGTTAATTTCTTTTGCGCCACGTCCGATGTAGAGAACATCGAGAGTGTTTAAATGATAAGTTTTTGCGTCAACACTTACCGTTACAGATCCCGACAAGCATGCCAGCCCGAGTTCACGACGTTCTAAAAAGAACTCTGTACCGAACGATTTGCTATTGATCCATTCTTGAAGAACTAATGGTTTGTCAGTTGGAGTGATACCTAATGCTACAGCGCGGTCAATATGGCTGTATGCAACTTTGATCTTTGACTCTTCAAATAACTCATCAATTAGAAACTCGTTACGCAGTTGCTCTGTCGAGTATTTTTTTACGTCGTTTGGGTTTGCGGAATACTTCGTTAACATAACTTTCCTTAGCCGTTACTAATGTAATTAATACTACATCTTATTCTTATATGATCAAATTGCTTCACATATGAAATGTGTGTAACGGTGATCGGTGACGCTAAAATAGCTAGGTGCTAAGTAGAATGTTTGATATAAATCTCATTTATTGAAACGTCATTTCAAAAAAATGGAAGTTGAATAACTATGAGAAAAGCCTTAAATGCCGTGTGAACTGGATAGCCGTTCTATCGTGGCCGTTATGAGATCTTTCGCTGATATTTCGTCCATTTTCTTTATACGGCGCCTTGCTTGTTTGTCTGCTATAAGTGATTGGCTTGGTCAACTCGAACCCTGTCCGTCACTTCTCAACCAACTCTGAGAAATTGGTGTGTTTGAGCATCAGGAATGACAGTCACATACCTGTGCCTCTTGAAGATCACGAGCTCGTCCATAATAAGCTGACGTAGATTACTTCAAGGTACTGGTGGCACATCTCTATTAAGACGTTGTTTATCCACTTTTGGAATCGTATGCCAATGTACATCGATTAGGTCGGAAAATCGCTTGATAGGTAAGGGAGGGAGTAGCTATTCAATATAGTCGCTAGGCGATCAGTGGTTCGAGCGTTATATTCGAGACAAAAGGAATGGTTACGCGAAAGGATAAAAAGATCCGAACAATCCGCCGTAACACTTGCCGCCATATGCTCGATTAAAACCACTACGGGTTTAAGTTGCGCTTGAAGTGGTATGCTAAGAAGTACGGAAAGCAAGTCGTTGACTATAACGAGCCACACACATCTTAAACTCGCTCTTGGGATGGTTCTATTGATGAAAAACTAGGTTCATCAAAGATTATCAAGGGTGATGGTTTCGCCGTTGACCGAGACATCAACGGCGCCAGAAACATATTACTTAAATATTTAACAAGGTAGCTTGAACTTTAGTCATAACAGCGAACATTGCGTTCGTTGCGATTTAAATCAAGAGTAGTCACTACAACTGCTGTTACTTGAACGAAGTAGCAACTCTCATGCCCACATTGGCACTTCGATTGTCAAACATCTCTTGCTAGCGGCGTGAATTACGTCCACGAGGCGTGCGGTTTTTAAACGCTGAGGCTGCTTTCGCTTGAGATTTCAAAATAGAGTCGACAGTGAGCGGCATAGGCTCTTTCGGTTCAAGGCCATGCGGAAATGTTCGAGCTCTCGGTGGCAAGTCAAATTCCTCTGCTGAAGCACGAGGCATACGCTTAAAGCGATACAGATAAAAGTTTTCTAACTTCTCTCTTGCCCAATCCGTTTTCTTTAAGTATTTAACGCTACTTGCAATCGATGGGTTGGTGTTGAAGCAGTTAAAGCGCATGGCGGTATCAAGAATATCCCAACCATAACAGTCCACTAGCTCTTGCAGTAGTGTTTCTAGTTTAAGGCCATGCAGTGGGTTATTTTGTTGTAGTTCAATTCTTTCTTCATCTGTCATCATCACAAGTTCCTCGATCACTCAGTTACTGTGCCTGTTCAACAAAACTTACCACAGGCGCAATAGAGCGGGGAGTCTAGCAAAGTATCGAACGCATACCCACATAAATCGGTCAGTGTCAGTGCTTTTAACGACCATGTCGCTCATTTTTATTTATACGGATTGCACTTAGTGACGAAATGAGCTTACATCAAGCGACCGATAATGCTAGAAGTAGTCATACTGTTGCTAAAAAGGCCAGCGTTCGCCGGCCTAAATTTTATTCTTAATTGTGAATACCACACTTATCAAGAGTTAACATTCATACTGGGTAATTCTTAAACCCAAGTTGCTCTGATATGTTCTTGCCAGCTTGATGTAGCAGCTTTATGTAGTGCGACTTTTTATTTTCATCGAAACGAACGGTTGGAAAAGACACCGAAACACCAGCAATCACGTTGCCAAATCGGTCGTAAACGGGAGCTGCAATACAACGTAGTCCTGGCTCTTGTTCTTCGTTATCTTCACCAAAGTGCTGTTGCTTTACTATAGCGAGTTCTTCAAGCAATTGTTCTATGTTTGTAATTGTTTTTTTTGTACTTGGTATAAACTCAGTGCCCGTTAATTGCTTGCGAATAATGGCTTCGTCACGTTCAGCCAACAGAACTTTACCTATTGCGGTCGTGTGCAGTGGATTGCGGCGGCCAACACGAGAGTGCATTCTTAACGAATAACTCGAGTCGATCTTGTGAATATAGATAATAGAGCCTTGATCTAAGGAACCAAGATGCACCGTTTCGTTCGTTTCATCTGAGATTACGCGCATCTCTTTCTCTGCGATCGCAATCATATCCACCCACTCAAGTGACTTTGAACCGAGTTCAAATAGCTTTAGCGTCAGAGAATATTTATCTGCTTCACCTTGCTGAGACACATATCCAAGAGTTTTCATCGTTTGTAAAAAGCGGTATGTGGTGGCTTTAGACATCATAAGTCGTTGTGAAAGCTCTGAAACACCAATCTCTTTTTGATCACCAAGTGATTCTAATATGTTAAACACTTTGAGTACCGATGATACGGATTCTGGCTGAGTGGACTTCTCCATCAGTGTTCCTTTTTCGTTTTTTGACTATGGGTACAAATTAACATTGATCACTATTTTCAAAAAGCCTTTTCAAAAAAATCAGAACAATCATTGATTGCAACTCACATTTCTGAACGCTGATTTATTAATTATTGAAATGGCGTTTTAAAAAAGTTGCTCAATGAGTTCATTTGGATTATTGTGCTCTAAACATAGTGAGCGGATCATACAAACCCGTCACGAACCTAAAAATAATTGAGGATCTGAACATGATGTTAGAGTCATTTAATCTACAGGGAAAAGTGGCGATAGTTACTGGTTGTGATACTGGCCTGGGACAAGGCATGGCAATGGGGCTGGCACAGGCCGGCTGTAAAGTGGTGGGTGTTAACCGATCAGAGCCAGCAGAAACGATTGAAATGATGAAGCAATCAGGCCATAGCTTTTTGGATGTTCGCGCGGATTTGCTAAAGCAAGAGAATATTCCCACGATTATTGATCAGGCACTAACGGAATTCGGTCAAATCGATATTTTGGTTAATAACGCCGGAATTATTCGACGTGAAGATGCTATCGAGTTCTCTGAGGAGAATTGGGATGATGTTATGAACATCAACTCTAAAACAGTATTTTTCATGTCTCAAGCAGTTGCTAAGCAGTTTATGGCCCAAGGTTCGGGCGGAAAGATCATCAATATTGCATCTATGCTTTCTTACCAAGGAGGTATTCGAGTTCCTTCCTACACTGCATCGAAGAGTGCGGTTATGGGGATTACTCGTGCAATGGCAAATGAGTGGGCGCGCCATAATATTAATGTCAACGCGATTGCGCCGGGATATATGGCGACAAATAACACGCAAGCCTTACGTGAAGATGCCGTGCGCAATAAGGCTATTCTTGAGCGTATTCCAGCAGACCGCTGGGGCACTCCGAAGGATGTTGCGGGGCCGTGTGTCTTCCTGGCATCTTCTGCATCAGACTACATCAATGGCTACACAATCGCCGTTGATGGCGGCTGGTTGGCTCGTTAGTTCTAAAAAAACCTTAGATGACCGATGATTTTGTTGCCCAAACCTTTGGCTTTGTTAGCTTGACTTTGGGCCTATCAACCTTTTATCAAAAAGATGACAGAAAACTTAAATGGGTGATGTTGTTGTTGAACATAAGCCACCTTATTCACTTTCTGTTATTAGGTTCGTTAACCTCGGTACTTGGGGCGCTACTGTCTGCTCTGAGGACCGGAGCGGCCATTTATACCAAGTCGATTTGGGTTGCATGCCTATTTATTATTGCTACCTTGGTGATAGGCGCGAACTTTGCTGAAAACTGGTATCAGATGCTACCTTTAGCTGGCACTATTGTCGGTACATTTTCAATATTTTTGTTGAAAGGAATTGCACTTCGAATTGGATTTTTAATAGGTGCTGGTTGCTGGTTAGGCAACAACCTTATCATTGGTTCTATAGGTGGTTCTTTATTGGAAATGGCTGTGATTACGATGAATATTATCACGATCTATCGACTTTATCGTAATCAGTTGCCATTGAAGGTCTGAGCGTGCAGTGCGAAGCCGTCTTTGGACATGAATGGCATTCCATTTGGAACCAAAATAAAACAATAAGCGGTTAGGCAACCCCTTTTAAACAATTTAGATTAAGCAGCAAGGCTGTAGGAGAAAACATGAAAATTGCATTAATGATGGAAAATAGCCAGGCAGGCAAAAACGCAATGGTCGCGGAACAGTTGGATAACGTCGCTGGTGGTTTGGGTCATGATGTTTTCAATTTAGGTATGACTGATGAGAACGATCATCATCTGACTTATATCCATCTAGGTATAATGGCGAGCATTTTGCTGAATTCGAAAGCCGTAGACTTTGTTGTGACGGGCTGTGGGACAGGCCAGGGGGCATTGATGTCTTTGAATTTACACCCTGGTGTCGTTTGTGGATATTGCTTAGAGCCATCAGACGCTTTTCTATTTAATCAGATCAACAACGGTAATGCTTTATCACTTGCTTTTGCTAAAGGTTTCGGCTGGGCAGGAGAGCTGAACGTTCGCTACATGTTTGAGAAAGCATTTAGTGGTGAGCGCGGTCAGGGCTACCCGCTAGAGCGCGCTGAGCCTCAACAGCGCAACGCTGCCCTTCTAAACGAAGTGAAAGCGGCCGTAGTGAAAGATAACTATGTGGATTCACTACGAGCAATCGACCAGGAGTTGGTGAAAGTTGCTGTGGGTAGCTCACGCTTTCAGAAATGTTTCTTTGACTATTGCCAGGTTAGCGAAATTGAAGAGTACGTTCGCTCAATTCTAGCGTAAGTCTCGAAGCTTAGTTGTATGAAAAGCCAGCCATTGGCTGAGCTTTTCATTCCAAACAGTTGGAGAAATGATGATAGAGAAAACTAAGATTGCCATCATTGGTGAGTGCATGGTGGAGCTGCGCAGGAGCAATGGTATCTTAAATCAGAGCTACGGTGGAGACACGTTGAACACTGCAGTGTACCTATCGAGGCTAACGCATGAGCATAACATTGAAGTCGCTTATGTAACGGGGTTAGGTCAAGATCCGTTTAGCAAAGAGATGATTGAAGGCTGGCGTCAGGAAAACATCAATACAGATTTGGTTCACATAGACGATACTAAGATGCCGGGGCTCTATTCGATAGAAACGGCAGAAGATGGCGAACGCAGTTTCTTCTATTGGCGTAATGACTCTGCCGCCAAATATTGGCTACGACATCTTACGATGAAAGAGTTAATTGCCCAGTTAAGCGACCATCAATGGATCTATCTTAGTGGCATCAGTTTGGCCATTTTGCCGCAAGATTGTTTGGATAAACTCATCGAAGCTTTATACGTTGTTCGTAAAAAAGGATGCTTCATAGCTTTCGATAACAATTACCGCCCTGCCTTGTGGGCGACAACAGCGCTAGCGCAAACTACCTATCGGCGCATTCTGGAAATTACGGATCTGGCTTTTCTCACATTTGACGACGAAATGGTGTTGTGGGGAGATACGAAAGAACAGCAGGCAATCGAAAGAGCACAAGGCTTGGGGGTTAACGAGATTGTGGTGAAACGTGGTGCGGAACCGTGTTTTGTGGTCTCGAACAACGAGGTGGACGCTGTCGCTGCAAATCACGTTGAGCGGGTGGTTGATACAACCGCTGCAGGCGACTCATTTAGCGCGGGTTATCTTGCTAAGCGACTTCTTAATGGTGATAACATTGCGGCTGCAGAAGCGGGCCACACTGTTGCAGGAACAGTTATTCAATACTCTGGCGCCATCATTGATAATGATGTGATGCCAAGCATTTAAGGAAGGAAAATGAGTACATTAGAACAGCGTTTGGCTGAGATTAAAGTGGTTCCGGTGATTGCAATTAAGGATGCCTCTAAAGCTCCCAAATTAGCACAGGTACTGATAGAAAACGGTTTGCCTTGTGCAGAAATTACTTTTCGAACGGAGCAGGCGGCGGATGCGATAAAAGCGATGCGTGCCGCATACCCAGAGATGCTGATCGGCTCGGGAACAGTTCTGACGAAAGAGCAAGTGGATCAGTCTATAGAAGCGGGTGTTGATTTTGTTGTGAGCCCAGGCTTTAACCCAACGACGGTTAGATATTGCCAAGAGAAGAATGTTGTCATTGTTCCTGGTGTAAATAACCCAAGTCTGGTCGAGCAAGCAATGGAGATGGGTTTAAAAACGTTAAAGTTCTTCCCAGCTGAACCATCTGGTGGCGTTTCGATGCTAAAAGCACTAACAGCTGTTTATCCGGTTCAGTTTATGCCAACAGGGGGCGTTAGTCCTAAAAACGTCAAAGACTATCTGTCGATACCAAGCGTTGTCGCGTGTGGCGGTACCTGGATGGTTCCAAATGATCTTATCGACAATGAGAAGTGGGATGAGTTAGCTAAGCTGGTCAAACAGGTCGCTAGCATTATCGATTGATGCCGAGCTTATCGTTTAATCACAGGCTGGAGAGGAATCTTCAGCCTTTTTAATTTGAATCATTAAACTTAGCGGCCATCGACTATGCTTAACAAACGGTTACGCATAGGGATGAATGATGAAAAAGACATTAATAGCCGTGATTGCACTGAGCGCGCTAGCGGCATGTCAGTCAAACAATACAGCTCAGACCACGCACCCATCGTCAGAGACAAATTCAAGTGACAACTCAGCACTCATGTCTGCGGCATTAACCACCGCGATGAATGTCTATTCCGCCCAAAGTGGCATGAGTAGTGAAACGGCCGTGGTGAGTGCAATTGAAGACAAATTATCTTTAACGCCGGAACAAGCGATTGGCGGGGTAGGCGCTTTAATGTCGGTGGCTCAAAATACATTGGGTAGTGAAGCTACAAATGAGCTAGCGACACTGATACCGGGTGCACAGGCGTTGGAATCAAGTGGCTTATCTTCGTTGCTAACCAATATGGGGGCAGTAGACAGTGCCTTTTCCGCACTTGGTATCGACCCAGCGTTGGCCTCTCAATTTTCCCCTTTAATTATCGAAGTACTCAAAACCCAAGGCGCATCGACGTCATTGATCAGCGGCTTAACATCTACGTGGAATTAAATGGTGCTATCAAGCCAAATCTAATTCCCATTATTAACCGTTACTTCGGCCACTTAAATAAACTAAGTGATCGAAGTTTGCGAGTTTGACTTAACATGATGACTCGTTAGGTGTTATCAGAACTTTTCTTTTTGCGCAAGACGTTAACTATAATCTGGCGATCGCTTCAGAATTCATAGTCGTTAGTGTCCGTTTAGCTCAATGATTGATATAAGAGAATCTACCCAACTTTCCCTGTTTGATACGACAATGAGTGGCGTATTTGTTCTACATCAGAATCAAAAAAAACAAGCTTTATCTTAGGTTTTTCCCATTTTATCGTAGAGAAATTACACATTCTCGCTACCTCAGTGGATGTTCGAATTTTGTTACGGCAGATAATCTAAATTATTAAATTATCAATCGATATTTTTCTTTTATTCCGCAGCGCTTCACATCCTGACACTGGCTAACTCTACCCATACTGGTCAATGATTTACTGATTGCGTAAAGTTGCTATAAAGCTTTAAGAACATGGTTATTCTAGCACTCAAATGATGAAAGAACGGTTAGTCATCTCAATTTCGACGATAAGCGGTACTCGGCACTGGTCTCTAGGTAAAAAGACCAGACGCAGCATAAAAGTACTGGCTTGTTCTGCGTTGGTCTCTTCGATAGCAGCAGGTGTAGCAATCAAGCATCTATCGAGTGAGGTTGATGTCGCTAAGATTAAGCAGCAGGAATTACAAAGCGAATCTTTAAGCCTTGGCGAACAATTGGATGCATTGAGAGACCTGAAATCAGGGCTTGAAACTGATTTGAGTGAACGGGAAGAGCGTATTTCACACGTTTCGGAACGATTGTTTGAGCTCGAAAAAGTATTAGGATTTTCGGAAGATAATCTGGCCGCTGATCTGGATTCTCGATTAGATGCCGCAGCCATCAGTTCGAGTGTGAGAATGGTCATGTTGACACAGATCCCTAGTGGGTCACCTGTTGGAAAAAGCCGGCAGTCATCCCAGTTTGGTAAACGAACGCATCCGGTGACGAAGAAGATAAAAATGCATCGAGGATTAGATTTCGCGGTGAATACGGGAACTCGCGTCTATGCACCTGCTGATGGTGTCGTAGAGGTGACCAGAAGGAGCAGTAAGGGATCGGGTAACTTTTTACGTATCCAACACTCATTTGGCTTCTCTAGCTCTTATTCTCATTTGAAGTCGTTCAAAGTGAAAAGTGGTCAGTTTGTTCAAAAAGGTGAGCTAATCGCCTTATCAGGAAACAGCGGCCTGTCTTCAGGCCCACACTTACACTATGAAGTCCGATTTGTCGGAAGAGCGTTAAACCCTAAACCGTTTGTGAACTGGGGCGTAAATGAATTTGAAACGATATTTGCAAAAGAAAGAGGAATACGATGGGAATCTTTAATAAACAGAGTGGAACGCCGAGTAAGCCGTCAGCTTCAACTCTCATCGCAAAAGGATGTTCTATTAGCGGACAACTCAAACTAGAGTGCGACATCCAGGTTGACGGTATGATCGATGGTCAATTGTATGCGGAGCAGTCTTTGGTGGTTTCTGAGTCAGGACGCATTCATGGTGAAGTGTATGCAAGCCAAATCATCGTCAATGGCATTATTGATGGTGAGTGCCATGCTGATCATATTCAAATCCTGGCTCAAGGTCGCGTGAACGGAAAAATCTGGAGTAACAATCTTAGTATTGAACCGGGAGGAAAATTCTTCGGTGAAACGGCCGAGCTGCAAGAAAAAGAAGTGGTAAAACTGATTGAAACTCAAGCTGATGATGAAGCTGAAATTCTTGAAGTGAAAGCGGCTAACTAAATAAAAGTGATAAGAGAGGTCGGGTTTAGCTTGGCATATAAACCCGACATTTACGGAGCTAGGAATTAATAGCAATTCCTTTGCGTTCCACGCTTCATGTTACGTGGACTCTCGTTTTGATCTGAAAATGGCGGACAAGTTCCGCCATTCCCTTCCAAAAATCAGTAATTACAGACCTTTGATATTTTCTACTTCTAATTCGTTGAAGTATCTTACTGTCTTAACTTTAAGTTCTTGTTGTGCAGCGTCGTCAGCAACAATGATAGCCTTACGGTGCATTTGTAGAGCTGTTACAGTCCACATGTGGTTTACAGAACCCTCTACAGCCATTTGTAATGCTAGAGCTTTATTGTGGCCAAGAGTTAGAATCATAACTTCTTCAGCATCTAGTAGAGTTGCAACACCGATAGTCAGTGCGTACTTTGGTACTTGGTTGATGTCGTTGTCGAAGAAGCGAGAGTTTGCGATACGCGTATCTTCAGTTAGTGTTTTGATGCGAGTACGAGAAGTCAGTGATGAACCTGGCTCATTGAATGCAATGTGACCGTCGATGCCTACACCACCCATGAACAGGTTGATTTTGCCGTATGAACGCATTTTTGCTTCGTACGCTTCACAATGTGCGTCGATATCATCCGCAAGGCCGTCTAGAAGGTTGATGTTTTCTTCTTGGATGTCAACGTGATTGAAAAAGTTGTTGTACATGAAAGAACGGTACGACTCAGGGTGATTAGGATCGATACCTACATATTCATCCATGTTGAAAGTAACGACATGTTTGAAGCTCACTTCACCTGCTTTGTACAATTCGATAAGTGCTTTGTACGTAGAAAGAGGTGTTCCACCCGTTGGCAGGCCTAGAACAAATGGCTTTTCTGCCGTTGGTTTGAATGCATTGATGCGTTCAGCGATATGACGAGCAGCCCATTTACCTACTTGATCTGCGTTTTGTAATGGAATAAGTCTCATGTTGATCCCCTAATGATAGAATTTAGTGTGTTCCGAAACATTAATTCGCATTATAAAATAAGCCAAGCGGTGCGGCTATCGTTTTTGCGACTCTTTTCAAATTATTCTTGATCTAGATCCCTATAAGCCCACTATTAGCCTTTATTTTCGACGTGGTTTTTAGGTGAGTTTGTTTCTAAATTTTACTTATAAATAAAGTGTATTTGCTCTATTACAATGTCCGTCAGTGTAGTAGAGCTGTGTCGTGGCGTTGGCTTTACAAGTTATCGTCGTCGGAAAGGTCGTTAATCAGGTCATCTTCTGGTTCATAGGCTGCTATTGAATCATCGATGTCAGGCTTTTTACCGTTAAGAGTATGAAACTTTTTGCGGTCGCGTGTTTGATGACAATATTTCAACCATGTTTTCTCAAGTTTACTTTCGGCTTTGCTTTCATCAGATAAGGCAAGCAAAAAATGTTTTTCGACGTCGCTCTGCGGTATAAGTTCCCCCTTTTCTAAACCGAGGAAAGTGTCTCCGTAACGGATAAGGATTTCCTCTTCGGCGATAGTGAAGTTGCCGGATTTTGCAAAACCACGACGAAATTTTTGATTGTCGTAGAAAGGTTTTTTTCCAGTGCGGAAATCAAATTCAGACATAGGAACCTCGTAAAATGATGCATACCGTTAAAACACAAAATCTAGTATAGACACAAAATCGTCTTTTTCAGCCTAGGATTTTAGGGCTAAATTGGTGTCTAAAAAGTTGAAAGATTTATCTCACTCAATATAAAAAAAATAGAGTCGTTAATGCTAGGTGTTTTGGTTAAATTTTTGTGAAGAAGTGGTGAGAGTTTGATTGCAGGGAAGCAATACCTGAGAAGCGAAGTTCTGTGGGAATAAGATAAGTGATGATGGGATGCAAACAGATTGAGGATGCAGCTATGCTAGCTGCATCCTTATTGGCGTTTAAAATAGACTGCCATTTAGGAACAAGTGAGCCCAGATGCTAGCCGCGTAGCCAAGCGATATGACCGGCGCCCATTTTAAGTGTCCAAAGAACGTATATTTACCGTGCGCTGCACCCATTAGCGCCACACCCGCCGCTGAACCGATAGACAGTAAACTTCCCCCTACACCAGCAGTGAGTGTGACTAACAACCAGTTACCCATAGAAAGGGCAGGATCCATAGTTAGTACCGCAAACATTACAGGAATGTTATCGACAATAGCGGATAGGATGCCGACCATGACATTGGCCCAAATAGGATCCCATTGGGTGTACATTATTTCAGAAACAACCCCGAGGTAGCCGAGTAGGCTTAACCCCCCCACACACATTACCACGCCGTAGAAGAACAATAGAGTGTCCCACTCGGCGTGAGAGACTCGACGGAAAACATCAAACGGTACGATAGAGCCTAGGCGCTTTAATGCAGCTTCATCATTGTTGGCGATGGCCAGTGCTTTTTTCTTGGCTATCGATTTTGGCAGTGTTTTACGAAGGAAAAAGCCAAAGAATTGCAGATATGCCAAGCCCATCATCATTCCCATCACCGGCGGGAAATGAAGCACAGCGTGGAAACCAACCGCGGTAGCAATTGTTAGAATAAATAGGCCAACAATACGTTTAGCACCACGTTTTAGTTCGATATGCTCATGCACTGAGTCTGGCTGTGCTTTAGGGATAAACAGCGACATGATGAGCGCAGGTATTACATAGTTGATTACGGAAGGAATAAAGAGAGGTATAAATTCAGAAAAACTGACATGACCTGCCTGCCACACCATCAAGGTGGTGATATCTCCAAATGGGCTAAACGCGCCACCGGCATTTGCAGCAATAACAATATTGATACAGGCAATATTCACAAACCTTGCGTTATTTCCGGCTACTTTGAGGACCACCGCACACATGAGCAACGCGGTCGTTAAGTTATCGGCAATAGGGGAAATAAAGAACGACAGGATACCGGTAAGCCAGAATAGTGTTCGAAAGTTAAACCCTTTTCCAACCATCCAAGATTGTAGGGCATCGAAAAGTCGTCTTTCTTCCATGGCTGAAATGTAGGTCATTGCCACTAAGAGAAATAACAGCAGCTCTGCGTATTCGAGAAGATTATGTTCAAGTGCACTTTTGGCAATCTCAACCTGACCGATCTCTTTGTATACAAGCCCAATCATGATCCAAATTAACCCGGCTGCTAACAACACGGGTTTGGATTTACGCAGCTGTAGAACTTCTTCCAACATAACTAAGGTATAAGCAATGGCAAAAATGAGTAGCGATGCATAACCAACGGTAGATTGAGTAAAGTTAATTGCGTGATTTGATAGGGCTTCAGATGCGAAAGTTGACGTGGCAATAAAAGGGAGCAATAAAAGGAGTAGCCATCGACTTTTCTTCATAACATTCTGGTCCTTCGAAAGTGAAAAATAGAAAAATTGTTAAAAAATGTCTGTTACGTTGTAAATAATATTCTAGAGCGTATTGAGGGGCGGCGTTGTGAGCGAAATCCGATATGGCGCAATTTTTATACTGAAACTACATTGACTTACGTTGGTTCTTTTCTAGGCTAAATGTAGGATAGGGGGGGACTTTGTCTATGTACCAGTTACGGAAGATTCTATTTGTTGTTACGCCAATGATGGTGTCATTTTCATGGGCAAGCACGCCTGAATTGACCTGTAATAGCATCAAAAATGACTTAGAGAATCGTTGGTATTTGTCACAAGATTGCCCAATAGGTAAGGGGGTGTGGGGAGACCCGCGAGTGCACCTTTCAGGGGCGTCTTACTGGATCCAATGTGGCTTTGTTGAAGGCCGAGCTTTTCGCACGCTACCGAAGCAATTCATTCAAACGACAAATGCTTCTATCTGGTTTAAACAAGAAGATCGCAGTAAACGTTGTCTTATCGGTCCCTTTGATAACTTTAAGGCCGCGAAATCTGAGCTATTGGCCGTTAAACAAGTTCGAGGGTTAAATGATGCATTTATCCGTTCGGTTGACGTTGCGATACGTGTGACTTCGAATAAGCACGCCACATCGCAAAAGCAACAAGGAAAGTCGCGTCGAAAAGTAACCCCTTATATGATTGCTGGCCAGCATGGTCGAAACGATTGTCAGTGTTATTTTTAACGAGTCGCTAGAGTGATACGGTTAATTGTGCTTAGTAAGCCTCGATACCGTACTCTTTTAGCTTTGCAGGAAGAAGCTGGTCTAAGCGAGAAACGTCATCAAATTCGATCTCAATGAGATTAAACTGATGGGCTTGGTAAACTGATTGAGTCCTTTGCTTAACCTTGTCATCTGTTGACCCGGAATCGTCCCCCCAAAATTGCAGATACACATTACCGGCGGGCAAATAAAAGTCGCAGATCATGTCTTCTTCGATGGGGAGTTGTCTTTCGTAAGCGTGGGCAACACCCGCCATATATAGCCAATTGTCGATAATCAGCTCACCTTTAGACTTAACATAATGTCCGTCTAGTGTACGGTGCTTAGCAGAAAACTTTTGCTTAAAACTAGAAAACGACTTGTCGGTAGAATGGCTTTCGGCATCAGAACCTTGAAACTCGATTACAGATTGCTTTAAACGTTCATTGCGTGTGATGTTGTGGTGCCAAACAACAAAATGTTGCTCAGAGGCCTTATCGATTTTTTGTTGCCCTCCCGCTTTTACACCCGCCAATGTTGCTTTCCAGCCCGTATCACTTCGTTGGATCCAACCGAGCTCAGCGAGCAATAAATTGACCTTTTTTGCAGCCAGTGAAAAGCGTTCGCCAATTTGTGTTGCAGACAACGAACCTCCTGCGACAAGGTTTTCATCGATGATGAGATTACAAGGCCACACAACGAATCGACCGTACTTCTCACTGTCCACGTACTCTCCACCAAATCGATAACCCAAATCGGTTATTAGCCAAGAGTCATCGTGCCAGGCCAGATAGCCCGCGTGCTTTAGACGTGTAAAAAGAGTTTTGCTGTCGACCTTGAGACGTTTCGCAAGGGCAGACGTTGAGAGTTTCTCGTTCATTAGTACTGAATCCTAATCGCCATACTTCATTTTCACTGCTGCAATAAAAACAATCAATGGTCATAACAGTAAAATTTGAACCATCTGATTTGTCGATATGATCTATTTTGTCTAAAGGGGTGGCTTTACTTAAAGTGACCTTGTTGCACCTTAGTAGGCTGGAACACCCAAGTTTGTTACTGATAGTCATTCTTTTATTGCGTCATCTAAATGATGGCGATAATCAAAAAGCGTGACGGGAAAGGTTATTCGGTTAGGCTCATCGTATTGATGAGCCTTTTTTTTATTCTGTATAAAGGGTTATTTCATTAACTTAATAAGAGAGCGAAATTGTTCACCTTCAGCCGTCTGTTGCAATTCAAACAAAGCCATTTCTGTGCTAGTCAATGTGGCACCTTCATGTGTCAGCTTTTTAATTGCGAGGCTTTTATTCTCGAATGTACGAGATGAGATCGCATCTGTCACTAAGTGGACTTCATAACCTTGAGCGAGAAGGTCCATCGCAGTTTGATACACACAGATATGAGCTTCAATTCCAACCAACAAAACTTGCTTACATTGTGACTGCTCTATTACTTGTTGAATGGAAGGTTCTTTAAATGCGCTAAATGTCGATTTACTCAACGGCTCCAGTGGCGTTAATAGATTGGCTATCTGGGGAGTCGTAGCGCCAAGCTTATCGGGCAATTGCTCGGCCCAAACAATGGGCAATGCCATGAGTTTGGCACCTTGAATCAGCAGGGCCAGCTGCTCGATGAGTTGTTCTTGTTGGTGCATCAATTGAGCCAGCTTGCCTTGCACATCGATAATGATGAGCTGTGTATTACTCTGCTTTAACATGCTTTCTCCTAAGCCTATTTTACCTATGAGCTAAACTCATATGGTGACAAGTCGCTCAACGGTTGCTTTCATTAATAATGAAAGATCGATAATTTTTAAGTTTATGTAATATTTCCACTTTTACTAGGAATTTGCAAAAGCAATTGGATGAGCTGACTGTGACATTTGATCAACGAGTATCACTTGATGGAATAGGGGAGCGATATGCTCAGAGGAAGTGCATTGCCTTCAACAAAGGCGCTTAGAACCTTCGTCGTTGTGGCCAATAGTCTGAGCTTTTCTAAAGCTGCCAAAGAGCTCTCGGTGACACAAGGTGCCGTGAGCAAACAAATAGCCTCTTTAGAGCAACAACTCGGTCAAACGTTATTTGAACGGCACTTAAATGGCATTGTGTTAACCATTGCTGGTGAACAGTATTTGCCTCATATCATTGAAGCTTTAGAACAAGTTCAACGTGCGACCGCGGAGCTTGCGCAAAGTGAGCAGAAAGAAGAAACCTTGTCGCTAAATGTTACCCCGTCTTTTGCGAGCTTATGGTTAGTTGGGGCACTTGATGATTTTTGTCAGAAGCACACCAATTTGAGTATTAGCATCAGAACTGGGGATGGCCCTTTGCGCACAGTAAACAGTGACGATGATATTGTGATTCGTTGCCTACCGATTGCACAACACTATAAAAATGCACATTTACTGCGAAGTGAGTCTTTACGTTTGGTTGGGTCTTCGACATTACTAACCCAAAAACCGATCACAGTTATCAACGACCTTAAGCAGCACGATTTTCTTTCGCATGTGACGCGCCCCCAGTTATGGGAACAATTTAAGAGCAGTGAACAGATTCAGCATACTTTGAATTTCTATGGTGTGGGCTTTGAGCATTTTTTTATGTCATTGGAAGCAGTAAGAGCGCACGCTGGGTTGGCGTTGTTACCGGACTTCATGGTCGATGGTTTAGTTGAGCGTCAGCAACTAAAAAATCCTCTTAACTTGGAACTTACTAGCGGTTATGGATACTATGCGATTATCCCCAGTTATAAGCTCAATTCGAGATTGGTTTATCTCTTTCAGCGCTGGTTAAAGGAGCAATTACAATAACAATCAAAAAGGCCCAGCGATCACTGGGCCCTTGTCTGCGTCAAATCGCTATTTCATCAGACCTGCTTCTCTGTAATACTTTTCAGCACCAGGGTGAAGAGGAGCAGAAAGACCGTCTTTGATCATTTCCTCTTTTTTCAGATTGGCGAAAGCCGGATGGAGGCGTTTAAAGTCATTAAAATTCTCAAAGACCGATTTGACGATGTTGTAAACCACTTCATCTGGTACCGAAGTAGAAGAAACAAATGTCGCACCGACACCAAATGTCATTACATCATCAGGGTTGCCGTTATACATACCTCCTGGCACTGTCGCAACGCGGTAAAAGCTGTTGTCTTCAACCAGTTTTTCAACCGTTGGACCAGCAACGGACACCATTTTGCTGTCACATGATGTAGTGGCTTCTTTGATGGCACCACTTGGGTGACCAACGGTGTAGATCATGGCATCAATGTTGTTGTCACACAGAGCCTTAGCTTGTTCTGATGCTTTCAACTCTGATACCAGCTTGAAGTCGTTCATTGACCATCCGTAACGGTCCATCAAGACTTCCATCGTGCCTCGTTGACCGGAACCTGGGTTACCAATGTTGACTCGTTTGCCTTTGAGATCTTCAAATGTTTTTATACCCGCGTCAGCACGTGCAACAACGGTAAAGGGTTCGGGGTGAATCGAGAATACGGCGCGCAAATCTTTGTATGCACCACTGTTTTTAAATTTGCTCGTGCCATTGTAAGCGTGATATTGCCAATCCGATTGAGCAATACCCAGGTCTAACTCGCCAGCTCGGATAGTATTGATGTTGTAGATAGAACCGCCGGTACTTTCCACAGAACAGCGGATATTGTGATCCGATCTACCTTTGTTTACTAGGCGACAAATGGCACCACCTGTCGGATAGTACACGCCAGTTACACCACCAGTACCGATGGTGACAAATCTATCCTGTGCTTGTGCAAAAGACGCTGTCCCCAATATCACGGCTGCGGTCGTGGCGGCTAACAGTGTTTTCATTCGTGTCATACCAATTCCTTTTTGTTTGTTATGTTTCGTTTGCAATCGTCGCTTCTATTGTCACAATCAAGAAGCTCCAAGCATATTTCGAAACCTGTTGGCATCAATAGTTTCAATGTTGAGCCTCTGGGCTGTAGCGCACAAATACGCTACTTGAGATGCATTGCTTTGAGCTCTAACTCCAAGACAATTATAGTGATTATTCTCAAAACCGACTCGTACGTCGGCCCCCATAAGCATAGCAGTTGTTAAACAATTGTGTTCTTTTTGACCGAACGCACATATTGACCAACGGTTTTTGTGATCTAGCAGTCGAGGAACAAGGAAAGGGAGCAAGTCACTTGGTGTTGATCTGTTCTGTTTCTTGTAGCGCCCAAGGACGAACAAGAGGTGATGTTGACCTTTAGGTAAAGCGCCCTGATCGAGCAGGGAAAAATAGCGCGCCAGTTCTCTCTCGTCATAGACAATGTATTGAGCGATGATGTTGTTTTTGGCGACCCAATGAAAGAAATCTGCCGCCTGGTCAATATGGTGGTTGCTTGGAATGAGTTCATGTAGTGCAAATGAAGCGGCCTCGGGTTTCACTTCTTGAATAAGCGCCATTTGTTGCTGGGGCTGATAGAGACCAATAGCTTCTGTGGTTAATTGGACGATAATGCTATCACCGACCTCGTGCTTTACCTCGCGGTATAGCTGACTGTTTTCCGTGATGTCTAAAGTGTGCTGGCCGTATGTATCACGAGTGTGCAAATGTACCATTGCCGCCCCAGCGTCTCGGCAGGCAATGACTTCCTTGATGATCTCATCTCTGGTTATGGGGAGCCGAGGATGGTGTTGGTGGTTCTTATGAGCGCCATTGGGGGCGACGATAATAGCCGACTCTTGAGAGGGGTGAGAACTCATAGACAATCTCTCCATTGTGCCGCGGCCATGTCTAAAGAAAGAGTAAGTT
This sequence comes from Vibrio gelatinilyticus, assembly GCF_022836845.1. Taxonomy (GTDB): domain Bacteria; phylum Pseudomonadota; class Gammaproteobacteria; order Enterobacterales; family Vibrionaceae; genus Vibrio; species Vibrio gelatinilyticus. Next base: position 110,427 of record NZ_JAJNNZ010000009.1, read on the forward strand.
TAAAGACAAGCTCTTCAATCTGTTTTTCGTTAATGATATATGGCGGCGCAAGTAATACATGATGACCATCATGCCCATTGATGGTACCGGACATCGGATAACACATGAGTCCATTACTCATTGCGATAGATTGAACCCTCTTATGGGCTAGTGTATCCGATGGAAGTGGGCGTTTACTTGTTTTGTTGGCGACAAGTTCAATACCGACCATAAGGCCGCGCCCTCTGATGTCACCGACATTGGGGTGACTTTGTAAGGCTTCGGTTAACTGTTGTAAAAGCTGTTGACCGCGAAGTCTGACACATTCAAGCAAGTTGTCTTTAATGATGGTATCGATGGTGGCTAGTGCGGCAGCACAAGCCACCGGGTGACCCATGAAGGTATGGCCATGTTGAAAAAAGCCACTACCATTGGCAATAACCTGATAAATTTTGTCATTGGCAATGGTCGCTCCGATGGGTTGGTAACCTGCTGCCAGTCCCTTCGCTATGGTGACTATATCAGGCACGATCCCTTCCTGCTCAAAGGCATAAAACGATCCTGTGCGACCCACGCCGCACATGACCTCATCTAAAATGAGCAATACATCGTAACGATTGCAGATCTCACGGATACGTTCGAAGTAGCCGGGAACGGCTAAAACAGCCCCTGAGGTTGCTCCGACTATAGGCTCTGCCACGAAAGCCATGACATTTTCAGCGCCAAGCTGGCGTATTTTCAGTTCCAACTCTCTGGCTGCGCGTTCACCGTACTGCCAATTGGATTCATATGGCTGTTTCAGACGGTAAGCATAGCATGGAGAAATATGGTGCGCGTTGGAGAGCAAAGGTAGAAAGGGCTCTCGCCGCCACTCATTTCCGCCAACGGCTAGCGCGCCGAGAGTGTTACCATGATAGCTTTGCTTTCGGGCAATGAACCGTTGCTTACTGGGTAAACCTCGTTCGACAAAATATTGTCGTGCAAGCTTGAGCGCCGTTTCGACAGCTTCTGAGCCACCACTAACGAAATAGACGTGGTTAAGGGTGCTTGGTGCAAGTTCAGCCAACTTGGTGGCGAGTTTTTCGCAACTGGTGTTGGTGAAAAAACCAGTGTGAGCATATGGAATTCTGTCTAACTGCTCTTTAATCGCATTGATGATTCGTGGGTGATTGTGCCCAAGGCTAGAGACCGCCGCGCCGCCGCAACCATCAAGATAATGCTGATTATTAGAATCAATTAAGTAGACTCCTTCGCCACAAGCAATCGTTGGCAGAGATTGATGACAGTGTCGATGAAAAACATGGGTCATTGGTCGAGCCTATATTCTTTTGACTATTGGATTGCTTGATAATTGAGTGAATAGGCGTTGTTGACAATCGAAATATTATTAAGGGGTATGAGAAACAGTCATGTAAGAGGGAGGAAGCCGGGTGTAACAGAGCTTCGGTGTTTTTTCAGAACCATGACCGCCACAGGTACATTAACATCTTGCTGTTACTCGGGTCTAATTACTTGCTGTGGCCTGCATACCAATAGATAACGCCTAAAACAGCACCAACGGCTATAAAGCCACCGGTTATCATTAACAGGGCAATTTCAATTTCCATATGTAGCTCGCTGTGGCTAATCTGAGTTAGTGACTAGAGTCATTATAGATCCAGTAATGATGAAGGGACAGCCTACCCAAAAGACTGTATTAGTCGTCGCTAAGGAGTTCCACGCTTCATCTATTTGGCTTAAGTTTCTATCCAAGTGGTCTGGTCAGCTTGTCTTTTATAGGCTCGCTTAATTTAGGGGCGTCGTGATTGAGCAATAGTGTTCTACGCTTATTACTGTTATGCAAAGTCATTTCGCCTAGTTCAAAGGACACTTTTATGAATAAACCGATTATTGCCGACAATAAACCAGCTAAAGTTGAATTAGTAAAAGATCAGGAATATTACTTTTGTACGTGTGGCCGCTCAAAGAACCAACCGTATTGCGATGGCTCTCACGCAGGTTCTGGGTTCAAGCCAAAAAGTTTTGTTGCCGAACAAAGTGGTGATGGCTACCTTTGTAAGTGTAAACACTCTGCCAATTTACCTTTTTGCGATGGCACTCATAAGCAATTTACGGCGCATCAGGTAGGGCAACAGGGGCCTGGCGTGCAAATATCTGAGGCGGATGGTCCAGTCGTTGCGGCCACTAAGGAAGAACCGACCGTTGAGTTTATTCATCAGCTAGCCAGAGAAGGGCTAACTAAGTTAGGACATCATGGGCCGATGACCTCAATGGGGGTTCCACGTCATCTATTGCCCCATTGGGATGATATTCAGGTAATGGTGGCACAAATGGCCACTAAGCCGTTATTAGAAGATGTAGCGGTAACAACAGAGCTGATCATTGGGCCCAGAGCAAAGAAACCACTCAAGCTTGCAATCCCCTTGTTTGTGTCGGACATGAGCTTTGGCGCGTTGTCAGAGGAAGCAAAGATCTCGTTGGCCAAAGGAGCGGAGCTTGCGGGGACGGGGATTTGCTCGGGGGAGGGCGGCATGTTACCCGAAGAGCAAGCGGCCAATTCACGTTATTTCTATGAGCTGGCCAGCGCAGAATTTGGTTACGATGAGTCGAAACTCAAACAGGTGCAGGCATTTCATTTTAAAGGTGGTCAGGGAGCGAAAACTGGAACAGGGGGCCATCTTCCGGGCAGTAAAAACATTGGGAAAATCTCTGAGGTTCGGGGAATACCCGAAGGAGAACCCGCCATTTCCCCGCCAACCTTTAAAAACCTTCATACAGCGCAAGATTTCAAACAGTTTGCTGATCGAGTTCGGGAAGTCACAGGTGGAATACCCATTGGATTTAAACTCAGTGCCAATCATATTGAGGACGACATTCAATTTGCACTTGATGCCAGTGCGGACTATATCATTCTCGACGGTCGAGGCGGCGGCACGGGAGCTGCGCCACAAATGTTTCGTGATCACATCAGCGTGCCAACCATTCCAGCATTGGCCAGAGCGCGGCGTTATCTTGATAAACAAGGTGCGAGTGACGTTACCCTGATCATCACCGGAGGGCTGCGGGTTCCTATGGATTTTGTGAAAGCAATGGCACTAGGCGCTGACGGCGTGGCCATTTCAAACAGTGCCATGCAATCGATAGGCTGCGTTGCGGCGAGGATGTGTAACACCAATAATTGTCCGGCAGGCATCGCTACGCAAAAAGCGGACCTTAGACAGCGATTAAATGTTGAAAAGGCATCGCGCCAACTAAATAATTTCTTCGCAGCATCGGTTGAGTTAATGCAAGTCATGGCGAGGGCTTGTGGTCACAGTCATTTGGGGCAATTTAACCACAATGATCTAGCCACATGGGATCGTGATATGGCACGCTTGTCAGGGATTAAATATTCTGGTGTCGATTCGCCATCATAGTGCGAACCTGTATTCATTGATGGCTTGTGAGTAGCCCTGATTTTTTAAGGCTACTCACAGGCACCAACATCGAGCTCAGCTGTGCTGTGGAACCGCGGTTAAGAGGTTCTTACGTATTGTTTTTTTAATGACTTCACTTTGGAAAATATGAAATCGTGAACGGGAATGACGCGTAATGCGATCAGCAATATGATGGTTGCAATGCCAAACAGCAAGCCATTGATTAAGGTTAAAATTGGAGACAGTGGTTGGGACACCCAAGCGTGTAAATACCAGGCAGAAACAGAAGTTAAAATTGAAAGGATCCAGGTGCGATGTGCATAATTTAGCGGCTGTATTGATTGGCTGACCACGTAGAGTAGCATCAGCCTTAATAGATAAACGGAACCCAGTATCGCGACCACACCCCACAAACCATATTGAGGCACAAACCAAAAGTAGCCAGCCACGGCGAAAGCGGCACAGCCGATGTGTATCCACATTTGGGATTGACTCGAATTACCACTAAAGCAGCCAAGGTTCATATAATCCCCTGCATTTTTTACAGCATTAATCGCTAAGAGTGCAACGGTGATCCCGCCAGCTGCATGATAGCTTTCGGGTAACAGTAGCATCAGGAGACTTGGCACTGTCAGTGCCATGCCAAGGGCAATGACGATGCCAGCATTGACGCCGAGTAGCGCGAGGTCTGCGCATTTTTTCTCGCCGTCGTTTTGTTGTAATGTGGCCATTCGATTTGGAAACCACCAGAGAGCGTAGGGTTGCAACACCAGAGCTAACAGCAAGGCAAACTTCACTGCAATTGCGTAGATAGCGAGTTGTTCTACCCCGACGTATTGGGCCAGTAACCAGCGATCAAGACCCGTGATCATATAGACTGACGTAGAGCCGATCAGTACTGGGATGCAGAATTTTAATAACATGGCCGAATCTTTTAGATAACCAAAAGAACCCATTTGATCCCATTGGTATCGAATTAGCGCTAAAGCCAGCAAGACACTCGAAACCGTCGCCGCAACAATGACGCCATCAATGCCAAAACCCAACTCCAATGTGACAAAAGTGATTAATGCTTGAATCAAAGCCTTTGCAACATTGAGCTGACAGAATTTTTTTGCCATCGCCTGCATACGCATTAGAGTGAGAGGGATTGAAATCAACCCGTCGATCAGGATAGGAATAGCGAGCAATATCAACTGATAAGGTTCGAACTTAACGGGTAAAAAGGCAATTAGTTGAGTCATTGATACTGCAAGCAGTAAGGCGCCGAACACACTAAACAGAAAACTGAGCGTAAAACAGTTGGAAATAAGGCGTTTTTTCTCGCTGCCCTCCGTCGTGCCCACATAACGATACATCGCATCGACTAAGCCAAAGCTGAATAGAATGGTGCCGATATCCGCGAGCAAAACGAGTGATTCTAAAGAACCGTATTCTGCTAGCGATAGCTTTCGTGTGATGTACGGAATCATTAATAATGAAACACCTTTCATCATGATAATGCCGATGGCGTAATACACGGACTGGGGCAAAGCCTTCATTGCTCTTCTCCTCAACGTTGCTGTGGTAATACAGTTCGTTTGCAGTCCCCTAAAATACTGCGAATTTTTCGCATTTGAGGGTAAGTGAACATCGATGCTAGGCCGAAACGAATAGCGTATAAGTACTCATTTAGCCCACGGTGATAATCGGCATAACCTTCCAAAAGCCGTGATTTGGCTATGCGAAGCGATTTGCTTGATATTGACGATTCATGTTGTTGGTATTTTTCTAAAATGGAGTCGATACACGCCAAATGCTCAAGACGCTTACTGTCAGTTTTCGTGATGGAGCCTGGCCGCATTAGATAGCCTGTTTGGATTGAGTTAATGGCTGCTATGGGATGACTCTCACACAGCCTTAACCAAAGTTCCCAGTCTTCGCAATATGTTAGCGTGGGGTCAAATAAGTGACTTTTGTCTAGGAAACTGGCACGTATCATTACCGTAGATGTGCCGATAATATTGTTGGCTAAGATGAAGTCGAGTGGTTTGTCCAAAACGATATAGTCATCATCCCGACCTTGAAATTGCGCCCAGTAGCGAAAGCAATCTACGATCACATCATAGTCTTCGGTAAGGTGATTGTAATTAGTAAAGCTGAGCGCTAGCTCAGGATGCTGCTTATGAAGTTGAACCTGAGTTGACAGCTTGTTTTTACACCAAAAATCATCGGCATCCAAAAAAGCAATGTATTTTCCATTGGCTTGTTCAATGCCTAAGTTTCTAGCCTGGGAGGCGCCAACGCCTGAGGTTGTAACCACACGGATACGAGGTTCAGCTTGACGCCACTTTTGTAAAAACTCACCAGTCCCATCGCAGCTATTGTCATCGACAAGGATAATTTCAAAATCATCATGGTCTTGTTCAAGAATACTGCCAATAGACTTTGGTAGATAACTCAAGCAATTGTAGGTTGGGATGATAACAGAGACTTTATCCATGATTACGTTCCTTGTAGTATCGGTCTAGGTAAACAAGCAGGAACTATACCATCCGATAACTCATTGTTTTTAAGAGGTATATTTTTTCTGTTGGCAAATTGAGAAAAGGTCGAAGGTGTGTTTGGGTGTCAATTTTTAAATTGACGTTCAAATTGACAATTAAACGGTGAAAACGTAAATGGTTAAATTTAATGTACTGATCCTTAAGACAATATTACCTAGGTACACATATTGCTACCCAACAGCTAGTCCTTGTTGAAAGATGGTGTCTTAATGAAGAAAGTCGCATTTATTACTCCAACCTACCCTGTTCTTAGTGAGACCTTCATCAGAACGGAGGTCGAGTGTATTCAAAGTTGTGGGCACGATGTATGTGTGTTGACTTTTGAGCGAGAGCATATGGACATTGAAGCGAATTATGACATTGCGGAGATCGGAACATCGATACCCTGGCATTATCTATATAGTTTCTCTCCTGTCGGCGTCAGACAGGCTTTCGCCTTCGTGTCGTCACAGACTTCTTTGCCCAAACGATCATTGTTTTACTATGGACTGCAGCTTGCGTTGCAAATGCGTCAGCGTAAGGTTGAACATGTTCACGCTCACTTTGGGCAGCATACGGCAGCGCATGCCATTGTCGCTTCAAAGCTACTTGGTATTAGCTGTTCATTTGTCGGTCATGGCCATGATGTTTATGAATACTGTTTCGATATGGTTAGCAAAATCAGTTTTAGTGATTTTGTTGTCGCCGTTTGTCAGGATATGAAGAATGACTTTAAGCGTATGTACCCAGGAAACATCAAGTTACTTCACTGCGGAGTAAAAACTGAGACGTTTCCGCTGGCTTCCAAAACAACATCGGAAGAGCTTCGTCTGGTTTTTGTAGGACGGCTGGTGGAAACAAAAGGGGTGCACTATCTGCTTGAGGCTCTGCACTCTTTAAAGCATCAATTCCTGTTTACGCTCGACATAATTGGAGATGGTGAGCAAAAAGTGCAGTTAGAGCAGCAAATGGAACAATTGGGCCTTTCGTCACGCGTACGATTTTTAGGCGTTAGACCTCATCACTGGGTAATTGAGAATTTGCAGCATTATGATTGTTTGGTTGCGCCTTTTTGTTTTTCAGAAACAGGTTGCGTCGATACGGGCCCGCTGGTGCTTAAAGAGGCGATGGCAGCGGCAACGCCCGTCATTACGACTAATATTATGGGTTGCAAAGAAATAGTGACCGAAAACAGTGGTTTTTTGGTAGACGAGAAAGACACGCAACAACTGGCTAGTGCGATAAGAAAATTCGCCAAGCTTGAAACCTGGGAGAGAAGCATTATGGGCAATGTTGCTCGATTGAGAGTCCAGCACTCATTCGATGCGTATCGCCAAGCGAAGCAGCTTTCTCGTTGGATAGAGAAAGCCCACTCTAAACCGCCAGTGCAGACCAAAATAGCGGGTTAATTATTCAGTACGGCAACAACGGAATTTACAATGTAAAGGGAGAGGGTAGTTAAAGCACCTTACATTCGTCATGATCGCGCCATCAAACATAGAAGGTGAATGGTGACAGCGCGAGTCTAATCACAGTGCAATAAGCTATTTTTTTTTGTTCATCATATTGGCAAGATTTGCAAACGGGTTGTGAGTTGCTGTTTGATGATCGTCAGGTCTAGCGACGGGATCAGCGCCATAGAGATCGTGATCTGTGTACTTAGAGTGTTCATGATCGTGACAATACAGGCACAATAGCTCCCAGTTGCTCCCATCTTCAGGGTTATTGGTGTGATCGTGATCTTTGTGGTGAACGGTAAGTTCACGAAGATTTGAATAGACGAACTCTCTAGCACAGTTACCGCAAACCCATGGATACAGTTTCAGTGCTTTCTCGCGATAGCCACTTTCTTGACGAGCATAGGCTGCGCTGGAGCCGGTATAATCAGAAGACATAGTGATTCCTGTGTGATGATCGGAAATTGATTTACTATTTTATTTTACCATAATTGATGGTACCCATCGTTAGTGACCGTCTATAGATTGACTAGCTGATCACACATTGCCAATCCAAGATTATTGTAATGACAGAGTGGGGCGATTTTGGAAGCTGACTTAATCATCTGTTGATGTTCTTACTAAAAACGCTCAGAATGGCGCACTTTTTAAGGAAACGTTGTCTCGACGAAGATTTACCGTACAAAATGACATAGCGAGACTACACTCCTACTATTGGCTGATAAGGCCACACCGATATACTTTACCGAGAGCTATTTATGAGTTTTGATTCCCTTGGGCTATCTGCACCAATTCTTCGCGCTATCAAAGAGCTGGGTTACGATAAACCTTCTCCTGTTCAAGAAAAAGCCATTCCAGCAATTATTAGCGGTAAAGACGTGATGGCGGCAGCGCAAACAGGAACCGGAAAAACGGCTGGTTTTACACTGCCATTATTGGAGCGTCTTAGCCAGGGGCCTAAGGCACAAGGTAATAATGTCAGAGCGTTAGTTCTTACACCAACGCGAGAGCTTGCGGCACAAGTTCATGGCAGCGTAGTAAAGTACGGGATTCATTTACCGACAACGTCAGCCGTAGTATTCGGCGGCGTTAAGATTAATCCACAGATGATGAAACTTCGTAAAGGTTGCGATGTACTGGTGGCGACCCCCGGTCGTTTAATGGATTTATACAGTCAAAACGCGGTGAAATTTTCTCAATTAGAAGTATTGGTCCTTGATGAAGCCGACAGAATGTTGGATATGGGCTTTATCCGAGATATTAGGAAGATACTGGCACTTTTACCAAAGCAGCGCCAAAATCTATTGTTTTCCGCAACATTCTCAAATGAAATCCGCCAATTGGCTAAAGGATTGGTAAATAACCCCATTGAAGTGTCAGTCAATCCACCGAACTCTACCACTAAGTTGGTTGAGCAAAGTATTTTCGTGACCGATAAACGCAAGAAAGCGCCATTGTTAGCCAAATTGATCCACGATGGTGACTGGCAGCAGGTGCTTGTGTTTAGTAAAACCAAACATGGTGCGAATAAATTGGCGCATTTTTTGGAGTCGAATAACATTTCGGCGCTCGCGATACACGGCAACAAGAGCCAGAACGCCAGGATCAAAGCACTAGACAATTTTAAAACAGGACAAGTTCGTGTTTTGGTTGCCACTGATATTGCTGCGCGTGGTTTGGATATTCCTCAACTCCCGCAGGTGGTTAACTTTGACCTACCGCACGTGTCAGAAGACTATGTACACCGAATTGGGCGAACTGGCCGTGCTGGTGAGACAGGAAAAGCGATTTCGCTTGTGTGCGCAGACGAAGCAAGTGAGTTATTCTCGATCGAACGACTGATAGGAAAGCTGTTGCAACGTCATGAACTTGCTGGCTTTGAGGCCGTCAATAAGGTTCCTGAGTCGAGATTGGACACGCGTCCTATCAAACCTAAGAAGCCGAAAAAGCCGAAAGTTGAGCACAGCGATGGCCAACGCTCTGGTGAAAATGCTAAAGGTCACAAACCAGCAGGCAAGAATAAGCGCCACTTCGGCAAACCGGGCGGCAATGGTCAAAACACCGGTGGTTCACAAAAAGGAAGTGGTGGAGCTAAGACTAATGCACGTTCTGGTGGCCCACGCCGTGCAAATAATGCGGCAAAAACAACAAAATAGCGTCTATTTGTGACCTTTAGCAGAAAAGCGCTACCATATTGGTAGCGCTTTTTTACTTTTGTAGATTAGAGTAAATACATGTATTTACACTCAATCACAAGGAAAGGATATGAGAAATCTCGAACAATGGCTTAATGCCTACGCTGAAAGCCATACCCATAAAACCAATCGGAAGATACACAAAGTTGCTGTTCCTGGTATTTACCTGTCGATAGTCGGCCTAATTTGGTCTATCCCCCCGCTGGTCATCGGTACCATTAGTATTAATTGGGTATGGTTGGCATTGTTTCCGGTGCTGATGTTTTATTCGGTACTTTCTCGTTCTGTTTTATTTCAAATGGCACTGTTCTCTTTTGCATGTTTAGCCATCATAACCTTTATGGCTAGAATGCAGTGGCCAGTGCTGACGATTTCTATAGCGTTATTTGTTGTACTTTGGGTATGTCAATTTATCGGTCATAAAATTGAAGGGAAAAAGCCGTCTTTTTTTGAAGATATTTTGTTTTTGCTGATCGGCCCAATTTGGGTGTTTAGACAAAAATAACCTGTCAGTGGTGACCCGAAATTGCATACTGTCTCACCATCGTTGATTAGTGACCTGTCGCATATTAGCGAGTACCGAACGCCTATTCTTTTGCAAAACGCAAAGATTGCGATAGCATTTTGCGACTGCATTGCTCTTTTGCAAATGCAATAAGTGCTTTGTTTCATTCAATAGCGATGTAAATTCAATCAATAATAGCGTTTTTTAAAGATTTCAAAGTTGGCACGGTGTGTGCATTAATGAAAGTGACCCTTATTAAGCCGAGGGTCACCTAGCCAACTGACGTTGTTAGTGAACCTTTATTTTGTTCACAAATGTATATAGCCAATCACAGATATTGTGGTTGGCTTTTTTTTGTCTGTAGCTAGGGAAGGAAGGAAATGTCGCTTCCGCTTCCTTTGCTTCTTTTTCCTCTTACTTATCGTAACAGCTAGGCTTTCTCGGGCAACTGGCGCCACGTGAACAAATCAGACGAGCTTCTCCTTCAATCCCCCTTTCAATCCAATTGATGTTGAGAATTTTAGCGATGGTGGTCAGATCTTTCTTGATAGTACGTGGTATCAGTACGCTTCCCCCTCCATTTACACAAGAGCGTTTTAACTCATTTGCAATATCCAACGCATTTCCACCTTGGGCTTCGATGGCTGGATTGAGATCGATACCAGCACAGAGCACTCGATTGTTTCCGGCAGGATCGGTCATATTGATCGACTCACAGCAGTAAATTCTTGGCTCATCGCCAACATCTAAAATGGAAATCTGAGCCGAACTACCAGCTTGTGGTTCCGAAAGTCTGCGGAAAACTGCCCAGTGTTGGCAAGGATCGTTAACCATACGCATGTTACCCCATGGTAAAGGGATACCATTGCCACGATAGACGGCTTTTAGTTTTCCTGGACCATAGGCATCAAAATAGTGCCAATGAGGGTAAGGTGAGACGACAGTCATTCTACGCATGGCGACCGATGGAGACACGCCCGCTTTTTTATGAACGTCAATTTCATACCCGTTTCTGTCAAGTAACTGCCGGAATGGCACCTTTGGACAGAGCAGAGCACCGGCAAAAAAGCTCGACTCAAAATCACGCCACGCCTGCAAAATATCCTGAGAGTTCAAAGCAGAGCTTGACTGCATCGTGCCGGACTCTTCCCAGCCACTTTGATGACCGACAGACAACACGCTTTTTAGCCCCTCTTCGCTGTGCAAGACACGATGACCAATATACACCGCCAGATCGTATTTAAGACGAGTTGGGTAGGCTTTAAGGATCTCATTTAAGTATATTGTACCGGGAGGCTCAAAAAAGGAAGTTACCAGCTGCTTGGCGTTGACGCCAAGTTCATCGACAACATCTTTTGGGGTGCGGTTTACCCATTGAATCGTCATACCTAAATCACGGGCAATATCAATAAGATCTTCGATAGATAGGTTTAGCCTTTTGAGGCCAACATCTTCCGCTGCGCGCTCTAGATCGGGGAAATGGTTTTGTAGGCTTTCTTGATGAGCTCGGATCAACAGATGAGCGAATTGCCTACCAGATATCCCGGCCTGAGAGAGCGTTTCAGGTATGGCGATTTGTAATATTTCATTTGAGAACAAAAAGCTTGGCTCCAGTGCCATACCGCTAATACCGCCTCGGTTCCCGCGTACTGGAGTGATTTCTTCCTGTTCTGGTTCATTGTCGAGAAACCAGGCTGGGTCTTTTTGAAAAACTTCGGCGATTACTTCAAGCATATCAATGCTCGGTACGCGCTTACCACGTTCGATCATCGATAGGTAGGAGACCGATGGCGCGTATTCTGGGTTGACGCGAATACAGCGTGCCGACAGATCTTCCATTGTTAAGTGGTTGCGCTTACGCAAATTTCTTACTTTCGTTCCCAAAAAATGGGATTGGCGAATCAGGCTTTTTGACAGAGGCATTTTGTAAAATTCACATTGTAAAATTTTTGTTGTGAAATTGTAGTCAAAAAAAGGCTAGTCTACATATACACAAGATCACAAATTAGAAAATAATTTAAACAGTTGTTTGGAATATTTACTCTACAAAGACGAAAAGCGGTAAGAGGGAAGACTATGAACATGCTAACTTTTGATAAAACAGAAATTCACAAAAACCATTCTACTTTTATCGCTGAAGCCGTCTTTGCTGTGGAAATGGTCAAAGCCGATGAGCAGATTGAAAAACAAAAAATGGCCAAGCAGTTGCTCGATACACTCTTTCCTTTGGAAAACGGCTCACACGAAGATGTCGTCAGTTATGAGATTGATTATCGCCACGTGATGGCTTATTTCAAAGACGGTCATCATAGTGGGTTAAAAAGGGCACGTCATTTTGTCGCTTATGTAGGAGAAAAGTGCCATCCCGAATCAATTTTGTTTAGAGACGAAAGCGGCACTCATGTTGAAGTGATGATAGGTAGACGCAAAGGTACCGGTCGTGTTGAACTTGTCGATATCCAAGATATTCAATTGGAAACTTGTACCACCTTTGGGAAAGTGGAGGGTGACTGTGCTTCGGGGATCCGTCATTGGGTTAGTTTAGTAAAAGGTGATGAGAGTGGGCGTCCAAGAGCCTGCAGTGAAGATAAAGAATACACGGCTAAAAATGGTGATGATTACAACCTAGGCTATAGTTTTGCCTTCTAGGCAACGATGTAGCGTTAGCGAATGAATATCGATGACAACTACAAATTAATCCAATGTCGTATGCAACACCATTTAACCCTCTATTGAATAGAGGGTTTTTTTTGCATTTTAATTGCACAGGGTCTTGGTGGATAAAGTAAATTTGCCTGCATATACTTTACGCCAGTGTTGTTGAGTGAGTAGAGATCATTGATATATAGAAAGAGAGCCAAACGCAACTATCCTTTACACGTTCACATCACAGTGATGTTTATCATCTTGGTGATCGCCATTAGCAGTGTACAGATATGGATTGCCAGCTCAGCGACAGACAGAGTGCTGCTCAGAGCCAACGATAATATTTTTGATCTCATTATTAGTGAAACAAAGCAAAGGTTGTCTTCGCACTTTAGTCCCACATTAGGGTTGCTGGATGCGTATTCTTATGGGGATTACCAAGCGCTTGAATTCTCTAACCAACAGAGAGCCAAAGAGTCATCACTTCTCTCACTTCTCTCACTTTTAAAGGGTAATCCCAATATCCAATCTTACAAAGTGGTTTATCCTAATGGAGATTGGTTTGGCGTCTACAGAGAAGTGGACGGAGCTTCCGGCCTATTGAAACCAGAAGAGTTTAGCGCGTATCACTTTCACGTTGATAGCGGTATCCTTGAACAAAAACGTTATAATCAGCAATTGATAGTGACGATGAACTCTCAAGTGGAAAACAATCGTTATGATCCCCGTCAGTATGCTTGGTTTCATCAAGCAAAACGCTCAGTAACACAAATTTCTAAGCCCTATCAGTTGTCCTATTTTGGGAAGAACGGTATCACCCTGTATCGAGGGGCTGCAATGGGGGGGGTCATTAGTGCTGATATTCTGCTGGAACAGGTTTCGTATGTGATGGAACCTAAAGAGAGAGTGCACACATCGCTAAAACTGCTGTTTGATGATCAGGGCTACATATACGCTCACAACGACCCTTTAGTCTTTGAGATGGCACCTGCGCTCAAGTCCAGTTTACCGTTAAAATTAACCGATATTAAACATCCACTGATTTCGCAAATTCCCCATATAGAACAAAGCAATCTCAATTCTAGACGGATCAACTTTGAAGGGGATGAATGGATCGTCAAATTAGAGAGGTTTGAAACTCCTAGAGGTCATCCGATGTACTTACTGTTGGCAATCAAAAGTCAGGATTTATTACTCGAGGCACACAGCATCGCAACAGATGCTATTGTTGTTTCCTTGGTTGCCCTTTTGCTGACCCTGCCAGTCATTTATTACCTATCTCAGTGGATTTCGAAACCAATACGTTTGGCTACAGCAAAGGCAAAAAGCATACAGCATTTTGATTTTCGTGATCATTTTGTGCCGAAGTCGAATGTGGCAGAAATCATGGAACTGTCACAAGCGCTCAACTCAACGCAAGATACCATAGGTAGTTTCTTCTCTATCACCAATGTCATTGCAAAGGAGCAAGATCTTGATGAGCTGCAAGGCATGGTGTGCAAAGAAATAGCCGATGCTACGTTGGCTAATAGTACATACTTATATCTTTTAAGTGATGACGAGAGTTTTCTTGAACCTCAGTTTATCTGGTTTCGCACCCAAGGTTATATAGACGTGTCAGAGGTTGTATCGATCCCTTTAGATGATGAACTTCTTGCGCAAGAGGTCGAGGCTTTTTTCTCAGAGAAGCAAGCGATTATGGTCAAGTACGATGAAGCCAGATCGTATATTCCACGTATCTCCCTTAAAGATAACCTGTTGTTTGTGCCACTCGTCAATAGAACAAATAACGTGGTTGGGGCATTAGCATTAGGTTTTGATGAGAGACACAAAGACAACGTGCTGTTAGATAATCTGGATCTAATCAAAACGTTGGCAGGCTATGCTGCGATTGCGATTGAAGCGCGCTCTATGTTGCAGGACCAACAGCAGTTACTCGACTCCTTTATTAAAGTGATGGCAGGCGCTATCGATACCAAGTCGCCCTATACTGGTAACCACTGTCAGCGAGTACCTGAACTCACTAAACTCTTGACCCGCGCCGCTCATAACTCACAGCATCATGAATTTAAAGACTTTCACATGACGGATGAGAACTGGGAAGGGCTGCATATTGCTGCCTGGCTACACGACTGTGGCAAAGTAACCACTCCCGAACATGTCATTGATAAATCAACGAAGCTAGAAACGATTTATAATCGAATCCATGAGATCCGCACTCGATTTGAAGTCATTAAACGAGATATTGAGCTGGACATTTATCGCAGTCGCTTTGCGAGTCAACTGAGTAAGGAAGAGCGAGAGCATATTGCCAGAGAATGCTCTCAGCTTGACAACGAATATCAATTGGTGGCGAAAGCAAACAATGGTAGTCATCAACTAACAGATCATGAAATATCGTCGTTAGAGATTATCGGGCAAAGAACTTGGTTGCGCACATTCGATGATAAGGTTGGCTTATCCCATTTTGAACAAAAATTAAGAGGTAAGGGACCTTTTACCCAACCCGTATTAGAGCAACTGCTGATGGACGCTAATTATCACCTGATACCTTGGCTTCGGGTTCACAAACATGATCAACGCTATAGCTTAAAAGCAACATCGCAACAAAACAATTTAGGTGAACTGTATAACCTTACCATTGCGCGAGGTACGCTAAACGCTGAGGAGCGATACACGATTAAAAGTCATGTTATCGAAACCAATAGAATGCTGGAACAGCTTCCCTTTCCAAAGCACTTGGGCGACGTAGCAAAGCTCGCTAGTACCCATCATGAAACGATGGATGGAACCGGCTATCCATGGGGATTAACGAAAGAGTACATTCCAGTCCCTTCGCGAGCGATGGCCATCGCTGATATTTTTGAAGCGTTGACCAGCCCTGACAGGCCCTATAAAACGCAAAAAACGCTTTCGGAAACGTTAATAATAATGGCGAAAATGGCCAAAAATAAAAAAATAGATGAGTCACTTTTCAGGCTTCTATTAACCTCGGGCGTTTATAAAAAGTACGCTGAGGCATCTCTTCATCGCGAACAAATCGACGAAATTAGTGTCGAACTGTTCATCGAGAAGCATTTAGCTTAGTTAAGCCACTTAAGAGGAGCAGACTTTGATCCCAAACAATGGGGATTAGAATGGCATGACGCGGTTACGACCTGCACGTTTAGCATCATAGAGAAGTTTATCAGCCCTTTCGACCAAGCTTTCTGGCGTGTCACCTTCTTGTAATTCAGCAACGCCAAATGAAGCGGTAATATTCCCCACGGTTTGGCCGCTACGACGATCTTTTATCGCCATTTTTGAAATGGACAATCGCAGAGCGTCAGCCATTTGTCTGGCAACTCTAAGTGGCTTGTTGGGCACAAGTAACACAAACTCTTCTCCGCCGAATCGATAGGCGGTGATTCCGGCCTTACTCGCCTGCTTGAGTCGTTGGGCTATGCCTTTAATAATAGTATCGCCAAAGAGGTGGCCGAATTCGTCATTAAAGTTTTTAAAGTGGTCAATATCAAGCAGAATCAGGCTGAATGGCTGCTTGGCATGACAGAACATAGCGAGATCTTTATCGAATGCGCCTCGATTGTAGATAGAGGTCAAACTGTCAAAGAGCGCATTACACTGAACTTTTGCGAGTTGACTTTTTAAGCGTGATATCTCGTCACTGGCGTTCTTAAGCTGCTTATTGATAAAGTCAGTTGAGTGACGGATGTCATTGGCTTCATTAACCAATTCTTGGATCAGAGGCATCACTTCTTCAAGTGT
Organism: Vibrio gelatinilyticus; assembly: GCF_022836845.1. GTDB lineage: Bacteria > Pseudomonadota > Gammaproteobacteria > Enterobacterales > Vibrionaceae > Vibrio > Vibrio gelatinilyticus. The sequence goes on from NZ_JAJNNZ010000009.1 coordinate 126,915, forward strand.
TGGATTCTTAGTGCCTTGCACCGAGGTGCTTATATTGTCAAAACTTTGATTTAAGACATCAGAAAATGTAGACGTATCGTTTATCGCATCGTCCATCGTACTAGACACTTCAGTGGCTAGAGCCTCCATACTAGTTTTTAACTCAATCAGATCAATTTCTGCTTTGTCTGCTATGTGGTGATTGTATAAATGGTGACTGCTTACCGGAGATAATACGCCAAATTCTTTTAAAATCGCGTCCATCTCGACGTTGAGTTGTGGGATTGTTTTGTCAACGTAGGTATACCATAGTGCGTAATTTGCAGGATTCGCGGCGACATGATGTTTCATCATTAAAGGCAATGCTTTTTTAAGGTTCGCAGTTGATTTTTGAAATTCGTTTTTTTTCATGGTTGTGATAAATCCTCGAACTCACCTTATTCCGATATTTCGCAATATTTGGGCAGCGACAAAGCGTATATGAAGCAAATAATTATCATGGTTATTATTGTGAGTGGTTTTAGACATTCACATTAATAAAGTATCTAATCAATTGGCCAATTTGTCACGGACGGAATCAAACTTTTCTATTCAATTATCGGTTTTTTCCTTGATTTTGGCTGATCTTATGTATTTCTGCGTTATTAACCCGTAATTTCGAAATTATATGTATACCAAATGTGCGAAATGTCTGACGCATGGTGTTGATATTAATTAGCAATGGCGAACATATTTATTCCATATTTACCCACGCTGGCGAACGGCTTCTTATTGCTCTAAAAACAACTATGATTAATAGTATCGATTCTTTCTGTAGGTTTTTTCATGTTATTGGATATCTATCAGGTCAATGCATTTACTTGTGAATCTTTTAAAGGGAACCCTGCAGCGGTATGTATCACACAAGATGAACTGCCCGTATCATTAATGCTGCTGATTGCGAAAGAAATGGCGGTGTCCGAAACCTCGTTTCTCTCTTTGGCAGAGAAAGATTGCGCTGGTTTACACCACAGGTGGAAGTTGCGCTGTGTGGGCATGGCACTGTCGCGACGGTCAAGGTTATGGATGAATTAGGGTTGTTAGATACAAATGGACAAACGTCTTTTCAGACACTGTCGGGAGAGCTCACCGCAAGAATGCACGCCGATAGAATATTGATTGATTTTCCGGTGTTTCCCCCTAGCAAAAAGCGGGAAGAAAGTAGCAAACTAAATGCGTTGGGAATAGACAGCGACGATGTTGAATATTGGGGGGAGTTTGAAACCAAGGATTTTCTTGTCCTCAAAGAGGAAACGCGGTTACACAGCTTAACACCAAATTATCGGTTACTTGAGTATTGTGCAGGACGAGGTATGGTGGTCTCAACGTTATCGTCTCGTGAGGATGTTGATATTGTTTGTCGCTACTTTGCTCCCTGGGTCGGAGTGAACGAGGATCCTGTAACGGGCTCGGCATACTGCGCATTGGCACCATACTGGGGTAACAGACTTGGAAAATCGTCATTGGTCGGTTATCAAGACTCGGAAAGAGGTGGTTATGTGTCTATGCTTGTGACGCCCCACGGCGTGGAAATATCAGGACAAGCGATCATTGTGATACGTGGGACGCTAACGGTTTAGTGACAGTCAAATAGAAATTAGCAACCAAGAGATAGAGATAACCATGATAGTTCACCAAAAAGAACGCCAACGTTTTGTAATTGAAAAAGCAGGCTTTGAATGTGTATTGGAATATAAGCTCACCGATAGTGGGATAAACTTTACACGCACCTTCGTACCTGATGTGTTTCGTGGCCAAGGCTTGGCAAGGCAGTTGGTCGATGCTGGGCTGGCATGGGCGAGCGAAGAGCAACTCGACATCGAAGCGGACTGTTGGTATGTGGCTAAAATCCTGAAATAAAAAATAAGGCACGTCTGCTGAGGAACGTGCCTTAGTTCTAAATTGTCGCTGGTTTGAAGGGCTAACCTACCCCTTAACCAACCACAATAAAGAATATTGTCGTTGCGACGATACCGATCAGTGCATACGGGAACTGTGTCTTAGCGTGTTGCATTGCAGTACACCCCGAGCCTTGTGCTGATAGTACCGTTGAGTCGCTAAAGAAGCATGAGTGGCTACCAGCAGCTGAAGCCGATAACATTGCAGCGATGGTTAGGTGCAATGGCACGCCTAATTGTTCTGCCAGAGGCAAGATGATTGGCATTGCCACGGCAAACGTACCCCATGATGATGAAGACGCAAATACGAGACCACCAGTAATGATAAAGATGAGCGCAGGAAAATACTGGGCTGAAAGATAAGGAGCTACCGACTCGATAACGAATTCAGTCAGACCGAGTGAGTCATTAACATTCTTAAGCATGAAACCGCCGACCACTGTGGCCAGAGGTACCAGCATCACCTTGACGCCATCCCAAACCGAATCAAACAGTTCGTTCATTGTCACCAATCGTTGTACGCCGTACAAACAGATAGTGAAGATGATTGCGACAACTACACCAGCCAACAAATCAATCCCGTAATACCAACTAGCTGCAACAAGCACAACCATAGGCAGTAAGAAGTTGATCAATCCCATTGTTGGCGATGTTTTCTGCGGTGTTTCACCTGAGAAATCGATGTCTTGTCCACCATCAGGTTTAACTTGACCATTTTGTGCGCGCTCTTCAGCTTGTTTCATTGCACCTAGGTTAGGGATCTTATCAAGTGCAACGAGCACGACAATGGCGAGTGTTACCCAGCCGTAAGCCATGTAAGGAATCGCAGAAATGTAGGCCTCGATACCCGCGCCTTCCTCAGTCGCGCCATTTGCTTCTAACAGCGAACTAAAGAAAATAGCCCACGTAGAGATCGGAACCAAAATACAGATGGGTGCTGCAGTAGAGTCAACCAGATAAGCAAGTTTCTCGCGAGAGATTTGGTAACCATCGGTCACTTTTTTCATTGATGATGAAATCGCAATAGCATTGAGGTAATCATCGATGAAAATAATCAGGCCTAGTACAAACGTCATCAACATTGATTGCTTGCGGCTCTTTACTTTGCTGACCAACATATTACTGAAGCTAAGAATGCTGCCACCTTTCTCCAGAATTGCGATTAGACCACCCATCAACGCACACACAAGGATGATCCAAGCGATAGTGCCATCCATCATCACATCCATTGAGATGCCAATGAATTTCTCGATGACTTGAGTCGGGTCCAGAAGTAGAACCCCGGCGATGGTACCTGCAACAAGTGCTTCAACGGTTCTATGTGTGCTCAATGCAAAGAATAGGACCAATGCTGTTGGTAGTAAGCTGATCCATCCATAAGCTTCACCTTCAACGTGATTAAGTCCCAGTGAGAAAAAAACTGCGAAAATCGTTGTGACTAGAGCAGTCACAAAGAGGTGTTTGTTACCAGATTTCCGCGGCGTTTCAAGTGCCTGTGTTTCCATTGTCATAGTTTAAATTCCTTTCGCTAAGCAGAATGCAGCATCCAATCGATTTCAAGTGGAGTAATGAGCCTCTCAAAATCGGTCAGTTCACTGCGTTTACAAGTGACGTACATTTCAATGAAGTCCTGAGATAGGTATTTTCCTAACTCACTGTGTTCAAGCTGAGTTAGCGCGTCAGACATCCGAGTTGGCAAGTCGACCGCATTTTCGCTCAGGACTGGTGGGCATTGTTCTTGGGTAAAATCATCACTCGCTAGTACTGCGGAAAGTACTACTGCAGCGAGAATGTAAGGGTTGACATCCGCACCTGCGATGCGGTGTTCAATGCGACGGTTTTTTCCGTCGCTGATTGGAATGCGTAGTGCAACGCCACGATGGTTTTCACCCCAGTCAGCTTTAGTTGGAACATAAGCGCCAGGGACGAAACGACGATAAGAGTTGACGTTTGGACAAAGTAGCGCCATCGCATCAGAAATTTGAGACAGCATGGCTGCCAACGTTTGATGAAAGAGTGGGCTAGCACTGCCATCTTGCTCCGAGAACAGGTTCTGCCCGTTGTCATCGACCACACTGATGTGCATATGTTGGCCATTGCCCGCTTCTTCTAGGAAGGGTTTCGCCATAAAGGTCGCATCAAAACCATGGGAGTTAGCGACTTGCTTAATCAGTCTTTTGGATAAAACGATTTCATCACAAACTCGCAATACATCGTCTGAGTGGTTGAAGTTGATTTCAAATTGGCCAGGCGCTGATTCTGACAGTGCTCCGGCGGTGTTTAGCCCTTGTTGTGATGCTGCTTTATTTAGGTCTGCCAAGAAATCAGCGTAGTCATCCAGACCATCAACATCATAGACCTCAGTGTCTCGTTCACGGCGGTTCTTGGTCGGGTTGATAGCCGTTTGAATTTCACCTTTTTCGCCACGGACTTTATCAATGAGGTAAAACTCTAGTTCTTGCGCTACAACGGGGCGCTGACCACGTTCATGGAGCGTCGCAACCATGCGTTCGAGAATATTGCGCACGAACAGGCGGTGGGGGGTCTTGCCATCATCTTCCATCATGCTCAATAGAATCTGGCCAGTACCTTCTTTAGCTGTTGGCAGTAGTGTCCCAGAGACGGGGAAACACAGATTATCGGGCTCACCCAAGTCTTCGCCTAGGCCTGCCGATTCAACAACCGCACCCTTCGTGTCGAGAGTGATGGTCGAAAGAGGCAGAGCGACACCTTTGGCGAGCTTTGCTAATGAATCTACGGGAATACGTTTACCACGTGGCGTGGCATTCAAATCGGTGAAAATCAAATCAACGTACTCAATTTTAGGCCACTTTTGTCTAAAATTTTTAACTTCCTGTAAATACGAATCCATGTTTACTACTCCTAGTTTTCGGACGATATGGCATGATGAAGGGTCATTTTTAACAAAGCGCCTACAATCCCCATGCTAAAAAGAGGGTTATCTTGCTGGCTTTCTACTTATGCTGTTGTTTTTAAAGCCTTTAATTGCCAATCAACAATGATTGTCTTGTAAGATATTTAACTTATTATTAACAGTTGAAGGTCTTTTGCTCAATATTTTTACCGAAATTAGCGCCTTTTATGAACAGAAAAGAGATGCCTGTCACGATTTGGTTAATATATCTAACACTTGTATTGATAAATGAACATGCAACTTGTAGTGTTTTTGTTAAATAAATTAAACATGGATGTAGTGATGTCTGAGATAAGAAAACCAATTATCGGACTGGTAAGCTGTAAAAAGGAATTAGCGGGTTATCAAATACAGTCGCTCAATGAATTCTATATAGATGCAGTGAAAGACTTTGGCGGAACTCCAATCGTTTTGCCATCGGCAATCGAAGACAACGAGTTGCATCGCGTACTAAGTGTATGTGATGGGTTACTTTTCCCAGGTAGCCATTCCAATGTCGCGCCTCATCGCTACGACGGTGATCACGAAGAACCTAAGAAAGATGAAATGCGTGACGAACTGGCCATCGCGTTGATTCGTAAAGCCGTAGATATGGACATCCCTTGTTTAGGGATATGTCGTGGTTTTCAAGAGATGAATGTCGCTTTGGGTGGTTCGTTAGATCCAGCAGTGCATGAATCGGGATACGATGACCACCGAGAAAATCCATCAAAAGACTTTGCAGAGAAATATGGCCCGGCTCACCCTGTCGTTGTAGAAAAAGAGGGTGTATTTGCCAAGTGGTTGTCGCAAGAGCAGTGGCAGAATCAGCAAAGCTTTGAGGTGAATACACTTCACAATCAAGGTGTAAAACAGCTGGCGCCAACTCTAAAAGTAGAGGCGAGAGCACCAGATGGTCTGATAGAAGCGTTCAGCTTACCGAACCATAAATATTTTGTTGGCGTGCAGTGGCACCCAGAATGGCAAGCAAAACACAATCATTTCTCACAGGTTTTGTTTAAAGAATTTATTATGTCAGCGTCTCAATAATTCGGGAGCTGAATAAATGAACAATCAACAGATTGGAAAAAACATAGCAAGACTGAGAAAAGACAGAGGTCTTTCACAACGCGAACTGGCTGAAAGGGCGGGTATTACCCATAGTGCGATTTCATCAATAGAGAACGCCAAGGTGAGCCCTTCGGTAAGTTCGCTACAGAAAATCGTGAATGTATTTTCGTTATCGTTGTCTGAATTCTTCACATTTGAACAATTGGATGAGAAAGAAATTAAGATCGTCATTAAACCTGAAGATTTGGTAGAAATTGGTAGTGAATCGGTTTCGATGAAACTGGTCAGCAACGGCAGTAAGAAACAAGCAATAGGCTTTCTGATTGAAGAATACGCACCAAAAAGTACTACAGGTGTTGCAGGAATCAAACATGAAGGTGAAGAGGTTGGTACCGTTTTGGAGGGCGAATTAGAGCTCGAATATAACGGAGAGACTTACCTTATTACAGAAGGGGAATCATACGTCATCGATACGGCGGTTCCTCATAAATTTACAAATCACTCCGATAAGGCATGCAGAATGATCAGCGTACATACGCCGACCACATTCTAATGTCTTAAGGTAGTCAAGGAGCGCGAATGAAAACGCAAGAGCAATGGATTGAGCTTAGAGACAGTCTAAAGATAGAAAGCCGTGCTTTCATTAATGGAGAGTACAGCGCGGCGCAAAGCGGCGAAACGTTGGATGTCATTAACCCAGCCAATGATCAAGTCATTGCGAAAATTGCTCGCTGTCTGTCTGAGGATGTCGATCTTGCTGTTGGCGCTGCTCGTCAAGCATTTAAACAAGGTGAATGGAGCCAGTCGTCTCCAGGTCATCGTAAAGCGGTATTAAATCAATTTGCTAACCTCATTGATGCTCATAAAGAAGAGCTCGCGATGTTAGAAACGCTAGATACAGGTAAGCCTATCTCGCACAGTGTTTCAACAGATATCCCAGGAGCCGCCAGCGCTATTCGTTGGTATGCTGAAGCGATCGACAAAGTGTACGGAGAAGTCGCTCCAACAGAAAAAGATGTTCACGCATTTGTGAGTCATCAAGCCATTGGTGTTGTTGCAGCAGTTGTCCCGTGGAACTTCCCACTGTGGATTGGGTGCTGGAAACTCGGCCCTGCACTTGCGGCTGGCAACAGCGTGATTCTAAAGCCTTCAGAGAAGTCTTCTTTGAGCGCTATTTTCCTAGGGAAACTTGCGCTACAGGCAGGCCTACCAACAGGTGTGTTCCAGGTCATTACTGGTTTTGGTCATGAAGCGGGTGAAGCGCTAGCGAGACACGATGGCGTCGAATGTATTGCCTTTACAGGATCAACGCGAGTTGCCGGGCATTTGATGATTGCTTCTGGTGAAACAAACCTTAAGCGTGTCTGGGCTGAAGCTGGAGGCAAAAACGCTAATATCGTTTTTGAAGACTACGCTGACCTAGATCGCGCCGCAGCAGAAACGGCAGCTGGTTGTTTCTACAATCAGGGTGAAGTGTGTGTTGCAGCGACTCGTCTGCTCGTACATGAAAGCATCAAAGATCAATTTGTAGACAAAGTCATTACCGCGGCACAACGTTTTCAACCAAAAGATCCAATGGACCCTACTTCATCAATGGGTGCGCTTATCGATCGCGAGCATAAAGAAAAAGTGCTTTCTTATGTCAAGCTTGGCCAAGACGCTGGCGCAGTGGTTCGTTGTGGTGGTGATGTGGCTGGTGTTGGCGCATTCGTTGCACCAGTCGTTCTGGATGAGGTCGACAACTCAATGCGCGTGGCGCAAGAAGAAATTTTTGGTCCAGTACTTTGTGTTATTTCCTTCAAAACAGAAGAAGAAGCGATCGCGATCGCCAACGACTCTAAGTATGGCCTAGGTGCTGCACTTTGGAGTGACAATATCAACCGTGTTCACCGCGTTGCCAAAAAACTCGAAGCGGGTTCTGTTTGGGTCAATAACTACAACGAAGGTGATATGACCGTCCCATTTGGTGGGTTCAAAATGAGTGGAAATGGACGCGATAAATCCATCCATGCCATCGAAAAATTTACAGAAACTAAGACGACATGGATTCGTCTCCAACCTTAAGCCTGTAGCCGTAGAAAAGGAATAGAACAATGAATAATCATACTGATTCATATTATGCTGACTCGATCTTAAATGTAAGTGAGTACCCACAACTACGTGACGATATTGAGTGTGATGTTTGTGTTGTTGGCGCAGGTTTTTCTGGCCTATCTTCAGCACTGCATCTTGCAAAGAAAGGATTCAAAGTCGTTGTGTTGGAAAACGCAAAAGTTGGTTTTGGCGCAACGGGCCGTAACGGCGGCCAGATTGTGAACAGTTATAGCCGCGACGTGGATGTTTTGGAAAGTCGTTATAAGCCAGAACAGGCGAAAGCACTGTGTGACATGATTTTTGAAGGCGGCGATATCATTCGTGGTCTTATCAACGAATACAACATTGACTGTGATTTCAAGCAGGGTGGTATGTTCACGGCGCTGACGAACAAGCAAATGCGCGGTCTTGAAGAGCACAAGAAAAACTGGGAGCGCTATGGCAACAACGACCTGAGTATCATGAGTGCATCCGATGTTGAATCCGCTGTCGGTACTAAAGCGTACAAAGGCGCTCTGCTTGATATGCGCGGTGGCCATATCCACCCATTAAAACTGGCGTTAGGTGAAGCACAAGCAATCACCTCACTTGGCGGGCGCATCTTTGAACAATCAGGTGTAACACGTGTTGAAAAAGGGGCAAACCCAGTGGCCCATACTGAACACGGCAGTGTAAAAGCGAAGTACATCGTATTGGCAGGCAACGCCTACCTAGGTGGATTAGCGCCAAACATCAGCAACAAAGCGATTCCTTGTGGCACACAAGTCGTTGCAACAGAGCCTCTTTCTGAAGAGCAACTAGAGCAAATTCTACCTTCTGATTACTGTGTTGAAGACTCCAACTACCTATTGGATTACTTCCGTCTTAGCGCAGACAAGAGATTACTGTTTGGTGGTGGTGTGGTCTACGGTGCTCGTGATCCAGAAAACATTGAAGCGCTTATCCGTCCAAAGATGGAAAAAGTATTCCCTCAACTTAAAGGCATTGGCATTGATTACAAATGGACCGGTAACTTTTTGCTGACTTACTCACGTATGCCTCAATTTGGTTCATTTGCCGACAACATATATTACCTACAGGGATACAGTGGCCACGGTGTCACCTGTACTCACCTAGCAGGTAAGTTACTAGCGGAAGCTCTAGCGGGACACGCAGAACGTTTCGATGCGTTTGCTTCGCTAACCCACATAGCTTTCCCTGGCGGTCGTCACTTTGCGATCCCTATGACAGCAATGGGTGCAGCCTATTACTCACTGCGCGATAAGCTTGCGATATAAAGTGGTCTAAAGACCAATAACAATAAGCTAACAAAAAATAATAAGTCAGCCTCAATAGTAAATTACAGAGATAAAGGAAGATCCGATGAGTAAAGTAGTTAAATTTGCCGCGTTGCAATTGACCAAAAACTGGGACCTGGAAGGCAACATGGCAAAGATCACAGCTGCAATTCGAGAAGCCGCTGCGAATGGCGCAAATGTTGTTGTTCCTCAGGAGCTCTTTGCCGCACCTTATTTTTGCAAGAAGCAAGAGTCGAAGTACTTCGAACTAGCAGAAGAGTTTGATAACAGCCCATTAATCCAAACCATGAGTAAATTGGCGAAAGAGCTAAATGTGGTTATTCCTGTTAGCTACTTTGAAAAGGCGGGTAACACGTTTTTTAACTCACTTGTGATGATCGATGCCGATGGCACGGTACTGGAAAACTACCGCAAGTCTCACATCCCAGATGGCCCTGGTTATAGTGAGAAGTACTACTTCAGCCCTGGTGACACTGGTTTCAAAGTATGGAACACAAAATTTGGTAAGTTTGGTGCGGGAATTTGTTGGGATCAATGGTTCCCAGAGCTGGCTCGCAGTCTAGTGCTCAATGGTGCTGAAGCGATCTTCTATCCAACAGCCATTGGTTCAGAGCCTCAAGATCTTAGCCTTGATTCTCGTGACCACTGGCAGCGTACAATGCAAGGTCACTCAGCGGCGAACCTGGTACCAGTTGTTGCCGCGAACCGTGTCGGCGTTGAGACCGATGATGGCGTAGAAACAACGTTCTACGGCTCGTCTTTCATCACGGACCACACGGGTGGAAAACTGGCTGAAGGTCCACGTGAAGGCGAGACGATTATTTATGCTGAGATTGATTTGCAAGCGACAACAGAAGCACGTCATGCATGGGGACTGTTCCGCGACCGTCGTCCTGAGCTATATCAAGACGTAATGAAACTAGCCGTGTAATTCGAGCTCGAAGAACAGAAGAAAGGATTCTCAATGAAACTCACCAGTACCCCAAAAAAGGACGGGTTTAGCTTTCCAGCTGAGTTTGAACCCGTCCGTCAAGTGTGGTTAGCGTGGCCTGAGAGAAGAGATAACTGGAGAGCAGGTGCTAAACCTGCTCAACAGGCTTTTGCTCAGGTAGCGAATGCTATCGCTGAAGTTGTTTGTGTCTCGGTTGCGGTTAGTAGTCGTCAATATGAACAAGCTCGTACCATGCTGCACAGCTCAGTTAAATTAATTGAGATGGAATATAACGATTCTTGGATGAGAGATATCGGCCCAACAGTCGTTGTTAATCGCTGTGGTGAAAGGCGTGGGATTAGCTGGCGATTTAACGCATGGGGTGGTGAGTTTAATGGCTTGTATGATGATTGGAGTGCTGACGATTTGGTTGCACAGGCAGTCTGTGACGTCATTGGTCTGGATTACTATCAAGCGCCTTTTGTTTTAGAAGGAGGGGCAATCCATACTGATGGTGAAGGCACACTTTACACAACTGAAGAGTGCTTGCTGAGTAAAGGTCGTAATCCAGACCTATTAAAGTCAGAAATCGAAAACTTCCTCGGCGAATACTTAGGGATCAGCAAAGTAGTCTGGCTCCCGAAAGGGCTATTTAACGACGAAACGGATGGGCACGTAGATAACTTAATTCACGTCATTGGTCCAGCGAAGGTGGTACTGAGTTGGACAGATGATCCTTTTGACCCGCAATTTCGAATATCTCGAGAAGCTTATGCGGCTCTCAAGAGCCAACGTGATGCTAAGGGGCGTTCGATTGAAGTGATAAAAGTGCCTATTCCAGGCCCTTTATATTTTACTGAAGAAGAAGCAAGTGGCATCGATATGTCAGCGGGGATGAATAGGTTGGCGGGAGAAAGGCTTAGCGCCTCGTACGCCAACTTCTTAATGGTAAATGGACACGTCTTTCTGCCGTTACTGGACGAACAGTTCGATGACATTGCTATCGACATCCTCTCCAAAGCGCTTCCTGATTATGAAATTGTTGGGATCCCGACAAGGGAAATTTTATTGGGCGGCGGGAATATACACTGCATTACGCAACAGATTCCTGCCTAAAAACAACAAGATGCCTTAATGCGCTGCGCATTCGCCAAGCAAGGCAAAATTGAAAAAAAGGGTACTACTTATGCAGCACATAAAAAACCAAAGCTTATTGTCATTCATGGCGACAGCACCTGAATCAGCGGTCGCAGTGTCTAACCCGGCCACTGGTGAAATTGTTGGCCATGCGCCCATTTCCGATGAGTCGGCGCTGATGGGCAGCATTGAGCGAGCTCATGTGGCACAAAAAGAGTGGGCGAAGCTGCCAGCGAAAACACGTTCAAACATTCTTCACCGTTGGTTTGAGCTGTTATTGGAAAACAAAGAAGATCTGGCACGAATCATGACACTTGAGCAGGGTAAACCCCTAGCAGAAGCACAAGGTGAAGTCCTTTATGGAGCCAGCTTTATCGAGTGGTTCGCCGAAGAAGCAAAACGCAGTTATGGTGATACTGTTCCTGGTCCAACAGCGGACAAACGTGTTGTGACCATCAAACAACCGATTGGTGTTGCTTGTGCCATTACGCCTTGGAACTTCCCAATTGCGATGATTACTCGCAAAGCGGGACCAGCACTGGCTGCAGGGTGTAGTTTTGTTGTAAAACCTTCTGATTCAACGCCGCTTTCAGCATTTGCTACCGCTGAACTTGCCTATCAAGCGGGTGTGCCACGTGATGTTTTACAGGTGGTATTGGGTGAAAGCTCTCGTAAAATTGGTGCGATTTTTACCTCTCATCCTCTTATTCGTAAGCTCTCTTTCACAGGTTCGACCCAGGTCGGCAGTGTCTTGATGGCACAGTGTGCTAACGACATAAAGCGCACGTCAATGGAGCTAGGTGGCAACGCACCATTCATCGTGTTTGATGATGCTGATATCGATGCTGCGGTACAAGGTGCCCTAGCATCAAAATTCCGTAACGCTGGTCAAACTTGTGTGTGTGCTAACCGTTTCTACGTGCACAGCAGTGTTTATGATGAATTTGTAAGTAAGTTCGATGCCGCAGTTCAAACATTGAAAGTGGGTAACGGCGTTGAAGAAGGCGTTACGATTGGCCCAGTCATCAATGAAGCGGCCAAGCAAGGTATTCAAGCGATTATTGACCGCGCTATCGAGCAAGGTGCGCAACCAGTAACAGAATTAAAGATATTGGACGGTCTGTTTATGCAGCCTGTCGTGCTCAAAAACGTTAAACACACTATGGACATTGTCCAGGAAGAGATTTTTGGCCCTGTCGCTCCAGTGATCAGTTTTGAGACAGATGAAGAATTGATCGAGATGGCTAACGACACCATTTATGGGCTTGCGTCTTACTTCTATAGCCAGAACATCCATCGTGTTTGGAAAGTGGCTGAAGCACTAGAGTACGGCATGGTCGGAATTAACGAAGGCATTATTTCAACGGAAGTGGCTCCATTTGGTGGAGTAAAACAGTCGGGTATTGGTCGTGAAGGTGCCAAGCTAGGTATGGACGAGTACATGGACGTCAAATACCTCTGCTTTGGTGGCATGTAAGCACGTCGACCAATTTCTGTAAAAAGATAAGAAAAGGATTCAAAATGAACAATCAACAATTACACCAAAGAAGAAGCCAGGTTATTGCTCAGGGTATGGGTGCGATGTACCCGCTCTACGTAGAGCGCGCGGAAAATGCCCATGTTTGGGATATTGAAGGCAACAAGTACATCGACTTTGCTGCAGGCATCGCGGTAACCAACACGGGTCATTCAAACCAACGTATCACTAACGCAGTGAAAGAGCAGCTAGACAACTTCTCGCACACTTGTGCCATGGTGACGCCGTATGGATCTTTCGTCGAGCTTGCGGAAAAATTGACAGAACTCGCTCCTGGCGACAGCGCTAAGAAAGCGATATTTCTAACAACCGGTGCTGAAGCGGTAGAGAATGCTGTAAAAGTGGCCCGTGCTCATACTGGGCGCAGTGGTGTTATTGCCTTTAAAGGTGGTTTCCACGGTCGTACCAACATGACGATGGGTCTAACGGGCAAGATTGCACCTTACAAAGCTGGTTTTGGTCCATTCCCAAATGAGATTTTCCATGCCCCTTATCCAAACGAGTTGCACGGTATCTCAACGCAGGATAGCCTTCAGGCTCTACAAGACCTGTTTGCTTGTGACATTGAACCAAGCAGAGTCGCTGCGATCATTTTTGAACCAGTACAAGGCGAAGGTGGCTTTTATCAAGCTCCCGTTGATTTTGCTAAAGCACTAAGAGCGTTGTGTGATCAACACGGTATCATGCTAATTGCTGATGAAATCCAAACGGGTTTTGCACGTACTGGTAAGTTGTTTGCAACGGAGTACCTGGACATTGAACCTGACATGATGACAATGGCAAAAGGCATCGCTGGTGGTTTCCCTATTTCGGCGGTTGTTGGTAAAGCATCAGTGATGGATTCGGCGCTTCCGGGTGGCCTTGGTGGTACCTATGCAGGTTCTCCACTGGGCTGTGTTGCTGGCTTAGAAGTATTGAAAATCGTTGAAGAAGAAGATTTGTGTAATAAAGCGAATGGTATTGGTGAAATCGTTAATCGTCGTATGACGGAATTACAGAAGTCGCTTCCACAAATTGCCGAAATTCGCACCATTGGTGCAATGATGGCCATTGAATTTGCCGATCCTGAATCTGGTCAACCTTTACAGGACCTGACGAAAGCTGTGATTGGAAAAGCGCAAGAAAATGGTCTGATCTTACTGTCGTGTGGCGTGCGCGCGAACGTTATTCGACTGTTGCCACCATTGACCATTGAATCAGAAGTTCTGGAAGAAGGTCTTGATAGGTTAGAGAAGATCCTACTAGAGCTTGCCTAATCGTTTGTCACTCCCCCCTAGGCAAACACAGGGACCTCATTGAGGTCCCTTTTTTTAATGCTTATTTTTATGTCGTGGCTTACATTGCCGCTTCAAAAATACTTTCGATTTCTTGCTGGCTTGCTTGTCTTGGATTCGTCATGCAGCACACATCGAGCAGTGCACTTTCTGCCAATTTGGACAAATCTGCTTTTGGTACATTAAGCTCGGTTAAGTTGGCGGGAATATTAATAGATCGTGACAACTTCTCAATCGCACTAATTGCGGCCTCCGCACCTTCTTGTAGGCTAAGAACGCTTACGTCAATGCCCATTTCTACGGCGATGTCGCACAGCCTTTCCGGACAAACCTTAGCATTGAAGCGCTGGACGTGCGGCAGCAGCACAGCGTTGCAAACGCCGTGAGGCAAATGGTAAGTTGCACCCAGTTGATGGGCCATAGCGTGAACATAACCTAGCAACGCATTGTTAAAGGCCATTCCTGCCATAAATTGAGCGTAGGCCATTTGTTCACGAGCATGGAGATCATCGCCGCTGTGTACGCAAATAGGAAGGTACTTCGTGATCATACCAATCGCTTTTAATGCGACTGCATCAGTGATTGGGTTTGCGGCAATCGAGACGTACGCTTCTACGGCATGAGTAAGCGCATCCATACCCGTTGCCGCCGTTAGAGACTCAGGCATCGCCAGCATCAGTTTCGGATCGTTGACTGAAATCATTGGCGTGACTTTTTGATCAATAATCGCCATTTTGATCGCACGCTCTTCGTCAGTGATCACGCTAAACATGGTCATTTCTGATGCTGTGCCAGCGGTCGTGTTGATCGATACCAATGGAAATGCGGCATTATCTGCGATGTTGACGCCTTCGTAATCTTTTATTTTCCCACCATTGGTCGCTAATAAAGCTATGCCCTTGGCGCAGTCGTGAGGTGAGCCACCACCAATCGATAAAATAAGATCACACTCGTTATCGACGAGAAGATCTAAGCCTTCTTCGACGTTCTTTATTGTAGGGTTGGGTTGAGTTCCATCGTAGATAGCGCTGGCGATATTTCGCTCTTGTAGTAAAGTTTGGACAGTGGATATGACACCAATTTGGTTCAGTACTGCGTCGCTGACAATCAGTGCCTTTTGAAAACCTTGTCCCTGAATTATATCTAAAGCCTGCTCTAAACAACCGCTACCGATGAGGTTTGTTGATGGTAGGATAATTGTGCTGCTCATATATAAATCTCCCTGCTATTCAATGTGATGAATTCCACAACTTGAAGCTAACATGATGATTTATTAATAAAACTGATTTGAATCAATACATCTAACCATGTTGCATATAGGTGAATGGTATGAAAAACATATTATAATCAATTAGTTACAGGTGTTCTCTTGTCATTGCATTCGAATTACGCAGGGGACGAGCTTTCTATTATTCGTCAATCGAATGCTTTTAACTGGTGAGGAAGAGCAAAAACTTCGTCACTGACTCAAACGAAGCCTTTAAGTTTGGCAAGTCCGTACGCTCCGGTGGTAACAATATCTTGGATTTCACCGTTAACCAGCATGGATTCAAACTCTTCAATAGTAAACGCTTGAGTGATGAGATCTTCTTCTTCATTATCGAGCTCGCGGTCAACCAATGTTAACTGTTTGGCCACATAGATATGACATGTTTGATTAAGAAATCCATAGGCGATGAGTTGTTTTCCAACGTATTCCATAGACAGGGCAACCAACCCCGTTTCTTCTCGAAGCTCGCCTTTTGCTAGCGTTAAATGATTGACATCGGGGTTAGACTCCCAAGCGCCTTGAGGCAATTCCCAGTAACGAGCTTTGACCGAGTAACGATACTGTTGCACCAGATGAATAAGCCCATTGTCTATGGCGATAATAACCGCACAGTCGGGCTTTTCGACCACACCGTACAGGCCCTGTTGGCCACTTTGACGTACAATAATGTCTTCTTTGACGGTCATCCAGTTGTTTTTGTATACGATCTTTGAGTCGAGGGTTTTAATGCTCATAATAGTAAAATGCCTGTCTTATCAGAGAGTCGTAGAGTAACACAGTCGATGGGTGTTTTTGTTACGGCTAAGCGCTCGCCAGAGGGGGGCTTAGTTTGCTAAAGTAGCGCCCAATTACTATCAAAGCTCTGAGAAGGGATGAGAGATGCAACACTCAATTCAATTTACACCGATGCTTGATCGCGATTTTTCTTTAGCGGAATGCCCAAGATGGGATTGGCGTTATGAAGCGTGGTTATGGGTCGACATTGCCAATGGCCAACTGTGGCGTTTAAAAGACGGACAAACCAGCACACTAGAATTTGGTGAGCCGATTGGTTGTTTCGCTATGACGGGTGAGTCTGGTTATGTTATCGCGCTAAAATCAGGTCTTTATTTGTTAGATTCTTGGGCTGCAGAGAAGCAAGTTGTGGCACCACTGGTATCAGAATATCCACGCATGCGTTACAACGATGGTCGAGCAGCACCGGGTGGGCGCTTCATCGCGGGTACTCGCAACGGTGCAAAACAGGGCGATCAAGGCCAGTTTCATCAACTGCATTTAGATGGCAAAGTCGAAGCAATGCCAATGTTTGCGTGGACATGCAATGGCTTGGCATTCTCACCGGATGGTCAATGGCTGTACTGGGCGGATACGGGTGAAAGCAAGGTTTATCGCTGTTCATACGACTCGTTAACGGGCGCTTACGGTGACAATCAACTGTTCGCAGATTTGAGTGATTATGATGGTCGACCTGATGGGGCGAGTGTCGATTCACAAGGTAACTACTGGGTTGCAATGTACGCAGGTGCTTCGGTTGTACAGATTTCGCCAAACGGAGAAGTGCTACAAGTGGTGTCTGTACCCGCAGAAAACCCAACCATGGTAGGGTTTGGTGGTGAAGATATGACTCAGATGGTCGTCACCAGTGCTGCAGGCAGTGAAAGCGAAGGTCAAGTATTGATGAGTGCTTCACCAGTGTCTGGTTTGCGTGAACCATTGGTGGAGCTTCAAGGCTAGATGGTTACTTAGCGTCAATCAGTGTAGTCGTGCTCGAAATTGAGCGCGACTAACATAGCAGGGTATGCTCGTTTCTTGTCGCTCGGTTCATCTCGCTCAGCTCATCTTCAGTGATGTATTTCTTAGCGACAACATTACCAGACACTACCAGATGTGAAATGTATTCTCGGCACGTTGTGGTGGGCATATTGCTCCACATAAAGTCGGCCTTGGTTGTATCGGAAAATCCAATATTCAAAATGATGACTTCTTTTTCATCACGCATATCATAGATATTAATTTCGCACTGTTGCATACCACATTCCTCTTAACCGACCTCGTTATTCAAGGTTAGCCACTCTCTACTTCGATAGGAATGTCTTTGAATAACCTGTTATTTATAATCTCAACATTGCAACATGTTCTTGTTTTTATTTAACAATCAAGTTACACGCAAACATCAATCAAAACATTGAGAGACTTCAAAAATCCCATACGGTATAAAACTGAGTTCATTGAAATGCGAGCTTGGTATGGTTTTTTAGTTTCTACGAAGCAAGAGACTAAAAAGTTTATAAATTGAGGAGAAAAAGCGTGTAAGAAAAATGGAAGATGTTTTGTTAATGGATAGAAAAAACCACCCAGCTGCCGGACAAGACAAACTGGGTGAAAGGGGGGTGACGCATCGTTAGATGCGCTGTGTGGTCTGCGTATCAAACAAAGAGCATTTCTTTGGATCAATAGAAATAGTTACGTCGTTGCCTGCCTGAAACTGCTCGTCGCTGTTGGTACGGTGTAACCGGCGAACGATCAATTGCCGTGTAAAAAGGTGACTAGGAAATGATATATTTATTATAATTAGCAATAGTAATTATATTTTGTTATCGATATAGATAAGAGGTCGCAAGGCTATGTTAAATCCAGCGTGGTTAAAGACATTTAAAACACTTGTGGAAATTGGTCATTTTACACAAACCGCTGAAACACTTTTTATGACTCAGCCTGGTGTGAGTCAGCATATCAAAAAGTTGGAAAACGCTTGTGGCTATGCGCTTATTAAACGTATTAACAAGAGTTTTGAAGTCACCGAACAAGGTAAGCGAGTTTACGATTACGCGGTGAAAACCCAATTGCAACAGTCCGATTTGCTTGAAAGCCTGAGCTTTGATAACCCGTTTGCTGGCACCTGTAAAGTGTCGTGCTCGGGTACGACGGCATTGTGGCTCTATCCAATGCTCATTGAGCTTCAAACTGAGCATCCAGAGCTGCACACCCAGCTAGAAGTGGCGCCAAATCAGAGGATTCTGGAAAGCGTTGCCGCTGGGCACACGGATCTCGGAATCGTCACCGACAAAGCAATGACAAGCAATGTGGTTAGTGAACACATTGGCGAAGAGCCTTTGTGTTTAGTGCTGCCTAGCGCGGCAAAAAAGGAGACTCTGACTGCGGAATACCTAGCCAGTATTGGTTTGGTATCGCATCCCGATGCGCTGCACTATTTACGTCTTTATCTTGGGCGCTGCCAAGATGACGCACTTACAAATCTTAACCCAGAGAGTTTAAAGATCGTCAGCTACATTAATCAGCTAAACCAAATTTTGTTACCTATCTCTGAAGGTCTCGGATTTACAGTACTGCCGCAAAGTGCGATCGCGGCGTCGCCGTTGGTGAAAAAACTGTACGTCTATCAGCAGAAAGCGAATGTTTCCGAAACACTCTACCTTATTAAAAAGCAGCATCGAGAGTTGCCAACACGCTATACCAATATTGAGCAAAGAATAAGGCAGCACGTAGAGAATAAGCGCTAACGAGCCAGTGTATTATATAAGCAACAGGGAGTCGTGGACATGATCTCAAGAGGCTGGAACGAAGTGCCAAATGGCCGCCTTTTCTGGATGCCGGATTTTATTTCAGCAGACGAAGCACAATCGCTATTTTTGGCGCTGCGTCAGGATGTTGAGTGGCGACAAGACCACATTCAGCTCTTTGGAAAGTCACATCCTATTCCCAGACTGCAGGCGTGGTATGGTGAAAAACCTTATCGCTATTCAAACTTACTGATGTCGCCAAAGCCTTGGTTGCCGTTGCTGCTGACTTTAAAACAGCGCTGCGAACAGGTAGCGCACAGTGAGTTTAACTCTGTACTGGTTAACCTATACAGAGACGGTAAAGACTCGAATAGTTGGCATAGCGACAATGAACCGGAACTCGGGGAAAAGCCAACCATTGCTTCGTTGAGTTTGGGTGAGGCTCGAACCTTTCATCTAAAGCACAAAAAGACCAAACAGAAAATTACGCTTGAATTAACACCCGGTAGCTTGCTGATCATGAGCGATGATACACAGAGATATTGGCAGCATTACGTACCTAAAACGCGCCTCGTTAAGCAAGAGCGTATTAATTTAACGTTTCGCTACGTGTATGAAAGCTAGTGCTTAAATATTGTGCAGGTTTGGATACAAAAAACCTCCCGCGTAGCGAGAGGTTTTTTTAGCTTAGTATAGTGGCTTAGCTTTTAGCTGCTGCGCGACGAGTTGTGCGTCGTGCTGCTGGTTTTTTAGCCGCAGGCTTTTTGGCAGCAGGTTTTTTTGCTGCTGGTTTTTTAGCGGCCGCTTTTTTGGCAGGCGCTTTTTTAGCTGCTGGCTTAGCCATTTTCTTTTCAATCTCAGCTTTTGCTTTCACAAAACGCTCAGGAAGGATTTGCGTCGCAAATACATCTTCTACTGTTTCAGCACGCTTGATTAGCTCAGCTTCGCCGTCTTTAACCAGTACCGTTGCAGGACGTGGCAAAGAGTTGAACTGGCTT